>CAXTVQ010000020.1:43302-56249 GCA_964247705.1 uncultured Acetobacteraceae bacterium | reverse complement strand
GGCCGGAATGGCCCACCCGGTGGCCGGAATGGCTCGCCAGGAGGGCGGAACGGCCCACCCAGTGGCCGTAATGGTCCCCCCGACGGTCGAAACGGCCCCCCTGGCAGCCGCGACGGCTCGCAAGCTGGCCGCAATGCCGGGCCTGGAAAGCCTCGCGTCGGCGGGCCGGGCGGACGGCCGGATGCCACTCCGCGCGTCGCCCCGGGCCGCCCGTTCCATACCGACACCCGGCCTCCATCGGCCCGGCCCGCCACCAGACCGGCCGAGACCCGTCCCAACGACACCAGGCCGGATCCCCGTCCCGCCCGCGCGGCGGACGCCCGGCCAGCCCGGCCGGTAGACACGCGGCCCCATCCCGGCCACCAGACGGAGCCACGGGGCTCCCACGGCGCGCGCGCGGCCGAGACGCCCCGCGGCGCCGTCTGGCTCTACGGCCTGCACGCCGTGGACGCGGCTTTGGGTAATCCGGCCCGCCGCCTGCGCCGCCTGATCGTGACCGAGGAGGCGGAGGCCGCCCTGTTGGCACGGCGCCCGCAACCCTGGCCGCTAATGCCGGAGCGGTCAGACCGGGCGAAGATCGACCAACTGCTCGGGCGGGACGCTGTCCATCAGGGCGTGGCCCTGCTCGCCGACGTGCTCGGCACCCCGTTGCTCGCCGCCGTGCTGGAGCGGCCAGGCGCTGTGCTGGTGCTCGATCAGGTGAGCGACCCGCGCAACATCGGCGCCGTGCTGCGATCGGCCGCCGCGTTCGGCGCAGCTTGCGTCATCACCCAGGACCGCAATGCTCCGGAGGAAACCGGCGCCCTGGCAAAGGCTGCATCCGGCGCGCTGGAAACGGTGCCGCTCCTGCGCGCGGTCAACCTGTCGCGCACGCTTGTCGCCCTGAAAGCAGCCGGGCTATGGACGGTTGGGATGGATGCAGGCGGCAAACCGCTGAACGGTCCGGCGCTGGCCGAACGCCGGGTCGCATTGGTGCTGGGCGCGGAAGGGCCTGGCATGCGGCGGCTGGTGCGCGAGACCTGCGACGAGGTGGCGGGCTTGTCCATGCCGGGCAGCATGGAGAGCCTCAACGTCTCTGCTGCGGCGACCGTGGCGCTGTACGAGTTGGCGCGGCGGAGCTGACCACGCCGTCCTGAACGCGGTCTTTATCACGCTGCCGTGATGCTCGGCGCCAAGAAGCTGTTAACCATTCGCCTCTATATCCGGGTCTGCCGCGCGGCTTCGCAGATCCGCGGCGCAACCGAGCCAGAAGGGCGTGACACCAAATGGAGCCCAGAAATGCTCGCCGATTGGAACGTGCTGTCTGACGACCTTCAACTGCTGTTGTCCCGCGAAGCCTTGCGCCGGGCGGCCGAGATCATTGCCGAGCAAGCCGAGGCACTGGCCGGCGAGATGGAAGGTGGCTACCTGCGGGACCAGGGCGGGCCAGACGCCCTGCGGCTGCTTGCGGGCGTCGTGCGTGTGAACGGACATTCGGCGTTCGGCCCGGTCGGCCGCGCATGAGGCGGTCTCGCTACACGTCCAATTCGAGCCCGACTGAGACCACCCGGTTGGGCGGCAGGTTGAAGTATTCCACGGGGGTAAGGCCGGTGCGGGTCAGGAACAGGTAGATCCGGCGCAGCGCCCGCCGCCACCAGGGCCATGTACCGATCGCCGAGACCTGCGGCAGGAAAAAAATGGCTTCGCCGCTATCGAACGGCGCGCCGTCCTGCAGCGCCTCGGACAGGTCCGGGTTGTGCATGAAGCCGAACCGGGCCACGCCGCGGAAAATACCGTCGCCAAGGTCCTCGATGCTCAGCCGCTCCTCCGGCGGCACGTGCGGGTGCCGCGTCGTTTCCATCCGCAGCAGCAACACCTGCTCGTGGCGCACATGGCTGCGCAGCCATTCATGGCGGCCGACCAGCGGCACCGTATCGGGCGACTCGGTCAGGAACACGGCCCCGCCGCCCTCGCGCTGCTTCCAGTCCTTTGCCAGGCCCATGAAATCCGTCAACGGCATCGCCCACCCGGCAAGCGCCTTTCGGAACCGCGACCGGCCCTCCGTGCAGATCGCGAGCACGCCGAACACGAAGCTGCCGATCAGCAACGGCACCCAGGCGCCGGAGAACAGCTTGGCCAGGTTGGCGCCGAGAAAGGCCAGATCGATCACCAGGAAAAATCCGCAGAGCGCCACCGACCCCGCGAGCGCCCACCCCCACACCCGGCGGGTCACCACGAAGAACGTGATCGACGTGACCGTCATCGTCCCGATCACCGCCAGCCCATACGCGGCGCCGAGGGCCGCGGAGGAGCGGAAACCCAACACCAGAGCCAGGCACCCGATCATCAGCGCGTAGTTGATCACCGGCATGTACACCTGCCCGCGCGTCTCCTCGGACGTGTGGACCACGCGGTAGCGCGGGGCGAAACCCATGTTGATCGCTTGCTGCGTTAGTGAGAACGCCCCCGAGATCAGCGCCTGGGATGCGATCACCGTGGCCACCGTGGCCAACAGCACCATCGGGATCACGGCCCAGTGCGGCACGATGGCGAAGAACGGGTTGTCCGCCGCCCCCGGGTCCTGCAGCAACTGCGCGCCCTGGCCCAGGTAGTTCAGCCCAAGCGCCGGCAGCACGATCAGGTACCAGGCAAGCACGATCGGGCGGCGGCCGAAATGGCCCAGGTCGGCGAACAACGCCTCCGTGCCCGAGAAGCACAGCACGACGGCGCCGAGGATCGCGTAACCCGGCCAGCCGTGGCCGAACAGCAGCCGCAAACCGTTGAGCGGGTTGAACGCGGCCAGCACCGCCGGATGCTGCACGGCGCTGATCAGGCCGAGGATGGCGATGACGGCGAACCACAGCAGCATCACGGGGCCGAACAGGCGGCCGACCCGCTCCGTCCCCAGATGCTGGACGACGAACAGGGCCAGCAGGATTGCGGCCGAGAGCGGCACGACGACGGAACCGAAGCTTGGGCTGGCGACCTTCAGCCCCTCGACCGCCGAGAGCACCGAGATCGCCGGCGTCACGACCCCGTCGCCGTAGAGCAGCGCCGAACCGAACAGCACCAGCAAGGTCAACGCTGCCGGACGGGCGAACTTCGCCGCCGGGACCTTGGTGCGGATCAGGCCGAGCATGGCCAGCGTCCCGCCCTCGCCGTCATGGTCGGCGCGCAGGATGAAGGTCGCGTATTTCAGGCAGACGACCAGGATAATGGACCACACGATCAGTGAAAGGACACCGACGATCAGCGCCGGGTCCTTGGCGAAGGACGGCTCGTCGGTGAAGCACTGCTGCACGGCGTAGAGCGGGCTGGTGCCGATGTCGCCGAACACGACGCCGAGCGCGCCGAGAGTTACGATCGGCAGCTTGTGCGGCTCGGCCATCAATCAGTTCCTAGCGATTCGAGCGACTCGAAAGGCGCAGCGTAGGAAACCCCGTGGAGCGCGTTGTGTCTATCGGCGATATCCCCTGGCCGGCCGTCGTCGCGGCCTTGCTCGCTTTGGGGGCGGTGCTGCTGCTGGCCATCCTGGCCGCGGTGCTGCGCGGCAACGCGGCCGTGCAGGCGGCGGCCGTAGCGTCCCACCAAGGTATCGAGGCGGCGCGGACGCAAATGCAGGCCGGCGAACGCATGCTCTCCAGCCAGCTCGAGCAGGTGCGGATGGAGGCGCAGCAGGCCACCGGCCGCACGGCGCTGCTGCTCGAAATGAAGCTGCGCGAGATGGCCGAAGCGAGCGCCGCCCGGCTGGCCACGATCGAGCGGACCGTCGGCAGCCAGCTCCACGCGGCGGTGGAGCAGCAAATGAGCACGAGCTTCGGCCGCGTGCTGGAGCAGTTCGCCGCCGTGCAGAAGGCGATGGGCGAGGTGGCGGCCGTCAGCGCCGGCATCGGCGACCTCAAGCGCATCTTCTCCAACGTGAAAACCCGCGGCGGCTGGGGCGAGGCGCAGTTGCGCACGTTGCTGGACGACCTGCTGCCGGCGGGCAGCTACGACAGCAACGTGCCGATCGGCGAAGGCCGGGTGGTGGAGTTCGCCGTCCGCATGCCGGGCCAAGGCGGCAGCCGCCCGTTGCTGCCGATCGATGCCAAGCTTCCGCTGGCCGATTACGAACGACTGCTGGATGCGGCGGCGTCCGGCGACGCGGAGGGGGAGCGAGCGGCCAGACGGGCACTCGAGGCGGTATTGCGTGTCGAGGCGCGGCGGATTTCCAGCAAGTATATCGCGCCGCCGCTCACCACCGAGTTCGCCGTACTCTATCTGCCGACCGACGGGCTCTACGCCGAGGCCGCGCGCATGCCGGGCCTGGTGGACGAGTTAGGCCGCGACCACCGCGTCCTGCTGATGGGGCCGGGGCTGCTGCCCGGGCTGCTGCGCACGGTGCACCTCGGCTACGTCACGTTGGCACTGGAGCAGAAAGCCGAGCAGATCGGCCGGCTGCTAGGTGCGACCCGGCAGGAGATGGTGCGGATGGACGAGGTACTGGAACGGCTCGGCCGCAACGCCGGCACCATGGCCCGCACGATCGAGGACGCCCGCACCCGCACCCGCGTGGTCGCGCGCAAGCTGCGGGACGTGGAGGGCGTTCAGGAGCCGCTCGACGAAGTGGGGGCCTGGGGGGACGGCAGCAGCGAGCCCGTCCTGCCGGTGAGCCAGTAGCCGGCCAGCCCGACCCATTCGTGCGCCGCCGCGTCCAGCAACGCGAGCTTGGCGCCGAACGGGCGGGACAATGGGAACAGCCCGGTGCGCGACTTGGGCCCGGTCGGCCACGGCAGCACGTCCCACCCGGCGCCGCGGAACACGCCCACGGCGCGCGGCATGTGGCTGGCGGAGGTGACCAGCGCCCACACCTCGCCGGGTGCGGGATGCACCAGGTCCCGGCTGAACACGGCATTCTCCACCGTGGTGCGGGAGCGGTCCTCGTACGTCACGCGGTCCGGCGCCACCCCCAATCCGGTGAGCAGGATGCGGGCATACTCCGCCTCGCTGGAACCCGCGGTCAGCGCGCCGGACCCCCCGGTGAAGACGAGCTTTGCCGCGGGATAGTGCCGGGCGAGGATGGCGAATGTGGTAATGCGGTTGGCGGCCTCGTTCAGCACGGGGTCGCCGTGGTCGCGGCTGGTCAGTTCATCGATCGCGCCCCCCAGCACGATCACGCCGTCCACCCGGGCCGGAAAGGCGGCAATGGCAGGGAACCGGTCCTCCAGCGGGCCGAGCGCCCAGGAGTCGACCGGCAGCACCAGGCAGGCGGCCAGCCCCGCCACGCCCAGTACCAGCAGCGCGCGGCCCAGCAACCACCGCCGCAGCAGCAAGCCGGCGACCGCGCACTCCACCAGCAACGCCGAGGGCAGCAGCGCCGCCTCGATCACCTTGACCAGGAAGAAGATCACGGCCGTTCCGACTTGCCGTCATCAAGCTGGGCGCCGTCCAGCACCCGGCGCACCTGCTCGGCCTCTGCGTCCTCGCGGTCGCGTTCGGCGCGGGTGCGGCCATGGCGGGCGCGGTTCTCGGCCGCTTCGGTGGCCTTCTCAGCACGTACTTTGCCCTTACGTGCCTTGCGCAGGTTTATGATCTCGACCATGCGGCCTCCTACCCCCACCTGCCTGCCACTGCCACCCTTCCACCAATCAAGGAGCGACGAAATGGGACAGATGATCGAGTTGACTGCCACCGACGGCCATAAGCTCGGCGCCTACAAGGCCGGCCCCGCGGACGCCGTCGCTGGGTTGGTGGTGATCCAGGAGATCTTCGGCGTGAACAGCCACATGCGCCGGGTCTGCGACCGCTTCGCCGCGGAGGGCTACCTCGTGATCGCGCCCGCGCTGTTCGACCGCGCCGAACCCGGCGTCGAACTCGGCTACGGCGAGGCGGACCGCAAGCGCGGCATGGCGTTGCGGGCCCAGGTGCCGAACGAGGGCGCGATGGCGGACGTGTTGGCCGCGGCGGATGCGCTCGGCACCTCTTCGATCGGCATCGTCGGTTATTGCTGGGGCGGCACGATTGCCTGGTGGGGCGCCACACGGGCCGACCAGTTCGAGGCGGCGGTCGGTTGGTATGGCGGCGGCATCGCGGCCACACGCGAGGAGTTGCCGCGCTGCGCCGTGCAGCTCCATTTCGGCGCCGAAGACCACGGCATCCCGATGGCCGACGTCGAGGCGATCCGCGCGTCCCAACCCGGGACCGAGATCTACGTGTACGAGGGCGCCGGTCACGGCTTCGGCTGCGACGAGCGCGACAGCTTCAACCCGGTTGCGGCGGACCAGGCGCAGCACCGTACCCTCGACTTCCTGGGCCGCCATCTGCGGCGCGGCTGACACACCCCTTTCGGATTCACAAAGGTCAAGGCTCAGGCACGCTCGCGTCAGAACTTACGGGACCGCAACACGTTGGCATGCGGCAAGCAACACCGGAAGGGGTGTCACCCGTGAGTACCATACTCGTTATAATCCTGATCGTTCTTCTGCTCGGCGGCGGCGGCTACGGCTACAGCTCCGGCTGGGGTTACGGCCCCACAGGCGGTATCGGCCTGATAGTCCTGATCCTGATCGTCCTGCTGGTACTGGGCCGCATTTAACCGACCTTCTCGCCCCTTCCCCTCGAGGGAGGGGGCGATCGTAGCCAAGGTTTCGCGCCGAGCGCCGGGTGGCATCCCGCGGCGGGTCTAGGCGCCTGAACCTGTCTCGGACAGCCGTTCCCGGCCCGTCAGCCTAGACACATCCGGCAGTTACATTCCCAAGCTCCTCCGCAGCGGTTCCAGTGCATTTTGCCCTGCGACAGGAGCGATCCCGCCGGGCGGCTGACGCCGCAATCGAGCAGGGATCCAGTCACGCCGAGACGATCGGCATGTCCGGCTTCGACGAGAGCATCGTGAAGGCCACCAGCGTCGGCAACAACACTGACATTTCGATTGCCAACACGCACTCAGGCAGTGGAACGTTGGTCGCACAACTGACCAGCACGCCCAAGCCCGGGGCCGCTTGACCTAATCAGTGCCAAGCCGATCTCGACCTCAACCAGGACCGCAACGAAGGAGAAAGTCATGCCGCAAGCACGAGCCGTCATCAACCTGCTCCTATTTGCCTTCTTCCTCTCTGGCGTACCGCTCGCTTCGGCAAGCGCGTGCGGCTTTGCCGAAGCGCCAGGCGACTGCGGAGCCTCCGGCGAGAGCGAAGCCCGCTACATGCTCCAACGCGTCACGGCGGCGGTCAAAGCCGACAAGGTCAAAGCACTGGCTGAATTCAATGCCGGGCAGAACGGCTTCAGGACCCAAGACACGTACGTTTTCTGCGTTGGGCCGGACGGCGTGATGACGGCCCATCCAAGCACCGGGCTTCGCGATCATCAGGTGCGGGACCTGCACGATCCAACGGGCAACTACTTCATCGCCAAGATGCTCGAAACGGCTCAACCCAACCGCGTTCTCACTATCCGCTACTTGTTCCCTCGGCCGGGCAGCTCTGTGGCCGTGCCGAAAACGACTTACTACATCAGGGCAGACGACCAGGTTTGCGGCGTCGGCGTGTATGACGACGATTGGACCGAGCAGCCAGCCAAACTCTCGCGCCAACAGCAGATGGCGCGCCTTCGCGCTCGCCTCAGTGCCGGAATGCCGCCAGCTTTGGCGAGCGATTGGAAGTCGTATTCGGACCTGATCGACCAAGCCGACAAGGATCAGCAGGATCGGCTGACCAAGGCGCAAGAGGCCGTCAAGACTGCGGAAGCTGCGCTCAGCCTGGACCAGTAAGCCAGCAGGATCACTCGAGGAAGTGTCGCGGCGGCCGGGTCACAATCCCATGTAGGTCGCCTGGATCTCCCTGTCCTGCCGGAGTGCCGTGGCGGCGCCCTCGCGCACGGTCTGGCCGTGGTCCAGGATGTAGGCACGGTCCGCGACCTCGAGCGCCTCGGTGACATTCTGTTCCACGATGACCACGGTCAGGCCTTCGCGCCGGGCCAGCCGCTCGGTGATCTCGAACACCCGCCCGACCATCAGCGGCGACAGGCCGACGGAGGGCTCGTCCAGCATGAGCAAGGTCGGCCGGCACATCAGCGCCCGTGCAATGGCGCACATCTGGCGCTCGCCGCCGGAGAGCTTGCCGGCTTCCTGGGACCGGCGCTCGCGCAGGATGGGGAAGATGTCCATCACCTCCGCCAGCCGCACTGGCAGCCCGCCGCGGTTGGCGGGGGAGTAGGCGCCGAGCATCAGGTTCTCCTCCACCGTCATGAAGGGGAACAGCCGGCCCCCCTCCGGCACCAGCGCCAGGCCGTCGCCCGGCAGCTTGTGGGCGGCCCGGTTCGTGATATCGCGGCCACGGAAGACGACGCGTCCTGCGCGGGCCGGCACCAGCCCTGCAACGGTCGAGAGCAGCGTGGTCTTGCCGGCCCCGTTCGCGCCGACGATGGCGACGATCTCCCCCTCGTTCACGGTGAACGAGGCCCCGAACAACACGGCGGCGTCGCCGTAGCCGGCATCGACCTTGTCCACCACGAGCGCCGGCGTGCTCATGATACGCGCTGCCGCCCGACATAGGCTTCCACCACGCGCGGGTCGCGCAGCACCTCGTCCGCCGTGCCTTCGGCCAGCTTGGCGCCGCGGTCGACCACGATCACCCGGTGGGAGAAGCGCCGCACCACTTTGAGATTGTGCTCGATCACCAGGAAGGTGTGGCCCTCGCGGTTCAGGCCCTCCACCAGGTCCACTAGTTCGCCGACCTCGGTCGGGTTCAACCCGGCCATCACCTCGTCAAGCAGCACGATGCGTGGGTCGAGCGCCAGGGCGCGCGCCACTTCGAGCCGCCGCCGTTCACTCAGCGTCAGGATCCCGGCGCGCACGCCGGCGCGGTCGGACAGGCCCACCAGGTGCAGCACCTCCTCCGCCCGCCGTGCCGCGTCGCGCAGGCCCGCATGGCGCAGGAAGGCACCGACCATCGCGTTCTCGATCGCCGTCAGCGAGGTCAGCGTCTGCGAGATCTGGAACGTGCGGCCAAGGCCGAGCCGGGCCCGGCGGTTGGGCGACAGCGCGCCGATATCCTGGCCGTCGAACACCACCTGGCCGGCGCTGGGCGCCAATTGCCCGGTCAGCAGGTTGAACAGCGTGGTCTTGCCGGCGCCGTTCGGCCCGATGATGCTGACCAGGTCGCCCTGCTGCACGCAGAACGAAACCTGGTTGACCGCGAGCAGCCCGCCAAACCGTTTCGAGACGCCACGGACGTCGAGCAAGGGTTGGCTCACCGCCGGACCCTGCGCCAGCTCGCGGTGAGCGCGCCGACGATGCCGCGCTTCATGAACAACGACGCGAGGATCAGGCACAGGCTCAACACGATCAGGTTGGCGCCAGGCAGGATACCGCCCAATTCCGCCCGCAGCCAGTTCTCCAGCGGAATGACCACGAGCGCGCCCAGCACCGGACCGTACACGGTGCCGAGGCCGCCGATGAGGGCCACGAGGGCGAATTTCACGCCGAAATCGAACAACGAAAGCAGCGCCGCCGGGTCGGCAACGCGCACCTGCATGAAGAACAGGCCGCCGCCGATCCCGGTCAACGCCGCGCTGATCGCCATGCCGGTCAGCTTGACCCGCAGCACGCTGATGCCGGCGGCCCGCGCCGCCTGCTCGTTGTCGCGCACCGCCTGGAGATAGTAGCCGAGGCGCGAGCGGTTGATCGCCAGCACGATCAGCAAACACAACGCCGCGAAGCCCAGCATCAGCCACGCATAGGACAGCCGGTTGCGGAAGATCATGTTGGCCAGGCCGAGGCGGAACGGGATCGACATGCCGCTGGTGCCGCCCGTAACGGACGTCATGTAGTTGCCGAGTGCGAGAGCGACCTCGGTGAACGCCATGGTGGCGATGGCGAAGAACGGCCCGCGCAGCCGGAATACCGGCCACGAGATCAGGCACGCAACGGAAGCCGCCAGCGCCGCCGCCGGAAGCAGGCCGATCCAGGGAGACACCCCCGCCTTGAGGTACAGGTTCGCGGTGGTGTAGGCGCCGACCGCGAAGAACACGCTGTGCCCGAGCGAGAACTGCCCGCCGAACCCGCCGATGATGTTCCACGCACTGGACAACCCGGCGAACAGCAGCGCCGCCGCCAAGGTATTGAGCGTGAAGCTGTCGCCCGAATAGAAATACACCAGCCCGGCCAGCGCCGCGATCGCGAGCAGCGCCCATGGCAACTCGCCCAGGAAGGTCTTTACGGGCACGGCCGGCCGGCGGTGCCGGGTCGCGGCCGGGGCCAGCACCTCACTCGGCACGCAGGCCGACCTCTTCCGCGCCGACCTGGCCGAACAGCCCGGACGGCCGTACGATCAGCACGCCGATGAACACGGCGAACAGCACGGCGTATTTCAATGACGGATCCAGGTAGAACCCGGCGAACGCCTCCGTCAGCCCGACGATGAAGCCGCCGACATAGGCGCCCAGCACGCTGCCCAGCCCGCCGAGCACGACGACCGCGAACGCCGGCAGGATGAAGTTGGTGCCGATCTGCGGCGACAGCGAATAGATCGGCGCCAACAGGCAGCCGGCCAGCCCGGCCAACGCGGCGCCGATGCCGAAGGTCAGCATGTAGATGCGCTCCACGTCCACACCCATCAGCCGCGCCGCCGAACGGTCCTGCGCCACCGCCCGGATCGCCCGGCCCAGCATGCTCCGCTTCAGGAACAGGCCGAGCGCGCCAGCGACCAGGCTGGCCGCCACGAGGGCGATCAACCGCACCAGGCCGACCTGCACGCCGCCGATATCCACGCTGGCCTGCGCCTCCGGCCCGCCGACGGCATAGGCGGTGCCGCGCGTGACGGCGAGCACGACATTCTGCAGCAGCATCAGCAAGCCGAACGTGGCGAATATCTGCATCGCCGGCTCGGTCCGCAGCGGCGCCAGGATCAGGCGCTGCACTACGGCGCCGATGACGAACAGGCCGGGCACGACCAGGACCAACGCGAGGTATGGATCGATGTGCAGCACGCTATACGCGGCATAGGTGCCGTACATTCCCAGCATCACGAACTCGCCCTGGGCGAAATTAACGATGCGGATCACGCCGAAGATCAGGTTCAGCCCGACGCTGACCAGCGCGTAGATGCCGCCCAACAGGATCCCGACTGCGATCACGTTGAGCAGGTCGGTCATGACGTCTGGCCGCTGCTACTTGCGGGCGAGATCGATCACCGTCGTGCCTGCCGCCAGCGCCTCCTTCGGGAACACGGCCTTCACCTGGCCACCCTGCCATTGCGCGATGATCGGCAGCGCCCGGGTGTTCTGCATCGTGCTGTCGAACTTGACGCCGTAGCCCGTCTCGTACGTGCCCAGCGGCACGTCCATCTTGGCGGCCGCGGCGATGACCTTCTCGTACTCGGTCGATTTCGCGTCCGCGATCGCCGCGAGCAGGATCTTCATGCCGACGAAAGCGCTCATCGCCTGCGGTGCGATCGGGTCGCGGTTGTACTTCGCCCGGTAGGCGGCCAGGAAGGCGCCAGCGCCGGGACCGTAGCTCTCGCCGATATCGGCGCGCGGGTACGACACCAGCAGAACGCCGTCCAGAGCGTCCTTGCCCACCGCATCGAGAGTCTCGAACGTGTCGCCGGTGCCGACGAGCATCATGGCGGCCGGGCGGAAGCCTTGCTCCTTCGCGGTGCGCAGCAGCAGGTTGTGGTCGATCACATAGCCGGTGGACAGCCAGATGTCGGGCGCCGCGTTCTTGGCCCGCAGGATGGAGTCGGACAGGTCCACGGAGCGTGCACTGTGGGCGCCGACACTCACCTGCACCCCGGCCTGCTTGAGCAGCCGCTCCTGTTCCGTGGCGATCGAGGTGCCGAAGGAGCTATCCTCGTGCTCGATCCACACCTTCACGTCCTTGGGCTGCTTGCCGAGCTTAGGAATCACCAACTGCATCACGCCTTCAACGGACCGTTGTGCAAAGGCGGCGCTGTCCGGCCCGCTGCGGGCGAAGTTCGGCAGCTTGCGGTCGGTCAGGTCCTTCGACAGCGCATTGGTTTCCCAATACAGCATGCCGTTGTTCAGCGCCGCCTCGCTGCCAGCGTTGGAGATGGCGGTCACGTAGGTGCCGGAGAGCAGGTCAACCTTGTCCCGGCCGACGAGCTGCTCCACCGCGGCGATCGCTTCCTGCGCGCTGGTGGCGCTGCCGCGGATGATGTCGATCTTGCGGCCGAGCACGCCGCCCTTGGCATTGGCCTGCTCGACGGCGATGTCGTAGCCGCGGGTCATCTCGTCGCCGTACAGCGCCATCGGTCCCGAATACGGGTTGACCACGCCGATCTTGATGTCCTGTGCCGCCGCCATGCCGATACCGAGCAAGATCGCGCCAGCAAGGGTGGCAAGGAATCGTGCCGTGACTGCGGCCATGCTGGTGTTTCCCCGTCCTAGTCGGCCGGATCTTCGTCCGGCTCGGTGGAACTCTTGCCGCAAAACCCGGCAGTTACAGTGGCGAAAGATTAACAGCTAGCGAACCGTCTGCAAGCGAATTAGCGCGCAGCCGTGGCCCGGGCGGCGCGCCTGCGCTCCTGCGACAACGACGCCCGATACTCCTGCGGATCGAGTTCAAGCCCGTAGCGCGGGCTGTCGGGGTACAGCGCCTTGATGCGCGCCCGCTCGCGCCTGATGTCTGCCTGCATTGCCGCCGCGTCCGGCAGGCTGGCCCGTCCGGTGACCAAGTCCGCAACCCACTCGGACTGGTCGTCCATCATGCGGATATTGCCGCCGCCAGTGACGTTGAAGAAGCCCACGAAATACAGGCCCGCCACCCCCGGACGCACCACCCGGCGATACAGGTCCAGCCAATGCCCGCGCACCGGCGACAACTCCGCCGACAGGAACGGCAAGTCCACGTCGTAACCGGTGGCGGCGATGATCGTGTCGTAGTGCCCGCTGCTCCCGTCGGCAAAGTGAACCTGTTGGCCGCAGACGGCGTCGATGCCAGGCTTGGCGGTGACCCGGCCCCAAATGAATTGCGC
>CAXTVQ010000020.1:13899-43202 GCA_964247705.1 uncultured Acetobacteraceae bacterium | reverse complement strand
CGCGCCGGCTCACGCTTTCGCGCCACCAGCCGGTTCGTAGCCGGCGCGGGGGATGAAGCTCATGATGTTGCGCGTGAAGGCGCCGTCCACCGCGATCTCGTCGCCATTGACATACGCGGCGCGCGCGGAGGCCAGGAACAGCACCGCGTCGGCGATATCCTGCGGCTGGCCGATGCGCGCGGAGGGGATCACCGCCGCACGCTTCTCGGCCGCTCCCGGCTGGTCGTAGAACGCCTGGCTCAGCGGCGTCTGGATCATGCCGGGGCTCACGCAGTTGCTGCGGATGCCGTGCACGGCCCATTCGGTGGCGAGCTGGCGGGACAGCATCACCACGCCCGCCTTCGCCACGCTATAGGCGCCGCCGAAGCCGGTGGCGTGCTCCGCGGCGATGGAGGCGACATGCACCAGCGCGCCGCCCCGCCCGTGCATCTGCCGCCCGAAGGCCTGCGCGCAGATGAAATAGCCAGTGAGGTTCACCGCCAGCAGCGCGTTCCACTCCGCGAGCGGCAGCGTCTCCAACGGCCCTGGGCGCAACAACCCGGCATTGTTGACCAGCACGTCGCAGGGCCCGAGCGTGGTGTGGACGCGGGATGCCGCCGCCTCGACGCTCGCCGGGTCCGACACGTCGCATTCCAGCATGATGGCCTGCTGGCCCAGCGCCTCGATCTCCGCCAGCGTGGCGGCGAGCGTATCGGCGTTGCGTTCGATCAGCCCGATTCGGCAGCCCGCCGCCGCCAACGACACCGCCGTGGCGCGGCCGATCCCGCCGCCGGCGCCGGTCACCACCGCCACCCGCCCGGCGAGGCCGAGCCAGTCGGCGCTCACGCCCGCACCTTCATCCCGGCCCGGCGCGCGGCGCTGGCAGCCGGGTCCAATGTGTAGCGGTGCCGGTCCCCGAGCGCCGTCGCGCGTGCCACGACCACGCCGTAGCTGTCTTCCGCCGCCGCCCGGCTCACCAGCCCGGCATCCAGGTCGGCCTGTACGTCGGCCAGGTCGCGGTCCAGCGGGTCGCCGTACCCGCCGCCTCCTGGTGAGGACAAACACACGGTGTCCCCGGCCCGCAACGCGATCCGCTCGGCCTTGGACCGCATCGGCGGCACCCACTCCTCGCCACCGATGCGGAACCGCACATCGTTGGCCGCCGCCGGGCCGCCTCCGCAAATACCCGGCGGCAGATGATCGACCCGGTCGCCCAGCACGGACACCACGCAGTCGCCCAGCGCCGTAATGGCGTAGGTGGAGCCACAGCCGCCGCGGTGCAGGCCGGGTCCGCCGGAACCGTCCCGGATGGCGTAGTGCTCGAAGCGGAGCGGGTAGCGGTGCTCCGACATCTCCACCGACATGAACTTCGCCATCGAACCCGGCGGCGTGCCGTTCACCAGCCCGTCCGATACGCGGCTGGCCCCATACCCGCCCGGATAGGGGTAGACCGCGACGTAATACCCGCCGGTGTCGGCCAGCCGTCCGGACACGGTGGCGACCCCTGTGGTGCCGAACGGCGCCGCCGGAACCAGGTCCGGGATCGCCTGTGCCAGGGCTGCGAACACCACATCCACCACGCGCTGCACCACGTCCGTCGTGCCGCCGACCGGGGAGGGATACTCGGCGGCCAGGATGGACTTGGCGGGGATGGTGAAGCGCGCCGGGCGGAACGCGCCGCCATTGACCGGCACGTCCGGGAAGATGTGCTTCAGCGCGACCAGGCACATGGAGATCGTGGTGCCGTCCGAGATGTTCATCGGCCCGCGGCAGGTGGGCGCCGTGCCGGTGAAATCGAAATGCAGGCCGGACCCGGCGACCGTGACCGCCAGCCTCACCGGGAGCGGCGCGTCGTCCACGCCGTCGTTGTCGAACCAGTCGAGCGTGGCATAGGTGCCGTCCGGGATCTCCGCGATGTAGGAGCGCATCTGCCGCTCGGAGCGGTCCATCATCTCGGCGATGCAGCCGCGCAGGACGGGTTCGCCGTACTTGCCGATCAGCGCGTCCAGCCCGCGGCGGCCGACCGCGAACACGTTGATCATCGCCGCCAGGTCGCCCTTGAGCTGCTGCGGCAGGCGCACGTTGGCGGTGATCATGCGCACCACCGCCTCGTTCATGCGGCCCGCCTCGATCAGCTTGAGCGGCGGGATGATGATCCCTTCCTGGTGGATCTCGGTGGCCGACGGCGCCCAGCCACCCGGCACGCTGCCGCCCATGTCCATCCAGTGGCCGGTGTTGGCGAACAGCGCGAACAGCTTGCCCTCCACGAAGACGGGGCACACCAGCACCACGTCGTTCAGGTGCGTGCCGCTGAGGTAGGGATCGTTCACGATCCACAGGTCGCCGTCGGCGAACCCGCCCTCCCCGGCCGCGACGGCGATCACGCGCTGCACGGTCCACTGCATGTTGGCGAGGAACTGCGGCAGGCCGTAGCCGCCTTGCGCGATGGTCTCGCCGGTCTGCGCGTCATACAGGCCGTGCGCGCAATCGTTGGTTTCGGAGATGATGGGCGAGATGGCGGCGCGGATCAGATGCAGGTCCATCTCGTCGGCGATCTGTTCGAGCGCGCCGCGAACGACGGCGAGGGTGACGGGATCCATCAGCGCATCTCCACCAGAACGTTGCCGAACGCGTCCACGCGGGCGTGCATGCCGGGCTCGATCAGGCTGGTCGTGTCCGCCTGTTCCAGGATCGCCGGCCCCTCGAACACGTGGCCGGGCCGCAGCGCCGCACGGTCGTAGATGGGCGTTTCGCGCCAGCCGCCGAAATACACCGGGCGATGCGAGGCCGGGGTCGCCGGCATGGGCGCCACGGCCTCGGCACGCCGCACGGAGGGCGCGGCGCGGCGGCCCTGCACCGCGGTCTTCAGGCTGACGAGGGTCACGGGGATGTCGCCCAGCGTGTTGCCGTATTCGGCGCGATAGACGTCGTGGAACGCCGACACCATGCGGGCCAGGTCCCACTCCGCCTGCACCGGCACGCGCAAGGTGTGGATCTGCCCGGCATAGGACATCTGCGCCGCGTGCTCGGCCACGATCTCGCCGGCCGGCGCGTCGCTGTCATGGAACTGGCGCTCGCCCTCGGCACGCTGCTCGGCCAGCACGGTGCGAACCTGCGCGGTGGTGAGGTCGGCCACCCGGCGCTCGATGGTGCGGGACAGGTCGTAGCGCACATCCGCGATCGCACAGCCCAGCGCGCACAACACGCCCGGGTGCGGCGGGATCAGCATGGTGCGGATGCCGACCTCGCGCATGATCGCCGCCCCGTGCAGCGGCCCGGCGCCGCCGAACGCCACCAGCACGAAATCGCGCGGGTCATGCCCCTGCTCCACCGACAACAGCCGGGTGCGCCCCGCCATGCGTTGGTTGACGATGGTGAGGATCGCCTCCGCCGTCGCCTCCACGCCCAGCCCGATGCCCTCGCCCAGCCGGCCGATCGCCGCGCGCGCGCCCTCGATGTCGAGCGACTTGAGGTGCTTCAGCCCGATCGGGTTGTCGGCGTTGATTCGGGACAGCACGGCGTTCACGTCCGTCACCGTCGGCTCCGTGCCGCCGCGGCCGAAGCACACCGGGCCCGGCACCGCGCCGGCGCTGCGCGGCCCAACCTGCAGGATGCCGCCGCGGTCCAGGTAGGCGATGGAACCGCCGCCCGCGCCGATCGTGTGCACGTCGATCATCGGCAGGCGCAGCGCGATACGGAAGTCGAGCGTGGTCTCCTCGGCCACGCGCGGCTTGCCGCCGACCACGACCGCGACGTCGTACGACGTGCCGCCCATGTCCCCCGTGATGACGTTGTCGAACCCGGCCTCCGCCGCCAGCCGCGCCGCGGCCATCACTCCGGCAGCCGGGCCGGAGCGCACGATGTTGGCCGCCCGGCCGCCGAGCTGCTGCAGCGGCACCAGGCCGCCGTTGGACTGCATCACCAGCGTCCGCGTGCCGAAGCCCTGCTCGGCCAGCCGGGTCTGCAGGCTGGCGGCGTAGCGGGACACCAGCGGCTGCAGATACGCCTGCACCGTGGCGGTCGAGGTGCGTTCGAACTCGTAGTACTCGCGCACGACGCTGGACGAGGTCACGACCTGCCACCCGGCGTTGCTCTCCAGCAGGATGGCCCTAACCCGGTCCTCATGCGCCGGGTTGGCGTAGCTGTGCAGCAAGGACACCACGATCGCCTCGACGTCCTGCTCCACCAACACCCGGGCCAGCGCGCGGACCGCCTCCTCGTCCAGCGGCGTGAGCACGGCGCCGGTATGGTCCAGCCGCTCCGCCACCTCCCACCGCAGCGCGCGCGGGATCAGCGGGTTCTGCACGCCGGTCAGCCCGTACATGCGCTGCCGGTCGCGGCGGCCGAGCTCCAGGATGTCGCGGAAACCCTTGGTGGTGACCAGGGCGCAGCGGGCGCCTTTGCGCTCGATCACGGCGTTGGTGGCGATGGTGGTGCCGTGCACGATCAGGTCGATATCGCCGGGCCGCACCGAAGCGGCCGCGAGCGCTTCCACCAGCCCGCGGGACGGATCGTCTGGCGTGGACGGCACTTTCAACACCCGATCCACCGTGGTGCCGTCGCGGGAGAAAAACAGGTCGGTGAAGGTGCCGCCTACGTCGATGCCCACAACGCCGTTCAACGGATCACCTTCGCATCGCGCAGACTGGCGATCTGGTCCGGATCCCGCCCGGCGTGTTCGGCGAGGATGCTGTCGGCGTCGGCGCCCAGCGCGTGGCTCGGTTCCAGCGCACACAACTCGCTGCCGTGGTAACGCATCGCCGAGTGCTGCACCACGATGCGCCCGAGCTCCGGATGGTCCTGCCACTGCAGCGCGCCGCGTTCGTGCATGTGTGGATCGTTCACCACCTCGGCGAGTTCGCGCACCGGGGCGCAGGGCACGCGGTGCGTCTGCAACATCGTGAACAGCGCCTGCTTGCCAAAGCCCAACGTCCACGCGCCCACCACCCGGTCGATCTCGTCCACATGCGCCACCCGGTCCTTCAGCGAGGCGAACCGCGGATCGGTGGACAGGTCCTCGCGGCCCATCGCGGTCAGCAGCGATCGCCAGTGCACGTCGCCCACGCAGATGATCGCGATGTAGCCGTCGCTGGTCGGATAGACATTGTACGGCGCCTCCGCCAGCCCGCCATGGCGGTTGCCGGTGCGGGATGGCACGTCGCCCTTGGTGCCGTGATACAGCCCGAGGCTCGAGGACAGCGACGGATACACCGCGTCCAGCATCGCCACCTCGACGCGGCGGCCCACACCGGTCTTCTCCCGTTCGTACAGCGCGGTGACGATGGCGCCGTATAGATGCGTGCCGGCGAAGAAGTCGCACAGCGCCGGGCCCGCCTTCACCGGCGGCCGGTCCGGGAACCCGGTGATGCTCATCACGCCCGCCATCGCCTGCACCGTAAGGTCCATGGCGGGGTAGTCGCGGTACGGGCCGGTGGAGCCGAAGCCGGAGCTTTGCGCGTAAACCAGGCGGGGATTGATCGCCTGCAGCGCGTCGCAGCCGAGACCGAGCCGCTCCATCACGCCGGGTGCGAAGTTCTCCACCAGCACGTCGCCGCCGCGCACCAGGTCGCGCAGCACGTCCTTGCCGGCGTTCGTCTTCAGGTCGAGTTCGAGGCTCTGCTTGCAGCCGTTCAGCATGGCGAACGGCAGCGCGGCGCCACCGACCACACCGCGCCGCCGCAACGACTCCCCGCCGGGCGGCTCGATCTTGATCACCGTCGCACCGGCGGTGGCCAACAGGAACGTGGCGTAGGGGCCGTTGTAGATCTGGCTGAGATCGATGACGGTTACGCCCGCGAGCGGCAACGGCAATCCCGTCATGCCCGGCCGCCCCGGCGCATGGCGGCCCAATCATGGACGGGCCACATGTCCTGGTCCTCGCCGTGCCCGGTATGGCCGTTGATGGTCCACTCGATCAAGCCATTGGAATCGATGAAGCTGTGACGGTTGATGATGATGCCGGACAACCGGGTGCCAACGGCTTCCAGGCTGCGGCCGTGCTCGTCCATGCCCTCGATGACGATGCGCGTCACCCAGCCCTGCGCTGGATCCCGCTCCACGCGGCGCCGGCCGGACACCAGCGACGCGGTCTCGCCGTCCCGGATCATGAAGCCGTACGCGACCTCCTCCACCCCCTCGTGCCACTTCGTCACCGCCAGGAAGCCGTCGCGCTCGCTGGCGATGCCGGTGACGTAGGCGCTCTTCTTCGGCCGGTGTTCCGGCCGCGGCCCCCAGGAACGGTCGCGCATGCCCAGGCAGTCGATCGCGACCGTCCGCGCGCCGAGCCGCACCGTCCCGGTCACCCGGCCGAACTGATCGAAATGGTTCGACTGGCCGAACGGCGAGCCGCCCGCGCGCAACGGGCGCGGCGCCATGATGCCCTGAAAGTGCAACGTCGCCCGGCACACCTCGCCATCCGCGATGCCGAGGTCGTAGCCCATGGTCGGCTCGACTGCCTTGATGGACACCCCGGTCGGCAGCGTGATGTCCGACAAATCCTGGTCCCGCGGCAGGCGCAGGGCGGTGTAGTTGGCGTTGTACAGCACCTCCCACGGCAGGTGCGCGCCGTCGTCCCAGATCCAGGCGCCGCCGGCTACGGTGCCGATGTTCGGCCGCGCCATCGTGTACAACCAGCCGCCGAGTTTTTCCGCCGGGTTGCAGAACGAGAACCAGCTCGTTTCCGTCATCCACCAACGGTCGCCCATATCGGCGAAGTGGAAATTATCGTCGCGCGGGGTGAACACGTTCATGGCTGGTCCTAATCCGGCAAGGCCGGGTAGTGGCGGGAGGCGATGCCGCCGGACGCGCCGCTCGCCAGCTGCGCGTCGCGCATCGCTTGCTCGGCAAAGAATTGCAGCAACGGGGCGAAGCCGAGCTGGCCGGTGCGGACGGCCTGCACCAGCGCCGCCCGGGCCGCCTCCAGGTCGCCCAAGCTCAGCAACGCCGCCAGCGCCTGCTGTTCCGCCCACTCGACGGCGGGGCCCAGCCGGTCCCAGGCCTCGAGGTACTTGATCACCTTGGCCGCGTTCTTGGCCTTGGCGATCACCTGGCCATCGGTGCTGCGCGCCACCACCACGTCACGCAGATCGTCCAGCACCCGTTCGAACATCGGTTCGCGCACCGTGGGCGGGGCCGCGATCGGCGCCGGCCAGCGCACGGCAACGCCGCTCGCCTCCGACAGCGCCTCCACCAGCAGGCGGCGGTTGAGCGCGCGGGAAACGATGGCGTGCGCGAACTCTCCGGTGACGTTGCGGTGGCGGATCACCACCACGCGGGTGGAGACCAGTACGCGGTGGTACAGGATGCGGAACCGGTCCACCGCCTGCCCGGCGGCACGCTCGTACTCCGCGAGGCTGGCGGCGAAGTCCGGCACCGGCTCCATCACGCAGCGCATGGAGAACCAGGCCAGGTCCTCCATCGGATCGCCGAGATGGGCCAGCTCCCAATCGATCAGCGCCGTCAGCCGGCCGTGTTCGAACAGGAAATTGCCCGGCCCGGCGTCGCCGTGCACCAGCGCGACCGGGCCGTCCGGGTCCGGCATGTGTTCGTCCAGCCAACGGAAGGCGAGGTCCAGCAACGCGTCCGGCTGCCCGGTCTCGTCATACATGGCGCGCCAGTTGGCCAGCTCCGCCCGGACATGGTCGATGATGCGGGGGCCAGTCCCGCCGCCATCCAGCACGACGTGCCCGGCGGGCCTGGCGTGTAGCCGGGCCAGGTCCTGCATCACCTCGCCAGCGATGGCTTGCTTGGCCGAAGCGTCCTTCAGGTGGCGGAACTCGGCGATGCCGTGCGCGCGGTCGGTCAGGATGGCCTGGATCTCGGGGTGCTCGGCAATCAGCCGCGGCGCATGGATGTCGAGCCCGGCGATCGCGCGGTAGACCTGCGCCTCCCGATGCGTGGTGTAGGGCTCGGCCCCGGGCGGGCGCGGCGGGGCGTAGCGCAGGAAGACCTCGGCGACGCCGCCGGGTGTCTGCACGTCCATCGCCCAGGACCGTGCGCGGTTGCCGCCGGACGTTTGCGTGGTGGCACGGACCCGGCCGCCGCACACCCCCTCGACCCAGGCGAACAGGCGGCTCTCGTCATCGTTCCCGGACGGGGCCGCGGCGTCGATACCGTTGTGGGATTGGCTCCCCTCGCGCATCCTGGTCCCCTGCGCAGCCGACCCGGGCCGCGTCCAGCCGGTTCTCCGGCGTGCTTGCCCAGGCCGTTTGGCGCGGGATCGTTGCATCGGAAATTAAACCGCTAGCATACCATCGGCAAGCGAATTATAGCCGAGCAACGGCGCAACGTCGCCGATCCGCGGATTGCCTGGGAGGGCATGCATGCCAGGACTCTACTTCGACGAACTTGCGGTCGGACAGACCTTCCAGCACGCCATCCGCCGCACCATCACCGAAACCGACAACGTCTGGTTCAGCGCGCTGACGCACAACCCGGCGCTGCTGCACCTGGACGAAGAATACTGCCGCACCGAGACCGAGTTCGGCCAGCGGATCGTCAACAGCGCCTTCACCCTGGGACTGATGGTCGGCATCTCGGTCGGTGACACCACGCTCGGCACCGCCATCGCCAATCTCGGCTGGGACGAGGTGCGGTTCCCCAAACCGATCTTCCACGGCGACACCATCCGGGTGGAGAGCGAAGTGATCGAGTTGCGCGAGTCGAAATCGCGGCCCACGGCCGGGATCGTGACCTTCATCCACCGCGCCTACAACCAGCGCAACGAACTGGTCGGCCACTGCAAGCGCTCGGGCCTGCAGCGCAAGAAGCCGGTGGCGGCATGATCCTGCGCTCCCTCCTGTTCGTGCCCGGCGACAGCGAGAAGAAGCTGGGCCGCGGCGCCAGCTCCGGGGCCGACGCACTCATCCTGGACCTCGAGGACTCGGTCGCGCCGTCCCGCAAGCCGCTGGCCCGGGGAATGGTCGCGGAGTATCTGGCGGCAAACCAGGCCGGGCCGCAGAACTGGGTCAGGATCAACCCGCTGGACGAGGGCGGGGTCGAGGACCTGGCCGGCATCGTGCGGCCGGGCCTGTCCGGCATCATGATCCCGAAGATCGACGGCGGCGCCGACGTGGCGCGGCTGGGCCACTATCTGGACGTCATGGAGCGGCGCGAAGGCCTCGCCCCAGGCAGCATCCGCATCCTGCCGGTCGCCACCGAGACCGCCCGCGCGCCGTTCGGCCTGGCGGATTTCACCGGAGCGGCGTTCCCACGCCTGTACGGCCTGACATGGGGCGCCGAGGACCTCAGCACCGCGCTCGGCGCCACCACTAACCGGGACGAGACGGGCGCCTTCGCCTACACCTACCGCCTGGTGCGTTCGCTCTGCCTGTTGGCGGCGAAGGCGGCGGCGACCGAGCCGGTGGAGACGCTTTATGCCGATTTCCGCGACGATGACGGCCTGATCGCCAGTTGCGTCGCCGCGGCGCGCGAGGGCTTCACCGGCCGCATCGCGATCCATCCGAACCAGGTGGCAGGCATCAACCGGTCCTTCTCGCCATCGGAGGCCGACGTGGCGCATGCCCAACGGGTGGTCGCCGCCTTTGCCGCCCAGCCGGACGTCGGCACCGTCGGGCTGGACGGCAAGATGCTCGATATACCGCACCTCAAGCAGGCGCAGCGCGTGTTGGAACGGCACGCGGCGCACGCCTGACCCGGCCGATGCCGGACCGCCTCTCCATCGACGCGATGGCGGACGCGATCCGGCCGGGCGAGAGCATCTACCTGCCGGGTTCGGCCGGGGAACCGACAGCGCTGCTCGCGGCCCTGGCAACCCGGCCGGAGCGGACGCGCGAACTGCGCATCCTCACCAGCGCCGTGCCGGGCATCAACCGACTGCCGGTCGACACGCTGGACCCGACTGCGCAGATCACCGGGCTGTTCATGCAGCCGGGGTTGCGCCAGGCGCAGCGGGACGGACGGTTCAGGCAGTTGCCGCTGTCCTTCGCCGGGTTCGTGAAGCATGTGCGCGAACGCGTCGCCATGGACACGTGCGTCGTCCAGGTCTCCCCGCCCGATGCGGCGGGCCTGTGCTCCCTTGGCGCCGCGGTCGAGTTCACGGCGTTGGTCCAGGCGGGGAGCCGGCGCACCCTGGCCCTGCTCAACCCCAACATGCCGGCGATCCCCGGTGCGGCGGCCTTGCCGTTCTCCGCATTCGACGCCGTGTGCGAGGTGGACACGCCCTTGCCGACCTACGATGTCGGGGCCACCGGCGCCGCTGCGACGGTGATCGCCGGGCACATCGCCGGATTCGTGGAGGATGGCAGCGCGCTGCAGGCCGGGCTCGGCAAGGTGCCGGAAGCCTTGTACGGTCTGTTGCAAGACCGCCGGCGGCTGCGGCTGCAATCCGGCATGCTGAGCGACGGCGCCCTGAGCCTGCAACGGGCCGGCGCGCTCGATCCGGATTTCCGGCACATGAGCTGCGTCTGGGTCGGCACGGCCGAGCTGTACCGGGTATTGCGCGACGTGGACGGTTTCGCCGTGCTGGGCTGCGACCTGACCCACGACGTTTGCCGCCTGGCGCAGGCCGAGCGGTTCGTGGCGGTGAACTCGGCGCTCAGCGTGGACCTGTTCGGCCAGGCGAACCTGGAGCACGCGGGCGGCCGCGCCGTCAGCGGTGTGGGCGGCGCGCCGGATTTCGCCCAGGCGGCTCGGCTGTCGCGGGGCGGCGTCAGCGTGGTCGCACTCCCCGCCGCGTTCGGGGCGCCGCTGCAGTCGCGCATCGTGCCGCGGCTTGCGGACGAGATCGTGTCGTTGCCGCGGCACATGGTGGATTTGGTCGTTACCGACTACGGCGTCGCAGACCTGCGCGGCCGCACGGTGTTCGAACGGGCAGAGGCCTTGATGGCGGTCGCTGGTCCCGGCTTCCGCGCCGGGTTGGAACAAGCCTGGACCGAGATCAAGCGCCAACTCTGACCCAAGCGCGGCTGGTGCTCTTGCTGCAAGGAGTTTGGGCGCCAGTTGACGAAAGCCGACTGTGCCGAAGCGTATGATACGCTCGTGACCAGAATGGCCAAGCCCGGGCGTGCGGGCGGACGAGCCGAACAGGGGATGGTGCGATGGACTTCCAGCTTACCGAGCAGCAACTCGCGATCGACGAAGGCGTGCGCAAGGTTTGCGCGGATTTCAGCGACCAGTACTGGACCGACTGCGAAACCAACCTGCATTTCCCGCAAGAATACTATCAGGCGATGGCCGAGGGCGGGTGGCTCGGCATCACCATGCCGGAGGATGTCGGCGGCGCCGGGCTGGGTGTCACCGAAGCGGCGGTGATGATGCACGCGGCGACGTCTTCCAACGGCGGCTACTCCGCAGCGTCCGCGATCCACATCAACATGTTCGGGCCGCACGCCATCGTCGTGCACGGCACGCCGGAGCAGAAGCAGCGCTGGCTGCGCCCCCTGGTGGAAGGCAAGCAGAAGGCGTGCTTCGGCGTGACGGAGCCCGATGCCGGGTTGGACACCACCAGCCTCAAGACCTTCGCCACGCGGACCAATGACGGCTACCGGGTGAAAGGCCGCAAGATGTGGACCTCGACCGGCCAGGTCGCGGACAAGATCCTGCTGTTGACCCGCACCACGCAGAAGAAGGACTGCAAGAAGCCGACCGACGGCATGACATTGTTCTACACCGACCTGGATCGCACCAAGGTCGAGGTGCGGCGCATCCACAAGATGGGACGCAACGCGGTGGACTCGAACGCGGTGTTCATCGACGACCTGTTCGTGCCCGACGAGGACCGCATCGGCGAGGAGGGGAACGGGTTCAAATACATCCTCGACAGCCTGAACCCGGAACGCATCCTGGTCGCGGCGGAGGCGATCGGCGTCGGGCGGGACGCGCTGCGTCGGGCCAGCGCCTACGCCAAGGAGCGCGTGGTGTTCGGCCGGCCGATCGGCCAGAACCAGGGCATCCAGCACCCGCTGGCCGAAAGCTGGACGCAGTTGGAAGCGGCGTACTGGATGGTGATGCGCGCCGCCTGGCTGTACGACACCGGCCAGTCCTGTGGTGCCGAGGCCAATGCCGCGAAGTTCCTGGCCGGGCGCGCCGCGTTCGATACTGCGACACGGGCGGTGATGACCCATGGCGGCATGGGCTACGCGCGGGAATACCAGGTCGAACGGCTGTTCCGCGAGAGCATCCTGACGCGCATCGCACCGGTCACGGAGCAGTTGATCCTGTCGTTCATCGCCGAGCGGGTCCTCGGGCAACCCAAATCCTACTGATCACGCCCTACTGGCCAACCGCCCGCTGCTTGCCGGGGCCGGGCGGATCCAGCTCGGCCGGCGCCTCGTTGGGCGCGAAGATGCCGACCGGTAGTTCCACATCGTCCTTCTCGGCGACCGCGCCGCGGATGTTCTCCTTCATCATCTCCAGCGCCTGCTCGGCCGCCGCCACGGCTTCCGGCGTCAGGCCGGCCAGGATGATGCCGTTCAGCTTGTGGCCGACGGCGACCATGGCTTTAAGGATCTCGTGGCCGCGCGGAGTGATCATGATCCGCTTGGCCCGGCGGTCCGCCTTCTCCGGCTGGCGCACCACGTAGCCGGCCGCCTCAAGCCGGTCGATCAAGCCGCCCACCGTCACCTTGCCCACGTCCAGGTCCCGCGCGAGCTCGGTTTGCAACATGCCGGACCGGGCATGGCGCGAGAGTTGGCTCAGCACCCACCATTGCGACCGCGTGATGCCGAGCGGCTTCATCGCCTGATCGAACAGGGTGCGGCGCATGCGCGACACGTCATGCACCAGGAAGCCGATACGGACCTCCTGCGGGATCTTGGGATTGATGCTCATGGCCTCCGGCTCTGCCTTAGATCATGTGTGCATCGTACGTTGACTTACCAATCCGAAAACGTATCCATCCGGCCGCACGCTGACTGCTTACCCGGGGCCACAACCGCGACCGGCCAATCTCGGCTTAAGGCAGGGCAATCAGGATATCGTCACCCTCGACCCGTACGGCGTAGCTCTGGATATCGGCCGTGATAGGCGGGCCCATGCCCTTCCCCGTCCGCACGTCGAACTGGCCGTTGTGCAACGGGCACTCGATCAAGTGGCCTTCCAGCCAGCCCTCGCTCAGCAAGGCGAACGCGTGGGAGCAGACATTGTCGGTGCAGAAATACTGCCCATCGACGTTATATAACGCCAGGTTGAGCCCCATCATCTCGATCGGTGCGGCCTCACCCTCCGCAACGTCCCCGACACCGGCGATGCGTGTCCATTGCTCATCCATCCGCTCAGTCCGCCCCCAAATAGACCCGGCGTGCATTGCCGAGAAAGAACGCCTGCCGCTGCTCGGGCGTGAGACGCAGCTTCATCGCCTGCTGCGGGTCGTCGTAGTCCCAATGCGGGTAGTCGGTGGCGAACAGCAGCCGGTCCCAACCGATCCAGCCGATGGTGTCGGCCAGGTGGACGGGCTCGTCCGGCTCCTCCATCGGCTGCGTCGTCAGCCAGAAATGCTCGCGGATGATCTCGCTGGGTGGCCGGGTCACCGCCGGCGTTTCGCCACGCAAGGCCTGCCAAGCGCGGTCCAGCCGCCACGCCAAGGGCGGCAACCAAGCGAACCCGGCCTCGATCAGCACCACGCGCAGGTTTGGGACATGGCCGAAAACGCCCTCCAGCACCATCGAGCTCACCATCGACTGGCAGGATTGCGAGTGGCCGACCATGTCCTCCATGTAGAACGAGGGCCACCCCGTTCCCGTCGTCGGCGTGCCGCCATTGCCGAATGCGTGGATGCCGATCGGTAGTCCGGCCTCCGCCGCCGCCCGGTAGATCGGCCAGTAGCGCCGGTGCCCGAGCGGCTCGACGGTGCGGGACAGCAGGAGCACCTGCACCATGTCGGAATGCCCGGCCCAGCGCCGGATCTCCGCCACCGACGCATCCGCGTCCTCGTACGGCACGACGATGGAGGCCTTCAGCCGCGGCTCCGGCTGCGTCCACTCCGCGACCTGCCAGTCGTTGATCGCCCGGCACATCACCGCACTGAGGTCGAGGTTCTGATAGCCGCCGGGGTGCGGGCGGATCATCGCCAGGATGCCGAGCTCGATCCCGTTCGCATCCAGGTGGTGCGTGCGCATGAAGCCGAGATCGCTGCCCGGGCGCCCGCCCACCGGCGGCCAGGCGTCCCGGCGGCTGGCATCGGGCTGGCTCTTGGGGAATTGCGGCCCGCCCGCGTTGCCCTGCCGCGGGCGCTGGCCGAACATGGCGAGGTGGTCGCGCCAACGCTGCTCGAGATACGGGTAGAGCATCTTGAAATCGCGTGGGCTGTGGTGGATGTCGCAATCGGCGATCGCAAGCCGGCTCGCGCTGGCGCCGGCCCCTTGCTGCGGACGAACCTGGACGTTCATCGGACTCTCCTAATGGGCTGCTGCGGCGGCAACCAAGACAGGCTGGTCAAGCGCCTCGGACGGGATCGGATCCTTGACCACGAAGAAGTATAGCGCAGCCCCCGCCACCATGACACCCGACCCGATGAACAGCGCCAGCACGAACGACCCGGTGGCGTCCACCACGGCCCCCGTCAGGATGGGGGAGACGGTGCCGCCGATATAGGACCCGAAGTTCTGGATCGAGGCGACCGACCCCGAGTAGGCTTGCGGCGCGATCGCCGTGATCAGCGTCCACTTGCCCGATTGCGCGAACGACAGGAAGAACATGGAGGCAGAGATGCAGGCCAAGGCCGCCACCACCTCGCCGGACAAGGCGGCGCCGGCGCAGAACGCCGCCGCCAGGAGGTAACCGCACGCTGCCGGGACTTTGCGGCTCGCCACGACATTCATCCCGCCCTTCGCCAGCCAGTCCGTCGCGTAGCCGCCGGCCACCGACCCGGCGATCGAGCAGGCAAGCGGAACCATGGCCAGCACGCCGGTCTTCGCGATCGAAACGTGCTGCTGCATCTCGAGATAGGCCGGCAGCCAGGTTCCATACATCCAGATGGCGTAGCCCGAGCAGAACGACCCGAGGATCATCCCCCACATCGACCGGAACGCGAACAGCTTGCGCCAGCTCTGCAGCGTCACGTTGGAGCGGGTTCCCATGCCGTTGGCGGCAAGATAGTCGCGGTCGGCCGCCGGCATGCGGGACAGGTCCGGATCGCGATACAGCGTGAACCAGGCGACAGCGCCGAGCAGGCCGATCACGCCCATGACGAAGAACATCATGCGCCAGCCGAACACGAGCAGCAGGGCGGTGAGGAGCGGGGTACCGATGATGCGCCCCAAATCGCCGCCCAGGGTGTAGACCCCGGTCGGCTTGCCGCGCTCGCGGGTGGAAAACCAGTTCGAGACGGTGCGGACAGCGCCTGGGAAAGCCGGTGACTCGAACACGCCCAGTGCGACGCGCGACCACATGAACGCAAAGTAGCCCGACAGCACGCCCCCGGCTGCCTGGGCAATCGACCACAGCACCAGCGCCCAGCCGAGCAGCCGGCGCGCGCCCACCCGGTCCACCAACAGGCCCACCGGGATCTGCGCGAGAGCGAAGGCAATCGACCACGCCGATTGCAGCGCGCCGATCCCGGTCGCGCTGATGCCGAACTCCGCGCGGATCTTGAGGTTGCCGATCGCCAGGGTGGAGCGGTCGATGTAGTTCAGTGCGATGGCGAACGTGCACATTCCCACCGCGACCCACTGCATCCGCCGCAAGGCTGGTGTGGTCCCGCTCATGTCCCTCCCCCTCAGGCCGTGCCGTTTTTCAGCCACGTCGTTTTTCGTTGTCCGAACGCTAGTGCCGTCCCCACCCGGTTGGCAAACGCCGGGCAGCGGCGCATCATCGGATGAACAGAGTGCGACCGCTCGAAAGCGGCCTGGCTGGAGGGCTCCACAATGTCCGAAACGATCGATTGCGACGTCCATCCCTCCGTTCCCAGCCTGCAGGCGTTGCTGCCGTATCTCGAAGACCACTGGCGCGAGATCGTCGTCACCCGCGGCATGGACGAGCTGAATTCCATCAGCTACCCCGCCGGCTCCCCGCTCACCGCCCGCCCGGATTGGCGCCCTGCCACCGGCAAGCCCGCCGCGACACTGCACCAGGTGCGGAGCGAATGCCTGGACGCGTTCGGCACCGGAACCGCCGTGCTGAATTGCCTCTACGGCGTGCAACTGCTGTTCAGCGAGGACATGGCCGCCGCCTACGCCCGCGCCGTGAACGACTGGGTTGCCCGCGAGTGGCTGGACAAGGACGACCGCCTGCGGGCCTCCATCGTGCTGCCCGTGCAAAGCGTCGAGTTCGCGGTGGACGAGATCGAGCGTTGCGCCGCCGACCGCCGCTTCGTGCAGGTGCTGCTGCTGGCGGGTGGCGACATGCCGCTCGGCAAGCGCCACTACTGGCCGATCTACGCCGCTGCTGCGCGCCACGGGCTGGCGGTCGGGATCCACGCAGGCAGCAACTACCACAACCCGCCCACCGCCGTCGGCTGGCCATCGTACTACACCGAGGACTACGTGGCGCAGGCCCAATCCTTTCAGACCCAGCTCACCAGCATGATCTGCGAGGGCGTGTTCTCCAAGTATCCCGAACTCAAGGTCGTGCTGCTTGAATCCGGCTGGACCTGGCTGCCCGCCCATCTCTGGCGGCTGACGAAGTACTGGCGCGGCCTGCGCACGGAGATCCCCTGGGTGGACCGTTCGCCGATCGAGATCGTGCGCAGCAACGTCCGCCTTTCGCTGACACCTACGGACGCGCCGCCGGGTGCTCAGGCCCTGGTGCGGCTACTGGACCACATGCAGTCCGACGACCTGCTGCTGTTCTCCACCGACTACCCGCACAACCACTTCGAGGGCGACGATCCATGGCCGGCGGGGATCTCCCCCGAACTGCGCCGCAAGATCGCCGTCGACAACCCGCGGGCGACCTATGCCCGCCTCAAGGAGACCGTGGCATGAACGTCCAGCTCCGCCCGCAACGCGCGGCACCGGCGACCACCAAGCTCGCCATTGCCGATTGCGACATCCACCCGGCACAGCGCACCCCGCAGGACCTCGACCCATGGCTGTCGAAGCAGTGGCGCGACTATGCCGCCCAGTACGGGACGCTGCGCCGCCTCGGCATGCACAAAGGCCCGGCCTATCCCAAGAGCCAGCCGGATGCCTCCCGCCGCGACGCCTACCCGCCGGAGGGTGGGCGGCAAGGCAGCTCGCCGTCTTTCCTGGCGGAGCAGCATCTCGACCCGAACAACGTCGTGCTCGGCATCCTCAACCCGCTCGCCAGCGGCGAAGGCCTGTCCAACCCCGACTACAGCGCCGCGCTGTGCCGGGCGGTGAACCACTGGCAGAAGGAGGTCTGGCTCGGCGATCCCCGCCTGCGCGGCTCCATCGTCGTGCCATACGAGTTCCCGGACGCGGCGGCCGCCGAGATCGAATACTGGGCCGGGCGCAAGGACTACGTCCAGGTCATGATCCTGTCCCGCACCGCCGAACCGCTGGGCAACCGCCGCTACTGGAAGATGTTCGCCGCGGCCGAGGCCGCTGGGCTTCCCGTGGCCGTGCACGCATTCGGCTACGGCGGCGCGCCGATCACCGCGACCGGATGGCCGTCCTACTACATCGAGGAGATGACCGGCCACGCACAGAGCTGCCAGGCCGGCCTGTCCTCGATGCTGGTCGAGGGCGTGTTCGAGCGTTTCCCCAAGCTGCGCGTCGTGATGGTGGAAGCCGGGTTCGCCTGGGCCCCGTCGCTCGCCTGGCGGCTGGACAAGGTGTGGAAGACCCTGCGCGCGGAGACGCCGCATTTGAAACAGGCGCCGTCCGAATACATGCGCCGCCACGTCTGGTGGACGACCCAGCCGATGGAGGAGCCCGAACCGCGCGAGCACCTGCTCGACACCATCGAGTGGATGGGGTGGGACCGTTTGCTGTTCGCCACCGACTACCCGCATTGGGATTTCGATGACCCGGCCTACGCCCTGCCGCTGAAGATCACCGAGACGCAGCGGCGGCAGTTCTTCCTGGAAAACGCCCGCGCGCTGTACGGTGTCGACCTGGGATGAGCCGGCACGTCGTCGCCAAAACCAGCGAGATCCCGCCGGGCGGCCGCAAGCGTTTCACCATCAAGGGCCGCCCGATCGCCGTGTTCAACCTGGACAACCAGTTCTACGGCATGCTCGACCGCTGCCCGCACCAGGGCGGCAGTTTGTGCGCCGGGATCACCACGGGGCTGCTGCTGTCCAAGGGGCCGGGCGACTACAGCTACATCCGCAAGGGCGAGTTCGTCCGCTGCCCTTGGCACGGGTGGGAGTTCGACATCCGCACAGGCCAGTCCTACTGCGACCCCGAGCGCATCCGCAGCAAGTCCTACGCCGTCGGCACCGAGAGCGGGGCGTCGGTCGTAGCCGGACCCTACGTGGCGGAAACCGTGCCGGTCGAGGTCGAGGAAGACTACATCGTGGTCGATGTGTGATCCGGCGCGGGTGACACCGTCTGCATGACGGACCCGGCCGTGATCGTCGGCGCGGGTCAGGCCGGCGCCCACGCGGCGGTCGCGATGCGCCAGGCCGGGTTCGCGGGCCGCATCGTCCTGCTGGGTGACGAGACGGAGCGGCCGCACGAACGTCCCCCGCTCTCCAAGGCCATGCTCACCGCGCTGGACGAGCCGCCAATCAGCTATTTCCACCCCGAAGCGCACTACGCGGAACAGACTATCGAAACCCGCCACGGCATCCGCGCCGAGGCAATCGACGCCAGCGCGCACGCCGTGCACCTGGCGGGCGGCACCCGCCAGCCATACTCGGCCCTGTTGCTGGCCACCGGCGGCCGTGCCCGGCGGCTCGACGTGCCGGGGGCCGACCGCGTGCTGTACCTGCGGACGCTGGACGACGCCCGGCTGCTGCGCGGGCATCTGCGGCCCGGCGCACGCATCGTGTGCATCGGCGCCGGCGTGATCGGGCTGGAAGTCGCGTCCTCCGCCCAAGCCCGGGGCTGCCGCACGACGGTGATCGAGGCCGGCGCATCCGTCATGGGCCGCTCCCTGCCGCCGGTCGTGGGGGACTGGCTCACGGCGCTGCACGTCTCGGCCGGGGTGGACCTCCGGCTTGGCGTGGCCGTGGCGGCGATCCTGCCCAGCGCCGTGCTGTGCAGCGACGGGACCGAAATCCCGGCCGACGCCGTGGTCGCGGGCATTGGCATGGACCGCAACACCGCGCTCGCCGAAGCCGCCGGCCTCGCCGTGGACCGCGGCATCGAGGTGGACGAGTTCTGCCGCACATCCGCGCCGGGCATCTACGCCGCCGGGGACGTCGCCGCATTCTGGGTGCCGCGCCTGCACCGCCGGGTGCGGCTGGAAACCTGGCGCCACGCCCAGGATCACGGCACCGCGGCCGGCCAGGCGATGGCGGGCAGCGGCACGCCGTACGACGTGGTGCCCTGGTTCTGGACCGACCAGCACGGCCGCAACCTCCAGATTGCCGGCGACCCGACCGGCCGCCTCGTGCTGCGGGGCGAGCCAAATGCGGCGCCGTTTTCGGCCTGGTTCCTGGGTGAGTCCGGCGCCCTGAACGGCATCGTCGGGATCGACTCGCCCCGAGAAGTGCGTGCGGCACAATCGATCATCCGTGCCGGCAGAGGCGTCGATCCGGCGCTCCTGGCCGACCCGGCGGTGCCAGCCCGGCGCCTGCTGCCAGCCAATTGATTAGCACGCGACGCCGATCGAAGCTTCCATAACGCGGCAGGAGACACCGCCATGAAGCTGAACGGACCGATCGGACCCACCGTGCTCGATCAAGCGCCCGGCCTGGTCGGCGCACCGATGGACCGCGTGGACGGCCCCGCAAAGGTCACCGGAACCGCGCGCTACAGCGCCGAATGGCCGCACGAGGCCCCGCTCTACGGCTATGTCGTGCAAGCCACCGTGGCGAGTGGCGCCATACGCCAGATCGACACCGCGCCGGCCCAGGCCGCCCCCGGTGTCCGCCTGGTGCTCACCCACGAAACCGCCCCGCCGCAAGCGACCGGTGACCACCGCAAGCTGGCCGGACAACTCACCAGCCCCGCCATCGCCAGCTACGGCCAGCCGATCGCGCTCGTGGTGGCCGACAGCTTCGAACAGGCCCGCGCCGCCGCCGCCCTGGTCCGCGCCAGCTACGACCGCAAGACGCCGATCCTCAGCCTGCATGACCCGGCGCAAACCCCCGGCACCCCGCACGACGACTCCGCCGCCGCCGACAGCGCCGTCGGCCAGTTCGAAGCCGCCTTCGCCGCCGCCCCGATCCGGTTGGACGAAGTCTACAGCAGCCCGATGCAGTCCCACGCCGCCATGGAACCGCACGCGACGATTGCCTGGTGGGACGGCGACCACCTGACGCTGCAAACGGCGAACCAGAACCTCAGCGGCGGCCGGCAGACCGTGGCCGATACGCTGGGGATCCCGAAGGAGAACGTGCGCTTGATCGCGGCCTATGTCGGCGGCGGTTTCGGCGGCAAGGGCTTCGTGATGCCGGATGCGATCCTCGCCGCCATTGCCGCGAAGCAGACCGGCCGGGTGGTGAAGGTCGCCCTCGCCCGCCCGCAAGTGTTCGGCGCCACCACGCACCGCAGCGACACCATCCAGCGGGTGCGCCTGGGCGCAACGCCAGACGGCACGCTGCTCGCCATCGGCCATGACAGCCTCTCCGGCAACCGCAACGGCCAGGAGAAGTTCGAAACCGCAGCCGTCGCCACCCGCGCCCTGTATGCCGGGGCCAACCGCCTGACCCGGCATCGCCAGGCCGGGCTGAACACCCCGATCGCCTCGTCCATGCGCGCACCTGGCGAGGCCGTCGGCCTGCTCGCGTTCGAAAGCGCGATGGACGACCTGGCAGAACGGCTGCAGATGGACCCGATCGCCCTGCGCCTGAAGAACGAGCCCACGCAGGATCCGGAGCGGCAGGTGCCGTTCTCCTCGCGCAACTTGCTGCCCTGCCTGCAGGCGGGGGCCGAACGCTTCGGCTGGTCCAACCGCGGCCGGCCCGCCACGCGTACGGACGGGCGCTGGCTCGTGGGCATGGGCGTGTCCGCCGCGATCCGAAGCAACAGCCTGCGCAAGTCCGAAGCCCGTGTGCGGCTCGGCCCCGATGGCGTGCTGACGGTGCAATCGTCGATGACCGATCTCGGCACCGGCACCTACACCATCCTGACCCAACTCGCCGCCACCCTGCTCGGCCTGCCGGCGGACCGGGTGCGGGTGGAGCTTGGTGACAGCGACCTGCCGGTATCGTCCGGCTCGGGAGGCTCCGTCGGCTCCGGCAGCAACGGTTCCGCGCTCTACGACGCCTGCGTGACCCTGCGGCAACGCCTGGCGGGGGCCGCCGGGTTCGACCCGGCGCAGGCGCAGTTCGCGGACGGCACGGTGATATCGAACGGGCAGACCCGGACGCTGTCGGAGCTGGTGCCGGCGGAGGGCCTGGTCGTCACGGGCACGCTCGATCCCGGTGACCAGGCCAAGCGCACCAGCCAGCATTCCTACGGCGCGCAGTTCGCCGAGGTCGGTGTCGACCGCGACACCGGGGAGGTCCGGCTGCGGCGCATGCTGGGCGTGTTCACGGCGGGGCGCATCCTCAACGTCAAGACGGCGCGCAGCCAGGCGATCGGCGGCATGATCTTCGGCGTCGGCGCCGCCCTGCACGAGGATTTGGTGCTGGACGAGCGCACCGGCGCCTTCGTCAATGGCAATCTCGCCGAGTACCACGTCCCGGTACACGCCGACATTCCGGACATCGACGCCGTGTTCCTGCCGGAACTGGACCCCGACTCCAACCCGCTCAAGAGCAAGGGCATCGGCGAGCTCGGCATCTGCGGCGCCGGTGCGGCGGTGGCGAACGCCGTCTACAACGCCACCGGGTTCCGCATACGCGAGTATCCCCTGACGCTCGACAAGGTGCTGGCGGGGATGGAACAGCGCACGTGAGGCAAAGCTGACGCGAGCAATCGCGTCAGCTTTGGAGCCAACGCCGTACCGCCGTGCTCAGGAATGCCTCGTCCTCGGCGCTGGCATTCGGGTTGCCCGCGCGGTGGCCCCAGACGGTCGGGATCGGACACAGTTCGGCACTGGCAAGATGGCGTGACTCGGCTTCATTGTCGGCCACCCGGAAATACAGATCCGTCGCACTCGGCAGCAGCAGGACGCGCGCGCGGATCGCGCCGAGGGCACGCGGCAGGTCGCCGCCATACAGGTCGTTGTCGGCGATGTCGGCGTGGTACCAGGCCAGCGCCTGCGCATAGAGGTTCGCCGCGCGGCGCTGCATGAACCGCTCGGCCCAGTCGGTGCGCAGGAACGTCTCGAGGTCCGGCGCGCCCAACGCGATGCGGTGCAGGTCCGCCCTGTAGAAGTCCTGGCTCAGGCCCCACCCGGCGTAGATATGGCCGAACGCCCGCAGCGCCGCTTTCGGTTCCGTAGAGAAACGGCCCTGCCCGAGATGCTCGGGGGCTGCCTCCAGCGTGCGCAACAGGCCCGACAGGAACACCTTGTTGTGGGTCGCCGTCCGTGCGCTGCCGCACACCACGATCGCGCGCTCCACCATTTGTGGATACAGCGCGGCCCAGTGATAGGCCTGCAAGCCCCCCATCGAAAAACCATAGACCGCGGCCAGCCGCTCGACGCCGAACTGCTCCGTCACCAGGCGGTGCTGCGCCCGCACGTTGTCGGCGATCGTTACCAGGGGCGGGTAATCCGGCGTATCGGCAGCGCTCGACGAGATGTCGTTGGAGAACATGTCGACAGCGACCACGCACCATTTCGCCGGGTCCAGGATCCCGTCCGGCCGGATCAGCCAGGCCATGTCGGCGTGCTGGGCGCCGTAGCTGCTCGGATACAGCACAAGGTTGTCGCGCGCGGCGTTCAGCTCGCCATGCCGTTCCCAGCCGATCTGGGCGTTGCGGATCACGCCGCCCTTCTCCGCCGTGAAATCGCCTAACGCGAAGGAGCCGGCTTCTCTCGGCCAATCGGTCATCAAGCAGTCCTCTCGACGCTATTCGGACGCAGGAACAGGCCGGCCAGGAGCCGGGCCCGCGGCACCAGGCTGCTGACCAAGGTATGCTCCTCCAGCGTGTGGCCGCCACCCCCCGATACGCCCAAGCCGTCCAGGGTCGGGACACCCATGGCGCCGGTGAAGTTGCCGTCCGAGCCGCCGCCAGCGCTCTGCGGCGTGATGTCGAACCCGATCGCGTTGGCGATGCCGCGCGCGGTGTCGAACAACGCCATGGTGCGTCCATCCGCCTCCCACACCGGGCGGGTCACCCCCCGCTCGACGCTGAAGCGGACGTCGCCGCCGGGCGTGTTGAGCGCCATCATGCGCGCGATGCCCTCGTCCAGGTCCGGCTGGCGCTTGGCCATGCTCAGCGCCTCCGCATCGCAGGTCGTTGCGACGCAGTTGACCCACTGCCCGCCGCCGATGACACCGACCGAGAACGTGCACGCCTCCGTCGTCATCGCCTCGATCTCGATCACCCGGCGGCACATCTCCCGGATGGCGCTGCGCCCTTCGGACAAGCGGGCGCCGGCGTGGCTCGGGCGGCCCGTGGCGCGCAGGTTGTAGCGCGCGATGGCGTAGCGCCCCGTCACCACCCCGCCATCCGGCCGCGCCGGCTCCGGCACGAGCACGAAGGCGGCCCGGGCGGCCTCCGCCTCGATCAGGTCGCGGACGGATGGCGTGCCGACTTCCTCGTCCGGGGTGAGCAGGATCGTCACCGGCAAGGCCGTCGCGAGCCTGGCGCGGGCGATCTGGCGCAGTGCCTCGATGGCGAGATAGGTGCCGCCTTTCATGTCGTAGATGCCAGGGCCGTAGATCCGGTCACCCTCCCGGCGGACCGGGAGGTGGGCGAGCGTGCCGACCGGGTGGACGGTGTCGAGGTGGGCGAGCACCAGCACGCCGGGTGTTGCCTGCTTCATGGCGTGCGGCAGGCGGGCGCGGATGCAGTCGCCGAACCCCATGCGCCCGGGCAGGCGCTCGATCTGGGCGCCCAACAAAGCGAGGTCGCGTGCCGCAATGTCCATCATGCGGCCGACTGCGGCGGCGTCCCAGGTAGGGCTTTCGCACCGGGCCCAGTCCATCAGTGCGGCAACGATGGCGTCCTCGTCGAAGGGGAGTGTTCGATAGTGTTCACTCAACGTAACGGCCTCCGGTGCTGCCCGTGAAGCGTGCACGGGTGAGGACCAAGCGGCAAGGCTCCGCACAGGAGGCGCGCTGGACGGCCCTGCCCGACTTATGCAGAATAAGCATGTCAGCCATGTAAAGGTTCAGCGAATGCGTCGTAGGCAGGTTTTGCAGGGCGGTGCGGCGCTTGCCGGTTCGGGATTGCTGCGCCCGGCGTTTGCAGCCAACCCGGCCAAGACGATCCGGTTCGTGCCGCAGGCCGACCTGTCGAGCATCGACCCGGTCTGGACCACCGCGACCGTCGCGTTCAACCACGGGATGATGGTCTACGACTCGCTCTACGGCATCGACGCATCGCTAACGCCAAAGCCGCAGATGGTCCAGGGCCACGAGATCAGCGACGACAAGCTGACCTGGACCTTCACACTGCGCGACGGGTTGCTGTTCCACGACAACGAGCCGGTACGATCGATCGACTGCGTTGCCTCCATCAAGCGCTGGGGCGCGCGCAAAGGGTTCGGCCAAAAGCTGCTGTCGCTGACCGACGAGATCAAGCCGCTCGACGACAAGCGCTTCCAGATCAAGTTGACCTCGCCGTTCCCGCTGATGACGTTCGCACTCGGCGGCCCCGACATCTGCATGATCATGCCGCAGCGCTCGGCGGAGGTGGACCCGTTCAAGCAGATCAGCGACACGACCGGCAGCGGCCCGTTCCGCTTCCTGCCCAGCGAACGGGTGTCGGGTTCGTTCTATGCTTACGAGAGGTTCGACAAATACGTCCCGCGCAGCGAGCCGCCATCCTACTGGTCGGGCAGCAAGCAGGTGTATGTCGACCGCGTCGAATGGCGCGTCATTCCGGATTTCGCCGCCGCCGCCAACGCGGTCACCCAGGGCGAGGTGGACTGGGTGGAGAGCCCGCTGTTCGATTTGCTGCCGATGCTGCGCGCAGCGCCGGACGTGCGCGTGGTCGCCATCGACCCGCTGTTCGCGCCGGCGGTGATCGCGCTGAACCACACGCAACCGCCGTTCGACAACGACAAGGTGCGCAAGGCGATCCTGATGGTCATCGACCAGAAGGAGTTCATGACGGCCGTGGTCGGCGACCAGACCAACCTGATGGACGTCCCGATGGGCATCTTCACACCCCACAACCCGATGGCCAACGACACCGACATGCAGGTGTTCACCAGCAAGCGCGACGTGGCAGCGGCCAAGCGGATGGTCGCCGAGAGCGGCTACAAGGGCGAGAAAGTGGTGCTGATGTCGCCCTCCGACCAGCCCGCCCTGGTGCCGATGGTGCAGGTGACGCAGAGCGTCTTCCAGGAGATCGGGCTGAACGTCGACTTCCAGAGCATGGATTGGGGCACGCTGGTCGGCAGGCGGGCCTCGGACAAACCATCGGCCGACGGCGGCTGGAATTCGTTCTGCACCTCGTGGAACGGCATCACCATGTCCAATCCCGGCAGTCACTTTCCTCTGCGCGGCAACGGCAAGAGCGGGTGGTTCGGCTGGCCGGTCAGCCCGGTGCTGGAGGGATTGCGTGACCAATGGTTCGCCGCGGCGGATGAGGCTGCCCAGAAGGCGATCAGCGACAAGATGCAGGCTGTAGCGTTCGAGGAGGTGCCCTACGTCCCGATCGGCTCCTACCAGTTGTCCTCCGCCTTGCGCAGATCCATCACGGACGAGGTGCATGCCGGAAATACGTCGTTTTGGGGCGCCAAGAAGTCGGCGTGAACGCACCCTCCAAGTCGTAGGCGGGTTGGCCAGCCAAACGACCCGACAACCCGGCAGGCGTTGCCGTGTTGAGTGCTGTGCTATCAGGGATGCAATCGATGAACCGCCGTTCCGCAACCCCGGCCGTGCTGCCTGTCCTGGCCGCCGGCGCCGCGATGTTCCTTGTGGGCCGGGTTGCACAGCAACGCCGCACCCCTGCCAGCGCTCCCAACCGGCCACGCTGCCGGGTGGTGGTGCTGGGCGCAGGCTTCGGCGGCCTGAATGCCGCGCTGCCGCTGGCTAAGTCGGACGCGGTGGATCTGACGGTGATCGACGTGCAGAACCATCACCTGTTCCAGCCGCTGCTGTACCAGGTTGCCACGGCGGCGCTATCGCCGGCCGATATTGCCTCCCCCGTGCGCGACGTGGTCCCGGCGCTGCCCCGCACCCACGTCATCATGGGCGCGGTGACCGGCATCGATACCACGGCGCGGCAGGTCATCTGTTCCGGCCAGCGCGTGCCTTACGACGAGCTGATCGTCGCCACCGGCTCGCAGCCGAGCTATTTCGGCAATGACGACTGGGCCGCGTTCGCACCCGGCCTGAAGACGCTGCACGACGCGCTCGACCTGCGGGGCCGCATCCTGCTGGCTTTCGAACGCGCCTGCGTCGAGCAGGACAGCACCGAGCGCGACCGTCTGCTGACCTTCGTGCTGATCGGCGCCGGCCCGACCGGGGTGGAGATGGCCGGCTCGATCGCCGAGCTAAGCCGGGAGACGCTGGCGCAGGACCACGAGCTGAGCCAGGTCACCCCCAGGATCATCCTGATCGAGGCCGGTGAACGCGTGCTGGAAACGTTCCCGGAGGATCTCTCGTCCGACGCCGCCCGGGCACTGCAAGCGCTGGGGGTGGAGATCCGCACTAGCACCAAGGTGACCGGCATGCAGGACGGGGTCGTGCAGTTGGAACACGGCTCCATTTCCGCAGCCACGATCGTGTGGGCTGCCGGCACAGCGGCGACCCCGGTGGCGGAATGGTTGGGCGTGAAGCCCGGCCATGGCGGCCGCGTGGAGGTCGGGCGCGACCTGCTGGTGCCCGGCCATGCGGGGGTTCGGGTGATCGGTGACGCTGCCCTGGCCAAGGGTGCCGACGGCAAGCCGCTCCCCGGCCTGGCGCCGGTGGCCAAGCAGCAGGGCGAGTACGCCGCGGACGCCATCCTGCGCCGCCTGGCCGGCCGCGCCGCGCCGCGTCCGTTTCATTACCGCGACTACGGCACCCTGGCGACGATCGGGCGCGCCAAGGCGGTGGCGGAGTTCGGCCCGGTCCACCTGAAAGGGTTGCCGGCCTGGCTGCTATGGGCGGTGGCGCACATCTTCTTTCTCATCGGTTTCCGCAGCCGCGTGATGGTCAGCCTGCAATGGGGTTTCTCGTTCCTGGCCGACCGCCGGCCTGGCCGGCTGATCGCCGGTGCGGAGTCACCGATCGACGCGGCGGTGACAGGGCATGCGGCACCGCCGTAACTGGGCCAGGCCGCGGGGCTGTCCGCGGGAACACTCCTTCCACGTCTCGAGGCCCCCTCTGATGGGTTCCACTCGATAAACGGCCCGCTGCCGGCCTGCTGAATAGCTGACAACATCGGCTGCGACCGGCATAGTCGAGCCCCATGGGTACAGAGGGCCGGCCATGACCAAGCGAGTCCTGATCGGCATGCTGACGCCGTCCTCCAACACGGTGCTGGAACCGGTGACCAGCGCCATGCTCGCCGGGCTGCCCGACGTGTCGGCGCATTTCGGCCGCTTCCGCGTCACCGAGATCTCGCTGCGCGACCAGGCGCTCGGCCAGTTCGACAACGCGCCGATCCTCGCCGCAGCCGGGCTGCTGGCCGACGCGAAAGTGGACGTGATCGCCTGGAACGGCACCTCCTCCGGCTGGCTCGGCTTCGAGGCGGACGACGCACTTTGCGCCGAGATCACGCGTGCGACCGGGATCCCCAGCACGACCTCCGTCCTGGCGCTGAACGAGATCATGCGGTCCACGGGCGCGGACCGTTTCGGCTTGGTCACCCCCTATCTGCACGAGGTGCAGGAGCGTGTCGTCGCAACCTACCGAAAGGCCGGGTTCGACTGCGTGGCAGAGCGCCACCTGAACGATCCCGGCAACTTCTCGTTCTCGGAGGTCACGGCGGAGCAGATCACCGCGATGGTCCATGAGGTCGCCGCGGCAAAGCCGGCCTGCATCACCACGTTCTGCACCAACCTGCGCGCAGCACCGCTCGTGCCAGTCCTGGAGCAGCAGACCGGCATCCCGATCTACGACACGGTCTCGGTCGCCGTGTGGAAGGCGCTTCGGATGGCGGGGGTCGATCCGCGCCGCGTCACCGGCTGGGGGAGCTTGTTCGACAAGGCGATCGTTTGAACCTCCTAGCGTTGGACGCGCCCTCGCTTGCGGCGGCGGTGCGGACAGGGCGGATCGATCCGGTAGAGGTTACGCAAGACTTTCTGGCGCAGATCCGGCGGCGAAACCCCACCGTCAACGCCCTGGTCGATCACGACGAGACAGCGCCGTTACGCGACGCCGCGGCCCTGCGCCCCCGGATCGCGGCGGGCGAGGCCTTGCCGCTGGCCGGGGTGCCCGTGGTGGTGAAGGACTCGATCTGGGTCGCCGGCCGGCGCATCACGCAGGGGTCGCCGTTGTTCGCCGGGTTCGTACCCGGCCGCAGCGCCTTGCCGGTCGAGCGGCTGCAGGCGGCCGGCGCCGTGGTGATCGGCATCGGCAACATGCCGGAGTTCGGCGCGAAGGAGGTGACGGAGAACCGCGTTTACGGCCGCACGCTGAACCCGCGAGACCTCACGCGGACGCCGGGCGGTTCGTCCGGCGGGTGCGCGGCGGCGCTGGCGGCGGACATGGCGCCGCTTGCCCTGGGCGGTGACGGGGGCGGCTCCTGCCGGCGTCCGCCCGCCCATGTCGGCGTGGTCGGTTTCAAGCCGAGCAGCGGCACGGTCGCCGATCCTTGGGGCTTCCCAGGCACGCTGCCCGGCATCGCCTCTACCTGCCCCATGGGCCGCACGGTCGCCGATGTCGCCGCTTGCTTCGCCGTCATCGCCGGCCAGCACCCTGCGGACGTGCTGTCGATCGACCCGGCGCCGCTCGTCGCCAGGCCGCCCACCACTTTGCGTGTCGCGTTCAGCCCCCGGCTCGGGCTGGACTGCCCCGTCGACCCGGACGTGCTGGGGACGGTCGCAGACGCTGTCGAAACGCTGCGGCAGGCAGGTCTCCCGGTGACCGCCGCGGATCCGCCGTGGCCCGATGCAACGTCCGAGGACGCGATCCTCGCCATCGAGGAGGCCGGGCTCGCCGCGTTCTATGGCAAGCGCTGGCTGGCAGACCCGGCGCAGTTCGACCCCCATGTCGGCTGGCAGATCGATCGCGGCCTACGCCGAACCGGCGCTGAAGTCGCCGCCGCCCATGCCGCCAGCCTGGGCATCGCGGCCACGATGGCCGCCTTCTTCACCGAGTGGGACCTGCTGCTGTGTCCCACCCTGGCCTGCGTCGC
>CAXTVQ010000020.1:9540-13799 GCA_964247705.1 uncultured Acetobacteraceae bacterium | reverse complement strand
TGGCCGCCCGCACAGGAGGACGCCCATGTTCGACTCCCTTCCCTGGTCCGCCGCCAAGCCCGCTTTGCCGAAGGTGAGCCGGCGCAACATGATGCGCGGCGGCCTGGGCGTGATCACCATGATGGGCTGCGGCGGCATCGGCACGGCGCGCGCGGCCGAGAGCCACATCAAATCCACCTTCGGGTCGGGATTCTGCAACCTCAACTTCTACCTGACCAACGCGCTGCAGACGGGCAAGGACGACGGGCTGATCCTGGATTTCGTGCAGTCCCCCACTTTCGCGGAGCAGGTGACGTTCCTCGGCGCCGGGCAAGTGGATGCCGGGCTGATGCCCTACACCAGCTTCGTCGCGCTGTATGACGCGGGCGCCCCGGTCAAGGTCGTGGCCGGCGGCGGCATCGAGGGCTGCGTCCTGGTGGCGCAACCCGGCCTGGACACTCCCGAGAAACTGAAGGGCAAGACGCTCGGCACCTTCCAGCTCGATACGCTCGAAGTGCTGCCCTACGACTGGTTCAAGGCGCACAACGTGGCGTTCAAGGACATCACCGTCCGCTACATGGGCAACACGCCGGAAGCGGTGGAGGCATTCCGCGCCGGCGCGCTGGACATGATCTGCACCATCGAGCCGTACGGCACCGCCTTGCTGAACGACGTCAAGGGGTCCGTGAAACTGTCCGACGGCGTGGACATCTACGGCCACGGCTACACGGATTGCGTGCTGGCCGTCCGCTCGGACCTGATTACGCAGAACCCGGCCGGAGTGAAGGCGCTGATCAAGGGCATGATGAAGGCGCAGGTGATGGCAGAGCAGGAACCGCAGAAGACGCTCGATATCCTGGTCGGCCCTTACTACAAGACCAGCATGGAGAACGCGAAGATCGCGATGACCAAGCAGCCCTCCGTGGTGGACGCGCGCAACCAGACGCAGTTCATCCTGGATCGCGTGCAGTCCATCATGGACATGGGCTACATCAAGAAGAAGCCCGGCCGCGACGCGATCGACTGGACCCTGCTGGAGCAGGTGATCGCGGAGAACCCGGACCTCTACGGAAAGCTGCAGCGCAAGTCCGTCTAGAATGTCGGTCACACTCCGCACCGCGGCGGCGCCGGTCTGGCGTCGGCCAACCGCGCCGCCCTGGGTGGCGCGAATCGGCTGGGCGATGCTCAGCATCGGGTTGTTCGCGGGCATCTGGGAGGTGCTGTGGGCGATCGGTTGGGCCGACCCACGCTTGCTGCCGCCGCCGCACGTGTTCATGGGCAGCATCGTCGACCAGGCGAAGTATTTCAACACCATCAGCCGCTGGCAGATCGGCAGCGGCGCCAGTTCGCTCCCTAGCCCGGCGGCGGCCGTGTTCTACACCGCCGCGTCCACCACGGGGCGGGTCGTCTCCGGCCTGGTGATCGCCTCCGTACTCTCGATCAGCCTCGGCGTCACCGTGCGCTATTTCCGGCTGTTCGAACGCCTGACCCTGCCGACCATCACGCTGCTGGCTCCCGTCTCGCCGATTGCCTGGCTTCCCGTGGCGATCTTCATGTTCGGCATCGGCAACCGCCCGGCGATCTTCATGGTGGTGATCGCGCTGCTGTTCCACATGACGCTGTCCACCATCGCGCAGATCGACGGCGTGAACCGCAACTACGTCAACGTGGCGCGCACCATGGGCGCCACCAAGCGGCAGATCTACGCCCGCGTCATCGTCCCGGCGATCCTGCCCGGCATGCTGATCGTGCTGAGGATGAACCTATTCGCCGCCTGGATGGTGGTGTTGATCGCGGAGAGTACCGGCGTCGGCTACGGCCTGGGCCAGGTGATCATGCTGGCGCGCAATACGTTCAATCCGTCGCTCGTCTTCTTCACCATCGCAGTCATCGGCGTGCTCGGCTTCGCGTTCGACTACGCGCTGCGGATGCTGCAGGGCCGCATCCTGTACTGGTTGCCGAAAGGCGCCGAGGCGTTGCGTGGCCTCTAGCTCGGCTGTCGTTTGTCGCGGGACGGGCAAGGTCTGGGCGCCCGGCACGCCCCGCGCGCACGAGGCGCTGCGCGACATCGATCTGGACGTCGCGCCCGGCGAGTTCGTCGTGTTGCTCGGCCCATCCGGCTGCGGCAAGAGCACGCTGCTGTACCTGATCGCCGGGCTGGAGGACGCGACCGAGGGCGAGCTGTGGTCGTTCGGCGGCCGGGTCGCGGCGCCGTCTCCGGACCGCAGCCTGATCTTCCAGGAAACCTCGCTTTTTCCGTGGCTGTCGGTCGGCCAGAACGTGGCGTTCGGCCTCTCGATCCGCGGCGAGGGCGCCGAGGCGCGCAGGGAGGCGGCACGCCAGGCCCTCGCCCGGGTCGGGCTGGCGGAAGCGATCGACAAGCGGCCGGACGAGTTGTCGGGCGGCATGCGCCAGCGCGTGGCGGTGGCGCGGGCGCTGGCGATGCGGCCGAAGGTCCTGCTGATGGACGAGCCGTTTGCCGCGCTGGACGTGCAGACGCGGGCCAAGATGCAGGACTTCCTGCTCGACGTCTGGCGCAGCTCCGCCGCCTCTGTGCTGTTCGTCACCCACCACATCGACGAGGCCATCGCGCTGGCCGACCGCGTGGTGGTGTTCACCGCCCGCCCCGGCCGCATCAAGACGGTGGTGCCGATCGAGCTGCCCCGCCCGCGCGACCCGTTCAGTCCAGGCGCCGAGCAGTTGCGCCGCCACCTGACCGGCCTGTTGCAGGACGAGGTGGACCGCGCCTTCGCCGAACAGGAAAAACTGCCGGCCTGATGTCGCCTTAGGGGGAGCCATTCCGTGTCCACGACGCTGATCCGCAGCCGGTCCACCATCACGCAAGCCAGCCGCACCGAGCCGCCCACGATCATCGCGGGCGGCGCAGTGCTGCAGGAGGACGGCGTGATCGCCGCGATCGGCACGTACGATGACCTGCACCGCCGCTACCCGGACACACAGGTGCTGGGCTCCGGCAACGAGATCCTGATCCCCGCTTTCGTGAACGGGCATCACCATGTCGGGCTCACCCCGGTCCAGCTCGGCTCGCCGGATATGCCGCTGGAGCTCTGGTTCATCACCCGCATGGTGGCGCGCAACCTCAACGTCTACCTCGACACGCTGTACTCCGCCTTCGAGATGGTCGGCTCCGGCATCACGACGGTGCAGCACATCCACGGCTGGCTGCCCGGCACGCTGGCGGAGGTGCAAGCGAAGTCCAACGACGTGATCCGCGCCTACGAGGATATCGGCATGCGGGTCTCCTACTGCTACGCCGTGCGTGACCAGAACCGGCTCGTGTACCAGGACGACGCAGCCTTCGTCGCCTCGCTGCCCACAGAGTTGCGCGGCCCGATGCAAGCCTGGTTCGACCGTTTCCAGATGACGCTGGACGGCTGCATGGACCTGTTCGGCAGCCTGCACGGCGCCCACGCCGGCAAGGAGCGGGTAAAGATCCAACTCGCCCCCGCCAACCTGCATTGGTGCTCGGACGCGGCGCTGACCCGGCTCGGCGAAGCCTCCGCGCACTACAACGTGCCGATGCACATGCACCTGGTGGAAACGGCCTACCAGAAAGCCTACGCGCAGAAGCGCGGCGGCTGCACGGCTGTCGAATACCTCGACCGCTTCGGGCTGATGAACGAGCGCATGACGCTCGGCCACGGTGTCTGGCTGAACGAGCGCGACATCGCCCGCGTGGCCGAAACCCGCACCTGCATCTGCCACAACTGCAGCTCCAACTTCCGCCTGCGCTCGGGCGTGGCCCCGCTCAACTGCTTCGCCGAAGCGGGCGTGAACGTCGCGATCGGGCTGGACGAGGCGGGCATCAACGACGACCGCGACATGCTGCAGGAGATGCGCCTGGTGCTGCGCGCCCACCGCACGCCCGGCATGGAGGACGACGTGCCGACGGCCGCACAGGTCTTCGGCATGGCGACGCAGGGGGGCGCCCGGACCACGGCGTTCGGCGACCAACTGGGCACGCTGGCGGTGGGCACGGCCGCGGACCTGGTCCTGCTGGACTGGCAGCAGATCAGCTACCCCTATTTGGACGAAGCGATGCCGTTGCTGGACGCGGTCCTGCAACGCGCCAAGACCGGCGGCGTAAGAGCGGTGATGTGCGCCGGCGAGGTCATCTACGAGGACGGCCGCTTCACCAAAGTAGACCAGGCCGCCGCGTTGAAGGCGCTGCACGACGACCTGGCACACGCCCTCTCGGACGACGAAGTGCAGCGCCGCCATCTATCGCGCGCGTTGCTGCCCCATGTGAAGCAGTTCTA
>CAXTVQ010000020.1:0-9440 GCA_964247705.1 uncultured Acetobacteraceae bacterium | reverse complement strand
CGCCGGGCTGGAATGGCCATGCGGGACCGTCATCAGATCATGAGCCGAGGCGTAGGCGGCAATCTTGAGGACCTCGGACAAACCGCCGGCCCAATATATATCGGGTTGCAGCACGTCCAGGCACCCGGCGTCGACATACGGCTTCATGCCCCAGCGCGTGTAGTCGTGTTCGCCCCCTGCCAGCGCCACGGCCGTGCGCCGCTTGATCCGGCTGTAGCTGCCGATGCGGTCGGCCATCACGCACTCCTCCAGCCAGCGCGGCCGGAACTCGGTGATGCGGTCGAGCAGGTCCAGCGTGTAGCCAACGTCGAACGCCTGCCAGCAATCGAACATCAGGTCGTCACCGTCGCCGAGCGTCTCGCGCAGCGTCCGCACCAGGGCGACGTTCTGCCGCAAGCCCTCGCGCCCGCTGCCGGGTCCGTGGCGGAAGAACCACTTTTGGGCGCGGAAGCCACGAGCCTGCAGCATAAGCGCGCGCTCCCGCACCAGGCCCATGTCGAGCACGTTGTAGCCGAGCGTGGACACGTAAGCGGGCACGCCGTCCCGCGTCGGCCCGCCCAGCAGGCGATGCACCGGCTGGCCGAGCCAGCGCCCCTTCAGGTCCCACAACGCGCAATCCACCGCACTCACCGCCATCATCGCCACACCGTGCCGGCCGTGCGGCTGCGACCGGTGCATCTGGTCCCACAGCGCCTCATGCGCGACCGGGTCGCGGCCCAGCAGCATCGGCCGCATGCGCGACACCATCTCTGCGACGCCGTCCTCGATCGGCCCGGCCCGGCCCGCGACGCCATCATCCGTGCCGATCTCGAGAAAGATCTGCTCCGTGCGGAAATGCCGCTCGTCGATCTGCCGGCCGCCCCAGTCCCCGCGTGACCCCCGGTAGTCCGCATAGATGTCGAGCGGCCGCGCCAGCCGCTCCTCCCAGAACGGCCCCTCGGTTTCGAAAATGCCAGTCACCCGCCGCAGCCGGACGGACGTAATCTTCACTTGAGGCTTCCCGCGCTGAGCCCGCTTTGCCAATAGCGCTGCAGGAACAAGAACAGCACCAGCACGGGGAGGATGCCCACCAGCGCCCCCGTCAACACCAACGAGAACAGCGCCTCCGCCCCGCTGCCGGAACTCGCCTGCTGATACCAGGAGGCCAGGCCCACCGTCAGCGGAAAATAGCGGGGATCGCTGAGCACGACGAGCGGCAGGAAGTAGTTGTTCCAGGCGGCGACGAAGGTCAGCAGCACGACGGTGACGAAGCCGGGCACCATCAGGCGGAACGCGATGCTGACAAAAATCCGCACTTCCCCGGCGCCATCGATCCTTGCCGCGTCCAGCAACTCGTCCGGCACGGCCCGGTCCGCATACACGCGCATCAGGTAGACGCCGAACGGCGAGACCATCGATGGCAGCACCACGGCCAGTGGCGTGTTCACCAGCCCGGTCTGGCTGAGCAGCAGGAACAGCGGAATGACCAGCGCCGTGTGCGGCACCAGCACCGCCCCGAGGATCAGCCCGAACAGCGTCCGCTTGCCCGCAAACTCGAACTTGGCGAAAGCGTAGCCCGCCATGCTGGCAAACACGGACGCGCCCGCGGCGGAGGCGACGGAGTAGCCGACGGTGTTCAGCAGCCAGCGCCGGTAAACACCGCCATCATAGGCGAACAGCGCTTGCAGGTTCTCGCGCAGGTGGAAGCCGTGTGCGAACCATAACCCGAAGCTCTCGAACAGCTCGGCGTTGCTCTTGGTGCTGGACACCACCAGGTAGAACAGGGGGATCGCGGTGTAGATCAGGAATACGGCGAACAGCGCCGTCGTGATCCGTTGCGTCCGCCGGTCGCGCGCATTCAGCACGGCGCTCATGCCCACTGTGCTCATACCGGCCGCCGCAAATGCCGCACCAGCAGCACGCCGCCCGCGATCAGCATCACCAGCAGCGCCAGCGTGAAGGACACCGCGGCCGAGTAGTTGAGCTGCTGGTTCACGAACGCCAGCGTATAGGCGTACAGGTTCGGCGTGTAATGATCGCCGATCACCTCCGGCGCGATGGCGCCCATCAATTGCGGTTCGTTGAACAACTGCAGCGTGTGCACCAGCGCGAAGATGGCCGTGGTGGCCAGCGCGCCGCCGATCATCGGCACCTTCACCCACATGGCCGACTGCCAGCGCGTGGCGCCGTCCATGGCGGCGGCCTCCTCCACCTCCGGCGGCACGGCCTGCAGCGCCGCATACAGGATCACCATGTTGTAGCCGGTGAACTCCCACACCACGATGTTGGCCAGGGAGGGCAGCATCAACCGGTAGCTCAGGAAGTTGGGCGCAGGCAGGTTCAGCGCCGTCGCGAGCTGGTGCGCCGGGCCGAAGGTCGGTCCGTACAGGTAGCCCCAGATCAACGCCGCCACGATGCTGGGCACGGCATACGGAACGAAGAAGGCGATGCGGAACAGCGGCCGCAGCATCACCCCGCGCCCGTGCAGCACCAGCGCGAACGCCAGCGCCAACGCCAACATGAGCGGGATCTGGAACAGCCCGAACAGCAGCATGTTGCCGATCCCGCCCCAGAACGCATCGTCCGTCAGCACGTCGGCATAGTTGGCCAGTGCCACGAACGCGCGCCCGCCGACCATGCTGTCGCGAAACAGGCTCAGGCCCAACGCGTAGGCCAGCGGCGCCAACAGGAACGCCACGAACAGCACGGCGAACGGCAACAGGAACAAGTAAGGCGCCAGCGGGACGCGCCGCCGGGCGCTCATGCCTTTACGGTGAACCCCTGGCCCTTTGCGAACGCGACCACGTTGCGCTGCACCCGGTCCAGCGCCGCCGCCAACGTTCCCCGCCCCCCGGTGCCGGCGGCGGTCATCTCGTTGCTCATCTGCGCGAACACGTAATCCTGGAACGGGCTCCACTGGAACGATCCATCTACGAGGCGCCCCGACTCCACGAACACCTTGTTGATTGCCTGGTCGCCGTAGAACGAGAACCGGCGGTCCTGAAAGTTCTGTGAATCAAGCACCTTCTCCAGCGTCGGGAACGCGAAATGCGCCGTCACCCGGTGCTCGATCAAACGCGGATCGTGGCACAGGAAGGTCGCCAGCAACGCCGCTTCCTTCGGGTGCTTGGTCTGCGTCGTCACCGCCGTCGTGCTGCCGCCGAAATTGGCCGAGACGGGCTTGGCCGGGTCCCATTGCGGGATCGGCGCCACCCGCCACTGCCCGGCGCTGGCATGGGCGAACTGCGACAGGAACAACGGCGCCCACGCCGCCGCCACCCAGCAAGCGTAGCGGCCCTGGTCGGTCGACTGATACCAGTCGGCCGTGTTGGACGGCGCGGTGTCGATGGCATGGGCGTCGATCAGTTTCTGCCAGAACGCCGCCACCCGGCGCGCCGGCTCGTCGTTGATGCGGACCGTCACGGTCGTCCCATCCACCGCGAACGGGCGGGACCCGGCCTGCCACGCAAGCGAGGTGAACCAAGCACCGGCATTGAGCTGCATGTCCGTCAGGAACACGTCCGGCGCGTCCGTATGCAGCTTGATCGCCGCTTCCGCGAAACCGTCCCACGTCGTGGGTGGAACGACGCCGTGCTTCTCGAACACGTCGCTGCGGTACAACAGCGCGATCGGGCCGCTATCGGACGGCACCGCGTAGACATGGCCGCCGTCGCTGACCTGCTGCCACGACCAAGGCACGAAGTCCTCCTGGATCGCAGCCGCCCCGTACGGCGAGAGGTCCAGCAGCGCACCGATCTGGCGCAAGCTCGGAATCATGTGGAACTCGGCGATGCAGACATCGGGCGCGCCGCTGCCTGCCCGCATGGCGGCGCGCAGCTTGGTGTAGTGGGTTGCCCCCTGCCCGGCATTCACCAGGTCGACCTTGATCCCGGGATAGGCCTGCTCGAACAGGTCCAGGTCCTCCCGCTTGTTCGGAATCCAGGTCCACATGGTCAGCCGAACCTCGTCGGCGGCCCGCACGATCCGTGGCGCCGCCAGCCCGGCCGCAAGCCCGGTTGCAAGGGCGGCGCGGCGGGTGATGATATGGCTCATATCCGTTCCTCTCCAGCTTCTGTGGCCGGTGCGATCGTTGTGGCAGTGTGCTTACACGGCGTCGAGTCTGCGGGAGGCACGAGCACTCAGGAGCGTTCACCCATGGACAATCTGCCGCATCGCCCGTTCGGCCGCACGGGAGTCGCGCTGTCGCCGGTGGCCCTGGGTGGGCACGAGTTCTTGCCGGACGGACGGTCGCGCGGCTTCAACGAGGACATGCGCAAGGCGGTGACGCCGGGCACCCTGCTGCCCGGCTTCGGCGGCGACCGCCGGCAAGCCGTGCTGCACGCCGCCTACGACGCCCACATCAACATCTTCGACGTGACCATCGATGCGGAGAAGGACGCGTTGGGCCGCAACTTCGCCGTCAGCCCGCCGCCTTACCCCGTGTTCGTCCAGACCCGGCCGGAAGGCATGTGCTACGGCTACGACCCGGGCAACCGGACCATGCTGGACTACGCCGCCCTGTCGGCGGAGGTGGAGCGCGGCCTGCGCCTACTGCGGCGCGACGCCGTGGACTTCCTGAACATCGGCCTGTTGGCCCCCTCGATCGACGAGACCCCGGACTTCATGGCGCGGCTTGCGGACAACCTCGCGCGGCTGCGGGCTGCCGGGAAGATCCGCTTCGCCGTCGCGGACTCGTTCTCCGGCGAGCGGCTGTACCTGGCGCAGATGGCCTCCGGCGCGTTCGACGCCGTCAACCTCGACCTCAGCCTGGGAGAGCAGGCCGGACTGCAGCGTGTCATTCCACGGGCCAGGGCGCTCGGGCTGGCCGTCATCGCCCGGGAGGTGTTCTTCAAGGGCGAGTTGTTCGACATCGGCGCCGAACTGGATATCACCGACAAGCCGGCCCTGGCCCGCCTGGCCTTGCGCTTCGTCGTCGGGCAGCACCCGGACACGATCATTTTGGGCGTGGACAACGCCGACCAGTTGCGGGCCAACGTACGGACCGTGCTGGACGGACCCGGCGACGGCGACGAGGCGCTACTCGCCCAGTTGCACAGCAGCCCCCGGTGGCAACACTACGTGCAGACCCGCGCTGAGCACTTCGTCACCGCCTGACGCAGTCAGACCACGGTGAGGACGACCTCGACATTGCCACGCGTGGCACGCGAGTAAGGGCACACCTCCTCGTGCGCGATCCGAGTGAACTCCTCGATTTCCGCCCGGTCCCGCCCGGGTGCGGAAACCTCCAACGTGACTGCCAGCCGGAAAAACCCATCGACTTCGCGGCCAAGTCCGACCCGGGCGGTGACGGACGACTCGCGCAACGGAACCTTCCGCTCCCGCGCCACACGCAGCAAGGCGTTCTCGAAGCATGCGGCATAGCCTGCGGCGAACAACTGCTCCGGATTGGTAGCGTGACCGCCAGGACCCCCGAGTTCCTTGGGATGCGCCAGCGCCATGTCCAACACGCCGTCCTCGGACTTGATCCGCCCTTGCCTGCCGCCGACCGCCGTCGCCACGCCCGTGTAAAGGATGTCCATGTCGCTCTCCTATCCGGATGCTACGCGTCCGTACGCGCCATGGGCAACCTCGCGGCTGGAGCGAGTGCCGGCTCGAGAGCTCCGGCATCGGCCACTTCCTCGAGCGACCGGCGCCGGGTTTCGGGCCCGATCAGGTTCATGCTGAGCGCGGCCGCGCCGAGCAGGAAGGCGATGGTGATGAACACGGCGGACAGTCCGAGGCTGCCCTGGATCCACGGTATCAGCGGAATGAACCCCGCCGTGGCAAGCCGCCCGACCCCCGCCGCCATGCCGAAGCCGGACGCGCGGGCGCTCGTCGGGAACACCTCGGACGTGAAGATCTGCAGCGTGTTCCCGGCAACCTGGTAGCAGAAGATCATCACGAACCCGGCGAGGAACACCTCCAGGTTGCTGCCCGCCTGGGAGAACACGATCGCCATGACGCCCGCGGCGACGAAGGCGATCGTCGCAGTCAGCTTACGGCCCCAGCGGTCCAGCGTGGCCATCATGAACAGGCTGGCGCAGGGCACCGCCAGCATCATGCCGAACGTGTAGGTCAGCGACTTGGTGATGTCGAAACCGCGCCCGCCCATGAGGTTCGGCAGCCAGGTCCCGAGCCCAATGGTCGTGCAGAAGAACGCGCTCAACGCGACCGTGGCGGCGAGCACCCGCATCGGGTAGCGCCGCCAGACCAGCAGGAACGGGTCCCCACCGGTACGCTGCGCGGGTTCGGCCAGGTTGGGCGCCGGAGCCGCGATGCCCATGCGCCCGAGTGTCGCGAAGGCGTCCCGCGTGCGGCCCCGGGTCAGCAGCCAGCGCGGCGACTCCGGCAAGCTGAACCGCAGCGCGAACACGACCAGCGCACCGACGCCGATGCACACCCAGATGACGCGCCAGCCGAGTATGTCGCCGAGGAACAGCGTGAGCAGCGCGGCCACCGGCCAAGACACGGCGCCCCCGATCAGGTGGATGAACGCGAGGATGCGCCCGCGCAGGCGCTTGGGCGCGAACTCGCCGGCATAGGCGAACGCAAGGGGCTGCTCCGCGCCGAGGCCCACGCCGGCCACGAAGCGTATGCCGGCCAGCCAGATCGCATTCGGCGCGAAGGCCGCGGCGATCGTGGCGATGCCGAACAGCAACAGGTTGAACTGATACGTCGTCTTGCGCCCGATGCGGTCGGTGAGCTGGCCCTGGAAGAACGTCCCGAGGGCAAGGCCGAGCAACTGCGCGCTCCCGACCCAGCCAAGTTCGGCGCGAGTGGCGAACCCGTCCCGCAGCATGATGGGAATCAGCGCCCCGAAGATCGCGTAATCGATCACGTCCACGAAATAGCCGGCGGCGATCAAGCCGAAGATGCGCCGGTGCACCGGCAGGATGCGGGAGTTGTCCAGAGCCTCGACGAGGATGTCCTGGTTGGTCTGTGCCATATCCGCCCTTTCGGCCCCCAACTTCCATCGTCGGAGGCTCATGTTCTTGCGCCGGATGACACAGGCCACGCCCGTGCAATCATTCGGAACGAGTTGGATCACAGATTTTTCAGCCGCGTCAATCGCCGCGGTGATTTCAGTGGAACATCCGGCGGGGTTGCGCCTATCCAGGAAGCAAAAGCCAGGAGCAGGGTGCATGGATCCGATCCGCTGCAGCGACAGCATCGAGCTGCTGGGCCATTCCGACCAGGGTGGCCGGCCGGATGGCGTGCAGATCATCGTGCACGAAGGCTTCGCCTATGTCGGCCACATGTTCAGCGACGGCATCACCGTACTCGACGTGCGCGACCCACGCCGGCCCACCCCCGTGCGCTTCATCCCCTGCCCGCCCAACACGCGGGCCAGCCATCTCCAGCTCCATGACGGCCTCATGCTGGCCGTCAATGCGGCTAACATCTGGGCCCTGCAACAATACCAGGACCAGAAGGACTACTTCACCAATCCCCTCGCCGACAGCTTCTCCCGCCGGGAACGCCCGTTCGAAGCCGGGCTGCGCGTGTATGACGTAAGGAGCGACCCGGCGAATCCGCGGGAGATCGGCTTTTGTCCGGTCGACGGCATCGGGCTGCACCGCATCTGGTGGGTCGGCGGCCGCTACGCCTACGCCTCGGCCCATTTCGACGGCTACACCGACCATATCATGGCGGTGTTCGACGTAGCCGACCCGGCACGGCCCGTGCTGGCCGGGAAATGGGCGTTGCCGGGCATGAACCGAGGCGCAGGCGAGGAACCCGCCTGGCTGCCGGGCAAGCGCTGGGCCCTGCACCACGCAATCGTCGCCGGCAACCTGGCCTTCGGCGCCTGGCGCGACGGCGGCCTCACCGTGCACGACCTGAGCGACCCGGTCGCGCCCACGCTGTTGTCCCACCGGCTGCTCTCGCCCCCCTTCGCCGGCGGCAGCCACACGCCGCTGCCGCTGCCCGGGCGCGGGCTCGCCGTGCTGGCGGACGAGGCGACGACGGCCAACTGCGCCGCTGGCTACGCGCACGCCTGGGTATTCGACGTGCGGGAGCCCGTAAACCCGGTATCGATCGCGACCCTCCCGCAACCCGGCGAGGCAGATTACTGCGCCGTCGGCGGCAAGTTCGGGCCGCACAACCTGCACGAGAACCGCCCGGGCCTGTTCCAGAGCGAGACGCTGATTTTCGCAACCTGGCACAATGCCGGCGTGCGCGTGTTCGACCTCGCGGACCCGTTCCGCCCGGCGGAGGTGGCGTTCTGCGTCCCAGCAGCGCCGCAGCGCCTGGTGGACATCCGTCCCGGCGCGGTGCCGGTCACGCAATCCTGCGACGTGTGCGTGGACAAAAACGGCGTGATGTTCGTCACCGACACGAATGCCGGCCTCTCGGTCATGCAATTCGCCGGGTGATGAAATGCTGATCCGTTGCGATAACGCTGACCCGGCCGCCCCGCCCTGCGGCTGCTGCCTACCCCGCACGCTCGGCCGGCGCGGCTTACTGGGCGCAGCCTTCGCGGGCGGGCTGGCGCTCGCGGCGGGGCCGGCACGTGCAGCGGATGCAGCGCCTTGGCGAGTCGACGTTCACCACCACTACACCTCCCCTGCGCTGCTCGCGATGATGAAGGGGCGGCGGACCAACCAGGTGTTCAACATGGGCTGGACGCTGCAAAAGTCGCTGGACGCAATGGACGCCGCCGGCGTGGCAACGGCCGTGGTCTCCACCAGCGACCCGGGCGTGTTCTTTGGCGACTACGACCAGGCCCGGGCCCTGGCACGGGATTGCAACGAATACCAGGCGCGTATGGTGGCGGACCACCCCGGCCGTTTCGGCATGTTCACGACGCTGCCCTTGCCGGACATGGACAACACCCTGGCCGAGATCGCCTACGGCATGGATGTGCTGCACGCCCAGGGCGTCGGCGTCATGACCAGCTATGGCGGCAAGTATCTCGGCGACCCGGCCTTTACGCCCGTGATGGACGAACTGAACCGCCGCCGCGCCACGGTGTTCGTGCACCCGCTGCAGCCGGCCTGCTGCAGCAACGCGGTGGCGGGCGTGCCGGACGTGGTGGTGGAATACGCCGCGGAAACGTCACGCACCATCGCCAGCTTGCTCGCCAACCACACGACCGTGCGCTTTCCGGACATCCGGTTCGTGTTCTCCCATGGCGGCGGCGCGGTGCCGTTCCTGACCTTCCGCTTCAACCGCATGGTGAGCGGCGACCCCGCCCTGATGCGGGCGGAGCCGGGTGGGGCCGTCACCCTGATCCGGCGGCTGTATTTCGACACCGCCCAGGCCTGGAACCAGTACACGCTGCCCTCGCTGCTGGCGCTGATGCCGGACGATCACGTGCTGTTCGGCTCCGACTTCCCGGCCGCCTCCCCGCTGGACACGGCGAACGGGCTGGCAGCGGCTGGGTTGGCGCCAGCAGTGCTGACACGCATCGGCCGCGACAACGCGCTGGCGGTGCTACCCGGGCTTGCTTAGGCACTTCC
>CAXTVQ010000019.1:52652-71436 GCA_964247705.1 uncultured Acetobacteraceae bacterium | reverse complement strand
GGTGTCTGCCTGAGGCGACCAGGCGATGGAGGCGGTCATGCGGAGGTTCCTTGACGAGATGTCCACGGGTATCGTCGGTCACGGAAACTTGTTAGTATCTCTGACAATGTTCGTCAATTGTTCTCATGCAGTTTATTTCGGCTTAGCGACGATTGTTGAAGGGGATCGGGGTGATGACGAGCCTGGGAGAGCGGATCGCGGCGTTGCGGCGAGAACGGGGGTTGAGCCAAGCGGCGCTGGCCACGGCGACCGGGGTGTCCCGTAGCGCGGTTGCACAATGGGAGACGGACCGGGCGGGACAGGTGAGCGGGAACCTGTCGCGGATCGCGCAGGTGCTGGACGTGTCGGTCGAGGTGTTGCTGCACGGGGAGGCGGCGCGGGGGCGGGAAGGATTGAGCGGCGACGAGTTGGCGTTGCTGCGGCTCTACCGGGTGTGCGGCACGGAGCAACGGGCGGACTTGCTGCGCCAGGCGCGGGTGCTGTCCCGAGCGGGGGAGCCCGGGCGTGCGCGGCGCGTTTAGGTGTGGAGATTTGGAGCAAGGCCGATGAGTGTGAGCCAGTCAGGGACGGCGGTAGCGATACCGGATCAAGCGAGCGAGGCGCTCGACCCGGCGTCCGAGGCCGAGTTGGCGCGGGCGCTCGAGCAGCTCCAGTCGGGGGGCGGGTTGGTCGTGCGGCTTGCCGACCTGGTCGGCGGCGCAATGGGACGGACGTTGCGGATGGGGACGCGCTCGCTCGGGATGCTGCCGGGCGCCGAGGATGCGGTGCAGCGGGTGGTCGAGGCGGCGTTGCGGCGTGCGTTCGACGTGGCGGTGTTGCGGCTGGGGCGGGAAGGACAAATGGCCCAGAGCCGGCGATTGGCGGGACCGCTGGTGTTCCTGTCGGGAGCGGCGGGCGGGCTGGTTGGGATGGGCGGGTTCGTGCCGGATGCCACGGTGACCAGCCTTGCCATCATGCGGGAGATCGCACGGATCGCGGTCGAGGAGGGCGAGGACCTGGCAGATGCGGAAACCCGGGCCGCGTGCTTGCAGGTGTTTGCGTTGAATGCCGGGCAGAAGAACGGCGCGGAGCCGGAAGCGAGCTACTTCTCGGCGCGGTTCGTCATGCAGGGGCGGCCGATCGCGATCCTGATGTCGGATGTGGCGCGGCGGTTTGGCGTGACGTTGTCGCAGAAATTCGCGTTGCAGGCTGTGCCGGTTGTGGGAGCGGTCGCCGGGGCATCGTTGAACACGGCTTTCCTAGGACATTACCGTACGTTGGCGCGGGCGCATTTCACGGTGCGGCGTCTGGAGCGGCGGTTTGGCGAGGCGACGGTTCAGGCATTGGCAGCAACCTTGTGAGGATGGCTGCCGGATCCATTCCGGCGGGGATCGACAGGATTTCGGCGGGACGCGTTGCCGGGAGCACGGTGACGGCGTTTTTGGGGCATATACCGAGGCATTTGGTCTCGATAATGCGGGTGCTGCGCCGGGACGGAGACCCCCGAAGCGTGCTTTTGAGGGCGCGGGCAAGGGTTTGGTCGTGGTCGTGACCGAACCCGCCCTTGAGCTTCTTGCTGCACTTGCGGCAGATCAGAATCACGTCCTGCCACGAGGTTGGGCGGGCGGCTATCGTTGTTTCTCGCATTGCTCTCAGATGGTTTGGCGACCGCGGTAGTGGGATCACGCTGCTGCGATGACAGATAGCTGGCCAGTTACGTTGCCAGAACCGTGTCGAGCCGGGCGAGGAGGTCGGCAGGGTCGTTGTAGATCGAACTGCACCCGGCCTGGCGGAGGTCGGCCTCCGGGAAACCGCCACAGAGCAGGCCAATGGTGCGGATGCCCAGTGCGCCGGCCGCTTGAGCGTCGTAGGGGGTGTCCCCGACGGCGAGGACGGTTGCTGGATCGGGGTTGCCGAGCCGGGTCATCGCGGCCTGGAAGATATCCGGGTGAGGTTTGGACCGTTCCGCGTCGGCGGATGAAGCGGTCGCGTCCAGAAGGTCCGTGATGCCGGCGATCTGCGTGTAGGTGTCCAGTTCCTCGGCCTTGGCGGACGTCGCTAGGGCGACACGTAGGCCAGCTTTGCGGATGTGGCGGAGCAGGTCCGGCACCATGGGGAAAGGTGCGATCTGAGGGAGGTAGCGGGCTTTGAAAAGCGTCCCGCGGTGTTCTTCGAGGCGGCCGCCGATGTCGTTCTGTTCGGCTTCGGTCAGGAACACGGGGAGGAGCTGGTCGCCGCCCTTGCCGATCTGGCTGCGAATCTTCTCGAAATCGAAGCGGTGGCCGAAATCGGCGAAGGCGTCCTGCCAGGCGTGGGCGTGGGCGTCCACCGAGTCGAGCAGGGTGCCGTCCAGGTCGAAGATCGCGGCGGTGAACATTGCTGGCTCCTGCTTGCTAGAGGAGACCAACGGGGCTGGGCTGGCATGGTTCGTGGGGCCATGCTACCGGCCCGCCCGATGGTCGAACCGCCCCCGTGTTGAAGAAGTTGCTGCGGAGCGCCGGTGTGCAGGCGGTGACGGCGCGGATCGTTGGGTTGTACCTTCATGTGGCGCTTCGGACGACGCGCTGGACGGTCGTGGGTGAGGAGCATATCGCGCCGCATATTGCCGGTCGGCCTGCGATCGCGGCGTTCTGGCACGAGCGCCTGCCGATGCTGCCGGCGCTGTGGTTCCACATGTGGGCGCAGGGTGCGCGGGGGGTGCCGCGGGTGCTGGTGAGCAAGCACCGGGACGGGCGGTTCATTGGGACGGTGGTGCGGCGGTTCGGGGTGGAGGTGGTGCACGGGTCGTCGTCCAAGGACGGGACGGCGCGGGACGTGACGGAGAAAGGGGGCGCGGCAAGCGTTCGCGTGCTGCTGGGAGAGTTGCAGGCGGGGCGGCACGTGCTGATCACGCCGGACGGTCCGCGGGGGCCGCGGCGGCGGGCGGCGCCGGGTGTGGCGCAGTTGGCGGGGCTGTCGGGGGCTCCGGTGTTGCCGGTGGGGGCGCAGACGACGCGGCGCCGGGTGTTGCCGACATGGGACAGGATGGCGGTGCCGTTGCCGTTCGGGCGGGGGGTGATCGTGTGCGGCGAGCCGATCGCAGTGTCGCGGGATGGGTGGGAAGCGGCGGTGCCGGCCATCGAGGCGGCGCTGAGCCGGGTGGCGGACATGGCCGATACGTTGTGCAGCCGGTAGGGAGCGTGCTGTCCGCCGTTTGGTGGGGCACGGCGGCGATGCTGGAACCGGCGTTGCGGGTGATGCTGGCGCGCCGGGTGCGGCGGGGCAAGGAGGTTGCCGGCCGGTTGGGCGAGCGGCGAGGGGTGGACGCGACGCCACGTCCGGTTGGGCGGCTGGTGTGGATCCACGCTGCGAGCGTGGGGGAGACGGTGTCCGCGGTTCCGGTGGTGGAAGCGTTGCAGGGGCGGGTTACGGTGCTGGTCACGACGGGAACGGTCACGGCGGCACGGCTGCTGGTGCAGCGTTGCCCGGGCGTGCTGCACCGCTTCGTGCCGCTGGATGTGCCGCGCTGGGTGGGGCGGTTCCTGGATCATTGGCGGCCGGATGCGGCGGCGTTCGTGGAGAGCGAGCTGTGGCCGAATATGCTGGCCGCGTGCCAGCGGCGGGGTGTGCGCTTGATGCTGCTGAACGGGCGGTTGTCGGAGGGGAGTGCACGGGCCTGGGCGCGGGCGCCGGGGTTTGCGCGCCGGGTGGTAGGGGCGTTTGAAGCGGTGTGGGCGCAGTCGGATGCGGACGCGGACCGGTTGCAGTCGCTCGGGGGGCGGGGGGTCTGCTCGCCGGGGAACCTGAAGTTTGCAGCGGCGGCGTTGCCGGTGGACGTGGGGGAGCTGGCGCGGTTGCAGGCGCTGCTCGGCGACCGTCCACGGTGGTTGGCGGCGAGCACGCATCCGGGGGAGGAGGCGGTGGCTGCCGGGGTGCACCGGAGGTTGGCCGCGGAGTTCCCGGGCTTGGTGACTGCGATCGCACCGCGGCATCCGGAGCGGGGGGAAGCGATCGCGGCGGAACTGGGTGCGCGACGCCGCTTGGGCGGTGAGGACCCGGCGCCGGGTGACATGTGGGTGGCCGACGGGTTGGGGGAGTTGGGCTTGCTGTACCGATTGTTTCCGGTGGTCTTCATCGGGAAAAGCTTGGGCGGCGAGGGAGGCGGGCAGAACCCGCTGGAGGCGGCGCGGCTGGGCTGTGCGCTTGCGGCTGGGCCGGCGATGGCGAACCAAGCCGATGCGGTCGCGGTGCTGTCGCGGGCTGGCGGGTTGGCAACGGTGGCGGACGAGGCGGGGCTGGCGGATTGGGTCGGTGTTCGGCTGCGCGATCCGGCGGGCGCCGCAGCGTCAGGGCAGGCGGCGCAAGCGGTGGCCTGTGCGGATGTAGACTTGCCGCGGCGTGCGGCCGAGGCGCTGCTGGCGATGGCGGGCTGATGCGTGCGCCGGCTTTCTGGCAGCAGGACGGAGCGTGGGCGCATATGCTTGCGCCGATGTCGGCTGTCGTGTCGGCGAGCACGGCGCGGCGGGTGGCGCGGGCTGGGTGGCGGGCGCCGGTGCCGGTGCTTTGTTGCGGCAATGCCGGGGTTGGGGGTGCAGGCAAGACAACGCTGGCTCTGGACGTGGCGAAGCGGTTGCAGCGGCGGGGTGCACGGGTCGCGTTCCTGACGCGCGGTTATGGCGGCCAGGTAAAAGGGACGGCGCGGGTCGATGCCCGTCACGATGCGCATGATGTTGGTGACGAGGCGCTGCTGCTGGCCGAAGTTGCGCCAACGCTGGTCGGGGCGGACCGGGCAGCGAGTGCGCGGGTGGCGGTGGCCCAAGGTGCGACCGTGCTGGTCATGGATGATGGATTGCAGAACCCGGGATTGGAGAAGGATCTCTCGTTGCTGGTGATCGACGGGGCGGCTGGGTTCGGCAACGGCCGGGTGCTGCCGGCGGGGCCGCTGCGCGAGCCGGTGCTGGCAGCAGCGGGGCGATGCCAGGCGGCGGTAATGATCGGGGTGGATGCGAAGGCTGCGGCTGCGGCGCTGCCGCCTGGCTTGCCGGTATTGCGGGCAACGCTGCGGCCCGACACGCTGCGATTGGCCGGGCGCACGGTATTTGCGTTCGCGGGCATCGGCCGGCCGGAGAAGTTCTTCGAAACGGTGCGGGAGGCTGGTGCGGTACTTGCGGGGCAGCGGTCGTTTCCGGACCACCACCGCTACCGGACGGCGGAGTTGGAGGCGCTTTGGCGGAGTGCCGTGGCGGCGGGGGCGGCTCTGGTAACGACGCCGAAGGACGAGGTGCGCTTGCCGCGGGGATGGGCGGAGCGGGTGGAGGTTGCGGGCGTATCGTTGCAGTGGGCGGATGACGGGCCGCTCGAAGCACTGCTCGGCATGCTTACATGACGCTGGCGTTTCGGTTGGAGGCGTTCGGGGCCAATTTGTTGCTGAAGCTGTTCCGGTCGCTCGGGCCGGTTCGGGCGTCCAATCTTGGTGGCGCGGTGGCGCGGTTCGTGGGGCCGCTCTTGCCGGTTACGCGGGTGGCGGAGGTCAATCTACGCCTTGCGATGCCTGAGTTGGACGCGGTGGGGCGGCGGCGGGTGATACGGGGGGCTTGGGAGAACCTTGGGCGCACAGTAGGCGAGTTCCCGCATCTGGGATCGTTGAAACGCTCGGACTCTGGGCCGGGCTGGGAGGTCGTCGGGGAGGAGACGTTGCTGGCGCTGGCACAGAAAGGCGGGCCGGCGATCTTTTTTTCGGGCCATATCGGCAATTGGGAGATGTTGCCGGTCGCGTGTGCGGCGTATGGGTTTGCGTTCTCCTCCATGTTCCGGTCGGCATCCAACCCCGCGGTCGACGCGCTCGTGACCCGGTTGCGGCAGGATGCGATCGGCGTGGCGGTGCCGATGTTCAGCAAGGGCACCGCCGGAGCGAAGGCGGCGATGGGGCATTTGCGGAGCGGGGGCTATCTGGGACTTCTGATGGATCAGAAGTTGAACGACGGCGTTGCGGTGCAGTTGTTCGGACATACCGCTATGACGGCGCCAGCCCTAGCGGTTATGGCATTGCACTTCCGTTGTCCCGTAATTCCGGGCGTGGTGCAGAGAATCGGGCCGGCGCGGTTCCGCATGGTGTGCGAGGAGGTGATGGACATACCCGACACGGGTAGCCGCAAGGCTGATACGGTCACGATGACGCAGACGATGAATTCGTATCTGGAGCGGTGGATACGGGAGCGCCCGGACAGTTGGCTGTGGATGCATCGGCGTTGGCCGAAGGACCATTACAGCTACGAGGCGCCGTGACAACAAGGCCTCGCGCATATCGCTAGATGCGTAAAATTTCTCACGATGAGCGACGATGCAGTTCTCGCTTTTGGCTTCAGTTGTCAAAACCTGATCAAGCCGGCGGGCACGTTAAAACGTCATTAAAATGAAACGAGTGCTGGCTGCCGGCTTGCTCGCGAAGTCGTGAGTAATTTAGGATGGTCACGCCATTGAGGGAGTTCGTTCAGGGTGAAACGTCATTCTAAGTGAGTGCCCAAGGGAGGCATGACGCTCAGATATCCTCGGACCACGGCACGCCTTGTTGGCCAGATCTCTCAACAAAAGATGCCTCTGGCTAATTATCATGGCAATATACTGCTTACCGAAAGACTAAGCATGCAAATGTACACGCTGGTTAAGGTCTTTGATCTCGCGATGGCACCGTCAGAGTTGCAAGACACTGCGGAGTTGCAGGTTCTCAAGCAGACGAACGCGGACCAGGATGAGCCGATGCTGAAGGTGTGGGTGGGGCCGCGAACGACGACGATCGAACCGCCTGTCGAGCCGTATGCTGCCTTGAAGGTAAGCGTTTGGGAGCACTACCTCCACAAATGGCTGTCAAAAGCCGGGGCAGTTGCAGGCGATACTGTGTTCCTGACGTGGACGGCGCGAGGACATGCCTAACCGAGCAGGTTGAGTAGGTCGAACGGTTCATTCTGTTGCTTGGTTGGATCTGCATTTGACCGGCTGATCATATCCCGGTCGTGGACGCAGCATTGCAGAGAAGTTGGCGCGCCCTGGTGGATTCGAACCACCGACCTTCGGATTAGAAGTCCGTTGCTCTATCCGGCTGAGCTAAGGGCGCCCCAATGATGCTCTGGCCGTAGCACCCGGCCGTCAGTGGGTCCAGTTCTCGGACCGGCCGTAACGGAAGTTGTCGGCATAGGCTTTGGGTTTGTGCTTGACGGGGGCGGGTGGAATTTCGACGTCGTACGGGATCGCGTTTGCCTCGGCATAGGCGACTGCCTGCTCCTTGGTGTCGAAGCGGAGCAGAACTTGGCCACGCGTGTCGCCTCGGCCCCACCAGCCCATCAAGGGGTCGTTCACTTCCGGCCGGGTAGGGGCGAAATCGAGCACCCAGTTCTTGGTGCCGGCGACACCGGACTGCATGGCGGTCTTAGGACGCTGGAAGATACGGGCGCGCATGACAAAAGCTTTCGGGTTGGCTGGGCTGATATAGCGGATAACGCGGCTTCGCCAATCACGCACTAGGCGTGGACGACGCGGTGACCTGCGAAGCGGCAGCTTGGGCGCGGGTGCGGATGTCGCTGAAGGTGGATTGCTGGAGCAGCGAGCCGTCGCGGTAGACGGGGCGGAGAACGTCGCCCGTTTGCCGGTCGGCGAGGGTCACCGTTTCGTAGCCGTCAGTGGTTTGCAGGAGTGCAAAGCGGCCGCTCTTGCTACGCTTGCCCTGGTCGGCGGCAGGGGATTTGTAGACGTCCTGCCAGGCGCCGCGGACACGGACGGCGCTGCATTTCATGGCAAATTTCTGCGTGTCCCGGTTGAGCATCTGGTGCAGGCCGCCGCCCATGCCGAAGGCGATGTTTTCGGCCGAGTAGCCGGCGGAGACGATGTTATCCAGCAGCATCGGCAGGGACCCGGCGTTGATGCCATCGCCTTGGATCACGCGGATGCAAGATGGCAGGACCCGGAAGCCCTTGCTGTTGGTGGTCGTGCCGAACGCTTCGTCCAGCGCGCGCAAGACATCGACCGGAACGGTAAGGGGGTCGCCGCTGTCGGGCCGGACGACGAGAGTGGCGCCGCTGTTCAGGATCTCATCCTTGAGCGTGCCGCCCCATACGGTGCGGACGACGTGCATCAGGTCGTAGCTGTCGGAAACGACGGCGACCATGGCGCCGGGCTTGGCGAACTGGCGCAGCATGTTGCGGTAGGCGTCCAGCTCGCCCTCGCGGCCCCAGGCGGTGATGGTGCTGTGTTCGGCGGCAGGGATGGAGAAGCCGGCCATCGGCTCGTCATAGAAGCGCTGGGCGGCGAGGATGCCCTCGATCGTGTCGGTACCGGAGAAGTTCACCAGGTGAGCCATGCCGGCGAGGGCGGCGCTCTCCTGCGAGGTGGCGCCGCGGGCGCCGAAATCGTGGAGCTTGAAGGCGGCCGGGTTCTGGTCGGCGGGGATGTCGGAGGAGCGGGCGAGTGCCTGGAGGATGGCGAGTTTGGCTTGGAAGGAGATCGTGGCGACCGTGGTGGGATACCAGACGGCGCGGAGCAGGGCGGTCTCGAGATAGCCGGGGAGCCAGAAGCACGCCGGGTCGGTGTTGACGATGGTGGCGAGCACGTTGTGGGTGCCAATGACGCTGCCCTCCGGCGCGGCCTTGATCTCGACGGGGAGGCGGCCGGCGTGGGCGGTCAGGATGTGCTCCCACCCGGCGCGGTTGAAGGGCTCGCCATGGGCGGCGAAGAACGTGGCGGCTTGCTCGATGTGCTCGCGGGTGATCGGGCGGGCGAGGGTTTGGCGGAGGAAGGCTTGGAGGCCGAAGAACAGGGTCCGGTCGTAAAGCCCGCCGCGGCTCTCGATGTAGTAGTGGGTGAATTCGGTGCCCGGCGGGAATTGGAGGTAGTGGCTGGCTTTGTAGGAGTCGGTGGTGAGGATGATGTTGTCGAACATGGTCTCAAAGCTCCTTTGAGAGGGCGCCCGGCGGTCTATCCGCCGGGTTAGTCATCAGGGGTGGAGGGCGAAGTCCTGCTGTTCTGTCACCTCCTAAATAAGACTCGTTAAGGCAACGATGATATCGAAGTGGTCCTCGAACATCATGTCCCGCCTGATGTCTGCCAGCGGCCACCATTGCGCTTTCTCGGCGTCGTCGGCGGCCTCGATGGCTGGAAGTGCGGGTTTGCGGTTGCGCAGGGCAGGAAGCGCGGTCTCGTTCTTGAGGTGGACGAGGAAGCCGTGGGTTATCGTCCGGCCACGGGACGAGCGGTGGGGATCGTCGAACACGCGCTGGGCAACGATCGAACCGCGGAGCATGCCGGGGGGAACTGCGATGCGGGTCTCCTCGCGCAACTCCCGGAGCATGCCGTCCACCACGGTCTCGGTCTGGTCGAGGAAGCCGCCGGGAAGCGCCCATAGTCCCTTGCCGGGCCGGCCCTTGCGGCGGACGAGCAGGACGCTTCCAGCAGTCACGACGCAGGCGTCCACCGTGACGAAGGTGACCGGGTAGGGGACCTTCGGCACGGCCCATTGGGCGCGGTAGGCGAGGACGAACTCGTATTCTCCGCGGATATTCTGGAAATCTGGGGTTTTGGCGAAGCCGGCGAGGAAGTCGCGGACCGGGGTCGGCATCAGATGGTCCTGAGGCAGGTCGCCGGGTTTGTGGCCGTCCGCGTCCTTGAGGAAGCTTTCGGCGAGGTTGGAGAAGTAGCTGTTGCGGATGCGGGTGGACGAAAGCCCGTTCTCGTATTCGGGCACGTCGATCGGCGTACCCCATTGGGGGAACAGCTTGATGTAGTAGGAGCTGTGATCCCGGCTGTGCCCGATCAGGGCGATGCGGCGCTGCGATGCCCCGATCTCTACCAGCGCGTCATTGACCTGGCGTTGCGCGTTCGCGACCCATTGGGTGTCGTTATATAGGCAGTCCTCGAGCGGGCGGACGAGCAGGCGGTGCCGCTGATCTGCAGGCACCGACAGGCGGATCATGTCGGCGCGCTCGGGGTAGGTGAACGGGTTGCGGTGGCTGCGGGGGGCATCGGCTGAGCCGATCAGAACGAGCAGGTGGCCCGCGGCTTGAAGCGCATCTTGAACGATGCGGAGGTGGGCGGTGTGGAACGGCTGGAAGCGACCGATGAGAACGCATAGGTCGTTCGGGTAAGGGCCGGGCGTGACAGGGCCGAGGCTGCGCCGTGCAATCTGATCCATGGTGCTTCACCAAGATTTCGCGCCAGGGTCTATCCCCAGCACGAAGATGATGGACCGAAATGGTCTGAGTTTCAAGAGATGGTCGGGGCGCCCGGACTCGAACCGGGGGCCTCCTGTACCCAAAACAGGCGCGCTACCAGGCTGCGCCACGCCCCGCCATCGGGCGAACCCTAGAAGCGAGGCTTCGCGCGATCAAGCGTTGCCGAAAATCCGCTGCTGAACTTTGTCGCCGACCTTGATCTTGAGGCGGGCTGCGGTGCCGGCGGCCAGCTCGAGCGTGGCGCGCACGGCGCCGCCGGATGGAATTTGGGCAAGGCTGCGGGGAGTCGTGTTCTCGGCGATGTGGCTGATGGTGCCGTCGCCTTGGATGAACAGCATGTCGAGCGGTGCGATGGTGTTGCGCATCCACATGGTGCTGTCACGCGGCTGGCCCCAGTCGAACAGCATGCCGCCATCGGCGGGGACGGCCGGGCGGAACATGAGCCCGGTTTCCTGCTGCATGGGGGAGATCGCCATCTCGACGGTGAAATCGTGCGGGCCGCTGCTGGTGACGATGACCAGCTTCTCCTTGGGCAGTTCCGGTTGGGCGGCAGTCGGGCCGGGGTATTGAGCGTAAGCGGCGATCGGAAGCAGGGCCAGGCCGGCGAGAAGGGTGCGGCGGTTCATGCGGGGGTGGGCTCCAGGAGGGCTCCGGCGACGAGTTGCCGGATTTCGGCGCGGACGGTGCCTTCGCGCGGCGTATCGCGCAAGGTGGTGAACCAGTGCCCGGGCGGGTTGCGTCCAGCGGCGCGGTCGTAGGTGAGGCTGCGCAGGACGGCCTCGGCGGCTGGCGTTGTGCGGGGCGGGATGGGGATGCCGTTGAGGGTGGCCCAGACGCCGGCCCAGCAGCGGCCGACGGTGTAGGGATTGTAGCCGCCGCCGCCGGTGACGAGCAGGCGGGGAGCGAGGGTGCGGACGGCGTCCACGACGGCCCAGTGGGCATTGTTGGAGAGCGAGAGCTTGGCCAGCGGATCCTCCTCGAGCGCGTCGGCGCCGCATTGCAGGAAAATCGCTTCAGGGTTCTGGGCCTTGATCAGGGGGAGAATGGCACCGTCCACCAGGGCTCGCATCTCGGTGTCGTTGAGGCCGGCCGGGACGGGGAAATTGCGGGCGGCGCCGCCGGCGTGGTCGGAGGCGAGGCCGGTGAATGGCCAGCGCTTGGCTTCATGCACGCTGATGGTGAAGACGCGAGGATCGTTGGCGAACGCATCCTGCACGCCGTCCCCGTGATGGGCGTCGATATCGAGGTAGACGATGCGGGTCAGGCCGGCGTCGAGCCAGGTGAGCAGGCCGAGGACGGGGTCGTTGAGATAGCAGAAGCCGGACGCGCGGGCCGGGCGGCCGTGATGGGTGCCGCCGCCGGGGCAGAAGACGGTGCCGCCGCCCGCAGTGAGACGGGCGGCAAGCATCACACCGCCGGCGGAGGTCATCGGGCGGCGGTAGACCTCGGGATAGACCGGGTTGCCGCCGGCGCCGATGTTGAAGCAGGTGCGGTCCTCGTCAGTGGCCGATTGGGTGGCTTCGGCGCGTTGGAGTGCAGCGACGTAGGCCGGGTCGTGGAAGCGGGTGACCTCTGCGACAGTGGCCATGGGTGCGGGGAGGAAGACAGACTCGTCCAGCCATTCCATGGCGCGGACAAGGTCGGTGGTGGTGGAGACGCGGGGGATCGCGAGCGGGTGCTTCGCCCCGTAGGTGGAGTGCCGGTAGATCTCACTGCCGATGTAGACGGGGCGATGGCGGGGGTCGGGTGGCATTGTTATGCGTGTAAGGCGGTGTTTGGGGTGGCAGCCCTCACTCCGGCCCCCGCCTGCAGGCGGGAGAGGGAGAAGCAAGGAGCAGGTTTAGTCTTCGAAGTTCAGTGAGTTCAGCAAGTCCTCGGCGACTGGGCCGCGGACGGTGGCGAGACATTCGGCATACAGCTTGAGCACTTCTTCCTTGCCCTGCTTCGGCAACGTGGGGAGGAGGCGCTCCATGAGGCGGAAGGCAATGGCCTCGGGCGTGCCCGACTCGACCACCAGATCGGGCATGCTACTGCTGCGGCTTGAAGGCAGCGCGGGCGGCACGGCGGGTGGCGCGGGCCTGCTTGGTATGGTCACGGATCTGGTCGATCGTCACGTAACCAGTGTTGGCCGTGTCGATGGCCGCGAAGTCCCGGGCGACCGAGGGCATCTTGGCGCGGGCTTGCTCGAGGGTCAGGTGACCGTCGTGGGTAGTATTCGCTTCGTCGAACCGCTCCTGCAGCGTGCGGCGGTGGTGGGTGTGGGCCGCTGTGATCGGCCGCGCCGGTGGAGCAACCTGCTCGGTGCCGCGGCCGATCGGCGTCGAAGAGGGGGACGGCGGAGCGGCGGTGAGCGGGCCGGTGGTGCCGGTCAGCGGGGTTTGAGCCTGGGCGGTTAGAGCCTGGGCGGTGCTGGCAAGCAGCACGAAGGCGAAAGCGGTGAGGCGGCGCATGGACGGGGATTCCTTCAGGCGGCGATCGCGCGGATCACGGCTGCGGCTTCGTCCACCTGCTGGGCAGAGACGTCAAGGTGGGTACAGGCGCGTGCCTTGTGGCGGCCCATCACGGAGATCAGGACGCCCTCGTTAGCGGCGCGGCGGGCCAGCTCCTCGGCGTCCATGCCGGACTCGGTCGTGTCGATGTAGACGAGGTTGGTCTGGGGTGTGGCGACACGCAGGCCAGGAACCTGGGCGAGGCCGCGGGCGAGCGCTTGGGCGTTGGCATGGTCCTCGGCAAGGCGGTCGATGTTGTGGTCGAGCGCGTAGAGGCAGGCGGCGGCGCAGATTCCACCCTGGCGCATCGATCCGCCCATGCGTTGTTTCCAGCGCCAAGCCGCGCCGATGAACTCGGTCGTGCCGCACAGCACGGCGCCGAGCGGGGCGCCCAGGCCCTTGGTGAAGTCCAGCCAGACGGTGTCGTAGCCGGCAACCATCTCGGCGGCTGGCACACCGGTAGCGACAACGGCATTCATCAGGCGGGCGCCGTCCATGTGGGTGGCGAGCCCGTGCTCGTGGGCGACGGCGGCCACCGCGTTCAGCTCATCAACCGGCCAGATGGTGCCACCGCCCATGTTGGCGGTCTGCTCGACGCCGAGCAGGGCCTGCGGCGGGCTGTAGCGGGATTTCGGGCGGATGGCGTCACGAACGGCGTCCGCAGTGAACATGCCGTGGTCGCCGGGAAGGCCCGTGACCAACGCGCCCGCGAGAGCGCCGGGTGCACCGCCTTCGCTGGTGAGGATATGGGCCGTGTGATGGGCGAGGATCTCGTCACCCGGCCGGCAATGGCCGAGGATGGCGACCTGGTTGCACATGGTGCCGCTGGGCAGGAACATGGCCGCCTGCTTGCCCATGAGGGCGGCCATGCGGTCACACAGGGCGTTGATGGTGGGGTCGTCGCCGTGCTGCTCGTCGCCGACCTCGGCGTCCATCATGGCCTCCTTCATCGCGCGGGAGGGACGCGTCTGCGTGTCGGAGAACAGGTTGACCCGGACGGGGACGGGGGAGTGGAACGGGGGCGGGGCGAAGGTCATCGGGGATCAGCCTTTCACAGCGACTGGATCGACCGCGAGCGTGGCGGAGGGGCGGCCGTAGACATCCCGGGCGCGCTTGAGGAAGGCCTTGACCATGGCTTGCACCGCCTGATTGAACACGACGCCGATCGCGGCCTGCAGCATGCGGCTCTTGAACTCGAAGTCGACGAAGAAGTCGACGCGGCAACCGTTGGGGGCCGGCGTAAAGGTCCATTGGTTGTTGAGGTAACGAAACGGGCCGTTCTCGTATTTCACGTTGACGGTGCGGGGACGCTCCAACTGCACCCGGCTGGTGAAGCTCTCGCGAAAGGGGCCGAAGCCGATGGTGAGGTCCGCCACGAGTTCGGTTTCCGTGTGCGTCCTTACTTTCGAGCCGGCGCACCATGGGAGGAAGTCGTGGTATCTATCGACGTCGGCGACCAGGTCGAACATCTGGTCGGCGGTGTAGGGGACGAGCTTGTGCTCTGCGTGGGTCGGCACGCTAGCGGCTGCCCGCGTTGGGAGTGGCCTGGCGGGCGGCGCGCAGGGCGGCGAAATCGGAGTCGGCGTGGTACGAAGACCGGGTCAGGGGCGTGGCCGACACCATGAGGAAGCCCTTTGCGCGAGCCATGCTGGCGTAGTCGGCGAATTCATCGGGCGTGACGAAGCGGTCGACGGCGGCGTGTTTCGGTGTCGGCTGCAGGTATTGGCCGAGGGTGAGAAAGTCGATGTCGGCCATCCGCATGTCGTCCATGACCTGCAGGATCTCGGATTTCGACTCGCCGAGTCCAACCATCAGGCCGGACTTGGTGAAGATCGCCGGGTCCAGAGTCTTGACGTGGTCGAGCAGGCGGAGGGACTGGAAGTAGCGGGCGCCAGGACGGATCGTGGGATAGAGACGGGGCACCGTTTCCAGGTTGTGATTGAAGACGTCCGGGCGTGCGGCGACGACGATCTCGGCAGCGCCGGGCTTGCGGAGGAAGTCGGGCGTCAGGACTTCGATGGTGGTCGTGGCAGTGGCGGCCCGGATAGCGCGGATCACGGCGGCAATGTGCGCAGCGCCACCGTCCGGCAGATCGTCTCGGTCCACGGACGTGATCACGACGTGGCGCAGGCCGAGCTTGGCAACGGCATCGGCGACCCGGTTGGGTTCCGTGGCGTCGAGCGGCTCGGGCTGGCCGGTGGCGACGTTGCAAAAGGCACAGGCGCGCGTGCAGGTGTCGCCCATGATCATCATGGTGGCATGGCGCTGGGACCAGCACTCGCCGATGTTGGGGCAGGCCGCTTCCTCGCAGACAGTGACCAGACCGTTCTCGCGCATGAGCGAGCGTGTCTCATGGTAGACCGGGTGAGTGGGGGCGCGCACGCGGATCCAGTCGGGCTTGCGCAAGGCTGGAGTGCTCGGGCGGCCGATTTTCTCTGGATGACGTATCACGCCGCCGGCGCGGTGATCGATGAGGACGCGAGTGGACATGGCGGGGCTGAAGACCCTCTAGGGTGCGGCGTGGCTGCTGATGGTTAAGTGGCTTGGACGGGGGGGTAGGTCAAGCCACGGGCATTTGTCATCCCGGCTGCGGCCGCAACGGCAAGCCGTATTGCATCTCCCCGCCCAGAACGTGCCGGGCGGGGAGGGTGGGCGTGGCCTTAAGCCGTAACGGCCATGCCCGTCGACATGCGCTGGGCAACGGCGGCATCATAGAGTGCTTGCTCTTCCTGCTTGTGCTTGATGGAGAAGCGGATCGCCGCCGCACCGCAGGCGCACACGATCGCGGCGATGCCAAGAACGAGGAAGCACAGCGCCGGCTTGCCCGTAGCCCGCAGCAGCAGGCCAGCGGCCACACCGCCGATGTTGCCGCCGGCGCCGATGATGCCGCACACGCCGCCCAGCACCTTGCGGTCGATGAACGGAACCAAGGCATACAGCGAACCGCACGCCATGTGGGTGAACAACCCGAACACCAGCATCGACGAGACCGCAATCGCCACGGTGTCGGCCTGCGAGAAGACCATCAGGAACACGCCTTCGCCGATCATCAGGCCGAACAGCAGCCAGGTACGGCCGTCCAGGCCGCGCGTGCGGGCGACACGGTCTGAAGCCAGACCCCCGACGGCGCGGGCGAACAACGCCAGCAGGCCGAACGCGCCCACGGCGAACCCGGCGTTTTCCACCGTCATGGAGTAGCGGTTGAAGTAATAGGTCACCGCGATCGAGTGCACGAACAGCTCGACCCCGAACGAGGCGCCGTAGCAGGCCGCGAGCAGCCAAACGCGATAGTTCTTGGAGGCGGCCTTCATCGTGGCCAAGCCGCCTTTTTTGCCGACGTCCGTGGAGAGGCCCATGCGGCGCATGTCCGAGAAGTTACCCTCGGGCGTGTCCTGGGTGTATTTCCAGTAAAGCACCGCGACGATCAGCATCAGCACGGCCGGGACGACCTGGGCATAGCGCCAAGCCATGCCGGTGCTCATTCCCCACGCCGCGACGCCTGCCAGGATCAAGGGCATTACGCTCTGCGTCACGCCGCCGCCGGCATTGCCCCAGCCGCCAACGGTGGCGTTCGCAGTGCCGACGACGTTGGGGGCAAACATCACGGAGGTATGGAACTGCGTGATGACGAAGCTGGCGCCGATGATGCCGATCAGCAGCCGGAAAATAAGGAACGAGGTGTAGTCCCAGGCGAAGGAGACTCCGATCACCGGGATGGCGCCGAGTGCCAACAACAAGGTGTAGGTCAGCCGCGGGCCGTATTTGTCGCAGAGCGGTCCGATGGCGAAGCGGGCAAGCACGGTGGCGAACACGCCGGCGATGCCGATCGAGTAGACCTGGTCGTTCGTCAGTTTCAGGTCGCCCTTGATGACCGGCATCAAGGGCGCGGTCGCGAACCAGGCGAAGAAGCAGACGAAGAAGGCGATCCAAGTCAGGTGGAATGCTCGCATTTGCGGCGTCGCCAGGCTGAACAGGTCGATTCGAGTCGCTTTGTTACTCACGGCCATCACCGATCTCCGACATGCCGGCGAACCGGCTTATTACACCTGCAGCGTGCCTCATTGGCAGGCAAAACGTTGCGGTCGGCGGGAATTGCCACAGAGTAGCCATAGTTGGAAGAGTATTTTGGACACTAAAGTACACTGCTAGGCCGGATTGTGCCTAGAAAGGGTGCAGCGTATGCCTGCGTGCAATCTTAAACGGCAGACGGGGTGGGTGATGCTAGGTCAGCAATCCCCAGGTCCGTGCCGTATGCCAGGTTGCGGACGTACCTGCCTCGAGTACGTAAGGCATTGCTTTGCCGACACCCCGATCACCCGCGCCCGAGCCGTCGATCGGCGTGCCGTGGCCTAGACCCGGCACGGTATACTGCTCGACCTGCAGCATGCCCTGAGCATCGCGCCAACTTCGGTGCCGGACGCCGTCCACCATATCGGAGACGGCGTTCCGGTCGTCCAAACCGTGCACGTCGCACCATTGCTTGGCGAGTTCGGCCGCGTTCGCGGGCAGAACCGTCGTGTCTGCGTCGCCGCCCCAGATTGATACCATGGGCTTGCGCTGCGGCGTGGGACTAGCCGCGCGCACCACGGCGCCTCGCTCGATGGCCGAATGCGCGCGGGGCTGGTACATCGCCCCGAATGCCTCCTGCATCGAATGCGCGGCGCCATAGGGAAGCCCCGCAATCACCGCGCCGGCTGCGAACACGTCCGGGTAAGTCGCCAGGAGCGCTGCCGTCATGGCGCCGCCGGCCGACAATCCGGTGACGAAGACGCGTGCCGGGTCGATCTGCAGCGTGGCGACCATCGATGCCACCATGTTGCGGATGGATGCAACCTCGCCTTGCCCGCGGGTGGTGTCGCCGGGTTCGAACCAATTGAAGCACAGGTTCGAGTTGTTGCTTCGCACCTGTTCCGGCGCCAGGAGGGCGAAGCCGTGACGGGCTGCCAGTGTGGACCAGCCACTTCCCTTGTCATACCCGGAAGCAGTCTGGGTGCAGCCGTGCAGCAGCACGACGAGGGGTGCACCGGGCCGCAACCCGCTTGGCACGAAGCGGAGCATGCGCAGGGCGCCAGGATTGGCGCCGAAAGCGTGGATTTCCTCGAGCGAACCGGACTCCTCCGCCGGGTCGCCGCCCGGGAGCAACGAACTCCAAGCCCGCCGCACCCGCGTCAGGTCGGCCAGTCCCATCTTGACCGTGGTTGGTAGCGCTTTGAGCGGCGAGAGCGCGCTCGGAAGCGATGGGAACGGTGGAATTTTCATGGAAAGCGACATGGTGCAGTGCAGCATCGCAATCAACATGCGGGTTGTAGCATTGCGTTGTCCCAGTCGCTTACCCGCGGCATGATGCCGGCATGCCACCGACCGCCTCCACCGCAGCGCCGATCGCCGTTCCGGGCCGGTATCACTGGGGTAGGCTGCCTGGCGTGTTGCTGTGCGTGGCCGTTACCGGGGCGGCGATGCTGCTGGAGCGGGTGGAACTGGTTGTTTTCGGCCGCGCTTGGCTTGAGGCGCTGGTTTTGGCCATCCTGACCGGCACTGCCGTGCGATCGGTCTGGAAACCCGGAGCGCTTTGGAAGAGCGGGATCGATTTCAGCGGAAAGACCCTGCTTGAAATCGCGGTCGTGCTGCTCGGGCTGTCGATCAGCACGGCAACAGTGCGAGCGCTGGGCGGCCCACTCCTGCTCGGGATCGCGGTCACCGTGGCGGTGGCGATCACGTTCAGCTTCGCCATCGGGCGCTTGCTTGGGTTGCCGGCCAAGCTTGCCATGCTGGTGGCGTGCGGCAACTCGATCTGCGGCAACTCGGCGATTGCGGCGGTCGCTCCCGTGATTGGCGCGGACAGCCGGGACGTTGCGTCCTCGATCGCCTTCACGGCCGTGCTTGGCGTCGTGGTGGTGCTGGCGTTGCCGCTGCTGGCCCCGGCGTTGGGCGGGGACGGGCTGCGTTACGGCGCGCTGGCAGGGCTGACCGTTTACGCCGTGCCGCAGGTGTTGGCCGCCACTGCCCCGGTCGGCGCGCTCTCGGTGCAGATGGGCACGATCGTGAAGCTGGTGCGGGTGTTGATGCTCGGCCCCGTGGTGCTGGTTCTCTCGCTCGCCGGACAAAGGTTGTTCGGCAGCA
>CAXTVQ010000019.1:0-52552 GCA_964247705.1 uncultured Acetobacteraceae bacterium | reverse complement strand
GGCAGCACTGGCAGCACGCAGCGTCCGCCGCTGCACCGGCTGGTGCCATGGTTCATCATCGGCTTCTTGCTGCTTGCCACCGTGCGGTCGTCCGGTGTGGTGCCGGACGGCGTGCTCCCGCCGGTGGCGCTGGCGGCCAATCTGTTGACAATCCTGGCTATGGCCGCGCTCGGCCTTGGGGTGGATGTGCGGACCGTTGCCCGGGCCGGCGCGCGTGTCACGGGGACGGTCACGCTCTCCCTTTTGTTGCTCGGGATCCTCGGTTGGCTTTTGATCGAGGCGGCCGGAGTGTCCTGACGAACTTCTTCTCCAGGGGGCGTTCGGCGCTGCAACCGCAACCGTTGGACTGTTCGCCCGTATCGTTAAGGCATTGAAGGACCACCGCCATGCGTGCCCCTCTCGCCGTCCTCGCCACCCTGGTCTGTCTGGCCAGCGGGCCGGTTGCATGGGCCGACCCGAGCCCGGCCGATGCGGCTGCCATCCACACCGTCATCACCAGCCAACTGGATGCCTTCCGGCGCGATGACGCGGACGGAGCGTTCGCTTTCGCCGCCCCGAACATCCAGAGCCTGTTCGGCAATCCCGGTACGTTCCTGGCGATGGTGCAGAAGGCTTACCGGCCGGTCTATCGTTCGCGTTCGGTCGATTTCACGGCACTCTCGGACGATAATGGCGAAGTCGTGCAGTTGGTCGAGTTGATCGGTCCCGACAGCTTGGCCTACACGGCGCGGTATACGATGGAACGGGAAGCAGACGGGTCCTGGCGGATCAGCGGCTGCAGCCTGTTGGAGAGCCGGCGTCTTGGCGCCTGAAGTTGGAAAGCCGGCGCTTTGGCGCCTGAAGTTGGAGAGCCGGCGCTTTAGCGCCTGAAGGGCGAGCAGTATGAATGTGAGCGTAAACCCGGCGGCACTTCAGCCAACCCCTCCGGCCATTGCGGTTCGCCGGACGGTATTCAGCGTGCTGCTGGCGATCAGCTTCTCGCACTTCCTGAACGATCTGATGCAGTTGCTGCTGCCTGCGATCTATCCGCTGCTGAAGGCAAACTACGCGCTCAGCTTTACCGAGATCGGCTTGCTGACGCTGACGTTCCAGATCACCGCATCGCTGCTGCAGCCGGTGGTGGGCACGTTCACGGACAAGCGGCCGATGCCGTACTCACTCGCGGCCGGCATGGCGTTCACCTTTGCCGGGCTGCTGTTGCTGGCGGGGGCGGCGAACTACCCGATGCTGCTGCTGGCGGCGGGGACGATCGGGATTGGCTCGTCGGTGTTCCATCCGGAGTCGTCGCGGGTGGCGCGTATGGCGTCCGGTGGACGGTACGGGTTGGCGCAGTCGGTGTTCCAGGTTGGCGGCAATTTCGGCCAGTCGATCGCCCCGTTGGCCGCGGCGTTCATCATCGTGCCGCATGGCCAGGGCAGCGTCGCCTGGTTCGCGGTCCTGGCTTTGCTGGGAATGGCGATCCTGTTTGGCGTCGGGCGCTGGTATTCCGCCACCGTCGCATCCCGGCGGCTTGCGAAGAAGGCGGCGCCGGTCGCGAGCCCGTTGCCGTCACGCCGGGTTGCATGGGCGGTGACGGTGCTGCTGGTGTTGATCTTCTCCAAATACTTCTACACGGCGAGTCTCAGCACTTATTACACCTTCTACCTGATCGACCGCTTCCACCTGCCTGTGCAGGAAGCGCAGGTTTACCTGTTCGTTTACCTCGGCGCGTTTGCGGCGGGGACGCTGGTCGGTGGGCCGATCGGGGACTGGATCGGGCGTAAATACGTGATCTGGTTCTCAATCTTGGGCGTGTTGCCGTTCACGCTGGCTCTGCCCTACGCCAGTCTGTTCTGGACCGTCGTGTTGACGGTGCCGATCGGCCTCATCCTGTCATCGGCTTTCGCGGCGATCCTGGTCTATGCGCAGGAACTGATGCCGGGCCGGGTCGGCACGATTTCGGGCCTGTTTTTCGGGTTCGCGTTCGGCATGGGCGGATTGGGTGCAGCCGTGCTCGGCCAGTTCGCCGACCATTATGGCATCCGCACCGTCTATGAGGTCTGCGCGTTCCTGCCGGCGATCGGCCTCCTGACCGCGTTCCTGCCCAACATCGAGAGACCCCGCCATGCCATTTGACGAGACCGGTGGCCGCCCGCCCGGGCGCAACGTGCTGGGCGGGCGGCTCGCCAGTTGTTCCACGGATCCGCTGACCGGGTTCTTTCGCGATGGTTGCTGCAACACCGCGCAGGAGGATCTCGGCAGCCATACGGTCTGCGCCGTGGTGACGGAGCACTTCCTCCGGTTCAGCGCCGAGCGCGGCAACGATCTGTCCACTCCGCACCCGGAGTTTGGCTTTCCAGGCCTGCAACCAGGCGACCGCTGGTGCTTGTGCGCCCCGCGGTGGCAGGAGGCGTTCGAGGCCGGGTGCGCCCCGATGGTTACGCTGGAGGCGACGGAAGAGGGTGCGCTAGCCCATTGCGCACTCGAGGACCTCAAGAAACACGCCGCTTCGTGCTGACCGTTCACCACCTCAACAATAGCCGGAGCCAACGCATTCTTTGGATGCTGGAGGAGCTCGAGGTCGAATACGAAGTGGTCCGCTACGAGCGCGACAAGGCGACCATGTTGGCCCCGCCGGCGCTGAAAGCGGTTCATCCGCTCGGAAAGTCGCCGGTGATCGATGATGACGGGCTGATTGTCGCGGAGTCGGGTGCGATCGTGGACTATTTGGCGGAGGAGTATGGTGGCCTTCGCCCGGCGGGAACGGCGGAGCGTCGGCGGGCGATTTTCTGGTCGCACTTCGCCGAGGGCTCGGCCATGACGCCGCTGCTGTTGAAGCTGTATCTGTCCCGCCTCGGCGAGGCAGCCGCCCCGTTGCTGTCCCGGGTGGACGCGCAAATCGCTGGCATGCTCGCTTATGTGGAGGGCGAGTTGGGCGATGCGCCATTTCTCGCCGGTGGAGAATTGAGCGTGGCAGACATCATGATGTCCTTTCCGTTGGAGGCGGCGCAGGCGCGGAGCGGGCTCCAGGGCTACCCGGCTCTCGCCGCTTACCTGGCGCGGATTCATGCGCGGCCTGGGTATCAAGCTGCGCTGGTCCGCGGTGGGCCTTACGAACTTCTGCGCTGAGCCGGTCAGACCGGTTTCTGACCGGATGCCTTGAAGAAGGTGTAGCAGAACACGCCGCCGGGTTCGGCGGTGCGGTGCAGCCCTGCGATTCCAGCATCGAACGTCGCAGCATCGATGAGGCCAGCTTCGAGTGCGGGCGCTCGAACGCCCGCGATCATGGCCGTGAAGGTGCGGCGGACGAAACCGTCGACCAGTGCAGGCTTGCTGGCGTCGGCGTAGACCATACGAGGCGACACCGTCACGGCGTGCAAACCCGCAGCGGTCAGCAGTGGGTAGAGCTGCCGTCCGATCATGGCATCGCCCTTGGCCCGGCGTTGCAGCTCGACCTGGCAACCGATCGCGCGACGGGATGCCTCGTTCTCGGGATGGAAGTAGGCCGAGCCGTGGTCGCCCTCGATCACGGTCATCGTGCCGCCTGGCTTGAGTACGGCTGCCAGCACGCCGAGCGCTTCCGCCGGCCGGGACACATGCTCGAGCACGAAGCAGACAAAGACGTGATCGAAGGACGCCGGAGGGAAAGGCAGCGCGAAAAGGTCGGCCTGCTGGAAGTCGACGTTGGCCAACCCGGCCTGTGCCATCCGGCGTTGCGCCTCGGCAAGCGAGGGTGCGGAGACGTCTACCGAGGTGAAGCGGGCGCCGGGACTGCGTTGGGCGAGGGTGAGTGTTTGCGACCCGACCCCGCACCCGGCTTCGAGCACGGTGCTGCCGGGCGGGTAGGTTGTGTCCGCGTGCAGCAAGTCCACCAGCGTGTTGGCTTGGTCGTCCAAGCGCTCGTTCTCGCGTGGATGGTAGCCATGGATGTAGGGGCTGGCCGGCGCGTCTGGCTGGTGCAGGCGCTTGACCAGGAAGATGCGGTCCTGGCCGCCGACGTAGTTGCGGATACGGCCGAACTCCTCGAAGCCTAGCCGTGGGTAGAACCAGGGCGCCTGCCAGGCGAATGTATCGAGCCAGATGCCGGTACAGCCGCGGCGACGCGCTTCATCCTCTGCCATCTGCATCACTTGGCGGCCAATCCCGCGGCCTTTCGCCTCGCCCATGGCCAGGAACTGGACGAACAGGAAATCGTGCCAGATCGAGCTCCACAAGCCGCCGGCGACTGCCCCGGATTCGTCGCGAACCGTGATCGCCAGGGTCGAGAAACCGCTGTCCCGGAAAGCCGTCGTGTTGTGGGCGACCAGCGCGCGCAGGATCGCTTCGCGTGCGGCGTCATCCGGTTCCGCCTCGAGTACGACGCTCCAGGTCATGGGGCGAACGTCTTGCTGAACCAGATACGGTCTAGCCTTGGGTCGGCGCCATGTGGCAGGCGGGCAAACTCCCGGTAGCCGAGCTTGAGATAGAAACCGGGCGCCTGGAACTGGATCGTCTGCAGGTAGGCGCCGGTGCAGCCGCGGGTGAGCGCCTCCTGCTCGGCCATGCCGATCAGCCGGCTGCCGATCTGGGCGCCCTGTTCGGCGATCGGCAGGGCGATGTTGTCGATGAACAGCCACTGCCGGATGGTCCGCCCTACGAGACCGCCAAGCAGCGCGCCACTCCGCTCGACCCGGATGCTGATTGGGCGGAAGTCGCTCGGCACGCCCTGTGCCTGGGCCCACTCCAGGAAGTTTGCGTGGATCGTCTCGGTCAGAACCGGATCCGGCGTATCGCTCAAGGTCAACACCGGATCCATGGCAGCTACATTCCCAGTGCGCGGCGGTAGACGTCCAGCAAGCTCTCCTGTTCTTCCACCTCGGCCGGCTCCTGTTTGCGGATGCGGATAATGGCCCGGATGACTTTGACGTCAAACCCGGCGGACTTGGCTTCGGAGAAGATGTCCTTGATATCGTTGCCGAGCGCCTTGCGTTCCTCTTCCAAACGCTCGACGCGTTCGATGATGGAGCGCAGCCGGTCGGCCGCGATGCCGCCGACTTTCGTATCGTCCGTGATGTCGTCGTTCGCCGCTGCCTTCGCCGTTGCCATACTGGTGTCCAATGTTAGCGAGGCGGCGGGGGTAGCGGCCAGCGGACGCCGGGTCAACTCGCGGCGGGGCTTCCAGGGGGGCTGCGAAGCTGTAACGTGCACGGAGCATTGCCCGGGGAACAACGATGTCCGCGATCGACCATATCCGCCGCTACCAGACCGAGCTTGCCGCCTTTCGGCAGGATCTGCACACGCATCCGGAACTCGGGCTGGAGGAACACCGGACGGCGGAGCTCGTCGCGGCGGAACTGGAGCGGCTGGGCATCGAGGTGCACCGTGGCGTGGGCAAGACGGGCGTGGTGGGCGTGCTGCGGTCCGGCAACGGGCAGGGGCGGATCGGGCTGCGTGCGGACATGGACGCACTGCCGATCCTGGAGGCCAACGACGTGCCGTACCGTAGTGTCACGCCGGGCGTGATGCATGCCTGCGGGCATGATGGGCACACCACGATGCTGTTGGGCGCGGCGCGGTATCTTGCCGAGACGCGGGACTTCAACGGCACGGTGAATTTCATCTTCCAGCCCGGCGAGGAGGGGATCGGCGGCGCACTGGCGATGCTGGAGGACAAGCTGTTCGAGCGTTTCCCCTGCGACGCCATTTTTGGCATGCACAACCGGCCGGGCATGGACGTGGGCAAATATGCCATCACTCCGGGCGCTGCCATGGCGGGGGGCGCCTTCTTCGACATCGCGATCGAGGGAAAAGGGTCCCACGGGGCCCATCCGCAGCAGAGTATCGACCCGGTGCTGACCGCCTGCCATATCGGGGCGGCGCTGCAGTCCGTGGTGGCGCGCAATATCTCACCCGTGGACACTGCGGTTCTGAGCGTGACCAAGATCGCGAGTGGGGATGCCTACAATGTGGTGCCACAGACGGCGGTGATGGCGGGGACGGCTCGGGCGTTCAAGACCGAGGTCATGGACATGATCGAAGAACGTCTGCGCCGGGTCGTGGAGGGTGTGGCCAGCGGGTTTGGCGCCACGGCCACGGTCGACTTCCGCAAGATCTTTGCGCCTCTTCATAACGACCCCGTGCATACCGTCTCCTACGCAGACGCGGCGGCCGAACTGGTTGGAGAGGGTGCGGTCGACCGCGCGAAGGGCCCGGCCATGGGTTCGGAGGATTTCTCGTTCATGATGGAGAAGGTGCCGGGCGCTTACATCCTGGTCGGCAACGGCGAGGGCGCCGCCCCGCATCACCCCCGTTACAACTTCAACGACGAGGCAATCCCGTTCGGCGCCGGTCTGTATGCGCGTATGGTAGAGCGAAGCTTGCCCAAGGGGATGTAGGGGTTCGATGGGCCAGACAGGCTGACGAGAGCCAACCTGCCAGCTAAAACTCTTCCCAGTTCTCCTGGCGCGTTACCGGCGGAGCGGCCGTTTGCTTTGCCGCACGGGGTGCGAGTTTGGTTACGGTTGCCGTTGGACGCGGCTGCTTGGCTATCGACGGCCGGGTAGGCCCGGGTTTCGGTTGATCGCCGGTCTGGAAGCACTCCGCCATGCGGACGAGGTCGGCGGTTTCCTGCGCCAGATTGTGGCTTGCTGCCGTGCTCTGCTCCACCATCGCAGCGTTTTGCTGGGTCACCTGGTCCATCTGGTTCACGGCGCGGTTGACCTCTGCCAAGCCGTTGGATTGGTCGACGGCCGACGCGGCGATGGCGGAAACGGCGTCGTTGACCTCTTCTACTTGGGCTGCGATCGCGGTGAGGACCTGGCCAGTCTCGCCGACCAGGCGCACGCCTGTTTGCACTTGGTTGGCCGATGCCGAGATCAGCGTCTTGATCTCGCGTGCTGCGCCGGCCGAGCGTTGCGCCAAGGCACGTACCTCACTGGCTACCACAGCGAAACCGCGGCCCGCATCGCCGGCCCGGGCGGCTTCCACGCCGGCATTCAAAGCCAGCAGGTTCGTCTGGAATGCGATCTCGTCGATCACGCCGATGATCTGGCCGATCTGCCCGGACGATTGTTCGATGCCGCCCATCGCAGCGACGGCGCCGCGCACGACCTCGGCCGAGTGCGCCGCCTGTGCCCGGGTACGAGCCACGACATCGCGCGCGACCTTCGCACCGTCTGCCGTCTTCGCGACCGTGGACGTGATTTCTCCGAGGGCTGCCGCCGTTTGCTCCAGCGTTGCAGCTTGCTGTTCAGTGCGGCGGCTGAGGTCGTCGGCTGCATCGGCGATCTCCTGCGTGCCGGACCGCAGGGCTGCGGTGTTGGCGGCGATGCCTTTGACCATCGTTTGCAGCTTGTTCATGGCCTCATTGAAGTTCGTCCGGAGGGTCTCGTAGCCGCTGGTGAACTGCTCGTGCAGCCGGAATGTCAGATCTCCGTCCGCGAGATGCTCGAGGCCGGTGGCAAGGGAAGCAACGACGACTGCCTGGGCGTGCTCGGCTTCCTGCCGCGTTGCCTCGTTCGACAGGTGCTCGGCCTCGACTGCCTCGCGCGCAATCGCCGAACTCTGTTCCAGGCGCAATTTGTCCAGAGCGGCCTGTTTGAACACCTCGATCGCTTGGGCGACCCGGCCGATCTGGTCCTTGCGCGCGACGCCCGGCACGGCCGTCTCAAGGTCACCGCTTGCTATCTGCCGGGTGGCGGCGGCAAGCCGGTTCAGTGGGTTGAGGCTGCGGATCAGCAGCCATGCCCAGATGCTGACCAGCACCAGCAGCACCGGTATGGACGACAGCACCGCCTCGCGGATCACAGCGAACTGCGCTAGCTCCAACTCATCCGTTGGCAGGCCGCAGAACATGATCCCGATCACGGACCCGGACTCATCGCGGATCGGTTCGTAGATCGTCAGGTAGTGACGGCCGAGAATCTCGGCGGTGCCCTCGAACGTTCGGCCCTGATTCAGCACGACCTGGCTGAGCGTGGGGTTGTTCAGCTTGGTGCCGATTGCCCGGCTGCCATCCGCTTTCTTGATGCTGGTGGCGATCCGCTCGTCTCCGCTAAAGATGGTGGCTACGCCGCCCGACGCTTGGCTGGCACCATCGATTGCGTCAGCCAGGTCCGTGGAGTCGACGAGGCCTAGCCGCAATCTGCCGTGCTGCAGCGACCAACCCTCCCCGAGCGGGGCCAGGTAACTTTTCAGCAGCGCGAGGTCGGTGTGCAGGTTGCGTTGCATCTGCGCCTGCAGCGCGTTCTGGCCGATGTGCAGCGTCCAGCTCTCGACGGCGACCACGGCGAAGACGATTGCGAGCACCGAAGGGATCAGGATCTGCCATAGCAGGCTCAACCTAGTAATCAGCCGGGTCAGGACCACGCAGCACCTCATGACGAACCACCGCAGGGTAGTGCCGAGGTATTACGAGGAGGTTAAGGCAGCCTGATCAGAGCACCCCGGGCCTTCTCGGGCGTGGCGTCGGCGGCGATCACGTAGTCCCGCGTCAATGGCACAGTGCCAAGGTCGCGGGCGAGCTGAAGCTGCCAAACCATGTGGTCCAGCCGGCGGAATGCGAGTTCGGACCCGGCGAGATACAGCTCGAACATGCGGCAGAACTGCTCGCCCCACAAATCGGCTGCCTCGGTACGGTGGCTCGCAAACCGGCGGCGCCAGTGGCGCAGCGTTTCGGCGTAGTGCAGCCTCAGGATCTCGATGTCCGTCGCGATCAGGCCGCTGCGTTCCACGGATGGAAACACCTCGGACAAAGCCGGGGAATAGCCGCCTGGGAAAATATAGCGGCTCAGCCATGGATTGGTGGTGCGCGGCCCGGCGGAGCGGCCGATCGCATGCACCAGAGCGATGCCACCCGGCGCCAGCAGGCCATGCACCCGTTCGAAGAACGCGTTGTAGTGGTTGATGCCGACATGCTCGAACATGCCGACGGACACGATGCGGTCGAACGGGCCAGGAAGTGCTGAGTCCCGGTAGTCCAGCAGCTCGAATTGCACCCGGTCCGCCAACCCGGCCTGGGCGGCGCGCATGCGGGCGCGGGCGAGTTGCTCGACGCTGAGTGTCACGCCGAACACCTCTGCGCCGTAGTCGCGGGCCAGGGTCAGCGCCATACCTCCCCAGCCGCAGCCGATGTCGAGCACCCGCATGCCTGGGCGTAGCAGGAGCTTGGCTGCGATATGGTGCTTCTTGGCCTCCTGCGCCTCATCCAGCGTTTCGCGGCCAGTCGGGAAGTAGGCGCAGGAATATTGCCAGTCCCGATCGAGGAACAGGGCGTAAAGGCGGTCATCCAGATCGTAATGATGCGCCACGTTCTGACGGGCGCGGCGCACCGGGTTGTATTGTGCCCAGCGCCGGAACGACTTGCGCAGCAGCATATGCCAGGCGGCGCCCGGATGCGTGCCCCCTTGCATGGCGTTGTGCAACAGAACGTCCAGCACGGCCGCGATCGACCCGCCAAGCGGAACGAACGTGCCGTCCATATAGGCTTCTCCGAGGGCGAGCGCCGGGTCTGTCACCAACCGCCGAACGGTGCGGTTGCTGCGGATCTCGACGCCGGCCTCCGGACCATCCTCGGCGCCGGTGTACGTTACCAGGGCCCCATCAGGATAACGCACCGACAACCGGCCCCGAGTGATGAACCGCCTCAGGATCGCGTCGAGAAGCGCTCGCATTCCACCTCACACCGGCGGCTGGTATGGCTCACGAAAGCTAGCCCGTCAAAAACCTTTTAGGTAGCTGAGGCGGGATCGTAGCCTTCCCGCCCGGCTCAGCTTGGAAGCGTGCCCGGTTCAGCGCCCGGCTCGAACAACGCTGCGATTTCCTCGTCCGCCGCCGCGTCCTCGTTCTCGGCATCCTGGCCGATCCGCTCGCCGCGGGCCTGCTTCTCCGCCTCCTCGACCGAACGCGCCACGTTCACCGTGACCGGCAGCGACACCTCGGGATGCAGCACCACACGCACGTTGGACAGGCCGAGCGACTTGATCGGCTGTCCCAGGATGACCTGGCTGCGGTTCACCGTCAGCCCGCCCGCGGTGCAGCCGTCGGCGATGTCACGCGCGGACACCGATCCGTAGAGGCTGCCGGAGTCGCTCGCCTGACGGATGATCGTCACGCTGAGCTGCCCGATCCGTTCGGCCAGACGCTCGGCCTCCTCGCGGCGGCGCAGGTTCTGCGCCTCGAGTTGGGCCCGCTGGGTCTCGAACTGCTCGCGGTTCGACTTATTGGCGCGCATCGCCATTTTCTGCGGCAACAGGAAGTTGCGCGCGTAGCCAGGCTTCACGCGGACGACGTCGCCCATCTGCCCGAGCTTATCGACCCGCTGCATCAGGATCAGTTCAATGGCGGCCATGATAGGGGCTCCTCAGGCCAGGATGTAGGGCAGCAGGGCGAGGAAGCGGGCGCGCTTGATGGCCTGGGCCAACTCGCGCTGCTTCTTGGCGGACACTGCGGTGATGCGGGACGGCACGATCTTGCCGCGCTCGCTCAGGAAGCGGGACAGCAGGCGCACGTCCTTGTAGTCGATCTTCGGCGCATTCGGGCCGGAGAACGGGCATGACTTGCGCCGGCGGTAGAACGGCCGGCGGGCGCCGACGGCGGAGCGGCGGGCGGCCGGATTGACGTCGGTGTCGTTGATTGCGTCGGACATGGCTTACTCCTCCCCGCCCGGATTGAACCCGTTGCCGAACCCGCCGCGGTCCTCGCGGCTGAACTCGTCACGGGCGCGGAATTCCTCGCGGTCGTCGAAGCCGCGCTTGCGGCCGCTCTCGAACCGGCCGGCGGGCTTCGGGCCGCGGAATGTGCGCTCACGGTCATCGGACTTGCGCGACAGGATGGAGGACGGCTCCTCCGTGATCTCGTCCACGCGGATGGTCATGAAACGCAGCACGTCCTCGTTCAGGCCCAGTTGGCGCTCCATCTCGTTGATGGAGGCGGGCGGCGCATCGAGGCCGAGGAGCATGTAATGCCCCTTGCGGTTCTTCTTGATGCGGTAAGCGAGGGAGCGCAGGCCCCAGTATTCGCGCTTCGGCACGGTGCCGCCATCGGCCTCGAGCTGGGCGGCGATGGTGTCGGCAACGGCCTCGACCTGCTGTTGCGTGACGTCGTTGCGTGCGATGAGCACGCATTCATACAGTGGCATATGTGGTCCCTATGGCTGGATCGGCCCACAATGGGCATAGCCGGGGCACCGCCATAGCGCCTCAGCAGGGAAGGCGCGGCTTGAACCACGTCCCAGGAGGAAAAGCAAGCATGCAGGGCGCTGCCCTGCACCCGGAAGGGGATGGTGATCCCCTTCACCCCCTGAGGGAAGGGGTCGGGAGGACGGGAGGGTTGGGGCGATGCCTCGATCTTACGTCCCCTGAAGGTCCCCCGGCGTAATCGGCCGCCGCAGGATCACGAAGTAACTCACCGCCGCAAACACGCACATTCCCGCGCCCACGATCAGCGCCGGCACGAACGACCCCGTCCCCTGTACAATGAACCCGGTTACGATCGGAGCCAGCGCCCCGCCCAAATAGCCGCCGAAATTCTGCACCGATCCCAGCGACCCGGTGCTGTTCGCCGGCGCCGCCACGCTCACCACCGCCCAGGCGCACGTCGTCGCCACCGTGCCGCAGAACATCGCTCCGCACAGGCACGCCACCGCCACGGTGTTGCTGGCGATCAGCGCCGTGACGACCACGAACGCCGCCTCCCCCATCATTGCAAGGCAAAGCGGAAACTTGCGGCTGTCGATCCGGGACAGGCCCCGCGCCATCAGCCAATCCACCACGAACCCGCCGCTGACCCCGCCCAGCACGGCGAACACATACGGTATGGCAGCCACCAAGCCCGTGTGCCCCAAGCTCATGTGCCGCTCGATCTCGAGATAACCGGGCAGCCAGGCATTGAACAACCAGTTGACGTAGATCACCCCGAAATAGCCGAGCACCATCCCCCACGTCGTCCGGCAACGGAACAGCCGCCGCCACTCGACGAAGGTAATCGGGCGCGCGATTTCCGGCACGTCGCCATCGGTGCGGTACAGGTGCTCGGCCTCCGTCAGCGGAACCTGGCTCGGATCGCGATACAGCGCATACCAGATCGCGCCGGCACACAGCCCGGCAATGCCCATGACCGCGAACATCCAGCGCCACCCGTACAGCAGCATCAGCCCCGTCAGCAGCGGCGCCGCAATCCCGGTGCCCAGCGTCGAGGCGCTGTTGAAGATGCCCGAGGCGCGGCCGCGGTCCCGCGCGTTGAACCAGTCCCGCACCACCCGGCCACCCGTTGGGAACTGCGGCGCCTCCCCCACGCCGAGCAGCACCCGCGCGGCCGCGAACTGTGTCACGCTGCCGGCAATGCCGCACAGCAACTGCGCCGACGACCACACGGCGAGCCCCGCCGCCAACAGGCGCCTCGGCCCGAGCCGGTCGATCAACGGGCCGACCGGCAACTGCGCGAACGCGTAGGCCCACAGGAATGCGGACAGCAGCAGGCCCATATCCGAGATCGACAGGTTCAGGTCGTGACGCACCAGCGGGTTCGCCACCGCGAGCGCTGCCCGGTCGATCGTGTTGATCGCGCCGCTCAGCACCAGCAGCGACAGCGCCACGCGTTGCACGGCCCGGATACGCGGCGTGGCTGCGGTCCTCACGCCGGGTGTGCCAGCGTCTCTCACGCCTGGTGTTGCTGCGTCCGTGCTGGACATGCTTGCTCCCATCCAACGTTTTTCGCGGCCTTGTGGCGGCCGCTATATCCGCACGCTACCATCCGGCACGACGGCTGGCGAACGGCTTGCCCGCACCTCCCCCTGGCGGGATCGAGCCCGAGGGCCCACTCTCCCCCGCCATGATCGCATTTGCGGAGCTGCTCGAGCGTCTGGTCCTCACCCCCGGCCGGCTGGCCAAGATCGCCTTGCTGCACCGCTACTTCGCCACCGAACCGGACCCGGACCGCGGCTTCGCCCTCGCCGCACTCACCGGCGAACTCGCCTTCCAGGCCGCCAAACCCATGCTGATCCGCGGCCTGGCCGAGGCGCGGACCGACCCGGTGCTGTTCGCCTGGTCGTACGATTACGTGGGCGACCTGGCGGACACGGTGGCCCTGATGTGGCCCACCCGCCCCACCAACCAGCCGCCCCCCACCATGACGGACGTGATCCAGACGCTGATCACCACGCCCAAGAACGACTTGCCGCTGATCGTGGCCGGGTGGCTGGACGCCTCGGACGCGTCCGGCCGTTATGCGCTGCTCAAGCTGATCACCGGCAGCCTGCGCGTCGGCGCCTCCGCCCGGCTGGCCAAGGTCGCGCTGGCGGAGCTGGCGGGCGGACGCATCGCCCCCGACGAGATCGAGGAGGTGTGGCACGGCCTCACCCCGCCCTACCTCCCGCTGTTCGCCTGGCTCGAGGGCCGCGGGGACCGCCCCGACCCGATGGGCGCGCCCGTCTTCCGCCCGCTCATGCTGGCCCACCCGCTGGAGGTGCCGGACCTTGCCGCGCTGGATGCCGCCCAGTTCCGCGCGGAGTGGAAGTGGGACGGCATCCGCACCCAGTTGGTGGCGGTGCCGGGCGGCCGCCGGGTCTACTCGCGCGGTGCGGAGGATGTGTCGGCCACCTTCCCCGAGGTGGTGGAAACGATGGACTTCCACGCCGTGCTGGACGGCGAGCTGCTGGTGCTGCGCGACGGTGAGGTGGCCCCGTTCGCCGATTTGCAGCAGCGGCTGGGCCGAAAGGTCGTTGGCGCCAAGATGCTGAAGGATTTCCCGGTCCACGTCCGTCTGTACGATATCCTGTTCGACGGCGCCGAGGACCTCCGCCCCTTGCCGTTCGACGCGCGCCGGGTGCGGCTGGAACAGTGGTTCGCGCGGGTGCAGCCCCGGCGGATGGATCTGAGCGCCATGATCCCGTTCGCGTCCATCGCCGAACTGTCCACCGTGCGGGACGGCACCCGCGCCGCCTCCATCGAGGGGCTGATGCTGAAACGGGCGGACAGCCCCTACGTGCCGGGCCGGCCCAAGGGGCAGTGGTGGAAGTGGAAGCGCGAGCCGCTGACCATCGACGCCGTGGTGATGTACGCGCAGCGCGGTCACGGCAAACGCTCGTCCTACTACTCGGACTACACGTTCGGCCTGTGGCGGGAGGACGGCGAGCTCGTCCCCGTGGGCAAGGCGTATAGCGGCTTCACGGACGCCGAACTGGTGCAGCTCGACCGCTGGATCCGCAATCACACGACCAACCGCTTCGGCCCGGTGCGCGAGGTGGAACGCGGCTTGGTGCTGGAGATCGCCTTCGACGCGGCGCAGCTTTCCAACCGGCACAAATCGGGCGTGGCCCTGCGTTTCCCCCGCGTGGCACGGCTGCGCCCGGACAAGCCGGTGGCCGAGGCGGACCGGCTGGAGACGCTGATGCGCCTGGTCGAGAACGGCGCGGCGTAAACCGCCACGCGGTCGCACAAAACCATGACGCCAAGCGTGACGCCGCCACCCATCCAACGCTAGCATCGCCTCCGTCCCTAGAACGCACCTGAAGGAGCGCACCCCCGTCATGACTCTCAGCATCGAACAGGTCGGCCCCTGCTTCGCCGGCCGCGTCACCGGGCTGGACGCAACCCAGCCGCTCACCGCGGACGAGGTCGCCGCCATCGAGGCAGGCATGGACCGCTATGCCGTGCTGGTGTTCCCGGCGCAGCACCTGACCGACGAGCAGCAGATGGCGTTCACCCAGTACTTCGGGCCACTCGAGGACACGCGCGGCGGCAACGTCACCAAGCCCGACCAGAAGCGCCTGCCCCAGGGCATGGCCGACGTGTCCAACCTCGACCAGTCCGGCAAGCCCCTCGCCCGTGACGACCGGCGGCGCATGTTCAATCTCGGCAACCAGCTCTGGCATTCGGACAGCTCGTTCCGTGCGACGCCTGCGAAATACTCCATCCTCTCCGGCCGGGTCGTCTCCAGCGGCGGCGGCAACACCGAGTTCGCCGACATGCGCGCCGCCTACGACGGGCTGGACGACGCAACCCGGCGCGAGGTGGACGGCCTCGTGTGCGAACACTCGCTCATGTACTCCCGCGGCGCGCTCGGCTTCGACCAACTCACCGAGGAGGAGCGGGCGATGTTCGCGCCGGTCCGCCAAACCCTGGTCCGCACGCACCCGGTCACCGGCCGCAAATCGCTCTATCTTTCCTCCCACGCGGGCTCGATCGTGGGCTGGCCGGTGCCGGAGGCGCGCGCCTTCCTGCGGGACCTGACCGAGCACGCGGTGCAGCCGCAGTTCGTCTACGTGCACCGCTGGCAGCCGTTCGACCTCGTGATGTGGGACAACCGCCAGACCATGCACCGTGTGCGCCGGTTCGACGCCGCGCAGGTGCGTGACATGCGCCGTACCACGGTGGCAGGGGATGGTCCGACCTATCAGGCAATGGCGGCATAGCTCGTCGCAGGATCTGCGACACAGGCCGTTTTTCATTGCCGTTCGTTTACGAGGCGTCAATATCTGCCGCCTACGTTGCCTCGGGAACGGCGATGAGCGCGGGAGAGCACTTGTGTCAGTATTGGGCGGAATCGGAGCGGCGTCCGCGATCGCAGCGCGCCCCGCAAGCCAGCCGCATCTGGCTGCGGCTACTCCGGCCTCGCCCCTGGAACGGGGATCGATCCAGACGGCGCAAGCTGGGGTGTTGAGCGCGACCAAGCAGTTGGACACGGACGTTGCCCCGCGCGGCACGCCCGGCGCGATCGCGGCCGATCAGGCGGCGGTCATGTTGGCCGAAGCGACTGCGGAACAGGCGGCCTCCCGGCTTTGAGCGGATGCTGCTTCGGTGAACGCGGTGAACGTACTGGCATGAGGCAGGGGCGTCTCCCCCGTTCCCGTCGTTAGCGGCCGTCGCTCCAGTGCCGCGCCAAGCCCCAGCACGCGAGCCCAACTAACCCGGCGCCGCACAGCCCTACCAGAGTCATCGGCCCAAGCGCCCGCACGACCGACGGCATCGCAAGCATCGCAACCAGCACGCCGCCATAGGACACCACCATAAAGGCCCGCATGGCCGCCGCGACCTCCCCCGCAGGAAGTTCGGTCTGCCGCAAAACCGCCGCCGGGATATCCTTCATCGGCCCACCGACCGCGGCGAAGGCGGACGCCGCCAGCAGCGCCGGCAACCCGGCTACGCTGCCGAACGCGAGCGCCGCCGTGCCCAGCCCCACGATCACGGAACCCGAGAACATCATCCGCCCCGGATGCACAGGAAGCCGGCGGCTGCCAACCACCAAGGTCGCCAGCAAATTGGTGCAGCCATAGGCGGAGATCACCAGCCCGTACGCGCCGAGCCCCGTCCCGCCCGGCCCGGTGATCCCCGCCCGCTCGATCAGCAGCGGCAGGGCGAGGTAGAACACGCCCACCCAAAGCCCGTTGATCGGCCCGGTGACCAGCAGCACGGACCATAGCAGCCGGTGTTTGCGCACCATGGCGAATCCATGGCCGACACTGCCCAGCACCGACATCCGCGCCCGTGGCAACGGCCGGGGGCCGCGGCCCAGACAGAGCACGGCCGAGGCGGATAGCAGGAACGTCGCCGCATCCAGCGAGAAGAAATGCACCACCGGCAGTGCACCCGCCAGCACGCCCACCAGCCCCGGGCCCAGCAGCCGGGCGGACCGCTCCGTCGTGTCGAACAGCGCGTTGGCCGCCGGTAGCAGCACCCGGTCCGGCAGCAATTGCGGCAGCGTTGCCGCCAGCGCCGGGCGGAACACCGCCTCGCCGGCCGCCAGCACCACGATGGCCACCACCAGCCCCGGCGGCGGCGGCCCACCCCGCGCCAGCCACCAGCCGACCAAACCGAGCAGCACGGCGGCGCGCGCCAGATCCGCCCCCGCCATCGCCCGCCGCTGGTCCCACCGGTCCACCCAGCGCCCGGCCAGCAACGCCGCCACCATCCCGCACCCGGCCTGCAGCGCGGACAGATAGCCCGCCGCCGCCCCGAACACGCCGACCGCGACCCACACCAGCGCCACCGCGTAAAGCTGGTCCCCGATGGCGGACAGCGTCAGCCCGCCCCACAGCAGGCTCACCCGGCGCAGGCCGAGTGGGCGAAGCAGCAGGGGCGTCATTCAGCGGCTGGCCGCTTCCATGTCTCGACCGCCATGCGCGGCTGCTCGAACCGGTCCCGCGTGCGGGTATACCAGCCACCGCCGTGCATCCGGCCCACCAGGTCGAGCTTCGGCGTGTCCACGTACAGCCGCTCCACATTCTCCATGCACGCATCGTCGATATGCATGGCCAGGATGCGGCCGATCACCAAGTGGCGCTCGTGCGGCAATTCGACCGTCTGATACCGCTCGCACTCGAACGCGACCGGGCTGCCGGCGATGCGCGGCGGCGCGATCCGCAGCGATGGGACGACCTTCAGTCCCGCCTCCTCCACCTCGCTGACCAGGGGGTCGAAGTCCATGGCCGTCACCACCATCGACTCCGCCATTGCGTCGCTCACCAGGTTGATCACGAACTGGCCGGAGCGGGCGATGTTGGCCGCGGTGTCCTTCAGCCCGCCGCCGGGCCGCCCCTCGATGCTGATGCTCACCAATGGTGGGTCACCCCCCACGCCGTTGAAGAACGAGTAGGGCGCTGCGTTCACCAGCCCCGTCTCGGACTGCGTCACCACCCAGGCAATCGGCCGCGGCACGATCGTGGACACCATAAGCTTGTAGCGGTCGGCTGCCGAGAGCGCGTCGAAGTCGAATTCCATGCTGCCATTCCTTTGCCGCGGCGCACTCTCGATGCGGCTGGCGATGCTGTCCACCTCGGCCAAGCTCCTGCCGCCACGAAACCCTTGCCGCCGTCCGTTTCATCCCCCATGTTCGCTATCCCTGAAACTTACTGAAAGGAGGTGATCCAGTGTCTCATTGTCCGATCGCTCTGCCCGCCGCTTTGACCTGGACTCGTGCCTCGGTGTTCGCCGCGGCCTAAATCGCCTCCAGAGTCAGACGGTGCGCCGTCCGGCAATGGGAAGGCCCCGGAACGCATGCTGTGCGATCCGGGGCCTTCTGTGTTTTTGGCGTTAGTTTAACATCCACCTATTCCACTTTTCGTCGCTGCCGCCACTTCCGATGCCATGCAGCGCCCCCGATCGGCCTTCAGCGCCGTAGCCATCCCCGCCCGCGACGAAGCTGACCGGATTGCCGCCTGCCTCGAGGCGCTCGACGCCCAAGTGGGCGCGCAATTAGACGCGATCGTTCTCCTCATCAACAACACGAAGGACGGCACCGCCGACATCGCACGTGGAGTGCCGATGCGGCCAGGAACCCGGCTCCACGTCATCGAGCGCATTCTGCCGTTCGAGCAAGCGACTGCTGGACACGCCCGCCAGATGGCGATGGCGGCCGCCGTCGAGATTGCCGGACCTGCCGGCGTATTGCTCACCACGGACGCCGATGGCCAGGTGGATGCGGATTGGCTCGCCGCCAACCTCGCCGCCCTCGAAACCGGGGCCGACGCCGTAGCGGGATGGGTGGACCTGCATCCGATCGAATGGGGCCGCATCCCTGCCAAGCTGCACGAGGACGACGCCCGGGAATGCGCCTACGATGCGTTGCTGGACGAAATTCACGGGCTGCTTGATCCAGACCCGGCCGATCCGATGCCCCGCCACACGCAGCACTCCGGCGCCAGCATAGCCGTTACGGCCGCCGCCTATGCGCGCTGCGGCGGCGTGCCGGCGATCCCGTCCGGCGAGGACCGTGCCTTGATCGCAGCTTTGCGCCGGGTGGATGCCCGTATCCGTCACGCGCCGGAAGTGCACGTGTCCGTATCGGGCCGGACGCAGGGGCGCAGCAAGGGCGGCATGGCCGATACGATCCGCCGCCGTCTGACCCAACCGGATGCCTTCATCGACGACCGGCTGGAACCCGCTGCCAACTGCGCCCGCCGTGCCCGCTGCCGAGCCGAGTTGCGGCGTGCCTACCAGAGCCCGGCGTTCGAAACCGCCAGCCTCGCCGCCAGATTGCAAATCGGCCCGGCGACGCTTGCGCAGATTCTCCGTGCACCATTTTTCGGTATGGCGTGGGACGCAGTGGAGCGTCAATCACCCGCCCTGGCGCGAACCCAGGTTCCCGTGGCCCGCCTCGCCGAAGAGACTGCGGCGGCGGACGCTATCCTGGCGCGGCTCCGTCCGGTGGCGCTTCGAGCCGGTCTATCCGATACAGCGTCTCTCGAACCTGAACGGTTGGACTGAGGCCGGCGGCCTCGATGAACCCGGTGGCGGCCTCGTCGCCCGTGCTCGGGTAGTCGGTCCCGCCGAGATAGTGCACCAACAGAAAGCAGCCGCCGGGCTTGATTGCCGCCATCGCCTTTGCCGCTGTCGCCCGGATTGCCGCGGCGTCTAAGTAGTACAGTACTTCGGAGAACATGATCAGGTCGAACCGGCCTGGCGGCCACTCGTCCGGCACCGCCCGCCGTTCGAACTGCACGCCCGGATTGCGCGCCCGCGCCTGCTCCAGCGCTCCCTCCGCCACGTCGAGCGCCAGCAGGTTGTCGCAACGCCCCGCCAATTGCCCGGTGAGCACGCCGATGGAGCAGCCAACCTCGAGCGCAGAGGCAAACCGCCGGTCGGGCAGGGCGGCCAGGGTGGCGGCGTATTTATCCCGCTCGTAATCGCTGGTGGCGAATTTCCACGGGTCGGGATCGGCCGCGTAGAGGCCCTCGAAGTAATCGGGCCGGATCGTCTCGGTGCGCCGGGTCATGCCGGCACGTCCAGCGCACGCGCCGCCGCCTCCGTCAGCACCATGTCTGCCGCTGGCTGGCGCAGATAGGTGGTGAGGTCCCGGCACAACCGCTCGACCGGGTTGGCCCGCAACAGCGCCGCCACGCCCAGCGAACGCTGCGTCAACTCGATGGCGTCCAGGCACGCCCGCTCGACGACCAGGCGCGCAAGGCCGACATACGCCACTGCATCGGCCGGATCGCCTTCGGGTTGCTCCGCGCGCTCTGCCGCTGCCGACATCCACAGCCGCGCCGTTTCCGTCGCCATCAGCACGTGACCGAACCGGGCTTGCTGGTGGGGATCGCCCTGACGCCCCCGCTCCCGCACCTGCCGCGCGAACTGGTCCGTCAGCGCCTCGAGCCCTCCCAGGGTCGCCGCCGATGTGCGCCATGCCCCGCATGAGAAATCAGGCTCGCGCAGGTAATCGCCCGGCGCCCCGAACAGCGTTGCGTCGGTTGCGTCGAAGCTCACTTGCCCCGTGGTCGCCGCCCGCATCCCGGAAAGCCCGCCCGGCAAAGCACGAACGGCAACACCGGCATCCAACCGCGCGTAGGCGAGCCGCGTGCCGCCCCCGTCCTCCACCGTCACGACCGCGCGTGTCACGTGCCCAGCCCCGGAACAGAACTGCTTGTGACCGGAAACCGTGTTGCCCGGCCCGGCATGCAGCGTGGCGCCGGGCGGGTCCGTCACCCACAGCCCGCACAGATGCCCGGTTTGCGCATCGTCCGCCACGACCCGGCACAGCGCCTCGTCGGCGTAGGCAAACACCAGCCGCAGCGCGTTGACGTGCGCCTCCACCAAGCGCCCGAGCGCCAGGTTGCCGCGCCCGAGCGCCCGGAACATGTCGAGCGCGGCGCCAGCAGCCTGTGGCTCGGTGCCGATGCCAAGGCCACCGAACCGCCCGGGCACCGCGGCGGCGAGCACACCGGCGGTGCGAAGTTCCGCAATGTCGTCGGACGGAAACGACGCGCTTGCATCGAGCGCCGCCGCACGGGCCTGCATGGCCGGCAGCAACGCGTTCAGCCGGTCGAGCAGGGTGGTTGCATTCATTGCGCCGCAAACGTGCCGAACGGCGCCGTGGTTGCGCGCACCGTTAACGCTTCGGCAACGAACACGCGTCATCCTCGACCAAGCATTCGGGTGCGGGAGGCATCGGCTTGGCTCAGTGGCTACGATCTCTGGCGTGCGCCTTTTGGCGACGCCGCGCCGCGGCGAAACGACGGTGCGCTGACGCAGTCGGCGCCTTCGCCTGTGCCGCCCGCGCCGCTACGGCCGGGGACGCGCCCAGCCAGGCCGAAGTGGCAAACTGCTACCTGTACGGCCGTGGCGTCCCCCCGAGCCTGAGGGAGGCCGCGCGCTGGTTCGAGCGGGCCGGGGCCGCCGGGCATGTGGATGCGATGGTGCAATTGGCCAAGTTGGCGCTGCAGGGCCTGATCCGCTCGGGCGCGGCGGAAGGCCCGGACTTCGCCACCGGCTACAGATGGGCCACCCTCGCCTCCACCGCCGGGTCGGTAGAGGGCACGCTGCTGTTGGCCAACGTTTGCCTCTACGGCCCGTCACCCTGGCGCGAGGCGTCCCGGGCCATTCGCTTGTTCCGCAGCGCTGCCGGATCCGGCAGTCCTGCCGGGTGTCTCGGCCTCGCCATGGCCCTGCTGCATGCCGGTCCTGACCCGGCGAGACGGGATGAGATCCACAGCCTCATCCTCGCCGCCGCGGACGGTAATCTCCCGATGGGTCTCTACCTTGCAGGCTTCATGGCCGAACTCGGCCTCGGGCGTGCGCGGGATGCAGCGGCCGCTCTTGCATGCTACCGACGTGCCGCCGAAGCCGGGGTTCGGGCTGCGCAGACCCGATACGGCTACGCGCTGCTGCACGGGCAGGGCATCGCACGCAACGCCGAAGCTGCCGAGACCTGGCTTCGTAAAGCCGCCTTGGCCGGAGACGCCGCCGCTGCCGCGATTGTGGCCGAACTCTATGCCACGCCCGGCGACCACCCGCCCAACCATGCCGAGGCTACCTGCTGGCTCACCCGTGCGGCCGAACTCGGCCACACCGGGGCGGCCTCTGCCCTGACTGCATTGTCCTCGCGTGGCGAACGCCTGGCCGCATTCGCCTACCGGGCCGACGCAGCCAGGCCCCAACCCATCCGCGCGCCCGCCGTCGATCCCGCAACGCTCCTCGCGCCGGGCTGCCGCTATCCCGACGCAACTTTCGCGCGGCGGGAGCGTGCAGCCACGCCCGACCGCGAGAAGGCGCCAGTTTAGCGTCAGGCCTTAAAGTGAGGCTGTCGCCGGCACCTTCGCTTCCTTCAGCGCTGCCGCCTGCCGCTCTGCCAAGTCTGCCTCGTTGAACCCGGCGATCAGCTCGTTGAACATCCGGGACCAGTTCAGCTTCGCTTTCAGCCGCAGGAAAACGCTGCCCAACCCGACCGCCGACCGGTCCATCAGCACGAACTCCCGCGGCGGACGGACGCCGCCGCTGGTCTTCAGCTCGTCGTGCACCTTTTCCGCGACTTGGCGGCCATAATCCGGGCTGCCATGCTCCTGGATCAGTCGCACCCGGTCATCCAGTAGCGGCTCGTAGATGAACCGCGCCCACTGGTTCAGGATGCCCATCTTCTCCCGGCTCAGCCCGGTGAAGCCCCACTGCTCGTAGGCATGGTGCGCCCGGTCCATGTCCTCGTCCCGGATCGCCTCATACAGGTCGATCACGCCGCGGATGAACTTGGATGGAAACACCCGGATCGTGCCGTAATCCAACAGGTTCAGGCCATTGTCCGCACGCACCTGGTAATTGCCGAGATGCGGGTCGCCGTGGATCACGCCGTACCGATACAGCGGCCGATACCACGCGTGGAAGATCGCCGTCGCAAGGTGGTTGCGCTCCTCTTCCGACATGCCTTCGTCCAGGCGGGACTGCAGCCCGCGGCCTTCGAGCCACGTCATCGTCAGCAGCCGCCCGGTCGAGTGGGATTCCACCGGCACCGGGACACTCACCAGCGGATCGCCGGCCAGCATGAGGCCGTAGAGCCGCATTTGCGACGCCTCCCGCCGGTAATCGAGCTCCTCGCGCAGCCGTTCCGCCAACTCGTCGTAGATGTCGTCCAGTTGGATCGCGGACTCGAAGCGCTTGTAGACGGACATCCCTAGGCGGAGCTGGCGGAGGTCTGCCTCCATCGTGCTGGCCATGTCGGGATATTGCAGCTTGCAGGCAACGCTCGTGCCATCCAGCAGCGTTGCCCGGTGCACCTGGCCCAGGCTCGCCGCCGCCGCCGCGTCCTGGCCGAAGCTCTTGAACTTGCTTTGCCAATCCGGTCCCAGCTCGCCGGCCATGCGCCGCCGCACGAAGCTCCAGCCCATCGGGGGGGCGTTCGCCTGCAGTTGCGCCAACTCCGCCGCATACTCGGCCGGCAATGCGTCCGGGATGGTGGACAGGAACTGCGCCACCTTCATCAACGGGCCTTTCAGCCCGCCCAGGATCGCCTTCAGATCCTCCGCATGCGCCGTCTGGTTGCCTTTGATGCCGAACATGCGCTGCCCGGCGACGCGTAGGCCGATGCCACCTACGGCGCCCGACGTTCGGGCCATGCGGCGCATTTCGCCGATGAAATTGGGCCGGTCCTCGTTCACGATTCCTGCCCTTCCAACTCGTCGATGAAGCCGGCGATCACGTCGAGCCCCCGCCGCCAGAACGCCGGGTCCGATGCGTCCAGCCCGAAGGGGGCCAGCAACTCGCGGTGCCGCTTGGTCCCACCTGCCCGCAGCATGTCCAGGTACTTCGCCTGGAACCCGGGATGCCCGTCCTGGAACACGCCATACAGGGCGTTCACCAGGCAATCGCCGAACGCGTAGGCATACACATAAAAGGGCGAGTGCACGAAATGCGGCACGTAAGCCCAGAACACGTCGTATTCCGGCGTGAACTCGAATGCCGGGCCCAGGCTCTCCGTTTGCACCTGGCGCCAGATCTCGCCGATCCGCTCCGGCAGCAACTCGCCTCCGCGCCGCTCGTCGTGCAGCAGCGTTTCGAACCGGTAGAACGCCGTCTGGCGCACCACCGTATTAAGCATGTCTTCAACCTTCCCGGCCAACATGATGCGGCGGCGTGCGGGGTCGGTCTCGGCGTCCAGGAGGGCACGGAATGTGAGCATTTCGCCGAACACGCTGGCCGTCTCCGCCAAAGTGAGCGGCGTGCCGGACTGCAGATACCCCTGATCCGCGGCAAGTACCTGATGCACGCCGTGGCCCAACTCGTGCGCCAGCGTCATGACGTCGCGGGTGCGGCCGTGATAGTTCAGCAGCAAGTACGGGTGCGCCGAAGGCACCGTCGGGTGGGCAAACGCCCCGCCGGATTTGCCGGGCCGCAACCCCGCGTCGATCCAAGGCTTGTCGAAGAATTTGCGTCCGACATCGGCCAGTTCCGGGCTGAACGCGCCGTAAGCGGTAAGCACCCGGTTGCGCGCCTCGTCCCAGGAGATTGCCCGGTCGTCGTCGCCCGGCAACGGTGCATTGCGGTCCCAGTGCTGCAGCTTGGGCAAGCCGAGCCACTTGGCCTTCATCTGGTAGTACCGGTGGGACAGCCGCGCGTAATCGGCCGTTACCGCGGACACCAGCGCGTCCACCACCTCGTCCTCGACCATGTTGGACCGGTTGCGGCTGCTGCCCGGGCGCGGGTAGCGGCGCCAAGTGTCGCTGATCGACTTGTCCTTGGCCAGCGTGTTGGTGATCAGGCTGAACAGCTTGACCCGGTCGCCGAATGCCTTGCCGATCGCGTGGCCCGCCTGCTCGCGCGTGGCACGGTCGCGGTCCGACAACTTGTTCAGCACGTCGCTCACCGTCAGCTCCGTCTCGCCGAACGGGACGCGCATGCCGGCAACCGTCTCGTCGAACAGCCGGCTCCAGGCCTGCGCGCCGGTGACGGACTTGTCGTGCAGCAGCTTCTCCGCCTCGTCCGAAAGCTGGTGCGGCCGGAAGACGCGCAGGTCACGCAGGAAAGGCTGCCAGCGGGCGAGCGCCGGGTCTGCGGCTTGGCGCTCGAGCACGGCGTCATCCAGCCGATTGAGTTCGAGCGAGAAGAAGATCAGGTGCGAGCTGATCGCCGTCACCCGCTCGGAGCAGGACTGCATGAAGCGCCCGATCGCCGGGTCCGTGCTGTCACCGCTGAACTTGAGCTGGGCGAAGGACATCACGCGGCCGAGCACTTCCTCGATCCGCTCGTATCCGGCCAGCGCCGTAGCAAGCTCGCCGCCCGAGAGCGCCGACAGCTTGCCGGCGTAACGATCGCTGAATGCGGCTGCGTCCCGTTCGGCCGCGTCCAGGTCCTCGCGGATTCGCGGGCTTTCCGTATCGGAGTAAAGGTCCGAAAGGTCCCATGCGGGAAGCGGGGAGGGCTGGCCGGTTGTGGACGGCGTCATGGCTGCCAATCCCTCCGGCAGACAGGCGAGCGGGAAGGCATTCGGCCAATCGTGGATTTTGGTCATGCAATGCATCTAAGGCGTCAAACCCTTACGTCAAAGGGATGGAACCCGCCGCTTCCCATGCGCCATACTATGCCATGCCGCACGAACACCTTGGAAACGAGCATGGCCATGATCATGGCCATCACCACGATCATGGCGCCGGTCATGGTCACAGCCACGCCCCGGCCACGTTCGGCCGCGCCTTCGCCGTCGGCATCACGCTCAATGTTGCCCTCGTGCTGGCGCAAATCGGGGTCGGGGCATGGGCGCACTCGACGGCGCTACTTGCCGACGCCGTGCACAATTTCGGGGACGTGCTCGGCTTGGCGTTCGCCTGGTTCGCCTCGGCGCTGGAGCGGCGGCGCCCGACCGCGCGGCGCACCTATGGCTGGGGGCGGGGCAGCATCCTGGCCGCGCTCGCGAATGCGAGCGTGCTGCTGGTCGGCACCGGGGCGATCGTGGTCGAGGCCATACAGCGCTTGCTGAACCCGACCCCGGTCGCCGGTGGGGCGGTCATGGCCGTCGCGGCGGCGGCCATCCTCGTCAACGGGGCCGTCGCGCTGATGTTCATGCGCGGCCGGCACGACGACCTGAACATCCGCGGCGCCTTCCTGCACATGGCGGCAGACGCCGGCGTGTCGGCGGGCGTTCTGCTGGCCGCCTGGCTGATCACCCTCACCGGCGCGCTCTGGCTGGACCCGGTGGCGAGCCTGGCGATTTCCGCCGTGATCGTGGCCGGGAGCTGGGGCCTGCTGCGGGACGCAACCGCGCTGGCGATGGACGCCGTTCCCCCCGGCATCGACCCAGCGGCGGTGCGCACCCGCCTGTTGGCCTTGCCGGACGTGACGGAGGTGCACGATCTTCATATCTGGGCGCTCTCCACCACCCGCACGGCAGCGACGGCGCATTTGGTCTCGAGCGGCGCCACCGCGACGCTGGTGCAGATGGCTTGCTCGGCCCTGAACGAGGGCTTCGGCATCGGTCACTGCACGTTCCAGTTGGAGACGGCGGAGACGGCGGATGCCTGTGCGCTGCGGTCGGATTTGGTGGCTTGACGTCTCCGGCTGCTTTTGAGGGAGAGGTGCTCCGTGGCCGATGTGTGCCGGTTGCTGCCGCTACCCTAGCTCCTCCCTCAAGGGAGGGAGATGGTCTTTGCAGCGTTGGGCTTCAGGGTGCAGGCCCACGACCCTCAAGCCGGACTTCGGTAAACTCCGGCCGGCCTGGTGAGGCGTCCACGACCAGCGCTGCCGCCTTCGCGTAAGTCTGCCTTGCCTCGTCTGCGAGGCCCAGGGCGCGGGCGGCCCGGGCGGATCCGAGGAAGCCGTTGAAGCGGTTCGGCGCCGCGGCCTCGCTGGTGTGGAACGCTGTCAACGCCTCTGCCGGGTGGCCCGCCATGAGCAACAGGTCGGCATACAGCTCACGCATCGGGAACAGCTTGTTTTCCAGCAGGATATGCTTTTCCCGCGCGTCGTCGGCATCGGACGCTGCACTCATCAGCGCCAAGCCGCCCGCCACGTCGCCAGCCGCGTAGGCGGTCCAGGCATCGGCCGCGCCGCCGTATACGTCCACCAACCCGGCCCAGTAAGCACCGTCCTCCTGCAGCACCGTCTCGCGGAGCCCATGCAAGGCGTCCGATTCTCGTCGTGCCGCCGCGACCTGGCCGGACCGGGCTGATCCGAGCGCGCGGACGAAACGGGCCGTGATCTGCTGATACGGCGACAGACCGGCGACCGGCATCACCGCCGCCCCTGACCAGTCGCCGCGCTCCAGCACATAGCGCGCCGTCACCAGCACGCGCTCATCCGACGGCCCGGCGTCGGCCAGGGCGGCCCGGACGGCATCGTCCTGGCCGAGTTGAAGATGGGCGTAGGCGATGAAATCCATCCCGTGCGGGTCGTCCGCGTCCATCCGCGGCATGTCCTCGGGGCCGGGCGCATGCAGCGCCGCCGCCATGCGGTTCGCTTCGATCGAGTCCGCCCACATCCCCAGCATCGAATAGATATGCGACGGCATGTGCAGCGCGTGGTGACCGGCGGGCGCGATGGCGGGGTAGGCGCGCGCCGCCGCCAGCCCGCGCGAAGCCAAGGGCGGGTAGTCGTAGGCATGAATGAGGTAGTGGGGGATGCCGGGATGGCGCGGATTGGCTGCCCATAGCCGCTCCAGGATGCGCCCGGCCTCCAGTTGCCGGGAGAAGGTCTTGTCGGTGAGGTCCACTGTTTCGAGGATGGCCAGGGCGTGGAAGCTCTGGATTTCCACGTCGTCCGGGTAGGCCGCGGCCAAGGCGCGCATGGCGGCCTCATAGGCGGCGGTGCGGGCCGCCTGATCCTCTGCCGGGTCGCGGTAGTAGACGCGAAGGGCGTCGATCAGCCCCGCCTCGCGCGGCGTTGCCGGGCCGGCCGCCACGGCGCGCTCCAGATATGCGCGCCCGGCGTCGAGCGCGTCCCGGCTCGGTGCACCGGCGAGCGGGTTGCCGCGGACAGTCATCGCGGCGCCCCACCAGGCGATGGCACAGTGCGGATCGGCGGCGGCGATGGCGCGAAAAGCGTCCTCGGGGCCGTCGAAGGCGTGCAGCCTGGCGACCGCCGTTTCGAAATCGGCCTGCACCGCGGGCGCGCAGGAAGTCGGGAACGACACCGTGCCGAAACCGGGTATGTCCCGGGCGCCGGCCGGCGTGGCCAACAGCAGGCAGGCGAGCAGCGGCAGGACCCGGGTCAAGGTCAAACCGCCAGCAAACTATCCGCCGCGGCCCGTGCGGCTTCCGTCACCGTCTCCCCGGCCAGCATCCGCGCGATCTCCTCCCGCCGTGCCGCCCCGTCCAGCCCCGTCACGTCCGTCCGCACCCGGCCCCCCGCCACGTGCTTGGCCACGCGCATATGCTCCACCCCACGCGCTGCCACCTGCGGACTATGCGTCACCACCAGCACCTGCACGCCGGACGCCACCCGTGCCAGCCGGTCGCCCACGGCCGCCGCCGTGGCGCCGCCCACGCCGGAATCCACCTCGTCGAACACCAGCGTGGGCACCGCCGAGCCGCTGGACAGCACCACCTTCAACGCCAGCATCAAGCGCGACAGTTCGCCGCCGGACGCCACCCGGTCCAGCGCGCCCGGCGCTTGCCCGGGGTTGGTCGCGATCAGGAAACGCACGGACTCCATCCCTGCCGGCCCCCACTTCGCCTCGTCCAGCGGCGCCACCTCGGCCACGAACCGGGCGCGGTCCAGCTTGAGCGGCGGCAACTCCTCCATCACCGCCTTCGCCATCCGCCCCGCCGCTGCCTTGCGCGCAGCACCGAGCGCCTCGCCGGCTGCCACAAAGGCCTTCCGTGCCGCGACCGCCGCCGCTTCCAACTCCGCGACATGCGCCGAACCGCTCTCCAGCGCCGACAGCCGGCCCCGCAACTGTCCGAGCAACGCGGGCAGTTCGATCACGGGAATGCTGTGCTTGCGGGCCGCGGCGCGCAGGGCGAACAGCCGCTCCTCCGCCCGCTCCAACTGGCGGGGATCGGCGTCCGCCTCCTCGGCCAGCCGGGTGAGCAACGTCTCCGCCTCGGCCAGCGCCTCCTCCGCCCGGTCCAGGGCGGCGAGCGCTGGTGCGGCGGGGGCCGACTCCCCCAGGCGCTGCAGCGCGCGGGAGGCAGCGCGCAGGGCTGCGGCCGGGCCGGGGCTGCGGCGGTCCTTGGGGGCGATCTCGGCCACGGCGGCGGCAATCGCCTCGGCCCGCCGCTCGCCTTGCTGAAGCTGTTGGCGTTCGAGCGCCAGCCGCTCCTCCTCACCGTCCTCCGGGCCCAGGGCGCCCAGTTCCTCCACGGCGTGACGCAGCCAGTCCTCCTCGCGCGCGGCCTCGGCAATTTCTTTGCGGGCCGTCTCCAAGGCGCCGACCGCGCCGCGCCATTTGCTCCAGGCCATGGCCGCCGCGCGCCGCAGCGCCTCGTTGCCCGCGAAGGTGTCGAGCAACGCGGCATGACCGGCCGGATCGGCCAGGCCCATCTGATCGTGCTGCCCCTGCACCTCCACCAGCAGTGCCCCGGCGCGCCGAAGCAGCCCGATGCTGACCGGCTGGTCGTTGATCATGGCGCGGGACCGTCCGTCCTTCGCCACCACCCGGCGCAGCACGATCTCGTCCTCCAGGTCGACGCCCTGCTCGGCCAGCAAGCTCAGCGCGGCGTGACCCGGCGTCACGGAGAAGCAGGCGGCGACGCTGGCCTGGTCGGCCCCTTCCCGCACCAGCCCCTGCTCGGCGCGCATGCCGATCGCCAGGCCGAGGCTGTCCAGCAGGATGGATTTACCCGCGCCGGTCTCGCCCGTGAGCACGGTTAGGCCGTGACCGAACTGCAGATCCAGCCGCTCGATGAGAACGACGTCGCGGATGGAAAGCGCGGTCAGCATACGGGGGGAAACGGCCTTAACAAACACTCTGCTAAGCAGAGATTGGGGCGTTGCCCCAGACCCCGCCAGAGGACACCCCTCTTAAGTCTTAGAACAGCGACCCGATGTTCCGGGCGAAGAACCCGGGCCTGCTGTACCGCCCCTGCGAGTCCGGCACCTGGTTGTCCGCGACAAGCTGGTTGTAGCTGTCGGCATACCAGCGGCTGCCCGGATAGTTGTGTCCGAGCACCGCCGCCGTGGTTTTTGCCTGATCGGTCAGCCCGAGCATGAGGTAGATTTCGGTCAACCGGTGCAGCGCTTCCGGCACGTGATTGGTGGTCTGGTAGTCGTCCACCACCCGCTGGAAGCGGTTGATTGCGGCCGTGTAGAGATGCTGCTGTTCGTAGTAGCGGCCGATCTCCATCTCCTTGCCGGCCAGATGGTCGCGGCAGAGGTCCACCTTCAATTGCGCATCGCGGGCATAGGCGGAGTCGGGGAAGCGGTTCGACACTTCCTGCAGCGCCGTCATCGCCTGCTGCGTGCCCTTCTGGTCGCGCTGGATGTCCGCGATCTGCTCGTAATATGACAGCGCGCGGAGGTAGTAGGCGTAGGCGATATCCCGGTTGGTCGGATGGAGCTGAATGAAGCGGTCCAATACCGGGATCGCCTCGGAGTAGTGGTTCTGCAGGTATTCCGAGTAGCCGTGCATCAACTGAGCGTTGGTGGCCCAAGAGGAATATGGGTAATACTGCTCGACGTTGTCGAATTGCTTGGTCGCCGTCGCGTAACGCTTGGCGTTCAGTGCGTCGACGCCGTTGTTGTACAGCGTTTCGACGGGCGTGTTCGACGGGTCCTGCTTGATTTTCTCGGCTTTCCCGATCGTGTCGGCCGAGCCGTTCCATGGCTCGATGCTTTTCAGCGTTTCACACCCGCCGAGCAGGGCGACGATCGCGAGAGCGGGAAGCAAGCGGTTTATCGTCATGGCGCACCGGTTCTTAGACAGGCGCCTTATAGCGAAAAAGTTTTGCGGAAGCGAAGCGCTTCGTGGAACCGACGATCAATCGTCGGAATAGCGCTGCTCAGCCCACGGATCGCCCCGGTCATGGTAGCCGCGCACCTCCCAGAACCCGGGCGCATCGGCGGTCACGAACTCGATCCGCTGCAGCCACTTGGCGGACTTCCATAGATACAGATGCGGCACGACCAGGCGCACCGGGCCGCCATGTTCGGTGGTGAGCGGGCGGCCTTCCCACGAATGCGCCAGCAGCGCGTCCGCAGCGGCGAAATCGGCCAGCGGCAAATTGGTGGTGTAGCCATCATGGCTGTGCAGCACCACGAACGCGGCCTCCGGCAGCGGTTGCACGGCGTCCAGCACGGTGCGGGATGCAACGCCTTCCCACCGGTTGTCGTAGCGCGACCAGGTGGTCACGCAGTGGATGTCCGTCGTTTCCTGCACCTGCTGCTGCGCACGGAACGTGGTCCAGTCCCAGGTGAGCGCCTCCTTCACGGCGCCGAACACGCGCAAGGTCCAGCGCGCCGGGTCCACTTTGGGGTGGACGCCGAGATCGAGCACCGGCCAGTCCTTCACCAAATGCTGGCCCGGCGGCAACCGCTCCTCCTCCGGGCGGGCGTGGCGGCCCGTCAGCCCCCGTCCTTGCTCGGCCCAGCGCTGCTTGGCCGACGTGAGCTTGCTGTCCGGCGGCAGCCCCTCGCTCACGCCGCCGCTTTCTGCTCGGCCAGGCTGTGGGCGACCTCAGCCAGGATCTCGTAGGAGCGCAGGCGTGCGGTGTGGCTGTGGATCGCGCCGGCCACCATCAACTCGTCGGCGCCGGTGCGGGCCAGGAACGCTCCCATCTCGCGCCGAACCGTGTCGGCCGAGCCCACGAAGGAGCAGGCGAGCATGGCAGACGCCTGCGCCTTCTCCGCCGGCGTCCAGTAGCTCTCGATGTCGTCGATCGGCGGCAGCAGTTTGCCGCGGGTGCCGCGGAACATATTGGTGAAGCTTTGCTGGACGGAGGTGAACAGCCGCCGCGCCTCGGCGTCGGTTTCAGCGGCGATCACGTTCACGCCCACCATGGCATGCGGCCGCGCGAGTTGCGCGGAGGGTCGAAAATACTGCCGGTAGACCTGCAACGCTTGCATCAGCGCGTCCGGTGCGAAATGGGAGGCGAAGGCGTATGGCAGGCCGAAATGCGCCGCCACCTGGGCGCCGTAGAGCGAGGACCCGAGGATCCAAAGCGGCACGTTGGTCCCGCCGCCGGGCACCGCCTGCACCCGTTGACCCGGCTGCACCGGGCCGAGCAGCGCTTGCAGTTCCGCCACATCCTCGGGGAAGTGGTCCGCTGCCTCCGGATCGCGCCGCAGCGCGCGCTGGGTATAACCGTCACTGCCGGGTGCGCGGCCGAGGCCGAGGTCGATCCGGCCGGGGTAGAGTGTCGCGAGCGTGCCGAACTGCTCGGCGATCACCAGGGGGGAGTGGTTCGGCAGCATGATCCCGCCGGCGCCGACCCGGATGGTGCTGGTGCCGCCTGCGACGAAGCCGATTGCGACCGCGGTGGCCGCCGAGGCGATGCCGACCATGTTGTGGTGCTCGGCCAGCCAGTAGCGCTGGTAACCCAGCCGCTCGGCGTGCTGCGCCAGACTGCGTGCATTGTGCAAGGCGTCTGCGGGCGTCGAACCCTCGGGGATTGGTGCCAGATCGAGGACCGAGATCGCCTGCATCGCTGCCGCTCCTAGTATGAATAAGTGGGGGGGCTTCTGTTGCCCGGTGCCCCCCCGAACCGCGTCTATCGCAACTTACGCTGCGACTGCGAATGCCTCATGATTGTCATTGGCATTTGTAATATAGCCCGATGACGGCGGTACAATGCCGAGCGAAAAATACGTCTTTACCACGCGTGTCGAGCCTATTTCGTCCCCGCAGCCACCCGAGGGTGGTGGAGACGCCGGGTACCGCCCCCGGGTCCACAACGATTATTCCACGTATCGTTTATCACCATATCCGGCCGAAGCCAGCATTCGGGAATATAGGCGAGGTTGGCGAGGAATGGTAGGGGTTAAGGCATGCCCCGCTCCAGAACGATCCCACCCTCTCTGATTGATCCCCCTCCTTTTGATGAAGGGGCTAGGGGAGGGGTGGCCGCGGCACTCACCCGCGAACTGGATTGCGGTTCACGGGGACAATCCCGCGTGCGGCCACCCTTCTTCCCGGCCCCCTCCCTCCCCCCGGCCCCCTCCTTCAAGGGAAGAGGGAGGTTCTGATGCCACTGTCTCCGACACAACTCGCCGAAGTCGCCGCCCAGAGGGATGCGACCTCGCCCACCCTGCGCGCCACCGTCCCGGCGCTCGAGGCGATGCTGTATCATCCGATCCCCGTGCTCGATCACGGCTTCGTCCGCGTCATCGACTACATGGGCGACGACTCGGCCGTGGTGCAGGCAGCCCGAGTCTCCTATGGGCGTGGCACCAAGCGGGTCAGCGAGGATGCCGGGCTGATCCGCTACCTGATGCGCCACCGCCACTCGACCCCGTTCGAGATGTGCGAGATCAAGTACCACGTGAAGCTGCCGATCTTCGTCGCACGGCAGTGGATCCGCCACCGCACCGCCAACGTGAACGAGTATTCCGCCCGCTACTCCGTCATGGACCGGGAATTCTACATCCCCGCCCCGGAGCAGCTCGCCGCCCAGTCCGAGAGCAACCGCCAGGGCCGCGGCGCCGTGCTCGAAGGCGAGGAGGCCGCCGCCGTGCTCGACCTGCTGCGCAGCGACGCCGGGCGGGCCTACGACAATTATAGCTGGATGCTGAACGAGGACGGCGCAGACCCGGCGCGCCAGGGCCTCGCCCGTGAACTCGCGCGGATGAACCTTACGCTCAACACCTACACGCAGTGGTACTGGAAGGCGGACCTGCACAACCTGCTCGGCTTCTTGAGTTTGCGTGCGGACGCCCACGCCCAATACGAGATCCGCGCCTACGCCGACGCCATGCTGCGCACGGTCGAGGCATGGGTCCCGGCCACCTACGCCGCGTTCCTGGACTACCGCGTGGGTGCCGTGACCCTCTCTGCCGGCATGCTTGCCGTGGTGAAGCGCCGCCTGGCCGGCGAGACGGTGGAGCAGGCAACCAGCGGCCTCAGCAAGCGCGAATGGGCGGAGTTGGAAGCTGCACTCGGATGATCCTGGTGTTCGGCAGCGTGAACCTGGACATCATCCACTATCTCGACGCGTTGCCCCGGCCCGGCGAGACGGTGATCGGGCCCGACATCCGGATCGAGGCCGGCGGTAAGGGCGCCAACCAGGCCGCTGCCGCCGCGCGGGACGGGGCGCATGTCATGTTGGCCGCCGCCGTCGGCCGGGACGGTGCGGCGGACACGGCACTCGCGGGGTTGGAGGCGGACGGCGTGGACCTCTCGCTCGTGGTGCGGGTGGACCAACCGACCGGCATCGCTTCGATCTGCGTGGACCGGGATGGCCGCAACCAGATCGCCGTCGGCAGCGGCGCCAACCTGCTCGCCCGCGCAGACCAGGTGGCGGACGCTCAGCTCGGGCCGCAGACGACGCTCGTGCTGCAGGGAGAGGTGGACCCCAAGCAAACCGTCACCCTGATCCGCCGCGCCCGGGCATGCGGCGCCCGCATCGTGCTGAACCTGGCTCCGGCCGGCCCGATTGCCGCGGACGCTTTGCGCATGGTGGATTGGATCGTGGCCAATCACGAGGAAGCCGCCTGGCTTGCCGGGCAGTCCGCCGCCTCCGCCGATCCCGCAGCGCTGCGAGCCGCGCTCGGCGTCGGTGTCGTGCGCACCAGCGGCGAGCAGGGCGCCGACGCGGCCACCCGTGACGGCACTCTGCACGTCGCCGCTCTGACGCTCCGGGTAAAGGACACGACGGGGGCCGGCGACTGCTTCACCGGCGTGTTCGCGGCGGCGCTGGACCGTGGGGCCACCCCGGCCGAAGCCCTGCGCCGGGCCAACGTGGCGGCGGGGCTGAGCTGCACCCGGGTGGGCACCCAGGGCAGCTTCCCGTCCGCCGCCGAAACCCTGGCCGCCCTGCCAACCAGCCCGGCAGCGTGCTGAGGAGGGAGCTCGCACTCGGCTCCCTTCTACCCACGCCTTGTGTGGGGGGCTAAAGGCCTACCTCCCTATGCGTCCTGCGGTAACTGCGCGCCGTGTGCGGCGTTAAGCGGGCTATCGCGGAGAGGGTTGCCGTCGCCGATGCATCATATCCACCTTGATCCGCTTGGCGGGGTCGCCGGCGACATGTTCGTGGCCGCCCTGCTGGACGCGTTTCCGGCGGAGGTGGAGGGCGCCGCGCACGCGGCGGCGACGCTCTCCGGCGCCGCATGCCGGCTCGTGCCGCACGACGACGGCACGCTGACCGGACGCCGTTTCGTCGTGGATGCCGCCGGGCAACACGGCCACCACCACCATCATGGCCACGTCCACTGGTCGGCCATTCGCGACTCCATCGCACACGCGGCCTTGCCCGAACGCGTGAAACACCACGCAACGGCGATCTTCACGCGCTTGGCGGTGGCGGAGGCCGAGGTGCACGGTGTCGAGGTCGGCGACGTGGTGTTCCACGAGGTGGGTGCGGCGGACAGCATCGCGGACATCGTGGCCGCGGCCTGGCTGATCGCCGCCGCCGAACCCGCCACTTGGTCGGTGGCCCCGCTGCCGCTGGGCTCGGGGCAGGTGCGGACGGCGCATGGCCCGATGCCGGTGCCCGCTCCTGCCACGGCATTGCTGCTGAAGGGGTTTGCCACGCTGGATGACGGGATCGCCGGCGAGCGCGTCACACCGACCGGCGCCGCCATCCTCGCCCATCTGGCACCGTCGCGCACCCGACCGCCCGGCACGCTCGGCGCGTCCGGCTTCGGCTTCGGCACCCGCACGCTGCCCGGCATCAGCAATTGCCTGCGCGCCCTGGTGTTCACCACCGCCACGCCTGCCGCGGCTCCGGATCACCGCGAGTTGGCCGTGATCAGCTTCGAGGTGGACGACCAGTCGGGCGAGGACCTGGCTGCCGGGTTGGAGCGGGTGCGAGCGACGGCCGGCGTGCATGACGTGGTGCAGATGATGGCGCTGGGCAAGAAAGGCCGGATGGCGGTCCACGTGCAGGTGCTGGCCCGCCCGGACGCGCTGGAGGAGGCGGTGGCCGCGTGCTTTACGCAAACCACCACGATCGGATTGCGCACCCATATCGTGGCCGGCCGCGCGCTTCCCCGCCGGTTCGCCGAGGTGACCGTGGCCGGCCAGGCGGTGAGGGTGAAACTGGCAGAGCGCCCGGATGGCGTCACCGGCAAGGCCGAAGCGGACCATCTCGCCGCCGCCACCAGCCAGGCCGCGCGGGTCGGCCTGCGCCAGGCGGCCGAGGCGCTCGCCAAGCCATGAGCGAGATCCTCACCCGGCTGCAGGGCGTGCTCGGCACGCTGGACACGGCGGCGGTCGCCGTCAGCGGCGGCATCGACAGCCTGACGCTCGCCACCGCGGCGCATCGCGTGCTGGGCCCCCGCGTGACGATGCACCATGCCACGTCCCCGGCTGTTCCTGCCGAGGCAACCGATCGCACGCGCGCGTTGGCAGAGCGCGAAGGCTGGACGCTCGATGTGTTCGACGCGGGCGAGTTCGCCGACCCGTCGTATCGCGCCAACCCGGTCAACCGCTGCTTCTTCTGCAAGACCAACCTGTATGGCGCGGTCGCAGCCCGCACCCGGCACACCATCCTGTCCGGCACCAACCTGGACGACCTCGGCGATTACCGCCCGGGATTGGAGGCGGCGCGCGACCATGCCGTGCGCCATCCGTTCGTCGAGGCGGCCGTGGACAAGCGGGCGGTGCGTGCGCTGGCGGTGGAACTGGGCCTTGGCGCGCTGTCCGAACTGCCGTCCGCGCCGTGCCTGTCGAGCCGGATCGAGACCGGGATCCGGATCGAGGCGCCGGTGTTGGCGATGGTCCACGCGGCCGAAACGCTGGTTGGGCGGGCGCTCGCGGCGGCGACCGTGCGGTGCCGGGTGCGGGCGGGCGCGGTGGTGATCGAGTTGGACCCGGCGAGCCTGGACGCACTGGCTGCCGAGCGCCGGGACGATCTGGCCGGGCAGGTGGCGGCCTTGGCGCGGCAGGCCGGGCTGAGCGCGCCGGTGGCCTTCGCGCCCTACCGCACCGGCAGCGCCTTCCTGCGGGCAAAGGCATGAGCGGCGAATTCGTACTGGACGAGGCCCGGCCGGCGCGGCTGGGCTTCGGCGAGGCGGTGTTCTGCGCCGGCAAGTCCCCGGCGCAGATCGCGGCCATCCTGGACGCGGCACAGGCCCCGATCCTGCTGACCCGGCTCGACCCCGGCCGCTTCGCCGCCCTGCCACACGCGCAGCAGGCCCGCCTGGACTACGATCCGGTCTCCGCCACCGCCTTCTCCGGGCCACCCACGCCCCTTCGCGCCGCCTCCGGCGTCGCCATCGTCACCGCTGGCACTTCGGACGTGCCGGTGGCGCGCGAGGCTGCCAGGACCTTGCTGTTCAGCGGTTATGAGGCTCCCCTGATTGCCGATGTGGGTGTGGCGGGGCTATGGCGGCTGATGCGGCGCGTCGAGGACCTGCGGAAGGCCAGCGTGCTGATCGTCGCGGCCGGCATGGATGCGGCGCTGCCCAGCGTCATCGGCGGCTTGGTGCCGGGCGTGGTGATCGCCGTGCCCACCTCGGTCGGCTACGGGGTCGCGGCGGGTGGGCACGCCGCGCTGAACGCCATCCTCAGTAGCTGCGCGCCCGGCATCCTCACGGTGAACATCGACAACGGTTACGGCGCAGCTTGCGCGGCTATGCGGGTGCTGCATCTGGCGGACGTCGTCCGCCCTACGACCTCACGCGCGTAGGGCGGACAGCGTCCGCCGCCTCACAACAAGGAGTAGGCCATGGAACGGCGGGATTTCATCAAGGCGGGTCTTGGCGTCGCAGCCGCCGCGATGCCAGGCTTGGCCAACGCGCAGGTAGCGACGTCCCAGGGCGGTGTGGTCAAGCCGACCGGGCCGGTCACGTCCAAGCTGGCGCAGCACCCGGACATGAAGTACCGGCCGCTCGGCAAGACCGGCGAGTATCTGTCGATGATCGGTTGCGGCGGGTTCCACCTCGCCAAGCCCGGCGGGCTGGACAGCGACGGCGCCGTGCGTGTGGTGCACGCGGCGATGGATGCGGGCGTCACCTTCTTCGACAATTGCTGGGACTATAACCATGGCGAGAGCGAGGTCCGTCTAGGCCGGGCGCTTGTGGACGGGCGGCGGGACCGGGTTTTCCTGATGACGAAGATCGACGGCCGGACTGCCAAGGCCGCCACCGAACAGCTCGACCAATCGCTGCAGCGGCTCAAGACCGACCATGTCGACCTGTTGCAGTTCCACGAAATCATCCGCATGGACGACCCGGAGAAGGTGTTCGCCCCGTCCGGCGCGCTGGAGGCGGTGCTGCGCGCGCGCGAACAAGGCAAGCTGCGCTACATCGGCTTCACCGGGCATAAATCGCCGGCGATCCACAAGCACATGTTCGACGTCGCGGACCAGCATGGTTTCCGTTTCGACACGGTGCAGATGCCGCTGAACGTGATGGACGCGCATTACGACAGCTTCGAGCACGGCGTGTTGCCGGTGGCCGCAGCGCACGGCACGGCGGTGCTGGGCATGAAGGCGTTCGGCGACGCCTTCATCGTCAAGAGCGGCGCCGCGACTCCGATGGAGATGCTGCACTACCCGATGAGCCTGCCGACCACGCTGCAGGTCTGCGGCATCGACAGCATGCAGGTGTTGCAGCAGGCGCTCGATGCGGTGAGGACGTTCCAGCCGCTGACGGCCGAGCAGCGGGACGCCATCCTGGCGAAGACGGCGAAGGTAGCGGCGGACGGATCGACGGAGCGCTACAAGACGTCACACCATTTCGACGGGACGGTGCAGAATCCGCAGTGGCTGGGATAAGGCTATTCGGCAGCGTTCTGCGCGACCTGCTCCCGCACCGGGTCTGTGTCCGCCACGCTCAGGTAGGTCTTCCAGAACGGCACCGACGTGAGTTCGGGCGCCGCCTCCCGCCACTCCGCGGCCGCCCGCGGCAGTTCCCGGTAGAGGCGGAGCAGCAGGCCCGCCGCCTGGCGCAGGAGCGGCCTGTGGTGCTCCCGTGTCCGGCGGAACGTCGGCAGGCTGGCATCCCACCAGGTTTCGATCGCGATGTGCCCGGCCTGGCGCACGGTGAGCCAGTGGAGCTTCTCCACGAGTATGTGGCGAGGCGGATCCTCGCAGGTCGGCCGGACCGCGTTGCGCACCAGCAGCCACACCAGCAGGCCGAGGCAGCGTAGCCGGCCGAGCGGGATCGGCAGCACGCGCTGCTCGTGCGCCACGGTTTCCCGCGGGCTGTAGCTGAGCGGGTAACGCTGCTTGATCGCGGTAAGCCCGGCATGGCGGTCCTGCGGATGCTCGCGCATCACCTGCGGGCCGGCCAGGAAATCCTCCACACCCTGCAGGATCAGCGCCGTGCTGTAATACCGGTAGGTCAGCAGGTGCGTGACGATCTGCCGGCCGATTCGGCGCACCACGCCCTTGCGGTCGAACGGCTTGTGCAGCGCCGCCGCGACGAGCAGGTTGCGGGTCTCGTAATAGAGCTGCCAGCCGCCGAGCTTGAGGTAGAACGGTTCGTGCCACACCGCCATTCCCGGCATCGGCACCGTCGGCACGCCACGCTGGTGCAGCCGCAAGCCTAACTCGAGGTCGTCGCCGCGGATGAAGCATGGCAGCGGCATGCCGTGCTCGCGCAGCAGTTGGAGCGGGATGCCGCAGCACCACCAGCCGTTATAGTGCACCGCATAGGGCTGGCTTAGCCGCTCCAGCGCATCCGGCTTGGCGATGTCGTGCAGGTATTTCTGCGGCAGGAAGGCCCAGTGCCGTTCGGAGATCACCGCCCCCGCTTCGTACAGCGTCGTCGGATGCAGCAGGTCCAGCATGTGGCCGCCGAGCACGATGTCGCGCTCGCAGAACGAGTAGAACGCGGCCATCCGCAGCAGGCTGTCGGGCTCGAGCTCGATGTCGTCATCGAGCAGCACGGCGTGGGTGACCGCCGGGTCGTCGAGTGCGGCCAGCAACCCGCGCGAGAAACCGCCCGCGCCGCCGAAATTGGCCTGTTCGATCACGCGGAGCTTGCTGCCGGCCTGGTCGGCGGCGACCGCGATATCCGGATTGCGGGCCAACCCCGGGCGCCCCTGGTTCACGACGAATATCCGGGCCAGCCGCGCCGTGACGGCCTCGTCCGCGACCAGCGAGCTGAGCACGCGGGCAATGTCCCGCTCGCGGTTGAAGGTGCAGAACACGGCGGCGAGCCCATTGTGTTCCGCCGGCAGGTCGTCCGTCATCCAGGCGCCGGACAGGAAGGACACCGGGCCGTCCACGGCGCTGATCTCGACGGAGAGGACGCCGTGCTGGCGGAAATTGACGCCGGGAAGGGGGATCGCGACGCGGCAGAGACCCGGCCCGGCTATCCGCTCGGTGACCACGCTCTTGCTGCCGAGTGCATGGCGCCAGACGCGCAGCAGCGCCGTCCCGGACAGGGTCACGTGAAGCAGCAACGACTGCAGCGTGGTGTAGCGCAGCCACTGCGCCTCGAAGAAGGCGTTGAAGTAGGTGTCGAAGCTCAGCGCCGCATCGGCCGCCAGATGCAGTCCGTCGCGTTCGTCGCACGTGACAGAGGGTGCGGCGCCGGGTTCAGCCCAGAGGTCGCGCCAGTACAACGCCCGGCGTGCTGGCTCCCGATCGGTGATGAAACGCTGCAGGACAGTGCCGGAATGCGAACCCGTCAGGCCGAGGGTGGTGCCGTCCATCAAATCGCCTTGCCGTCCACCGCCAACCTTTCCGGCGTTCGCTGGACGAACGCTCACTGTGCTCAAAATGCGACCGTTTAGTGCGGCGCTCAATCATACCCGCCAGACTTCTCGCGCACTTTTCCGGCTTCTTCCTGGGCCTCGGTATCGACTGGCACCTTGGTTGGCTCGGGAGTGTCCGACGTGCCAGGCTCCGGCTTGTGGGGCTGCGGCGGGGATTTTTCGGTCAAGTCGGACGTCAAGCGGTTGCTCCTGAACAAACGGTTATGCCGGGACGTATCACGCCGTAACGCATCTTTACACACTAACATGCGCTATCGCGGTAGCGGATTTAACCTCTAGTGCTGGCGCAAGCGCGATCGTATGCGCCGCCATAAACGTTCTTTTGCGTCGCCGCCGTCGCCGCGCTGAGGCTCCCGGTTCTCATGGTCGCCAAGCTCCTCCATCAGCCGGCGTGCGATCAGGCCACGGTGGCCGCCGGCCCAGTGGTCCGCCGTACGCTCGTTCGGGAGCCAATCCGGCACGGCAAGTAGCAAGTGGCGGGCCAACCCGTCCAGCAAGGGTTCATACGTAGAGCGAAGCGCGGTCAAGGTCGCCCGTGCCTCGTCACCGCCTTCCCAGTCCAGCCCAGCCTCCTGCAGGCACTCCTCCATGCTGGCGTAACGCTCCGGTGGCAGCCGGTCGCCGCCGTCGAAGCGGCTGGGCGGGATGTTGAAGGATTGCGCCATCTCCACCAGCACCTGGCGCGCCATGGTGAACGTCATCCGCGCCTGCAGCGGCGGCATGCTCCGCACGCCGACCAGCACGACGGCGCACGTGTCGATCACGCAGGCCAGCGCCGCCAGCCAGGACTGGTTGTCGTGCTGCGAGCGGTAATAGGCGAGCATCGGATAGGACAGGTGGCTTTCCAGCAGTTCGGACCCCCAGATCTCCCACTCGCGGAGCAACTCGTTCAACTGGTCGAGGCCGCCGCCCTCGGCATGGCGGCACAGCATGGTGGTGGCGTTGGGCGGGGAGCCGGCGCGTCCGTCCAGTTGGATCACGTGCGCCTCGCGCCGGGTGAACAACTGATACAGCACGGGGAGGTAGCCGATCACGACGGCGATGAAGCCGATCCCGGTCCCGGCCTCGAGCACGGAGGCGAACTGCGCGGCGCCGCTATGGGGCACCACGTCGCCGTAACCCAGGGTGAAGAACGTGACGCCGCTCATGTAGAGTTGTTCCGGCAACGGCGAGCCGCCGCCCACGCCGGGAGGCGGTTCGAGGGTCCACATGATGGTCCCGAAACAAGCGATCAGCGCCGTCGCCCAGAGTGCGAACAGCACCAGCATCGAGAGCGGCCCGTAGAGCGCCAGCATATGCTCCCGCTCTGCCGGGTCCCGCAGGCGCAGACCGACCCGGGACCACATTGCCCAGGTGGCGTTGAAATACACGCGCATGAACCGCAGCCGGCGGCGGATGCGGCGCGGCAGCAGCATCACCTCGAACGCATCCTGCAGCACGAACATCAGCACGACGGCGGCAAGGATGCCGAGAATGGGCTTCATGGGGGATGAACGGGTGCGGTCCGAACCCGTTCGTTGCGATGGCTGCGGACTGGACGCGCCATTCGCAAGGTTGCAACAAAGTGAGATTGTGGGATGGTGCCTGCGGCTTATCGCCCAACAAGAGTGCTACCGGTGGGAGAGTTCGGGATGGATGTCACGATTAAGGCGGCTCTGGCGGGCTTATGTCTGGCGCTGCCGGTCGCGGGGTGTACCACCCAGGCGCAGACGCCATTTCCGCAACAGCAGATCCTTACGGGGCAGATGCTGAACCAGGCGGACGCGAACTTCGTCACCGAAAGCTTCCGTCTGGTCCGATTGGACGGCCAGGAGGGGCAGTTGGCGGCAGCGCAGAGCGACAACCCGCAGGTGCGCGCGCTCGCCGCCGAGATCGTGGCCAAGGCGAACCAGCTTTATCCGCTGATGCAGGATGCGATCCGGAAGAACGGCATCAGTCCGCCGGTCGACTTGCCCGGCGACCTGCGCGGCCGGCTGGAGCGGACGCGCGGCCTGCAGGGATCTGCCTTCGACCGCTCCTATCTCGCCGACCAGGTTGAGACGCACCAGCGTGCGATCCGCGCCTTCCAGGCCGAGCAAGCACGCACGCAGGACCCGACGATGCGGTCCTTGGTGAACCAGGCGCTCCCGGTGGTGCAGGAGGACCTGGGTAAGCTCCAGGCGTTGCAGGCCGCGATGGGGTAGCAGGGTGCGCCATCCTGTTCGTGGCGATCGGCCGCGTTCCGGTATGGAGCTCGAGGAGCGGGATTAGCCCGAGCAGGGTTCCCTGTGGTCCAGACCGTCCGCCATCAGGAAGCCGGAGATCTCGCGCAGGGCGATCTCGCGCATGTGCCTGCCGCTGAGGACGTGATCGATGCCTGACACCAGGCGGAGGTCGACGCCCGGCAGGGCGCTTAGCTCGCGGCCGCCGGGACCGAAATCCACGGCGAGTGCGTCCAGGCCCGGGTCCGCGGGACCGTAGAGGTAAAGCGATTGAACGCCGCGTGCAGCCAGTTGGCGGGCCCGATCGACGTGTTGCGGTGACGGCTGCCGAACGCCGAAAACCCGATCGAGGCTGACTTTCATGGCGTTGCAGCAACGGCGCCAGATGATGCCGAGAACGGCGTGAACCTTGCCCTCCCCTGCCAGGATCCGCTTCCACGTATTCGGGCTGTATACGCGCTGCAGGATCTGGCCCGCTGGCGCGGTTCTCCACACTGCCTCGGGCACGGTGTCGCCGGACGTCCAGGCGAACAACGGCATGTTGATGAGAAGGATCCTGGTGATACGCGCGTCGGCGCAAGCTGCCCAGTAGGCGTGGTAGGCGCCGGCGCAGAGCCCTTGGACGCTGAAGTGCTGGTAGCCGAGAGCTTCCATGGCGTTGAGCGCGGCTTCGACGTCGCCGTTGCGGTTGCGCCCGAATGTTGGGCTGAGTTCGTCGGCTTCATGCGCCGGCGGCCGGCTGTCGCCCAAACCGGTGAAATCGAAGCGGAACGTCGCAACACCGATCTCGGCCAGGCGCCGAGCCAACTGCGTTCCCAAGCGGGCGACGCCGTAATGTGGATCGCGGCCCGTGTTGAGGATGAGCACCAGCGGCACGTCTTTCGTAGCGGTGACGGTTGTCGCGTGGCTCTTGGGATGGGACAGGATGCCGAACAAGCGCCCTGTCTCACCGAACATGATCGGTTGTTCGGTGCTGTGGGACAAGCAGAGGGACTGGTGAACGTCCGTCGTCGGTGCGGGCGGTGCGACGACGCAGACCGGTTTCACGGCGGTTTCGAACCACTGCAGCAATGGATCGAGTTCCGGCGCCGGCCAATCTGAATGCACCTGGTCCAGCAGCAACGATTCCAGTCCGGCGAAGCTGCATAGCTGGACCGTCAGGCCCCGTTCCACCCAGGTGTCGATGCAACCGTTGAGAACCTTGGACTCCGATTGTGCAAAGATGCCGACGGTGCGGACTGTTTGGAATTCCATGTCCCGCACGTCGAGGCTCTCTATGTGCCGGACCACAGCGGGCGAGAAACAGAGCTCATGGAACTCGAGCCCGCCATCCTCCTCAGGACGAGTGCCTGTCTCGAGGCGGGCTTCCATGTCGATCTGCCGCATGTACGACTTGCCGCGAAGGACCGGCGCGAGGAGAAGCAGCGCTGCGACGTCATTTCGCTGCGCCGCCGTTTCGCAGGCGAGCAAAGCACCTATCCGTACTCCGATAAGAACGATGCGGCGTGCGTTGGTATGGGTCCGCAGCCAATCGCACGCTTGATGTACGGAGCCGTTCCAGGCCGACCAGAGGTCGACCTTGCCTGCCGCGTCGGCTTGCGCGTCTTTAGAGTTGCCGGTGCCGCAGTAATGCAACCTGAGCGTGCAGTAACCATCGCCAGCCAGTTGGTCCGCCAACAGCCGAAGCGAGTGGTAAGCATGCACTCCATCCCAGCCTAGTCCAGGACAGATAACGATCGCGGTGTCGTTCTGAAGCTTCGGGCGGTGAAGCCAGGCGAAATCGCTTTCCAGGTAGATGGGCGTGTCTATCCGGTAACTCGGTTGTTGAGGATTTTTCTCAACAAGAGCGTCTCGGGAGCTATGGGCGAGGCGGTCGGCGGTTGTGATCATGTTCGTTATCACGATGCGTCAGACCATCGTAATAGCGCTTTAACGGAGGTTGCAATAAAGATTGCATCTCCCAAAAATGAAAATCGAGGTGGTCGCATGTTGGTGATCTAAGGGTAGTGCCCATCGTTGAGTTCCATTCTCGCGATTGAGACTGGCGTGGCGAATAATCCGGGAAATCCATTGCGTATCAGTGATCGCTGCGGGCGTTGCCGACGGGAGCACGGGCAGTATCCGGCAAGTGGTACGGGCCAGAACAATCCCTGCTGATGCCGCATGGATCGCGCGTTACTCGAAAAGGTTCAGCGATTTCGGCCACCGTGCCTTGACCTGCTCCGTTTGCTCCACGGTCAGGCCGGGTGTGTCGGCGATCTGCCGCGGTTGGCTCGGGAAATGCTCGGGGTCCGCCCAGCACTGTACGTTCGCAAGCGTGCGCGAGCAGAACGGCGGCGGCGGCGGTAGCTCCTCCCGCGCGGCGCAATAGGGCTGCTTGCGGTCCAGCCGCACCACCGAGCAATCCCGGCCGGAGATGGCCGAGACGCCGATATCGACCACGTCGCGCCCGAATACCGCGACGCTCGCGGCTTCCACGCCAACCACGGCCTCCCCGGCGACGCACCCGGCAAGACCAGGCAGCAGCAGGATCGGGAGAATGCGCCAGGTCGGTGCCCAGGTCGGTGCCATGAGGCATTAGCGCCCCCAAGTATGAACGTAGGGTTTCCCGAGTGCCGGCGCATCGCTATGGTCCCGGGCCGAGAGCCGCCTTGGTCTCGGGGCCGATGGAAGGGTTTCACACAGAGTGGCTGACATCTTCGACGAACTGAACGAGGACCTGCGGGCGGAGCGGGCCCGCGCCATGGGCAAACGCTACGGCCTCCTCGGCGGGATCGTCGTTCTGTTGATCCTGGCCGGGGTGGGCGGCTGGCAGGGCTGGAAGTGGCACCAGCGCCAGTTGGCCGAGGCTGCCTCCGCTCCGTTCATGCAGGCGATGCAGCAGGCCGACGCGCTGCCCGCCGGCAACAGCCCGGCCCGGCTGCCCGTCGCCGACGCCTTTGCCAAGATCGCCGCGACCGCGCCCGCCGGCTACCGCACGCTTGCCCGCCTGCGCGAGGCCGGGTTGCAGTGGGACGCCGGGGACACCGCGTCCGCCCTGGGCACGTGGAGCGCCGTGACCACCGATGACGCTGCGGACCCGCAGTTGCGGGATGTGGCCGCCCTGCTTTGGGCGCAGCACTCCGTCGACAAGGGGGACCCGGCCGCCATCGCCGCCCGCACCAGCAAGCTCGAGACGGCCGCAAACCCCTGGCGCCCGCTTGCCGAGGAGGTGGACGCGCTCGTCGCCCTCCGGCAGGGCGACAAGGACAAGGCCACCCGCTTGCTGCGCATCGTGTTGGGCGACCCGTCCGCGGCTGAGGGCCTGCGCGGACGTGCCAACGCGCTGCTCACCCTGCTCGGCGCGCCGGCGGAGGCTCGAGGATGAGCGCCCCGACCCGGCGCGCCTTGCTGCGGACCGCCGCCCTGCTGCCCGCGGCGGCGATGGCGGGATGCGACACCTTCGAGGACATGCTGCAGACCAGCAAGCCGCCGATCCCAGGCAAGCGCGAGTCGGTGATCGCGACGACGCGCGGCATGCAGGTGGACACGTCCTACCGCCAGCCGGTCACGCTGCCGGCGCCGGTGCTGAACCCGGAATGGCCGCAATCTGGCGGCAATCCGGCGCATGTGATGAACGTGCTGCAGTTGGGCGACCTGCGCCGGTCCTGGAACCGCTCGATCGGGGAGGGCGGCGGCTACCGGCGCAAGATCACCGCCACGCCCGCCATTGCCGGCGGCCAGGTGTTCACCATGGACTCGGACGGCGCCGTCAGCGCGTTCGACGTGGCGAGCGGCAACCGGCACTGGAACACCGACACGCAGCCCAAGAAGGACCGCAGCACCAACGTGGGTGGCGGGTTGGCGGCCATCGGCGGCACCGTCTATGCCACGACCGGCCGGGCGGAGGCGCTGGCGCTGGACGCCCGGACCGGCAAGATCATCTGGCGCAGCGCACTGGAGACCCCCGCCCGCTCCGCGCCAACGGTCGTGGACAACCGGCTGTTCGTGACGACCCTGGACGACCGGATGCTCGCTTTCTCCACGTCCGACGGCAAGCGGCTGTGGTCGTTCCAGGCGACGGCGTCGGCCACGAGCGTGCTGGGCGCCCCGGCCCCGGCCTATGCCGACGGCCTGGTGGTGGGCGGCTTCGGCTCCGGCGACCTGGTCACGTTACGCGCCGACACCGGCACCCTCGCCTGGAGCGACAGCCTCGCGGCGGTGCAGGGGCGCAACAGCCTGGCCGACCTGTCCGCCATCCGCGGCTTGCCGGTGGTCTCCGACAACGTGGTCTACGCGATCGGCGTCGGCGGCTTGCTGCTGGCGCTCGACCTGCGCTCCGGACGGCGGCTGTGGGAGCGCGAGACGGGCGGCGAGCAGACGCCCTGGCTTGCCGGCGACTGGTTGTTCGTGCTGACGCAGGACCAGGAAGTCGCGTGCATCGGCAAGACGGATGGCCGGGTGCGCTGGATCAGCCAGTTGCCGCGTTACGGCAATGTGCAACGCTCGCGGGACCCGATTTTTTGGAATGGGCCGTTGCTGGGCGGGCAGTACCTCTATTGTGCCGGGTCGACGGAGAAGCTGATCGCGGTGAACCCGGCGACTGGCGACGTCCTGGGCGAGATGGACCTGCCGGACAAGGTTTCGGTTGCCATGGTGGCGGCGGCCGGCAAGCTGTTCGTGGTCACGGACGACGGCTCGCTATCGGCCCTGGGCTAGTGCAGCGTCCGTGTAACTCTCCGTCGGATCAGCGTATGGCGCGGCCATGCTCCCCGTAGTCGTCATCGCCGGCCGCCCGAATGTCGGCAAGAGCACGCTGTTCAACCGCCTGGCCGGCCGCCGCCACGCGCTGGTGGCGGACACGCCGGGCGTCACGCGCGACCGCAAGGACGCAACGGCGCAGTTGCGCGGCCGGATGGTGCGGCTGGTGGACACCGCGGGCCTGGAGGAGAGTGCGCCGGACTCCCTGTACGGCCGCATGCGCGCGAGTTCCGAGGCGGCGGTGGAGGGCGCGGACCTGGTCGTGTTCGTGGTGGACGCCCGTGCCGGGATCACGCCGGCGGACAACCACTTCGCCGCATGGCTGCGCCGCCAAGGCCGGCCGGTGCTGCTGGTCGCCAACAAGGCAGAGGGCCGCGGCGGGGCGCAGGCGGCGATGGAGGCCTACAGCCTGGGCCTCGGCGAGCCGCTGGCCGTGTCGGCCGAGCACGGCGACGGCCTGGCGAACCTGATGGGCGAGATCGCCGACCGCCTGCCGGAGCCGCAGGAGGCGGACGACCTCAACCGCCCGCTCCATCTGGCCATCGTAGGAAGGCCGAACGCGGGCAAGTCCACGCTGCTGAACCGGCTGCTGGGCGAGGAGCGCATGATCACCGGGCCCGAGCCGGGCCTGACGCGGGATTCGGTCGCGGTGCGGTTCGAGGACGAGCAGGGCAAGATCGAGCTGGTGGACACCGCCGGGTTGCGCAAACGGGCGCGGGTGGAGGAGGGGCTCGAGAAGATGAGCACCTCGGCCACGATCGAGGCGCTGAAGATGGCCGAGATCGTCGTGCTGTGCGTGGACGCGGTCGAGGGGCTGCACGACCAGGACCTGCATATCGCCCGGCTGATCGAGCGCGAGGGCCGCGGCTGCGTGCTGGCGTTGAACAAATGGGACGCGGTGCCGGACCGCAACGCCGCCCGCCGGGGTGTCTCCGACCGGCTGGAAACCAGTTTGGCGCAATCGCGCGGGATTCCCGTGGTGACGTTGTCGGCGATGACGGGGGTGGGTGTGGACAAGCTGCTGCCGGCGGTGCGCAAGGCCCATGAGGTATGGAACACGCGCGTGCCGACCGGCGAGCTGAACCGCTGGTTCGAGGCGGCGCTGGAACGGCACGCGGCGCCGTTGGTGGACGGCCGCCGGTTGAAGCTGCGCTACATCACCCAGCCAAAGGCACGCCCGCCGACCTTCCTGATCTTCGGCACCAGGGCGGAGCAGACACCCGAGGATTACCGGCGGTATCTGGTCAACGGGCTGCGGGACAGTTTCGGCCTGCCCGGCACGCCGGTGCGGCTGCAGTTCCGGGGAACCAAGAACCCGTACGCCGAGGAATAGCGCACCGCTCCCGGCAGGATGCCCAACCGGGCCCCGGCGATTAAGGCGATGCCGCGTGCGTGACGCTGTTCCCGGCTCGCTGCAGTGCATCGCCGGTCGCCACGCCGGCACGGCCGACCGCGTTGCCCGTGACGACACTGGCGTTGTCCAGCGAGCCGCCGACGCGCGCGCCGACTGCAGAGGGGGAACTGCTCCCGCTGCATCCGGACACAGCGAGGGTGAGGGCGAAAGCAGTCAGGGTCAGGCGGATCATGGCACGCTCCGTGGCATTCGATGGCCGCAACGTGACCACGCACGCCGGGTTCGCTTGAACCGCTGGCTGACCGCTGCGTTTCCGGCCAGGAGGCAACCGATGGCAGGCACCGCAGACCGCACCGACCCGAAACTGTGGGACAAGGTGAAGACCGAGGTCACGAAAGGCGACAAGGGCGGCAAGCCCGGCCAATGGTCCGCGCGCAAGGCGCAGATGGCCGTGAACGAGTACAAGCACGAGGGTGGCGGCTACAAAGGCGAGAAGTCGCCCGACAACCACCTCGTGGAATGGCAGCGCGAGGATTGGGGCACCAAGTCCGGTCAGGAAAGCGGCAAGACCGGGGAGCGCTACTTGCCGAAGGATGCGCGCGAGGCGCTGACCGACAAGGAATACCAGCGCACAACCGCCAAGAAGCGGGCCGACAGCGCCAAGGGAAAGCAATTCTCCGCACAGCCGCAGGACGTCGCTGCGAAGACCGCGCCGTTCCGCTCCGGCGGGGGCGGCACCAAGGCGGACCTGATGAAGCAGGCTGCGAGCAAGGGCATCAAGGGCCGCAGCCGAATGACCAAGTCCGAGTTGGAACGCGCACTGCATCATGGCTGAACTGACCCGCGAGGAACGGCAGGAGATCGCCCGCGCGTTCCACGAGGTGGTCAACATGCCGCCCGCCACGTTGCGCAAATGGCTGGACGGCGAGGAGAGCCGTTCGGTTGGCATGACGCATGAGGGCGAGCGCGTCACCCATGAGGACGGCGGGGAGTCGGTCGGGCACGAGATGGGCCAGCGCATCCTGGCGATCCGGGCCAAGAAAGCGTCCGAGTTGGACGACGACGACTATGCCGCGATGCGCAAGGTGGTGGGCTACGTGCACCGCCATGGCAAGCAGCGCCCCGAGGGCGACGTGAGCGGCACGCGCTGGCGCAAGTCGCTGATGAACTGGGGGCACGACCCGCTCAAATAGGGCTTTCCAGCCGCCTCCGGCTCGGTCACAGTCCGCGCCAATGCGATAGCGGTCCGAATGGCCGCAGGGTTGGGGGCGTTCGATGACGTTGGAGAGCCGGACTGTTCGCCGGGTGACGATGCGGCTCGTGCCGTTCCTGGTGCTGTGTTATTTCGTTGCCTATCTGGACCGGGTGAACGTGGGCTTCGCAGCCCTCACCATGAGCAAGGATTTGGGCCTGACCCAGACGGCGTTCGGGTTTGGGGCCGGCATCTTCTTCATCGCCTATTTCATCTTCGAAGTGCCCTCCAACCTGTTCCTGGAGAGGTTTGGCGCGCGGAAATGGATCGCCCGGATCATGCTGAGTTGGGGCATCCTCTCCGGGGCGATGGCTTTCATCACCGGCGAATACAGCTTCTATACGGTGCGTGTGCTGCTGGGCTTTGCCGAGGCCGGGTTCTTCCCCGGGATCATCTTCTTCCTGACGCTCTGGTTTCCCGCCGCCGAGCGCGCCCGCATCATCGGGTTGTTCATGGCGGCGATCCCGCTTTCCTCCGTGATCGGCGCGCCTGTTTCCGGCCTGCTGCTCGGGCTCGACGGCGTCATGGGCCTGCATGGCTGGCAGTGGCTGTATTTACTGGAGGCTGCGCCGGCGATCATCCTGTCCGGCGTCGTCTATTTTTATCTGACGGACAAGCCGGCGGACGCGCACTGGCTGGCTGCCGACGAACGCGACTGGTTGATCAGCCGCCTGGCCGAGGAGCGGCGGGTGAAGGAGCGGGAGCGCCAGTACAGCGTGCTGCAGGCGGTGCTCAATCCGCGCGTGCTGGGCGTGGCGCTGGTGTATTTCGGCGCCGTTGCCTGCAATTACGGCCTGAGCTTCTTCCTGCCGACGATCGTCAAGGGCTTTGGCGGGCTGAGCAACGTGCAGGTGGGCTTCATCACGGCGGTGCCTTACCTCGTCGGCACCGTCGGCATGATCTGGTGGGGCCGCCGTTCGGACAAGCGGCAGGAGCGCAAGGTCCACGCCGCAATCGCGTTGTTCATCGCCGCGGCAGGCATCGGCATCTCGACGCTGCTGCCGGATCCGCTGCTGAAGATGGTCGCGCTGTCGGTCGCCGGGTTCGGCATCTTCGCCTGCCTGCCGGTGATCTGGACGTTGCCGACCGCCTATCTGTCGGGCGCGGCGGCCGCCGGCGGCATCGCCGCGGTGAACTCGATCGGCAACCTGTCCGGCTTCTTCGGCCCGTATGCGATGGGCTACCTCAAGGACCACACGGGCGACTATAGCGCCGGGCTATGGTGCCTGGCGGCGTCCGGCTTCGTGGCGATGGGGATCGTTCTGGCGCTGCGCCACGACTCCAAGCTGGAGCAGGCACCGCCGGTGCGCGCCGTTGCGGCGGAGTAGGATGCAGGGCTGGGGACGGGCGTGCTAATGTCCGGCCCCATGCCGAACAACACGCTTTACCTCCCGTAGACGGACACCGTCCGCCTACGCCCGCACCACCTCTCCATTCGACAACAAACCCGGCTCGCACAGCGCCGCGATCCCCGGCGCCACATCCTCCGGCGTGCGCAAACGGGACGCGTCCTCCCCCGGCATCGCCTCCTTGCGCAGCCGTGTCGCGACCGGCCCGGGATCATACAGGTTCACCCGGCAGCGCGTGTTGCGCACCTCTTCCGCCCAGGACAGCGCCAGATGGTGCATCCCTGCCTTGGTCGCGCCGTACAGCCCCCAATACGCCCGCGGCCGCGCAACCAGAGCGTCGGTGACGAACACCGCCCGCCCGGCCTCCGCGATCAGCAGCAAGGGGCCGCAGGTCCGGATCAAGCGCCACGCCGACTCGAAATTGACCGCCGTGGCCGCGGCGAAGTCCTTGGGCAGGATGTGCGGCGCCGGCGTCAGCTTGCCCAGCGTGCCGGCGGCGTGCACCAGAATATCCAGGCGGCCGAACCGCTCGAGCAGGCTCGGACCGATTGCGTCCAGTTGGGCGCCTTCGCTGAGATCCAACGGCAGCAGCGTGGCCGTGCCGCCGACTGCCTGGACCGCGTCGTCCGTCTCCTCGAGCCCGCCCTGGGTGCGCGCCGTGAGCACGACGTGACACCCGGCGCGCGCCAAGGCGACGGCCACGGCGGCCCCGATCCCGCGGCTCGCCCCCGTGACGAGTGCGATCCGGCTCGCGCTCGGACCCTCGCCGCTCAATCGCCCGGCAGCAGGCTGAGCTGCCGTTCCGCCTCGTTCTTGATGTCCGAAAGCCCGATCGGGTAGTCGCCCGTGAAGCAGGCGTCGCAGTAGTTCCGCCGCTCGCCCCGCCCGCCGGCCGCGCCGAGCGCGCCATACAGCCCGTCCAGGCTGATGAAGGCCAGGGTGTCGGCGTTGATGAGCTGGGCCATCTCCCTCACGTCGTGCCGCGCCGCCAGCAGCTTGCCGCGCTCCGGCGTGTCGATGCCGTAGAAGCAGGAATGCGTGGTCGGCGGCGATGAGATGCGCATGTGCACTTCCGCGGCGCCCGCCGCACGCACCATCTCGACGATCTTGCGGCTGGTCGTCCCGCGCACGATCGAGTCGTCCACCAGGATCACCCGGCGCCCCTTCAGCACCGCCCGGTTGGCCGAGTGCTTCAGCTTGACCCCGAGGTTGCGGATCTGGTCGGTCGGCTCGATGAAGGTGCGGCCGA
>CAXTVQ010000018.1:0-71452 GCA_964247705.1 uncultured Acetobacteraceae bacterium | reverse complement strand
GCACCGAAGCGCCGGCGATGATGAAGCCGAACTGGTGGATCGGGTAGGACGGGTTGGGCACCAGGATCGTGTCGCCCGGGCTGGTGATGGCGGCGGCGAGGTTGGCCAGGCCCTCCTTGCTGCCGAGGGTGGCGACGATCTCGGTCTCCGGGTCCAGCGCCACGTCGAAACGGCGGGCGTAGTAGCCGGCCAGGGCGCGGCGGAGGCCGGGGATGCCTTTGCTGGTGCTGTAGCGGTGGGTGCGCGGGTCCTGCACGGCTTCGACCAGCTTGGCCACGATGTGGGGCGGGGTGGCGCCGTCCGGGTTGCCCATGCCGAGGTCGATGATGTCTTCGCCGGCGGCCCGGGCGCGCGCCTTGGCGTCGTTGACGGACGCAAAGACGTAGGGCGGCAGGCGGCGGATGCGGTGGAACTCGGTGGCGGACATGATCTTCCTCGGGGCGGGCGGGTTAGAGGCCGACGGAGCCGCCCTGCCCGGCGGCTTCGGCGTGCAAATGCAGGTTCGTGGCGGGGATGCCGTCGGTGCCGAGCGACGCGGCGATCACCTGGGCGCGGCGCAAAGCGAGGTCGAGCCCGTGGCTTTGCGAATCGACGCCGGGTTGGGTGGCCTCGCCATGGCCGGTGATGGTGATGGGCACGCCTTTGTGCGCCAGGGCGAAGCGGCGGAGATTGAGCGTAGCCGAGGGCGGGAGCTGCGCCGAGCCCGGCGTGAAATCCACCTGCACGGCGGCGGCGATGGGGACCGCGGGGGGCTTGTAGATGGTGTCGCCGGTCGGAATCGGCACGACGGTCGGGCTCAGCAGCCGGTCCAGCAGGGATTTCTGCGGTGTGGCGGGCGCAGCGGGCGGCACGGGCGCGGGAGTCGCGGCGGCGGTCGGGATCGTAGCGGCCGGCTTGGTGGCAGGTGAAGTGGCCGATGTGGATCGGGGCGCCGGGCCCGTGGGCACCAAGGTTTCCGGCAGGATCCCCAGGCCCACCGGACCCGCGGGCGGAGCGGTGGCCAGCGAGGGAAGCGGGCCGGAGGCGATCGCGGCCGGCACCGCCGGGACCGAGGCCAAGGTGGGGATTGCGGCCGCGGCCGGGGTTGCGGCCGCCGCGGTGCTGGGCGTTGGGGGAGCGGCCGGTCGGGCCGTGGCTGCCGGCGGCGGCGGGGGTGTTGCGGCTGCGTCCACGACCACGTGGTTGGCGTTCGGGTCCGGCGCAGTGGGTTTGGGCAGCGCCGGGGGCTGCGGGCGGGGCGTGAGCGGGTTCGCCGCCGCCGATGCCTCCGCCTGATCGCGCTGGACGGCCAACTGGTCGGCGATATGTTGCTCCTCGACGATGTCTGGCGCCGCCGGGCGTTTGGGGATCGTGCCGAGCTTGGGAAACGGGTCGTTCACGCCGGGCGGCGGCGGACGCTGCTGCGCGATGGCGCCGCCCTCGAGCCCATGGAACAGGTCCTCGCCGGCGCCGAACGCTCCCCCGCCCTGGCAGCCACCCAGACCTGCGACCAGCGCAACCAGCGTCACCCGCCATGCTGCTTGCCGCAGACAGGGGGCCGCTCTAACCTTAATAAAAGAAACCTCAAGCATAAGTCGGTGACCAAACTCCTGCGGACGCCCCTGTCTAGCGGGACAGCAACCCGACGGGAAGGACAGCCATGCCGGATAGCGGCACCCCGAACGCTCCCATTGATACCTCCCTTCGGCCGACGTTGGCCGATCCGGAACTGCTGGGCCGGTCGATGGCGGACATCGCCGAGCGCTCCCAGCGTATCGTGACGGAGTGGCTGAAGCGGCAGGGCACCAGCGGCCAGGTGGCCAACCCAGACCCGCTGCACCTCGGCACGGCGTTCATGGAAATGACGGCCAAGCTGATGAGCAACCCGGCGCGGCTGGTGCAGGCGCAGATCGGGTTCTGGCAGGACTACATGACGCTGTGGCAGAATACCGCACGGCGCATGATCGGCGGCGACGAGGCTGCGCCGGCGCCGGTGATCCAGGCCGACCCGAAGGACAAGCGGTTCAAGGACGACGCCTGGAAAGAGAACGAGGTTTTCGACTTCATCAAGCAGTCCTACCTGCTCTCCGCCCGCTTCGTGCAGGACGTGGTGGGCCAGGCGGAAGGGCTGGACCGCAAGACGGCGCAAAAGGTCGACTTCTACTCGCGCCAGTTCATCGATGCGATGAGCCCGTCCAACTTCCTGATGACCAACCCCGAGGTGCTGCGCAAGACGGCGGAGACCGGGGGCGAGAACCTGATCCGCGGCTTGAACAACCTGCTGGGCGACCTGGAGCGGGGCCGCGGCAAGCTCGCGATCAAGATGACGGACATGGACGCCTTCAAGCTCGGGGAGAACATCGGCGTCTCGCCCGGCAAGGTGGTGTTCCAGAACGAGCTGATGCAGCTCATCCAATACACACCCTCGACGGAACAGGTATTGAAGCGGCCGCTGCTGATCCTGCCGCCGTGGATCAACAAGTTTTACATCCTGGACCTGCGCCCCAAGAACAGCCTTGTCCGCTGGGCGGTGAGCCAGGGCCACACCGTGTTCATGGTGAGCTGGGTCAACCCCGACGCGACGATGGCCGAGAAGGGGTTCGAGGATTACATGACCGAGGGCGTGTTCGCCGCGCTCGACGCGATCGAGCGGGCCACGGGCGAGCGCGATGTGAACGCGATCGGCTACTGCCTGGGCGGTACGTTGCTGGCGTGCACCCTGGCCTGGATGAAGCGGCACGGCGACGACCGGATCAAGACGGCCACCTTCTTCGTGACGATGACGGACTTCGCCGAGGCGGGCGAGCTCAGCGTGTTCATCGACGAGGAGCAACTGTCGCAGCTCGAGGCCAAGATGGACCGCGAGGGCGTGCTGCAGGGCGCCGACATGGCGCAGACCTTCAACATGCTGCGCGCCAACGACCTGATCTGGTCGTTCGTGGTGAACAACTACCTGCTGGGCAACGAGCCGTTCCAGTTCGACCTGCTGTATTGGAACAGCGACGCGACCCGGATGCCGGCGCGGATGCACAGCTACTACCTGCGCAACATGTACCACGCGAACCGGCTGGCGAAGGGCGAACTGGAGTTGGCGGGGGAGCGGATCGACCTCGGCGAGGTGGACGTGCCGGCTTACTTCATCTCGACGCGCGAGGATCACATCGCACCGTGGCGCAGCACCTACCGCGGCACGCAGTTGATCGGGGACCCGGCGCACCGGCAGACGCGGTTCGTGCTGGCCGCGAGCGGGCACATCGCGGGCGTGGTCAATCCGCCGGGTGGAAAGTACAGCCACTGGGTGAACGGATCGCTGCCGCCGACGCCGGAGGAATGGTTTGCCGGCGCGCAGGAGATGGCGGGATCCTGGTGGCCGGACTGGCAGCGTTGGGTGACCGGGTTCGCCAGCGAGACCGTGCCGGCGCGGGTACCGGGCGAGGGCGGGTTGCCGGCGATAGAGGATGCGCCGGGGAGTTACGTCCGGGTCAAGGCGTAGGCTTGGTTCGTTCGAGCTGCAGGCGCGCTTCGACGATGTCCGGTTCGTCCGGCAAGCGGATGAGCGCGAATCCGAGGCTGCGGACGAAGGCGAGCATGGGGGCGTTCTCGGCCAGGATCTGGCCCACGATGGCCACCATGCCCTGCGCCTGGCCCCAGGCGATCAGCCGCTGCATCAGGCGGCGGGCGAGGCCCCTGCCCTTCATGTCGCCCTGCACGATGACGGCGAACTCGCCCTCGTCGCGGTCGCAGACCAGCCGGCCGACGCCGACCGTGTCGCCGTTGGCGCGCACGGCGATGAAGGCCATCTCGCGGCCGTAATCCACCTGCGTCATGCGGGCGATGCGTTCGGGGGATAGCTCGCGCAGGCTGGAGAAGAAGCGCAGCCGCACGTCCTCCGGGCTGATGCGGCGGAACAGGGCGGCATGGGCCGCGGCGTCCTCCGGGCGGATCGGGCGGATGGTCAGCATCTCGCCACGCGCCTCCCACTGCTCGACCAGGTCCGCCGGGTAGGGTGGGAGGACCAGCCGGCCGGCCTCCCCGGGAGGGCGCAATGTCGCGGCGGGGTCGGACACCGGGTCCAACGACAGCGTGGCCAGTTCGGGTAGGTCGACGACGATCTGACTGACGCGCACCAGGCTGTCGGCCAGCGAGTCGGCCTGGGCGGGTTGCAGGTGGCTGGCCGCTTGGCAATGCGCGATCAGGCCGTGCGCCAGAAATAGGTTCAGCGGGGGCAGGTCGTACGCGCACCCGGCGAGGCCGATCACGGGGCCGAACAGCGCGTCGTCCGCGACGTCTATGCCCAACGGAGGGCGGCGCAACCCGTAGGCGGCGAGCAGGGAGTGCAGGTCGGACGCGGTCAGCTCCAGGCGGGCGTCGGCGCGGGCGGCGGCGACGATGCGCTGCACGGCGGGACGGTCCGGGGCGAGGTCCAGCACATCGGCCGGGGGCAGTTCGGCGGCGGCGGCGCGGGCGCGGCGTAGGCGGAGCAGGTGGCTGAACCCGGCGACGGCCTGTTCCGGCGCGGAGAAGGCGGGGATGCCGGCGGCCGCCAGATGGCGGCGATGGGCGGCGCCGGTCGTCTCCCCCATGGCGCAGACCAGGAGCGGCACCCGGGTGCGGGGGACGGCGGCAAGGGCGGCGACCCCGGCCGCGTCGGCGGGCCCCGTGGGCGCGAGGACGGCCAGGATGCCGCCAACCTCGCGCGCGCCGGCGAGCTGGGCGGCGGCTTCGGCCAGGCGGGTCGGATGTTCGACACCGACATAGACGATGTCCGCCATGTCGCCGCCGGGGAACGACAGGCGCAGCACCTCCCGGGTCTCAGGAGCGAGGGTGGCGAGGGCGATGCCGCTGGCCAGGGCCGCGTCCGCCGCCATCCGGCCGGGGCCGATCGCGTTGCTGACGATGGCGAGACCTTCGCCGCGTGGCGGCGGGCCGCGGGTGAGGGTCTCGAGGGCGGCCAGCATGTCCTCGAAGCGGGTGACCGTGAGCACGCCGGCGCGGTTGAGGGCGGCGTCGAAGATCAGTTCGGCGCGGCCGGTCGGGTCCAGCAGGCGGTGGCCGGCGCGCAGGGCGACGACGGGGCGCAGCCGGGCGGCGGCGCGGGCGGCGGAGAGGAAGGCGCGTGGATCCCGGATCCGGCGTATGTCGAGCAGGATGGGCCCGGTGGCAGAGTCGCGGGAGAGGAAGTCCAGCACCTGCACGAACCCGGTCCCGGCGTTGCCGCCGATGCCGACGATCTGGCTGAAACCGACCCCGTTCGGTTCCGCCCAGTCCAGCACGGCGCGGCAGAGGGCGGCGGATTGCGAGATCAGCGCCACGCGGCCGGGTTGCGGGGTGAGATGGGCAAGGGTCGCGTTCAGCTTCAGCGCCGGGCAGGCGATGCCGAAGGATCCGGGGCCCAGGATGCGCACGCCGGTGGCCGCCTGCCCCTCGGGGAAGCCGTTGGCCATGCCGAGCGCCACGCCCGCGTAGATGCCGGCGCGGGCGAGGGCCGCGTAGACCGGTTCGATGTTGCCGGTCACGGCGGTGAGGATGGCGAGGTCGGCGGGCCGGGGCGACCCGCCATCCGGCACAAGCTGGACGTCGCCGGGGAAGCCCGCTTCCTGCAGGTTGGCCTGCACTTGCCGCGCAAGCCGGTTGTCGCCGCCGAGAAGGGCGAGCGAGCGGGGCCGGAACATTCGCTCCGGGTCGAAGCGGGTGGCGGCGAGGGCGCGAGTGGGGTTCATCCGCGGGGCGGCGCAAGGCAAGCTGCCCCGCCATCGTCCCGCGTCCGCCGTAGCTGCCTCATCGCAGCCTACTTTCCGCCCGGGGGTGGACCTGCCAGGGCGTCCCGGTCGGCTTGGGACAGCGATGCCAGGGCGCTGGCGAGGGAGGCTTGATAGGCTGCCTGCCGGGCCGTCGCCGCGTTGCGCAGGGCGGCGAAGGCGGTCATGACGTTGGCTTCGTCGTAAGGTTTGGCCTGGATCGCGGCCAGCACGGCCGCTTGCGCCGCGACGACGTTCTCCTGCGCCGCCCGGAGGTTGCCGTTGCGCTCGATCATTGCAGCGCGGAAGCGGGAGCGGTCGGCTGGGGGTAGGCCTTGGTAGCGGGTGGCCATCGCCAGGCGGCCGCCGGTGGCCCCGATCTGCGCCGACTGGGCCTGAAAGGCGGCACGGCCGGCGACGTCGCCGATCATGAACAAGTTGACCGCCAGGGACAGGGCGAGCGCGCCGCCGAGCAGCACGGCGAGCCGTCTATTGGGCATCGAAATTGGCCAACGGCGCGGGAAAGGCGGCGGCGAACCAGTCCTCGACCGGGGGTGCCTGGGTGTCCGGCGACAGCGCGCCGTGCAGGAAGCCGGTTGCGAGCGCCACGACGGCGAACGCCCAGCAAATGCGCCTTGCGCCCAGCCGGCCGAACCCCGACCGCGCTACGGTCAGGCCATATCCGGACGGCCCGTCGCCCAACTCCACTGCCATGCTTCGCTCCAACGTAGCCCGTGCCGGCGGGCCGGGTCACCTTAGCCGATCGCACAGGCGGTGGCAGCCTGCCGGGCAGTGACGCCGGCTAGAAAACCGCCTACTCCGCCAGGAGTAGATCCCTCAGACGGTTGAAGCTGTCCTGGTCCGGGGTGCACAGCAAGCCGCCGGTGGTATCGGTCGGCTTGAACGGCGTACCATCGAAATGGGCGGAGTAACCGCCGGCTTCCTGGTGCAGCAGCCAGCCCGGCAGGTGGTCCCAGGGCATCAGGCGGTTGAACACCAGATAGTCGAAGAACCCGGCGGCCAGCGCGCGGTACTCATGGGCGGCGCAGCGGTAGTCGAATACGGCGCCGAGGCGGGGCATGTTGCGGACGACGGCACTGCGTTGCGGCTCGCGCATGTAGCGCCAGGACAGGCAGCCGGTCATCCTCGCCGGGTCGGTGATGGCGGAGACGGCGAGGCGGGTGCGGCCGCCGGCTGGTGTCTCGAGCCAGGCGCCCTCCCCGCGCAGCGCCACGGCGACATCATCGCAGACCGGGTCGTGGATCGCGCCGGCGACCACGGCGCCGTCCACGACGGCTGCGGCCATGACGCCGAACAGAGGCAGGCCGGCGCAGTAGTTGGAGGTACCGTCGATCGGGTCCACCACGAAGGCCAGTTCGGCGCCGGCGAGCCGCCCGACCAGGGCCGGGTCCGCGGCGCAGGCTTCCTCGCCGACAACCAGGCAGCCGGGGAACATGCGGTGCAGGCCGCGGGTGATGAACGCCTCGGCCGCCTCGTCCGCCTCGGTGACGAGGTCGGTGGGGCTGGACTTGGTGCGCACCATGCCGGGTTGCAGGTTGCGGAAGCGGGGCATCACCTCGGTGCGGGCCGCGGCGCGCAGGAGTTGGATCACCTCGGCCCATGCCTGAGCGTCGATCACCGGTGTTCGAACCGCGGATGTTCGAAGCGGGCACGGTCGGCGGGCAGAAGGCGGACCCGCAGGTGGATCGCGTCCTCCGCGTCATCACGCTGCAGGACTTCGCCGTGCTGGTAGAGCCAGGCGAGGCGGGCGCCATCCTCGGGCGGGATGGCATAGTCGAGTTGCTCCATTCCGGCGGCGATGCGGGCGTCGATGGCCGCCAGCAAGCCGGGCATGCCCTCGCCGGTGACGGCCGAGATGGCGACCGCGTTGCCGCGCGGCGGAACGTTGGCGACGCCGCCCAGCAGGTCCGCCTTGTTCAGCACCTCGATCGTGCGCTCGCGCCAGGCTTGGTCCAGCGTGCCGTCCTTCTCCATGCCCTCGAGCACGGCGATGACGTCCGAGCGCTGGGCGGCGCTGTCCGGGTGGGCTGCGTCACGGATGTGCAGGATCACGTCCGCCTCGGCGACCTCTTCGAGCGTGGCGCGGAAGGCGGCGACCAGTTCGGTGGGCAACTCGCTGATGAAGCCCACGGTGTCCGACAGGATCGCCCTGCGGCCGGACGGCATCAGCAGCCCGCGCATGGTCGGGTCGAGCGTCGCGAAGAGCTGGTCCTGCGCGTGGACCGCGGCGCCGGTCAGAGTGTTGAAGAGTGTGGACTTGCCGGCGTTGGTGTAGCCGACCAGGGCCACGACGGGGAACGGTACCCGGGTGCGGGCACTGCGGTGCAGGCCGCGGGTGCGGCGCACCTGCTCCAACTCGCGCTTGAGGCGGACGATGCGGTCGGTGATCAGCCGGCGGTCGGCCTCGATCTGCGTCTCGCCGGGGCCGCCCAGGAAGCCGAAGCCGCCGCGCTGCCGCTCCAAGTGGGTCCAGGACCGGACGAGGCGGCTGCGCTGATAGTCGAGATGGGCGAGTTCGACCTGCAGCGAGCCTTCCTTGGTGCGGGCGCGCTCACCGAAGATGTCGAGGATAAGGCCGGTGCGGTCGATGACCTTGCAGCTCCATTCCCGTTCCAGGTTGCGCTGCTGCACCGGGGAGAGTGTCGCGTCGATAATGGCGACGCCCACCTCCTGTTCGTGCATGGCGGCGCCTTGCATGGCGATCTGCCCTTCGCCCAGCAGCGAGGATGAGCGCCGGGCGCGCAGAGGCAGCACGGCGCTGTGCACGACGTTCAGGCCGATCGAGCCGGCAAGCCCGACCGCTTCGGCCAGGCGGGCATCGGCGGCCCGCGACGAGTCGCCGCGTTCCGGCCGTTCCCAAGGGAGTATCACGGCCGCCCTCGTGGGGGCGGCCGCCGTGTCAGAGGCCTGCGTCGTCAGTCACCATCTCCCGCGCGGGCAAGGAGAGCGGCGCGGCGCCTTCGGCCTTGGTCGCATCGAACAGTTGGATCGGAGCACCCGGCATCACGGTGCTGATCGCGTGCTTGTAGACGAGCTGGGTGTGGCCGTCCCGGCGCAGCAGCACGGAGAAATTGTCGAACCAGGTAATGATGCCCTGCAGCTTCACGCCGTTCACGAGGAACACCGTCACCGGCGCCTTGCTTTTGCGGACGTGGTTCAGGAAGACGTCCTGCACGTTCTGCGACTTTTCGCTGGCCATGATGCCAACTCCTTCATCTTGTTGATTGCAGCCCAGCCAACTCGTTTTGACACCAAGACAGGCACTCAGGTCCTGTCCGCGCAAACCCAATGTAGCGACAGCGAACGCCGGCGCAAGGACGACTTTGCTGCAGTGCAGCGTAAACCGTTTCCTGCCCGAACTCATTAGGCGACTGTGCTGCAATTGTCACTGAGAGATGTCAGAAAGACGTATTGAGGCCGGACGCGGCGTGACGAGCGAACAGCGCAAAAAGCTGCCGGGTCACGGGGCCGACCCGGCCATCGCCCACCGGAACGCCGTCGAGCCGGGTGATCGGCTTGACGAACGACGTAGCGCTGGTCAGGAACACCTCGCGCGCGGCCCGCAGCTCCGCCGCCGATACCGCCCGCTCCTCGGCGATCATATCCGAGTGAGCCATCTGCTCGAGCAGCGAGGCGCGGGTGCAGCCGGGAAGGATGGCGTGGGCCAGATGATGGGTGCGCAACGTGCCCGCTTCGTCCACCACCCAGACCGTCGTGGAGGACCCCTCGGTGACCGTGCCGTCGCGTCCGATCATGATGGCTTCCGTGGCGCCGGCCGCGCGGGCGGCCTGTTTCGCGAGCACGTTCGGCAACAGGGAAACGGACTTGATGTCGCAGCGCTCCCACCGCTGGTCGGGCACGGTGATGGCGCTGCCGGCCCAGGCATCGACGCTGGTGGGGAAGCCGGACGTGCGGCGGCAGGTGACGACCAAGGCGGGCGGGACCGCGCCGGTGGGGAACGCGTGGTCCCGCTTCGCCACGCCGCGGGTGACCTGCATGTAGACCAGCCCCTCATGCAGGCGGTTGCGCCGGGTCACCTCCGTCAGCACCCGCATGAGGGCTGCGCGGCCCATGGGAGGCGTGATGCCGATCTCCTGCAGCGAGCGCTCCAGCCGGGCCATGTGGAGGTCCTCATCCAGGAAGCGGCCGCCGGAAAGGTAGAGCACCTCGTAGACGCCGTCGGCGAACTGGTAGCCGCGGTCCTCGACGTTCACGCTGGCTTCAGATTGCGGAACGTAGCGGCCATTGACGTAGGCGATGCGGCTCATGCGGGCCTCGATTTAAGGGAGTCGCGAGGGTAGCTACACAACCTCGCCCGCGTCCATCGCGGCCAGAAAACCGGCTGCCCGGGCGCGCAGCTTGGCGACGCGGTCCGGGTCCATCTTCTCCAGGGTGCGCAGCGGCATCGCCATGCGGTTGTTGCCGGCGAAGCGGTCCTTGTGGCGGGCCATGAAGTCCCAGTAGAGCGCGTTGAACGGGCAGGCGCGCTCACCCGTGGCGTCCTTCACGTCGTAGTGGCATTTGCGGCAGTAGTCGCTCATGCGGTTGATGTAGGCCCCGGACCCGGCATAAGGCTTGGAGCCGACCACGCCGCCGTCGGCGAACAGGGCCATGCCGCGGGTGTTGGGCATCTCCACCCACTCGTAGGCGTCGGCGTAGACGATGAGGTACCACTCGTCGACCTCCTTGGGATCGAGCCCGGCGAGCAGGGCGAAGTTGCCGGTGACCATGAGGCGCTGGATGTGGTGGGCGTAGGCGTGCGCCTGCGTGTCGGCGATGGCGTGGTGCAGGCAGTTCATGCGGGTGTTGGCATCCCAGTAGAACCACGGCAGCTTGCGCGTTGCAGCCAAAGCATTTTGGCTCGCGTAGCCGGGCATTTTCAGCCAGTAGATGCCACGCACGAACTCCCGCCAGCCGAGCACCTGGCGGATGAACCCCTCGGCCGCGTTCAGCCGTACGGTGCCGGTGCGGAAGGCGCCTTCCGCGGCCATGCAGACCTCCAGCGGCGAGAGCAGCCCCGTGTTGAGGGACGTGGAGATCAGCGCGTGGAACAGCGTCGGCGCGCCGGCCCGCATGGCGTCCTGCCAGTCGCCGAACTGCGGCAGGCGGTTGAGCACGAAGTCGCCGAGTGCCGCGCGGGCGTCGGCTGCGGTGACGGGGAGGTTGAAGCCGTCGCAGGTGCCGAAATGATCGGCGAAACGGTCACGCACGAGGGCGATCACGTCCTGGGTTATGGCGTCGGGCTGGAAATGCGGCGGGGGCGGCGCTTCCATGCGGGCGGGCAGCGGCTTGCGGTTCTCGGCGTCGAAGTTCCAGCGGCCCTCGACGGGGGCGCCTTCGTCCATCAGCACGCCGTAGCGGCGGCGCATCTCGCGGTAGAAGAACTCCATCCGCAGCGAGCGCTTGCCTTGCGCCCAGGAGCGGAACTCCCGGATGGAACACAGGAAGCGCGTGTCGGTGCGGATCTCGACATCGAGGCCGGTTGCCTCGTGCCAGGTCTGCATATCCTGGTCGAGCCGCCATTCACCGCACTCGGTGGCGACGATCCGGGCCGGTTGCGAGCGTGCCATGGCCCGCACCAGTTCGCCGCGCAGGCTCTGGGTGTTGGCTGGGTCGTCGAGGGTGACGTAGTCCACGCTGACGCCGCGCGACCGCAGTGCCCGGGCGAAGTGGCGCATGGCGGAGAGCACCAGCACGATCTTCTTCTGGTGGTGGCGAACGTAGGTGCACTCGCTCATCACTTCGGCCATCAGCACCGTGTCGGTTGCCGGGTCGAGACCCTCCAGAGCCGATAGGTTCGCGCTGCACTGGTCCCCGAGGACCACCCGAAGCGTTCCTGTCCCTGCCATCGCATTCAACTCCGTGCACAGTCCCGTGGCCGCCCCCGTGCACAGCAACGTGGCACTCCGAGCGGTGGGCACGTGGCCACGCGAGTAGGCGCGACAAGGTGGGCGCCGCATGGCATGATCACGGGAGCCATGCGCCAACTCCTTCTCCTGCGGCACGCCAAGTCCTCCTGGGACGAGCCCCATCTCTCGGACCACGCGCGTCCATTGAACGTGCGCGGGCGGCAGGCGGCGGCGGCGATGGCGCGGGAGATGCGGCGGCTTGGGTTGCTGCCCGACCTCGTGCTGGTGTCCTCGGCGCGGCGGACGCTGCAGACCTTGGCGGCGTTGGAGCCGTGGGAGAACCCGCCGCGGGTCGAGCCGCTGGACGCGCTCTATCTCGCGCCTGCGGTCGATCTGCTGGAGGCATTGCATCGGGCGACGCCGTCGGCGCAGTGCGTGATGATCGTCGGGCACAACCCCGGTCTGCACGAGTTGGCCATGCTGCTGGCCGGGACGCATGCGGCTGCCACGGACAAGCAGGTGCAGCTTCTGGCGGAGGGTTACCCATCGGGCGCACTCAGCGAGTTCGCGATCGCCGGACCGTGGAGCGGCGTCGGGGAGGCGGGCGCGCGGCTGACCCGGTTTCTATTGCCAAGCGACCTATCGGAAGTGAGCGCGTAGCGACATGGCTGCCCCACACCTTGCTTCACTCGAATTCGTGCTGCCCGCGGAAGAGCTGCCCCGCCTGTATCGTCAGCCTGCGTTCCGGCGCCGCGGTGGGCGGGCAGCCGCGACCGAGCTGATCTGGTACGACACCGCGGCTGCCGAACTCGCCGCCGACTGCCTCAGCCTGTGCGAGAGCAAGGGGGTCTGGCGCCTGGAGCGCGCGCGCCCGCGGCCCGGTGAACCATGGGCCCCGGGCACGCCCACGCCGCTGATTGCCGAGGCGGCCGGGTTGAGCGACCTCGGCCCGATGCCTGGCCCGTTGATGCCGGTCGCCGGGTTCCGCGGCACCCGGCGCGCGATGCGGCTGCCGGGTGAGCAGGGCGCAACGCTGAGCGTGCTGGAAGGCACGATGCGGGGCATGGCGCAGGAGGCGCCGGCCTGCCGCCTGGTGCTGGCGGGCTCGGCGCCGCTGCTGGCCGAACTCAGCACGCAATTGGCCGACGCCGTCCGGATCGAGGTGCCGCGCTGGTCGCTCGCGACGCAGGCCGCCGCGTTCGCCCGGGGCTGGCCGCCGCCGGACCGGCAGAGCGGTGCGCCCGAGGTCCCGCCCGGCACCACCGTCGGGGACGCGCTCGCCCTCGTTTCGGGCCATCTGACGGACGTGATCCTGGCGTTGGCGCCCGAAGCGGCTGCGGGAGAGACCGCGGAGCCGGTGCACGCCATGCGGGTGGCGGTGCGGCGGCTCCGTTCGGCGTTGTCCGTGTTCCGCAAGGTGGCGGACGGCCCGGCGCTGCAGGCGCTCAAGCCGCAGTTGCACGAACTCGGCGCGGCGCTGGGACAGGCGCGCGACTGGGACGTGTTCCTGGCCGGCACCGGGCAGGACGTCGCGGCGGCGCTGCCGGAGGACCGGCGGATCGCGGCGATGCTCACCTTGGCGGAGAAGAAGCGCGAGGCGGCCTATGCCGGGTTGCGGCGGCATCTCGCGTCGCCGGCATACCGTCATCTCGGCGTGGCCCTGGTGCAGTTTGCCGCCCTGCGGCCGTGGCAGGCGGACGCCGACGAGGACCGGCGGGCGGCGCTGGCGGCCGACGCGGGGGAGTATGCCTCCACCCTGCTGGCCAAGCGGCACGAGCACATGATGGAGCCGGGGCCGGACATCAGCGCCCTGCCCGCGCCCGACCTGCATGACCTCCGCAAGCAGGGTAAGCGGTTGCGCTACGCCGCCGAGTTCTTCGCACCGCATTATGGCCGCCGGGTCACGCGGCGGTTCGTCCGCGGCGTGACCCGGTTGCAGGAGGCGTTGGGGCATCTCAATGACGGTGCGGCGGCGGCGGAACTGATGACGTCGCTGCGCGGCGGTGGGCCGGACGTGCAGTTTGCCGACGGCGCGGTGCAGGGGTTTGCCGCCGCGCGCAGCACCGGCGCGCGGGAAGCGATCGCCAGGAGCTGGGCGAAATTCCGCCGCGCGGAACCGTTTTGGGACTGAGCCTGGGTTGCACGGTTCTAGCCCGCTGGGTTAGGCATCCGGCAGGCCCCATTGTTCGTGGAGCATTTTCCTGTCCATCGACCGTCCTCGCCGCATCTTCCGCTCCAGCAAGCGCCCGGGCAAGGTGCGCGGCCTGCTCCGAACGGTCAGTCTCGCGTTGGCAGCCGGTGCGGCTGGCGCGGCGCTGGTGACGGTCGGCATGTCGGGCCAGTTGCTGGGCCGGATGACGGCCGAGCCGCGCATCATCTCCGCCGCAGCCGGCGAGGTTGCCGTGATCGACGGCGACACGCTGCGGCTGGATGGGACGGTGGTTCGGCTGAGCGACCTGCAGGCGCTGCCACGTGGCCAGTCCTGCGCCGCCGGCCCGGATTGCGGGGGGCAGGCGACCGCGATGCTGGCCAGCTTGGTGCAGAACCATCGGGTCGAATGCCGGGTGTCCGGCCATGACGACCGGGGCCGGCCGGCTGCCCGCTGCGACGCTGGCGGCCAGGACGTGAACGTGGCCTTGGTGGCAACCGGGTGGGCCCGGGCGAGCGGGCCGATGCTCGACGCCGCCGAAAACGACGCCAAGACGCATCGCCGGGGTATCTGGCTCAGCCATTGACGGCGTCGGCGCCGCACGTTGCTCACCCATGCTGCGGGCGCGAAGGTTGCGCTTGCGCGGCACTCGCCCTTAATTGGCCATCATCACCGATTCGCCGGTGCGGACGTTGCACACGGACGTGAGACACGGATGTAAGACACGAGGGCCACGATCCCCGCTGGCCCCTTTTTCGACAGGAACATAGCATGAGCGGCACCGCCAACGGGTCTCTCACCATGACCCTCGATGGCACCAACCAGTCGCTGACCGTCCCGCTGAAGTCCGGCACGATCGGGCCGCAAGCGGCTGACATCAGCAAGCTGTATGGCAATCTTGGGATCTTCACGTATGACGTCGGCTACGGCGCGACTGCGGCCTGCGAGAGCAAGATCACCTACATCGACGGTGACGAGGGCGTGCTGCTGCACCGTGGCTACCCGATCGACCAGCTCGCCGAGAAGTCCAACTTCCTCGAGGTCGCGTATCTGCTGCTGAACGGGGAACTGCCGACGGCGGCCGAGGCGGACGAGTTTCACCACGGCGTGATGCGCCACACCATGCTGCACGAGCAGTTGCGCAGCTTCTACCAGGGGTTCCGGCGGGACGCCCATCCGATGGCCGTCATGTGCGGCGTGGTCGGGGCGTTGAGCGCGTTCTACCACGACAGCCTGGACATCACGAACCCGGAGCACCGCTCGATCAGCGCCTTCCGCCTGATCGCCAAGCTGCCGACGATCGCGGCCTGGGCGTATAAGTACAATATCGGCCAGCCGTTCATGTATCCCCGGAACGACCTCGGCTATTCCGAGAACTTCCTCTACATGCTGAATGCCGTTCCCGCCGAGGAGTACCACGTGAACCCGGTGCTGGCCCGCGCCATGGACCGGATCTTCATCCTGCACGCCGATCACGAGCAGAATGCGTCCACCTCGACCGTTCGGCTTGCCGGATCGACGGGCGCCAACCCGTTCGCCTGCATTGCGGCGGGCATCGCGAGCCTGTGGGGCCCGGCGCATGGCGGGGCGAACGAGGCGGTGCTGAAGATGCTGAACGAGATCGGCTCGCCGGAGAACATCCCTTCCTTCATCGAGAAGGTGAAAGACAAGAACAGCCACGTCCGGCTGATGGGTTTCGGCCACCGCGTGTACAAGAACTACGATCCGCGGGCCAAGATCATGGAGCGGACGTGCCATGAGGTGCTGAAAGAGCTCGGCATCGAAGGCGACAAGACGCTCGACATGGCGATGGAGCTGGAGCGGATTGCGCTGCACGACGACTATTTCGTCAGCAAGAAGCTGTATCCGAACGTGGATTTCTACTCGGGCATCATCCTCAAGGCGATGGGGATCCCGACCAGCATGTTCACCGTGCTGTTCGCGGTGGCCCGTACCGTTGGCTGGATCAGCCAGTGGAAGGAGATGGTGGAGGACACCACGCAGCGGATCGGCCGCCCGCGCCAGATCTACACGGGGGCAGCACTGCGCGATTTCGTCCCGATGGACGCCCGGTAGTTACGGCTGCGGCTTCGATTTGCAGGCAAGACCCGGCAGCGATGCCGGGTTTTGTTTTTCACTGGGTGAAAAAGCGGAAGAGGCAGGGCTTTGCCGTGCCCGCTACGGTCCACGCAGCCTGCATACTTAAGTATGTTCTGCAATGCGCTGATTTTGAAAGAACGGTGGCGGTGCTTCAGAGCGGGCGGCCGGAAGCCGGTATAGGCCTTGCCGTCCTGGGATTTTTTCGAATGTCTCCGGCCGTGTGAAAAAACCGCTATTGTCGTTAGTTCAGGCACTTGGGCGAGGCATGTGCTTCCCGGACCTGCGGGCGGTTTCTAAAAGGTATCGTCCGCTCACAAGTCCGTGAGGGTGAGGAGCAAACGCCGTGACAGAGCTTCGTTCGTTGGATTCGATCGTCCGCCTTCGCCTCAAGCAATGGCCCCACCAACCGCCGGGCTTGACGAACGAGGGAAGAGCATGGCTGCGGGGACGGCCCGACGTGGTGCAGCAATGCTTCCTCAAGCTGCCGGGGAGCGAGCGTCTTCGCACGCTGCCCGATGGGTTGTGGCTGAATTTCGGCGGTTCCCCGGCCGAGCCGTATGCCGACATCTTCGCGATCGAGGCTTGCTCGACCATGGCCAACCTGCTCGACAAGCGGTCGCGTTTCGCGCCGTCGACGCAGTCGCTGATGGCAGTGTGCCCGGTTAGCTGGCTGATGGCGCCGGTCACGCCCGAGAGCGACCTGCTGCGCTGGCAGGCGACGGGTGTGGTTGCGTCCACGCCCACAACCCCGCTCGTGTTGCCAGTGCGGGACCTGCGCGTGATGTATGGGCTCCGTGCGCGGCATTACGACGGCTTCGTGGAGCACCAGGTGCCGCACGCGCACGAGTTCTTCGTTCCGATGGACGCGCTCACCGCCAAGAACGGCGACAAGGACCCGGCGATGCAGGCCCTGGTCTCGCGCGCGTCCGTGCGGGCGAACTTCTTCGGCCATTGCTCGGCGGCATGACGACGATCTACGTCGATGCGGATGCCTGTCCGGTGCGCGAGGAGGTGTACCGGGTGGCCGCCCGCACCGGGGTGGCGGTGTTCATCGTGCACAACGGTTCACGCCCGATCCGCCCGCCGGGGCAACCCGGGGTGCAGATGGTGATCGTGGCGGAGGGGCCGGACGCGGCGGACGATTGGATCGCCGAGCGGATCACGCCTGCGGATATCTGTGTGACGGGCGATATTCCGCTGGCCAAGCGCTGTCTCGAGAAAGGCGCCCGGGCGCTGGGCCACGGTGGCCGGGCCTGGACGGGGGACAATATCGGGGCGGCGCTCGCCGGGCGGGAGGTGGCGCGGTACCTGCGGGAGGTGGGCGCTGGCGGCGGCGGCCATGCTGCATTCACGCCGGCCGACCGGTCGCGGTTCATTGCCGGGTTGGACGCCTTGATCGTACAGGCTCGGAGATCACCGGGAGTGCCGGCGCCAGGGGGTGGATGAGCGTCCCGAGACCAGGAGCGTTACTGCGCCGTTCCTGTCCTGCTCGGATCGTCCAGCTTGCCTTTGTTCTTGCGGCCGAGTTCCACGAAGTCGCCTTTGATGCGCTCCAGTTCGTCGGCCTTCATCTCCTCGAGATCAAGCAAGGCCAGGCGGGCCCCCTCCGTCACGCGCAACAACTCGTCGATCTTCACCTGCAAGGCGTCGGTGTCGCGGTTCTGCGTATTCTGAATCAGGAACACCATCAGGAAGGTCACGATGGTCGTGCCGGTGTTGATCACCAACTGCCAGGTGTCGCTGAAACCGAAGATGGGGCCGCTGATGCCCCAGGTTACGACGAGCGCCACCGAGACGATGAAGGTGAGCGGACGGCCGGATGCCCGGGCAACCGCTTGGGCCAACCTGTCAAAATTCATGCGCCGACGCCTCCGCTGCAGGGTCGTGAACACCGCGGGCCCATACCGGGTTCAGTCAGGCCGGGTTCAGTCAGGCCGGGTTCAGTCAGGCCGGGTTCAGTCAGGCTGTGCGATGCCCGCTCACCTCGGACCCGGCATTGGTTGGCAGGCGCAGGAAGCTGGGCAGCCCGGCCAGCATCAGCAGCGCCACCAGCGCGAATGCGATCTGGAAATCCGCCAAGCGGGGCGGGCCGCCATGGCGAAGCGCCACCAGGTGCAGGAGCGCCGCGCCGAGCGCCACCCCGAGGCCGATCGACATTTGCTGCGCGACGCTTGCCAGGCTGGAGGCGGCGCTCATGCGGGCGGAGGGAATGTCCACGAAGGCCAGGGTGTTCAGCACGGTGAACTGCATGGACCGGGTCAGCCCGCCGGCGAACAGCACCACGATCAGCAGCGGCACCGGCGTGGTGGGGAACAGCACGGCGCACAGGGCCATCGCGACCGCGGCCAGCACGCCGGCGATGACGCCCGTGTTGCGGAACCCCCATCGGCGCATGACGAAGGTGGTGAACGGCTTCATGCCGATGTTGCCCAGGAAGGTCGCGAGCACCAGCATGCCGGAGCGGAACGCGTCCAGCCCAAACCCGATCTGGAACATCAGCGGCAGCAGGAACGGCACCGTGCCGATGGTGACGCGGAAGATGGTGCCGCCGGTGACCGTGGTGAGGAAGGTGGGCACGCGCAGGGCGGACAATTCCAGCATCGGGGCTTTCGCGCGCAGGCCGTGGCGGATCGCGACCACGCCGAGGCCGGCCCCCGCCAGCAGCACCAGCGGCGCCGCCCAGCCCGGCCCGTCGCCGCTGACGAGTTCGGTGCCCTCCATGACCATGGCCAGCGAGATACCGCTGAGCAGGAAACCGGGGACGTCGAACCGGCGGCGCGCTTCCTCCCGCAGGTTGGGCATCAGCACGCGGGACATCCCGATCGCCAGCAGCCCGAGCGGCACGTTGAGGTAGAAGATCCAGCGCCAGGAGGCATAGGTGGTCAGCAATCCGCCGATTGGCGGGCCGAGCACGGGGGCGGCCAAGGCGGGCCAGGTGAGCGTGGCGATGGCGGCGACCAGGGCGGCCTTCTCGGTGGTGCGCAGCACGGTCAGGCGGCCGACGGGCACCATCATTGCGCCGCCCAGGCCCTGCAGCACGCGGGCGGCCACGAACTCCCACAAGGTGTCGCACAGGCCGCACAGCATCGAGGCGCCGGTGAAGACGGCGATGGCCGCGATGAACACGTCGCGGGTGCCGAAGCGGTCCGCAACCCAGCCGCTGAGCGGGATGAACACGGCCAGGGTGAGCAGGTAGGCGCTGATGCCGATGGAGAGAGCGACGGCGGGCTCGTGGAAATCATGCGCCATGGCGGGCAGCGCGGTCGCGATCACCGTGCCGTCCAGGAACTCCATGAAGAAGGTGCCGGCCACGATCAGCGCCACGGTGCGGGCGCGGGCCGGTGTCATTGGCGGCGCCTCACTTGGCCGCGTGACGCCAGAGGGCCAGCGTCTCCGGGCCGATCACGGCGCCGGCGCCGGCCTTGTAGAGCGCCTCGAGATCGCGGAACAGCACGAGCGATTCGTGCTCCAGGCCCAGCAGATGCAGGCTGCGCAGGATGCGGGTCAGCCGGGCCATGTGGCGGCTGCCGGGGCTGACCCAATGCGCCAAGCCGGCTTTGCCGCCGGGCAGGCTGTAGAAGGTGCGCATGCGGGCGAGCGAGCGGATCAGCGCCTCGTGCAAGCCGGCGTCGTCGTGGAATGCGGCGATGTCGTCGTCGGTCAGCAGCGGCGCCCAGGGGGTGTTGCGGGTCGGCTCGGGCAACGGGAACAGCCAGGCGACAGTGCTGTGTGCGGCTTCGATCTGGGCGTCGTCCCAGGCGAGGATCTCGGCCAGGGTGTGGCCGTCGCCGGTGGGAGCGGCGCCGCGGTAGAAGTCCAGGATGGCGGTCATCGGTGGTGCGCCACTGCTTGTCTGCTCCCTCTCCCGCTGGGAGAAGGCGCCCCCGATGGCAAGCGTTTGCCGGTGGCTACCCCTCCCCTAGCCCCTCCCTCAACGGGAGGGGGACTTCTTCAGAGGCCGAGCACGGCCTCGGCTTCGCGCACGACGTCGGCGAGGGCGCCGGGTTCGAAGGGGGATTTCAGCCCGGCGGAGCGTACCAAGCCACCGAACGGGGCCGAGCCGCCGCGGGCGCACAGTTTGATGTACGCGTCCAGCGCTTCGGCGTAGTCGTGGCGGGAGCGGACCCAGAACTGCATCGCGCAGCACATCGCGAGCGTGTAGTCGATGTAGTAGAACGGCGAGAGGTAGATGTGCGGTTTGGCCTGCCACCGCCCGCCCTTGGCCGGGTAGGCAAGGTCCCCGTAGTCGGTCCAGGGCATGTAGCGCCGTTCCAGGCGCTGCCACATGGCGTGGCGATCGGCCGGGGTGGCGGTGGGGTTGGCGTAGACCTCGTGCTGGAAGTGGTCGACGCACACGCCGTACGGCAGGAAGGCGAGCGAGGTGATCAGCAGCATGCGGCGGAACCGCTCGGCATCCGCGCCGACCAGCGCGTCGATCCCGGGCAGGGTCAGGAACTCGAGCGCCATGGAGTTGATCTCGGCCGCCTCCATGGTGGGCCAGAGATAGTCGATGCCGGGCTGGAAGCGGCTTTCCCAGTTCTGGAAGGCATGGCCCATCTCGTGGGTGAGCACGGTGATGTCGAACTGGGTGCCGTTGAAGTTGGCGAAGATGAACGGCACGCCCTCGGTCGGGAACGAGGTGCAGAAGCCGCCGCCCGCCTTGCCCGGCCGGTTCTTCAGGTCGAGGAAGCCGCCCTCCGCCATCACGCGGTAGAACGAACCCAGCCGGGGGTCCATGCCGTCGAACATGGTTTGGGCCTGGGCCACCAGGTAGTCATGGTCGCCGGCGGGCTTCGGGTTGCCGGCGGTGTCAACCAGCGCCTCGTCCCAGAAGCGCAGTCGGTCCCAGCCGTGCTCCTGGCGGCGGGCCTCCAGCAAGCGGGCGACGAGGGGGACGACGTGGGTTGCGACCTCGTCACGGTAGCGGGCGACGTCCTCGGGGCCGTAATCGACCCGGCGCATGCGGCGGTAGCCGAGCGGGGTGTAGCTGGGGTAGCCGAGCTTGGCCGCCATGCCGTGACGCAGCCGGACGAGTTGGTCGTAGAGGGAGTCCAGTTCCTCGCCGTTGGCTTCGAAGAAGGCCCAGCGCGCTTGTTCCGCCCGGTGCCTGGTGTCGCGGTCGTTGGACTCGGCGAAGGGGCCGAGCCCGGCGAGGTTGGTCTCTGTGCCGTCCAGCATGACCTTGGCGCCGGCGAGCAGGGCGGTGTAGCGGGCGCCGAGGCGGCTTTCTTCCTCGAGGTCGGCCGCGATTGCCGGGTCGAAGGTGGTGATGTCGGTTTCCCACAGGCGCATGGCGTGGGCGCCGGCGAGCGCCTCCACACCGGGCGTGGCGAGCAGGCGGCGTTTCATGGCGACTTCGTGCCCGGTCACCACGGGGGCGAGCGCGTCGGCATACTCGCGCGCGTCCTTCGCCGCCGCATCGGTCGTGTCCTGCGCGAACCGCAGATGAACGAGGGCGCTCCAGCTATCCACCTCGCGCCGCAGCCGGTCCCACGTGGCGAGTGCGCCCGGAAGGTCGGTTTCGAGTTGGGCATCGAGTGCGGCGTAGCTTGCGGCTAGGCCCTCGCGCGAAGGTGTGGGCGCCGCGATGTCGGCGAAGCGGATCGGCTGATGGGTGTCGGGCATAGGGTCATGCCACGCCAGGGTATGGACCCGTGTCAAGCGACCTCAGGGCGGTTTCGGCCTGGCAATTCCGGCCCGGGTTACCCAGCTTCGGTGGATCGGCTATGCTGCACCGCACAATAAGGATCGTGCCTATGCTGCTCTCCTTGCCCTTGCTCGCCCTCGCCGCCGCAGCGTTCGGCATCGGGACGACCGAGTTCGTCATCATGGGCCTGCTGCCGGATGTGGCGCATGATTTGGGCGTGACGGTGCCGCAGGCGGGGTATCTGGTGTCGGGCTACGCGATGGGCGTGGTGGTGGGCGCGCCGCTGGTGGCGATGGCGACCGCCCGGCTGCCGCGCAAGACGGCGTTGCTGGCGTTGATCGGCGTGTTCCTGGTCGGCAATCTCGGTTGCGCGGCCGCGCCCAACTACGGCCTTCTGCTGCTGGCCCGGGTGGTGACGGCGTTTGCCCATGGCTCGTTCTTCGGCATCGGCGCCGTGGTGGCGCGCGACCTGGTGCCGCCGAACCGCCGCAACCAGGCGGTGGCGCTGATGTTCAGCGGGTTGACGCTGGCCAACGTGCTGGGTGTGCCGCTGGGCACGGCGCTCGGCCAGGCGGCGGGATGGCGTGCGGCATTCTGGGCGGTGAGCGGCATCGCCGTGCTGGCGGGGGCGGCGATCGTCGCGTGGGTGCCTTCTGGGCTGCCAGGCGCCAAAGACGGGCTGGGCCGCGAGTTCCGCGCCCTGGGGCGCTGGCCGGTGTTGCTGCCGATGCTGGCGTCCGTGCTGTCCTCGGTCAGCTTGTTCAGCGTGTTCACCTATATCGCGCCGTTGCTCGAGGACGTGACCCACCTCTCACCGCACGGGGTCACCGGGGCGTTGCTGGTGGTGGGGGTCGGCCTGACCGTGGGCAACTTGATCGGCGGGCGGCTGGCCGACAGCAACCTCATGGCGACGGTGACCGGCAGCCTTGCCGGGTTGGTCGTCGTGCTGGTGGTCCTGGCGATAATCGGGAGATACGAGGGGGCGACGCTGGCCGCGCTGTTCGTATGGGGCGCGCTTGCCTTTGCGGTCGCCACGCCGTTGCAGACCTGGGTGGTGGAAGCGGCGACGGACGCCCCCAACCTGGCTTCGATCCTGAACCAGGGCGCGTTCAACTTCGGCAACGCGACCGGCGCTTGGGTGGGCGGGCTGGCGGTGACGGCGGGGGTCGGCTACGGGCGCCTGCCGCTAATCGGGGCCGCGGTGGCGGTGGTGGCGTTGGGGCTGACGGTGTCTGCGGTGCTCCGCCCGGCTCGACACCGGGCGACCGTGTGAGCTGGAGCCTGGGATAACCCGGCAGTGCAGATGCGTTGCCAGCTCCCCGGCCCTACCCCGAACTTGCACGGCCAGGGCGCCTCTGGACGAAGTCCGAACGGTATTGGATTGCTTACGGGGTCAGCCCGCTCGTGATCCTGGCCGTGTTTCACGACATTCCAGCCCGGTTCGAGTAGCGGCGACAGCGTATCTGCTCGGTGCCGGGTCGTTTGCGCCCGGCCGCCTCCCCCGCTAGTCGTTGGCGCAACAAACGGGGGAACGGACCAATGAAAAAGCTGCTGCTCGCTTGCGCCCTGCTCGCACCCCTGCCCGCCTCCCTGCCGGCCTGGGCGCAACTGCCGGATACGATCCGCGTCGGCGTGCTCACGGACGAATCCGGCCCCTATGCGGATACCGGCGGACGCGGGTCGGTCGTGGCGGCGCGCATGGCGGTGGCCGATTTCGGCGGCGCGTTGGACGGCCACAAGATCGAGATCGTGGACGCCGACACCCAGAACAAGCCGGACGTGGCCTCCACCATCGCCCGGCGCTGGTTCGATACCGAGGGCGTGCAGGCGGTCGTGGACCTGCCGGTGACACCGGTGGCACTGGCCGTGCAGCAGCTCGCCAAGGAGAAGAACCGCACGGTGATGATCACCGCCGCCGCCATCAGCGAGTTCACCAGCAAACTGTGCTCCCCCGTCAGCACCCACTGGGCGGACGATACCCACGCCCTGACTACCGGCACCGCCCGCGCGCTGCTGGAGCATGGCGGCAAGCGCTGGTTCTTCATCACGGTGGACATGGCGTTCGGTGCGGCCCTGCAGCGGGACGCGACGGCGATCGTCACCGCGGGCGGTGGCAGCGTGCTCGGTGAGGCCAAGCATGCGATCGGCGCCACCGACTATTCCTCCCAATTGCTGCAGGCGCAGGCGTCCGGTGCGGACGTGGTCGCCTTCGCCTCGGTGGGCGGCGACCTGGTGAACCTGATCAAGCAGGCGCACGAGTTCGGCGTGGGCGCGGACGGCAAGCAGCGGATCGGCGGCTTCCTGATCTACATCTCGGACATCAACGCGCTCGGGCTGGACACGGCCCAAGGGATCAATCTCACGACCGGCTTCTACTGGGACCAGTCCGACGAGTCGCGCGCGTTCGCCAAGCGGTTCATGGCGCAAACGGGGGCGATGCCCGGCAAGGACCATGCGGCCATCTACACCGCGGTGCTGCACTATCTTCAGGCGGTCCGGCAAGCCGGCACGGTCGAGGCCGTGGCAGTGAACCGGGCGATGCGCGCGGCACCCGTCGACTATTTCGGCCACCATGCCACCCTGCGCTCGGATGGGCGCTTGATGGACGACGTGACGCTCTACCGGGTCAAGAGTCCGGCCGAGAGCCATGGCCCATGGGACTACTATGCCCCGGTGCAAACCATTGTAGCTGCGGACGCCTTCCTGTCTGTCAATCCCGATTGCACACCGTAAGCACGCCAAGCTAGTAGCCAAGGAGGCTATCGTTGCTGCATGTTAGGCCAGCAAGAGGAAGATCACCGCGATGTCCGCCTACGACGCACTATTGTTGGATAACCAACTTTGCTTCGCACTCTACGCTGCCACGAACGCGATAACCCGCAGCTACCGGAGTGCGCTGGGCGAGATGGGTCTGACCTACCCGCAGTATCTCGTCCTGATCGCGCTCCTGGATGTTCCGAGCATGACGTCCGGCGAACTGGCACGGGCACTGCGGCTGGATGCGGGCACGCTGACGCCGATGCTCAAGCGATTGGCGGCCGCCGGGTTGATCGAGCGGACACGGCGGGCTGGCGACGAACGGGTGATCGACAACCGGCTGACGGTGCAGGCGATGGATCTGCGCGAGGACCTGTTGCGCGCCCAGCAGACCGTCGTTGCCCGCACGCAGATCGAGAGCAGCGAACTGGACGATCTGCGCCGGCGTCTGCAGCACCTGACCGAGACGCTCCACTCGCAGGAAAAAGCGTCCGCGGTCGCCTGACCCGACCGGACGCGGCCGTGCCCACCACGGTGGAGAGATCGTGAACCGCCGTTGCGTGCTCGTTGTCGCGGCACTGGCCTTGCTTGCCACGCCCGCCTACGCCCAGCGCCCCGACCGGGCTGCACCTGCCTCCGCAGCCCGGTTGCCGGCCGATGCTCTCACCCACCATACGCTGGACCTGCCGGGTGGCAGCCTGCATTTCACGGCCACCGTCGGCACGATCCGGCCGACCGATGACGAGGGCAAAGAGCAGGCGCAGATCGAGTATATCGCCTACACGCTGGACGGCGCCGACCCGCACGCGCGTCCGGTGACGTTCCTGACGAATGGCGGCCCGGGTTCCGCCTCCGCCTGGCTGCAACTGGGCGCGGCCGGGCCTTGGCACATCCCGATGGATGGGGCCGCCCGCACCCCCTCCCTGCCGCCGGTCGCGGTGGACAATCCGGACACCTGGCTCGACTTCACCGACCTGGTCTTCATCGACCCGGCCGGCACCGGCTGGAGCCGCCTGGCCGACGATTCCGAAGCCATCCGCCGGCATGTCTGGTCCGTGGACGGGGACGTGCAGGTGCTGGCCGATACGGTGCGGCGCTGGCTGCAGGCCAATGCGCGCATGACGTCCCCCAAGTTCTTCGCCGGCGAGAGCTACGCCGGGTTGCGCGGGCCGCGGCTGGCGCGGGCGCTGGCGGACCAGCAGGGTGTGGCGCTCTCAGGTCTGATCCTGGTGTCGCCGTTGCTGGACACGGGGCTGTGGCAGGGGGCGTTCGATCCGGTGAGCTACGTGGCTCACCTGCCCTCGATGGCTGCGATCGACCATCATCTGCCGCCGGAGGGCTTGGGCCCGGTCGAGGCCTACGCGGAAGGCGAGTTCCTGGCCGACCTGCTCCGCGGGCCGACCGACACGGCCGCAGTCGAGCGGCTGAGCACGCATGTGTCCGACCTCACCGGCATCGACCCGGCGGTGGTGCGGCGGCATAACGGCCGGGTCAGCACGTTCGAGTTCCTGCGCGAGCACTCGCCGGGTGCGGTGGGGAGCATCTACGACGGCACGCTGACCATCCCGAACCCGTTCCCGGAGTATGTGTCGCCCAACGTGCCGGACCCGGTGTTCGCGCAGTTTGGCCCGGTGGTGGCCAGTGCGGTCACCGACCTGGTGACGACCAAGCTGAACTGGCATCCGGACGGCGTCTACGCGCTGAGCGACGGCCGCGCCAACCGGCAGTGGAATTGGGGCATGGGCGCGAGCAAGCCCGAGGCGATGAGCGCGATCCGCACGTCGCTCGCAGCGGACCCGAACTTTCGTGTGCTGATCGGGCACGGTGTGGACGACCTGATCCTGCCTTACTTCGGAACGAAGCTGTTACTGTCGCAACTGCCGAATGCAGATTTCGCGAGCCGGGTGCATCTGGTCCTGCACGAGGGTGGCCACATGTTCTACACGCGCGATGCGTCGCGCGCGGCGCTGCATGACGAGGCGCGGTCGCTGGTCACCGGACACTGAGGGAGACGGGCACGATGCGGTTCGCTACGGTTCTGATCTATGCCGCACTTGCTGCCGCTCCTCTTGCTGCCGCACCGGCTCCCGTCCTCGCCGCTGATCCGCCGGCCCCCGGCCTCCCGGCCGCGCTCGGGCCGGTGATGACGCGGCCCGACCACATCGCCGCACTTCAGCGGGCAGCCCACGCCGTCGATCCGCCAGGTGCTGCGCCCTGCCCGACCGCGAGCTATGTGACGACGGGCGAGGTCGGCGTGCTGATGCCGCTGCAGACGGACGACAAGGGGCAGATCACGGGGGGCATGATCAAGGAGGGCGTGCGCGAGACCGGGTGCGGGACGGACCGGCTGCTGAACGCCCTGACCATGTTCGAACCCGGCGGCACGTCCGAGACGCAGCCGCTGCTGCCCGGCACCACGATCACCGACCCACAACTGCAGCAGGACAGCGTGCCCTATGCCGCGGGGGCACTGGGTGCGCTGCCGGCCGGCTGCGAGCAGGGTGCGGTGGTGAATACCCGTTTTGTCGGGCTGGACGGCAAGCCAGCCGGCACCCGCCCGGCGCCTGGCAGCCAGCCGGAGCCCTGGACCGAGGTGTGGACGCTGCAGGCTTGCGCCAAGCACGCCGACATAACGATGCACTTCAAGCCGGACCAGACGGGCACCGAGATCCGCGCCGATCCGCTCAAGTAGCAGCAGCCTGATCAACGATCATTTCGACGGCGAGCGCTTCCACAACACGGGGGCGCCGTCGTCTCAGGCGAGGCTAGGCAAGGTGCTGCGCTGGCGGTTCGGCGGGCAACACGTCAAGTGGCCGGCGCTGCCGCCGGATCCGTCCTACCCGCCCCCGCCCAGTTCGGTCGAACCCGGGACGGTTGCGCTGACGTTCATCGGCCACTCGACCTTCCTGCTGCAGTTCCCCGGCTTCACGGTCCTCACCGATCCGATCTTCAGCGAGCGGTGCTCACCCGTCGGCTGGGCCGGACCGCGCCGGGCCCGCCCACCCGGCCTGGCGTTGACGCGACTGCCGCATATCGACCTCGTGCTGGTGTCGCATAACCACTACGACCACCTGGACTTGCCCTCGCTGCGGCGGCTCGTGGGACGGGGGACAACAACGGCGATCACGACCCTGGGCAACGAGCCCCTGCTGCGTAGCACCGGGTTCGAACAGGTGAACGCGATCGACTGGTGGGAGAGCCGGGCGGCGGGCCCCGTGCGCATCACTGCAACGCCCGCGCGCCATTTCAGCCGTCGCGGACTGCGGGACGGCAACAAATCCTTATGGGCCGGGTTCAGCGTGGCGGCCGGTGACGCTCACGTGTTGTTCGCCGGCGACTCCGCGGCTGGCTCGCATTGGTCCGACATCCGCGCCCGCCTTGGCGCACCCGGCCTGGCGTTGATACCGATCGGCGCGTTCGAACCGCGGTTCCTGATGGCGGGCGCGCACATGAACCCCGAGGAGGCGGTGCAGGCGCATCACGACCTGGGCGCGCGCCGCTCCGTCGGCATGCATTTCGGGACGTTCCAGTTGACCGACGAGCCGGTCGACGAGCCGCAACGCCGTCTCGCCGCGAGCGGGGTGGGGGAGTTCACCACGCTCGGCTTCGGCGAGACCCGGGTGTTCAGCCTGCGCGGCTGAGCCGGCCCTCCAGCGGGTACGCCGGGTCGTTGTAGCCGGGCGAGGATGGATGCCCGGGCGTCACCAGGCGGTCGACAAGGGCTTCGTCCTCCGGCGTGAACCGGTAGTCGAGCGCGCCCATGTAGTCGGCCCATTGCGCTTCGGTCCGTGGGCCGCCGATCGCGCCGGTGACCAGGCGGTTGTTCAGCACCCAGGCGAAGGCGAACTGGCCCGGGGTGATGCTGCGGCTGCGGGCGTGCTCGGCCAGGGTTTGCGCGATATGCAGGCTCTCGGGGCGCCACTCCGTCTCCAGGATGCGCTTGTCCTGGCGGCCGGCGCGGGTGCCTTGGTCCGGCGGCACGTCCGGGCGGTACTTGCCGGTCAGCACGCCGCGGGCCAGCGGGCTGTAGGGGAACACGCCCAGGCCGAGATGCTTGCAGGCGGGCAGGTGCTCCACTTCCACCATGCGGTTGAGCGCGTTGTAGAGCGGCTGGCTGACGATGGGGCGGTCGATGCCGGCCTGGTCGCACAAGCGGCACATCTCGGCCACGCGCCAGGCGCGAAAGTTGGAGACGCCGGAATAGCGGATGCGGCCGGAGCGCACCAGGTCCGCCATGGCGTGCACGACCTCCTCGAGCGGGGTGTCGTGGTCTTCCTTGTGGAGATAGAGGATGTCGATCGTGTCGGTGGCCAGGCGCTTGAGGCTGGCGTCGACCGCGGTGAACACGTGGCGGCGGGACAGGCCGCGCGCATTGGGGCCGGGCCCGGTGGGGTTGGCGAGCTTGGTGGCCAGCACCCACCAGGTGCGGTGCGCGGCGATGGCGCGGCCGGTGATCTCCTCGCTGCGGCCCTCGGTGTAGGCGTCGGCGGTGTCGATGAAGTTGATCCCGCCGTCGCGCGCGGTGTCGATGATGCGGATGGAGGTGGGTTCGTCCGTGGCGCCGCCGAACATCATGGCGCCGAGGCAGAGCGGGGAGACTTTCAGGCCGGAGCGGCCGAGGGAGCGGTAATCCATGGGTGGGCTCTCCGGGTGGATGGTGTGGATAGGGTAGCAGCCCTGGCGCCAAAACGTCTCCCCTCCGCTTGTGGGAGGGTTTGGGGAGGGGTGGCGGCGCGGAGGTCTTGGGTGTGGGGCGCCCTGCCCGCGCCCCCTCCCACGAGGGGCGGGGGAGATGCTTGCGTCAAGGCTCGGCACCCCGCTTGCGTAGCGACCGTTCGAACACCGGCCCGACCTCCGCGAAGCCCGTCGCCCGGCAGAATGCGGCGCCGTCCCCAGGCGTCATCTCGAGCGTGTCGCAGCCGGCCGACCGCGCTGCCTGGGAGGCGGCTTTCAGCAGGAGCCGGCCGAAGCCGCGGCGGCGTTCGTCCGCATCCACCACGAGCGTGGTCAGTGTCGCGACTGGTCGTGACGCGTGCAGCACCGGGGCCCAATGCACGGCCACGATGCCGCTCAACCCGCCATAGCCGGCCGCGACCAGCACGGCGCCGTCGGCACGGGCGCGGATCGCCTCCAGCCGGTCGGCCGCCTCGGCGGGCGTGACCGGCGGGCCGGACTGGGCCAGCAACCGTGCGACCTCGGGCGCATCAGCCGCCGACGCCCGGCGTACCTCCACGCCGTATCGCAGACCGGATGCCATCAGGCGCGAACTCCGTCAGGCGGGGGCGAGTGGGCAGCCCTCTTCGGCCAGCGGTTTCCAGGCCTGGTCGGCGGGGGTCGTGGCGACCAGCTTCTGCAGGTCCCAGCGGCCGTGGCTCTCGGCGGCGGTTTTCACCTGGTACAAATAGGCGGGCAACAGGCAGAGGCCGTCCTTGCGGATGCTGTTCTTGCCGAACGCGTCGTCCTCGGTGGGCATCGCCTTCATCGCCGCGCACACCGCGGCGCCATCGCGGGCATGGTCCACGCCCATGGCCGATACCGCTTTCAGGTAATGCAGCGTGCTGGCGTAGCAGCCGGCCTGGATCATGTTGGGCGGCTCGCCGCCGGGCATGCCGGCCTGCACCGCCTTGGTCAGGTTGCGCGTGCCCTCGTCCTTGTCCCAGTAGAATGTGCCGCTCACGTACAGCCCCGCGCCGACCTCGGTGCCGATCGACTCGACGTCGGTGATCTCCACCAGCAGGGCCGCAACCTTCATGCTCTGCATCAGGCCGAACTCGTGGGCCTGCTTCACGCAGTTGGACGTGTCGGTGCCGGCGTTGGCGAAGGCGATCACGTTGGCGCCGGAGGATTGCGCCGCGAGCAGGAAGGAGGAGAAGTCGGTCGTGGAGGGGAACGGGTAGCGTTGCTCGCCCAGCACCTGGCCGCCGCCCTCCTTGGCGAAGCGGATGGCGTCCCGGGCGAGTTGCTGGCCGAACACGTAGTCGGCGGTGACGAAGAACCACTTGTCGCCGCCGAGCTTGGTCACCTGGGTCGCGGTGGATTTGCTGAGCATGTAGGTGTCGTACGACCAGTGGATGGTGACGTCGGTGCACTGCTCGCCCGTGAGGTCGCCGGTGCCGGCGCCGGTGTTGATGTAGAGCTTGTTCTTCTCCTTGCAGACGGTGTTGACCGCGAGTGCGACGGAGGAGGTCGGCACGTCCAGGATCACGTCCACGGCGTCCCGGTCGAACCACTGCCGGGCGACGGCGGCGCCCACGTCGGGCTTGTTCTGGTGGTCGGCGGCCAGCACCTGCACGTCGAACCCGGCGCTGTTGAACTGCCGTATGGCCTGTTGCGCGCAGACGACCGAGCCTTGGCCGGTGGCGTCCCGGTAGGGGCCGGACATGTCATTCAGCACGCCGATCTTGATGACCGGGCGGGTTTGGGCCCGGGCGGCGACAGGCAGTGCGGCAGAGGCGGCGATCAGGGTGCGGCGGGTGAGGTTCATGGGGCGTCTCCTTTTGACCCGGGTCTACTCCCGCGGCCGGCGGTCCACCACCCGCCGCACCTTCCCGACCGACCGCTCCAGGGCGCCCGGCGGTTCGACCAGCACCTGAGCCGTGATCCCCACCGTTGCCTTGATGCGATGCGAAACAGAAGCTGCGGCGTCCAGCAGCCCTGCTCCGTCCCAATCCGCTGGCCTTGCCTCGGCATGGACGATCATCGCGTCCATGCGGCCCTCGCGCAGCAGCTCGATCTGGAAATGGCCGGAGCACCAGGCGGTCGCGAGCAGCACCTCCTCGATCTGGGTCGGGAACACATTCACGCCGCGCAGGATGATCATGTCGTCCGAGCGGCCGGTGACTTTCTCCATGCGGCGGAAGCCCGGGCGCGCGGTGCCGGGCAGCAGGCGTGTCAGGTCCCGCGTGCGGTAGCGGATGATCGGCATCGCCTGCTTGGTGAGGGAGGTGAACACCAACTCCCCCTGCTCGCCCTCGGGCAGCACGGCGCCGGTCGCCGGGTCGATCACCTCGGGATAGAAATGGTCCTCCCAGATGTGCAGGCCGTCCTTGGTCTCGGCGCATTCCTGGGCGACCCCGGGCCCGATGACTTCGGACAGGCCGTAGATGTCCACCGCCTGCATGGCGAAACGGCCCTCGATCTCCGCACGCATGGCGTTGGTCCAGGGCTCGGCGCCGAAGATGCCGAGCTTGAGCGAGCATTGCCGCGGGTCGATGCCCTGGCGGGTGAACTCGTCCAGCAGCGCCAGCATGTAGGAGGGGGTGACGGTGATGATGTCGGGGCGGAAATCGGTGATGAGCTGCACCTGCCGCTCGGTCATGCCGCCGGACATGGGGGTGACCGTCAGGCCGAGCCGCTCCGCCCCGGCGTGGATGCCGAGCCCGCCGGTGAACAGGCCGTAGCCGTAGGCGTTGTGCATCATCATGCCGGGCCGCGCGCCGGCGGCGTAAAGCGAGCGGGCCACCACGCCGGCCCACATCGCCAGGTCCTCGGCGGTGTAGCCCACCACGACCGGCTTGCCCGTCGTGCCGGAGGAGGCGTGGATGCGCGCCACCTGCTCCCGCGGGACGGCGAACAGGCCGAACGGGTAGGTGTCGCGCAAATGCGCCTTGGTGGTGAACGGGAAGCGTTGCAGGTCCGCCAGGTCGCGGAAGTCCGCCGGATGGATGCCGGCCGCGTCGAACGCCTGGCGGTAATGCGGCACGGCGGCGTAGACCCGGCGCAGCGTGTCCGCCAGCCGCATCGTCTGCAGTGCCACCACTTCGTCGCGGGAGGCGCTTTCGATCGGGTCCAGGCCGGTCACTTGCCCACCACGCGGGATTGGCCGCGGAACTCGGCGGCCACGCCTGCCTCACCCACGACCTGGACGTCGTAGAGGCCGGAGCGGCCGGCGATGGCGACCTCGCGCGCGGTGGCAACCAGGCGCTCGCCGGACCGCACCGGGCGGAGATAGGTGATGGTGCAGGTCTGCGCCACGGCGACCTGGCCCCGGCTGTTGCAGGCGAAGGCGAAGGTGCTGTCCGCGAGCGCGAAGATGAAGCCGCCGTGGCAGGATCCGTGGCCGTTCAGCATGCGCGGCTCGACGGTCATGGCCATGCGCGCCTGGCCTGCCCCGGCCTTCTCGAGCACCATGCCCAGCCCCTGGCTGGCGGCATCGGCCGCCCACATCGTTGCGGCCACATCCTCGGCGTCCCCCGCCATGGCTTGCAGTCTCCCCCGGTCGGCGCGAGGGTGCGGCAAAGCGGGGCGGTGTCAACTGCCGCGGTTCTTAGGAGGAGGCCAGCCGTGCCCGAGGCGTTCATCTGTGACTTCGTCCGCACCCCGATCGGCCGCTATGCCGGCGCTTTGAAGGACGTGCGGGCCGACGATCTGGGCGCGATCCCGATCCGCGCGCTGATGGAGCGCAACGGCGGCGTGGACTGGGAGGCGGTGGACGATGTGTACTACGGTTGCGCCAACCAGGCCGGCGAGGACAACCGCAACGTGGGGCGGATGGCGGCGCTGCTGGCCGGGCTGCCGACCAGCGTGCCGGCGGCGACGATCAACCGGCTGTGCGGCTCGGGGCTGGACGCGGTGGGCACCGCGGCGCGCGCGATCCGGTCCGGCGATGCGGAGCTGGTGATCGCCGGGGGCGTGGAGAGCATGACGCGGGCGCCGTTCGTGCAGGGCAAGGCGACGGAGGCGTTCAGCCGCGCGGCCGAGGTCTACGACACCACGATCGGCTGGCGGTTCGTGAACCCGCTGATGAAGGCGCAATACGGCGTCGATTCGATGCCGGAGACGGCGGAGAACGTGGCGCAGGACTACCAGATCAGCCGCGCCGACCAGGACGCGTTCGCGCTGCGGTCGCAACAGAAAGCGGCGGCGGCGCAGGCGAGCGGCTTCTACGCGCGCGAGATCGTTGCGGTGACCATCAAGGGGCGCAAAGGCGACACGGTGGTGGACCGCGACGAGCACCCGCGCGAGACCAGCCTGGAGGCGCTGGCGAAGCTGAAGGCGCCGTTCCGCAAGGAAGGCGGCAGTGTCACCGCGGGCAATGCGAGCGGCGTGAACGATGGCGCCGCCGCGCTGATCATCGCCAGCGAGGACGCGGCCAAGAAGTACGGCCTGGTGCCGCGCGCGCGCATCGTGGCGATGGCGACCGCCGGGGTGCCGCCGCGGATCATGGGCATGGGCCCGGAGCCGGCGACCCGCAAGCTGCTGGAGCTGGCCGGGCTCAAGCTGGCGGACGTGGACGTGATCGAATTGAACGAGGCGTTCGCGGCGCAGGGTTTGGCGGTGATGCGCCAGCTCGGTTTGCCGGACGACGCGGAGCATGTGAACCCGCATGGCGGTGCGATCGCGCTGGGGCACCCGCTCGGGATGAGCGGGGCGCGGCTGGCGCTGACGGCGGTGAACGCGCTGGAGCAACGGGGGCAGACGCTGGCGGTGTGCACGATGTGCATCGGGGTCGGTCAGGGGATCGCGGCGCTGATCGAGCGGGTGTAGGCGCTTGCGTCCATGTTCGTCAGGCGTGCCGAACGCTACGGGGCGTGCGGCGATGCCGCGGCGGGCGGCGCCTGGCCTGGGACCAGGTAGATCACCTGCGGCGGCTGCGCCTGGACAGGGGACGCGTTTTCACTGAAGTAGTTGCCGATAGCGGCACCGGCTCCCAGAGTGGCCGCAAAGCCTGCCACCACCTGGATGACGAACGTGCGGGTCTCCCATTTACCGTCTGCGTTCATCTTAGAAAGGTTAGTTTGCATCTGCTCAACCCTTAGCTGGTGGTCGAGATCTTCCTGCGCCTGCGTGAGTGGTCTTGTATCACGTTATCCCATACCTGGTCGCGCAGCGCCGTCACACCAGTCCGTGGATTTTGCGCCATCCTGGGGCCACGCGATCGATCGAGTTAGCGGCCCGGCGACGTGGAACTAGGGCTCATGTTGAAACAAGCGATCCCGAACGTCTTCGTCAAAAACTTCGCAGCAGCGCTCGCCTATTACACGGGCCCGCTCGGCTTCCGTCCACTTTTCGTCTATGGCGAGATACCATTCTACGCTCATATCGCCCGTGACGAGGCCGTGCTGGCGATCCGGCATGTCGCCAAGCCGGTCATCGATCACACGGCCGGCGAGGCTTTGCTCAGTGCGTTTATCGAGGTGTCCGACGTCGACGCCCTGCATCGGGATTTGCAGATGGCAGGTGCCCGCATCTGGCAAGCGCCGCGTGACGAGCCTTGGGCGATGCGCAGCCTGATCGTCGCGGATCCCGATGACAATCTGATCTGCTTCGCCTCCAATCTCGCGACGTGAGTCCACGCCCGCACGTCATCATCCTGAACGGCGTCGGCAGCGTTGGGGAAAGCTCCACCGCGATGGCGCTGCAGGCGATCACCGCCCAGCCGTTCCTGCACGTCGCCCTAGACGCCTTCCTGGACATGCTGCCGGCTGACATGCTTGCCATCCGGGCGGTTTGCTGTTCGAGGCGACGCAGGATGGCGGCAAGCCGGTGGCCGCCAATCCGGACCGGCCGATCCTCGACCGTGCCATGCGCGGAATGCGGCACGCCGTCGCCGCGATGGCGTTCGGGCTTTGAGTTCACGCGCGCCGTGGGTCTAGCCAGCGCACCACCCCGTCCGCCGCCGCATTCACCACCACCACCGCCACCGCCCCATACATCACCACCGCCATCAGCATCGGCAGGTCCAGCGTCTGCAGCGCGTCGTAGGTCAGCTTGCCGACGCCGTGCAGGCCGAAGACGACCTCCGTCAGCACCGTGCCGCCGCCGACCAGGGCGCCGAAATCCAGGCCGAACAGCGCGATCAGCGGCACCACGGACAGCCGCAGCGCGTGGCGCAGCAGCACGGCGGTCTCGCTGATGCCTTTGGCGCGGGCGGTGCGGATCGGGTCCGATTGCAGCGCTTCCACCAGCCCGGCGTGCAGCACCCGGCCGTAGATGCCGGCGTAGAGCAGGGCGAGCGTGCTCCACGGCAGCACCAGGCCGGCGAAGCTCAACCCTAAGCCGAGCGGCGGCACCCAGCCGAGCAGCCAGGTGTGGTGGAAGGTGCGCTGCGTCAGCAGGTTCACCACCTCGCCGAGCCAGAAGGCCGGCACCGACATCCCCACCAGCCCGGCGCCGATCGCCGCCCGGCCGCCGGTGCGGAACGCCACGGCGAGCAGCGCGATCGCCAGGCCGCCGGCGAGCCACAGCACGGCGGCGCCGCCGGCCAGGAGCAGGGTGACGGGGGCGGCTTCCAGCACCGCGGGGACCACCGCTTGGCCGCGGTTGACGTAGCTGGTGAGGTCCCGCGTGACGAACAGGCCGCCCATCATGCGCGCGTATTGCACCGGCAGCGGGCGGTCCAGGCCGAACTCGGTGCGCACGTCGGCCAGGGTGTCCGGGCTGGCGCCGCGGCCGGCGATGCGGGAGGCCGGGTCGGCGCCGGGTGTCGCGAAGAAGATCAGGAACACGAGCACGCTGATGCCGAACAGCACGGAGAGCAGTTGCACGGCGCGGGCCAGGACCGTCATTTCGGCGCGCGCACCGCGTCCGACAGCCGGTTGAGCAGCAGCACCGTCACCACCACGGCCAGGCCGGGCGCCACGGCGATGGCGGGGCGGGAGTAGATCAGCCCCTGCCCGTCCGCGATCAGCGTGCCCCAACTGGCACCCGGCGGCTGCACGCCCACGCCGAGCACGGAGAGCGACGCTTCCGTCAGCAGGTCGAACGCCATGACGGTCGGCGCGAACAGCAGCACGGTGGCCAGGGCGTGCGGCGCGATGTGGCGGCGGACCACGTGCGGCCACGAGCCGCCGAGCGAGATGGCCGCCTGGACGAACTCGCCCTCCTTCAGGGAGAGCACCTGGGCGCGGACCGGGCGGGCGACGTAGGGCATGAAGACGATGCCGAGGATCGCGGTGGTGAGCGCCGGGTTGTCGGCGTCGATGACGAGCGGGCCGAGACGCAACCCGGAGGTGGCGAGCACGGAGGAGAGCGAGATGGCGAGCAGGAACACCGGGAAGGCCCAGAGCAGGTCCAGCAGCCAGCGCAGCACGCCGTCCACCACGCCGCCCGAGGCGCCGGCGAGCAGCCCGATGATGGCGGCCAAAACGAGCGAGATCACGGTTGCCGATGCGGCGATCAGCAGGGAGGTGCGTCCGCCGTAGAGCAGGCGGGCGGCGATGTCGCGCCCCTGCCCGTCCGCGCCGAGCGGGTAGGCCAGCGACCAGGCGGGGCCGATCGGGGTCGCGCCGAGGCCGAGGCCGGCCGTGTTCTGGGCGAGCACGGGGATGGTGCGGCCGTCCCGGACGGTGGTGCCCTCGATGTTGGACCGGAACGGCTCGGTGTGGGCGATGCGGGCGGCGTAGAGCGGGGCGAGGAGGCAGGCGAGGGCGATGAGGAACAGGCCCAGGATCGGCGCCCTCATCGCAGCCGCGCCTCGCTCAGCAGCCAGTGATCCTGCTCGTGGTATTGAAACCCCTCGACCCGGCGTGACGTGAAATCGAGGTAGCGCGGGTTGAACAACACGGCGTAGAGCGAGCGGCCGGTGATCTCGCGGTCGATCGCGGCCCAGCCCGCCGGGTCGCCGCTATCGGCTACCGCTTGCATGCGGGCGTCGAGCGCCTCGTCGCATAGCCCGCTGAAGTTGATCGAGCCGTCGGTGCCCGGGTGATAGGACGCGCAGCCGAACAGCAGCGGGAGGAAGTCGGTCGCCCCCGGGTAGTCGGCATACCAGGGCGTCAGGCTGATCTGCACGTGGTTGGACGTGTTCTGGATGTAGGTGAACTGCAGGTTGCCGGACAGCACGCGCAGCCTCGCGTCGAAGCCCAGTTGCTGCAGCACGCTCAGCACGTAGGTGCCGATGGCGCGTTGCACGGCGGAGGTGTCGATCACCAGCACGACGCGCATGCCGGCGGTGCCGCTCTGCCGCACGAGCGCCTGGGCCGCCGCGAGGTCGCGCTTGAAGGGGCAGTACGGTTCGTAGCCCGGCAGGCCCGGCGGGAGGATCTGGCAGGAGGGCGTGGCCAGGCGGGGGCCGCCGAAAAGTTTCACCGCGGCATCGCGGTCGATGGCGAGGTTCACGGCGCGGCGGACGCGTTCGTCGTCGAACGGGCGCTCGTGGATGTTCATCGGCAGGAACCACAGCGCCAGGGCCGGGTTCACGTGCACTTGGGTGGCGTAGTCCGCCCCTAACTCGCCGAGGCGGTCGAGCGGCGGGTTCTCGAACATCCAGTCGGCCTGGTTGTTCTCCACCTGCGTCACCTCCGCCTCGTCCTCCAGGCCGAAGCGGTATTCGATCGCGTCCGGCCAGCCGTTCGGCTGGGCGTCGGGGTTCCAGGGGTGGAACAGCTTGTTGCGCTCGAGGCGGACGCCGGTGGCCGGGTCGTAGCGGGTGATCGCGTAGGGGCCGGTGCCGGGGAGCGGGTCGGTGCCGGCGTCGTGGCCGGGTGCGGTGGCGGGGAGGATGCTGGCGTGCGGGAGGGCGAGCTTGAGCAGGAAGTCCGGGTCGCGCCGGGTGAGGCGGATGGCGAGCGTGCCGGCCGCGTCGTCCGCGGTGACGCCGGGGAGCATGCAGGCTTCGGGGTGGGCCAGGCAGTCCGCCGCACCCTCGATGCCGCCGTAGAAGCTGCCGGCGGTGGGGCCGACGATGCGGAAGATGCGGCGGAAGGAGGCGGCGGCGTCCGTGGGGCGGACGGGGGCGCCGTTGGCGAAATGCAGGCCGGGGCGGATGTGGAAGGTATAGAGCCGGCCGTCCTCCGTGGGCTGCGGCACCTCGGTCGCGAGGTCCGGGACCAGTTCGAGTCCGGCAGGGCCGGGGGCGCGGCGGAACCCGACCAGGCCGTCATAGACGACGGTGAACAACTGCCAGTATTGCCCGGTGTAGTTGATCTGCGGATCGATGCTCCCGGCCCCGGTGCTGGCCAGCAGGTGCAGCGTGCCTTGCGCCTGGCAGGGGGCCGTTAGGAGCAGCCAAAGGAGCGCCTTGCGGATCATCCCGGCTCGGCCAAGGCTTCCGTGATGATGTCGCGCTTGTTGTGCAGGTGCCGGGCCAGCAGCGTGCCAAGGGCATCGCCGTCCCGGCGGACGAGGGCGTCCAGGATCGCGCCGTGCTCGTCCATCGCGGTCTGCCATCGGTCGGGCCGGATGCGGTTGGACATGTAGCGCGCCCGGGTGATGCGTCCGGCCAGGCCGTTGTAGGTGGCGGAGAGCACGGGGTTCGCGGCGGCGTCCAGGATGGCGGCGTGGATGGCCTGGTTGAGCGCGAAATACTCCTTCAGCTCGCGGCGCAGGAAGTGGGCGTGCATGCGGTAGTGCAGGCCCTGGATCTCCGCCACGGCATCCGGCGTGATGCGGGCGCAGGCGAGGCGGCCGCCCTCCGCCTCGAGTGCGGCGATGACTTCGAACAGATGGGTCAGGTGCTCGTCGCCCAGGGTGGCCACGCGGGCGCCGCGGTTCGGGCGCAACTCCACCAGGCCCTCGGCGGCCAGCACCTTCAGCGCCTCACGCAAGGGGGTGCGGGAGATGCCGAAGCGTTCGCACAGGGCGCGCTCCGGCACGCGGGCGCCGGGGGTGAGGTCCCCCTGGTTGATCATCTCGCGCAGGCCGGCCAGCAGGTCGCTGTGCAGCGTGCGGCCTTGGCTTTGCAGGTTGGGGAACGGGAGGATGGTGGCAGCGTCGTTCACTGCTTTGCGTCCGATTGAATGCAAAATCAGTCTATGCAGGAGCGTGCCGAGCGTGGCAAGGAGGGTTTGCATTCACTTTGGGGGCGGCATGTCGATCAAGAACACGGCCTTTAAGAGCGGCCGCCACTTCCTGCAGATCCCGGGGCCGTCCAACGTGCCGGACCGGGTGCTGCGCGCCATCGACATGCCGACGATGGACCACCGCGGGCCGGAGTTCGCCAAGCTCGGGCGCACGGTGCTGGAGGGGTGCCAGCGCGTGTTCCAGACCAGCGGCCCGGTGGTGATCTTCCCCGGCAGCGGCACCGGCGCGTGGGAGGCGGCGATCGTCAACACGCTCAAGGCCGGCGACCACGTGATCATGGTGGAGACCGGGCAGTTCGCGAGCCTGTGGCACGCGATGGCCAAGCGGTTCCAGTTGGTGGTGGACTTCATCCCCGGCGATTGGCGGCACGGCGTGGACGCGGCGGTGATCGAGGAGAAGCTGCGCGCGGACACGGCGCACGCGATCAAGGCCGTGATGGTGGTGCACAACGAGACGTCCACCGGCGTGACCAGCCGCATCCCTCCCGTGCGCGAGGCGATGGACCGCACCGGGCACCCGGCGTTGCTGATGGTGGACACGATCTCCTCGCTCGGCTCGGTGGACTACAAGCACGAGGCCTGGGGTGTGGACGTGACGGTGGCGTGCTCGCAGAAGGGGCTGATGCTGCCGCCGGGGCTGGGGTTCAACGCCATCAGCGAGAAGGCGTTGGCGGTGGCGAAGACGGGCGGGATGCCGCGGTCCTACTGGGACTGGCAGGAGATGATCGGGCCGAACGCCGCCGGGTTCTTCCCGTACACGCCCTCCACCAACCTGCTGTACGGGCTGCGCGAGGCGCTGGCGATGCTGGAGGAGGAAGGGCTCGAGCACGTGTTCGGCCGCCACGCACGCCATGCCGCGGCGACGCGGGCGGCGGTGCGGGCTTGGGGGCTCGAGATCCTGTGCCAGGATCCACGGGATTACTCGCCGGTGCTGACGGCGGTGGTGATGCCGGAGGGGCACGATGCGGACCATTTCCGCCAGGTGGTGCTGGACCGGTACGACATGTCGCTGGGGACGGGGCTGGCCAAGCTGAAGGGCCGGGTGTTCCGGATCGGGCATCTCGGGGACTTCAACGATCTGATGCTGATGGGCACGCTGTCCGGTGTGGAGATGGGGCTGCACGAGGCGAACGTGCCGCACCGCGAGGGTGGCGTGGCGGCGGCGATGGATGTGCTGGCGGGCCGGCGGCCGGTGCAGGAAGAGGCGATCGCCGCTTAACAAGCCCACTGGTCTGCGTGGGGCCCCCCTCCCTCAAGGGGAGGGGAGAGCGGCTTCGACTGGGAGAAACAAAACCAAAATGACACGGATCCTCCGGCGAAGCGCCAGCACGAACGTGCTGCTGCTGCTCTGCGCGATGTATTTCATCACCTATATCGACCGGGTGAACGTGAGTTCGGCGGCCGAGCCGTTGAAGCTCGAGTTGGGGCTCAGCAATACCGAGCTCGGGCTGGCATTCTCCGCCTTCGGCTACCCCTATCTGCTGTTCCAGGTGGCGGGCGGCTGGTTCGGGGACCGGTTCGGGGCGCGGTGGACGCTGACGATTTGCGGGGCGGTCTGGGCGGCGGCCACGATGCTGACGGGGGCGGTCGGTGGGCTCGGCTCGCTGATCCTGATGCGTGTGGTGTTGGGCTTGGGCGAAGGCGCTACCTTCCCGCTGGCGACCAAGGCGATGTCCACCTGGCTGCCGGGGGGCAAGTCCGGCTGGGCGCAGGGAATCACGCATGCCTGCGCGCGGCTGGGCAACGCGATCACGCCGCCGCTGGTCGTGTTGCTGGTGGCCTATGTCGGGTGGCGCGGGTCGTTCGTGGCAGTGGGGGCGCTTTCACTGCTGTGGGTGATCACGTGGTTCTGGTATTTCCGCGACGATCCGCGCACGCACTGGGACATGACGGCGGAAGGGCGCGCGCAACTGCCCGCGATCCGTCCGGCGGGGCGGGCGAACCCGGTGCCTTGGGGGCCGCTGATCCGGCGGATGGCGCCGGTGATCTTCGTGTATTTCTGCTACGGCTGGACGCTTTGGACGTTCCTGTCCTGGGTGCCGCAGTTCATGCTGCACAACTACCACCTGAACCTGAAGAACTCGTCGCTGTTCGCCTCGCTGGTGTTCTTCGGCGGCGTGCTCGGGGATGCGCTGGGCGGCTACGTGAGTGACCTGATCTATCGCCGCACCGGCAGCCTGATCCAGGCGCGGCGCAACCTGGTGATTTTCGGCATGGCCGGGTCGTTGCTGTGCTCGGTGCCGATCCTGCTGACGGCGGACGTGACACTGGCGGCGTTCTGCCTGGCGGGCACCATGTTCTTCGCCGAACTGACGATCGGGCCGATGTGGTCGATCCCGATGGACATCGCGCCCGACCATGCCGGGACCGCCAGCGGGTTGATGAACACGGGATCCGCATTAGCTGCGATCCTGTCGCCGCTGGTGTTCGGGATCGTGATCGACCAGACGGGCAACTGGACGCTGCCGTTCCTCGGCACGATGGGGCTGATGCTCATCGGACTGCTTGCCGCCTTTGCCATGCGGCCCGACAACCGCTTTACCGGAGCGCCGACCATGGTGCCAGCCGATGCTTGATTCCGCACTCGCCAGCCGGTTGCGCCGGGAGGTCGAAGGCGCCGTGCTGCTCGGCGCCGGAGACCGTGGGCGCTACGCGACGGATGCCTCGATCTACCAGGTGCAGCCGCTGGCGGTGGTCGTGCCGAAGACGGTTGCGGACGTGCAGGCGGTGCTGGCGCTGGCACGGGACGGCGGCGTGCCGGTGCTGCCCCGCGGCGGCGGGACCAGCCAGTGCGGGCAGACGGTCAACCGCGCGATCGTGCTGGACTGCACCAAGCATCTTCGGGCGGTCCTCAGCGTGGATGCGGCGGAGCGGACGGCCGTGGTGCAGCCGGGGATCGTGCTGGCGCATCTGAATGCGGCGCTGAAGCAGCACGGGCTGTTCTTCCCGGTCGATCCCTCGACGCAGGCGCGGTGCACGATCGGCGGCATGGCGGCGAACAACTCGTGCGGGGCCAAATCAATCCGCTACGGGCTGATGGCGGACAACGTGCGGGCGATCGACGCGATCCTGGCGGACGGCACGCAGCACCGGTTCGGCGCGGTGCCGGACAACCTCGGCGAGATGCCGGCCCCGGTCGCGGCGCTGGTGCAGCGGCTGCGGGCGCTGGGTGCGGCGGAGGCGGATGAGATCGCGGCGCGCTTCCCGCACCAGTTGCGCCGGGTGGGCGGCTACAACATCGAGGTGCTGACGCCGCGCGCCCGGCGGGAGGGCCGCGAGAACCTGGCCCGGCTGCTGGTGGGCAGCGAGGGGACTCTGGCTTTCTCGGCGGCGCTCGAGTTGCAGCTCTCGCCGTTGATGCCGCGCAAGATGGTGGGCATCTGCCAGTTCCCGACCTTCCGGAGCGCGATGGAGGCGAGCCGGCATTTGGTCGCGCTCAATCCGGAAGGGGTCGAGCTGGTGGACCGCACCATGATCGACCTCGGGCGCGGCATCGCCATCTACCGCAAGACGATCGACCGGATGTTGCTCAAGGACAAGGCGGGGAGCGAGCCGGACAGCCTGTTACTGGTGGAGTTCCACGGCCACGAGGACGGCCCCCTGCTCGCCAAGCTCGCTGAGTTGGACGAGGCGATGGCCGATATGGGTTTCCCCGGCGCGGTGGTGCGCGCGACGGACCCGGCGTTCCAGGCCGATATCGCCGAGGTGCGCGAGGCCGGGCTCAACATCATGATGTCGATGAAGGGGGACGGCAAACCGGTCAGCTTCATCGAGGATTGCGCGGTCGATCTGGACGACCTGGCCGACTACACCGAGCGGCTGAACGGCGTGTTCGAGAAGCATGGCACCAAGGGCACGTGGTACGCGCATGCCAGCGTCGGCTGCCTGCATGTGCGCCCGGTGCTGAACATGAAGGACCCGGCGGACGTGCGGACGATGCGCACGGTGGCGGAGGAATGCTTCGCGCTGGTGCGGGAATACAAGGGCAGCCATAGCGGCGAGCATGGCGACGGGATCGTGCGGTCCGAGTTCCACGAAAGCATGTTCGGCCCCCGCGTGGTGCGCGCGTTCGAGGCGGTGAAGGATGCGTTCGACCCGGCCAACACGCTGAACCCGGGCCGGGTCGTGCGGCCGCCGCGGATGGATGACCGCACGTTGTTCCGCTATGGGCCGTCCTACGCCGCGGACGCCGGGTTCACGCCGGTGCTGGACTGGTCCGAACAGCCCCAGGCGGAGGCGGGCGGTGCGCGCGCCGGGCTGCTGGCGGCGGTGGAGATGTGCAACAACAACGGCACCTGCCGCAAGTTCGATGCCGGGGTGATGTGCCCGTCCTACCGGGTGACGCGCGACGAGGTTCACCTGACGCGGGGGCGTGCGAACACGCTCAGGCTGGCGCTCACGGGACAGCTCGGGCCGGACGCGATGGCCGGCGACGACGTGGCGGAGGCGATGAAGCTGTGCGTGTCGTGCAAGGCGTGCAAACGCGAGTGCCCGACCGGCGTGGACATGGCCAAGATGAAGATCGAGGCGCTGCATGCCCGTGGCGCGCGGCATGGCATCGGGCTGCGCGAGCGGCTGGTGGCGGAGATGCCGCGCTATGGCCGGCTGGCGGCGGGGCTGGCGCCGTTTGCCAATCTGCGCAACCGGGTTCCGGCGTTGGCGCGGCTGGGCGAGCGGGTGGCCGGGATCGCGGCGTCGCGGCCGTTGCCGGGGTGGCGGCGGGACTGGTTCCGCGACGGCGAGGGTGACGCGGATGGCGACGTGCTGCTGCTGGCGGACACGTTCAACCGGTATTTCGAGCCGGAGAATTTGCGGTCGGCGCTACGGGTGCTGCGTGCCGCCGGGTTCCGGCCGTCGGTGGCGAGCGCCGGAGGCCGGCCGCTGTGCTGCGGGCGGACGTATCTGTCGGCGGGCATGGTGGACCGGGCGCGCGAGGAGGCAACGCGCACGCTGGCGGCGATGGCGGGCGGCCGGCTCGTGGTGGGGTTGGAGCCGTCCTGCCTGCTGACGCTGCGGGACGAGTTCGGCTCGCTGTTGCCGGGGGCGGAGACGAAGGCGCTGGCCGAACGGTCCCTGCTGATCGGCGAGTTCCTGCAGCGCCATGCGCCGGATCTGGCGTTGAAGGCGCTGGGCGGGGTGGCGCATGTGCATGGGCATTGCCATCAGAAGTCGTTCGGTGCGTTCCCGGACGCGCTGGCCTCGTTGCGCCGGGTGCCGGATCTGGCGGTGAAGCCGATCACGTCGTCCTGCTGCGGGATGGCGGGGGCATTCGGGTATCAGGCGGAGACGCAGACGGCTTCGCGGGACATGGCGGAGGCCGGGCTGCTGCCTGCGGTGCGGGCGGCGGGCGCCGAGGATTGGATCGTGGCGGATGGAACGAGTTGCCGGCATCAGATCGCGGATCTGGGCGGCCGGACGGCGGTGCATTCGGTGCGGGTGATCGAGCAGGCTTTGGCGTAGGGCGGGCAACGCCCGCCGGTCGCACTCGGGCGCCCTAGGTAGATTCCGAGGGTCTGACCGCCGGGCCGATGGCGCTATGGCAAGCGCCATGCAGGACCACGACGAGCTGTCATTCGAGGGCGCTCCCTTGCGCCGAACTGCTGGCTCGGTGAGCCGGCGCCTCCCGCCGCGGACGGCACGCTGGAGGCTGCGCGTTCAGGACCTCGCAACCAGCATCCCACAACGCTGCCGGATGCTGGCGATCTCGGCGATCCTGGGTGGAACGCGGATGTTCGGTCCGGTGGCTGCTTCCAATCTCGGCGGCCTGATCGCGCGTACGATCGGCCCCCATTTGCCCGTGTCCCGCGTCGCTCTCAGCAACCTGGCGCTTGCGATGCCGGAACTCGGGGCCGCCGAGCGGCGCCGGGTCGTGCGCGGGGCGTGGGACAATCTTGGCCGGACAGCGGCTGAGCTGCCGCATCTGGCCAGGCTCGGCCGGACGGCGAGCGGGCCCGGCTGGGAATGCGCCGACGACTCGGCATTCAGCGGACTGCGTAGCCGGACGGGGCCCGCCATCCTGTTCTCCGGGCACATTGCAAATTGGGAGATCGGGTTTCCGGTCGCCGCGCTGCTGGGGCTGGACGTCTCCTGGTTCTACCGGCGCGCATCGAGCCCGCTGGTCGACATGCTGCTGCAGCACATGCGCGCCGACGCGACCGGCCATGTGGTGCCGATGTTCGCCAAGGGCGCCGCGGGGGCCAAGGCAGCCTTGAGGCATCTCCGCGACGGGGGGCTGCTGGGGCTGCTGGTCGATCAGAAACTCAACGAGGGGGTGTCCGCGCCCTTCTTTGGCCAAGCCGCCATGACGAGCACCGCCATGGCGCATTTCGCGCTCCACTTCCGCTGTCCGGTCATCCCGATCCACGTCATCCGCCTGGGACCGGCGCGGTTCCAAGTGGTGTGCGAGCGGCCGATGGCGCTGCCCGATACCGGCGACCGTGTTGCCGACGTCTACGCGATGACCTTGACGATGAACCAGACGCTGGAGCGTTGGATCCGGGAGCAGCCTCAATCGTGGCTATGGATGCACAGGCGCTGGCCGAAGCCCGCGACGCTTGCCGCCCTACCCGCCTGAACAACGCAGGCCAGGCACCGGGATGCGTTGCGCGGGCGCGGTACCTCAGCCTTACACCCGGCGGATAAGCCGCGCCCGGATCGTGCCCTCCAGGCCGCGCAGCTCCGCCAGGCAATCGTCGCACGCGGTGTCGGTCGCCGTCTCCACCACCACGTAGCCGAGCTCGCCGTCCGTTTGCAGATATTGGCCGGCGATGTTCAGGCCGCGGGAGGAGAACACGCCGTTCACCCGGCCGAGGATGCCGGGGACGTTCTGGTGGATGTGGACGTAGCGCGTCGCCCGCGGGCGGCCGGGCAGTTGCACCTGGGGGAAGTTGACCGCGCCCAGGGTGGACCCGGCGTCGCTGTAGTCGATCAGCTTATGCGCGACCTCGGCGCCGATGCGCTCCTGCGCCTCGCTGGTGGAGCCGCCGATATGCGGCGTGAGGATCACGTTCGGCAGGCCCTGCAGCGGCGTGACGAACGGCTCCGAGGCGCCCGCGGGCTCGACCGGGAACACATCGACCGCCGCGCCCAGCAGATGACCGCGCACCAGCGCGTCGCGCAGCGCGTCCAGGTCCACCACGGTGCCGCGGCTGTTGTTGATCAGGTAGGCGCCGCGCTTCATCGCCGCGATCTGGCCGGCGCCGATCATGCCTGCGGTCTCCGCCGTCTCGGGCACGTGCAGGCTGACCACGTCCGATTGGGCGAGCAGTTGGTTGAGGCTGCTGGTGGGCTCCGTGTTGCCGTGACGCAGCTTGTCGATCACGTCGTAATAGACCACGCGCATGCCCATCGCCTCGGCGAGGGTGGAGAGCTGGCTGCCGATCGAGCCGTAGCCGACGATGCCGAGCGTCTTGCCGCGCACCTCGAAGCTGTCGCTGGCGGATTTGTCCCATTTCCCGGCGTGGGCGGCGGCGGAGCGCGGGGTGATCCGGCGCAGCAGCATGACGATCTCGCCGATCACCAGCTCGGCCACGCTGCGGGTGTTGGAGAAGGGGGCGTTGAAGACGGGGATGCCCCTGCCCCGCGCCGCCTCGAGTTCGACCTGGTTGGTGCCGACGCTGAAGCAGCCGACGACCATCAGGCGGTTGGCTGCAGCGAACACCGCCTCGGTGAGCTGGGTGCGGGAGCGGATGCCCAGGATGTGGACGCCGTGCAGGGCATCGCTCAGGGCGGCGCCGTCGAGCGCCTTGGGGCGGTGGTCGATGGCGCTGTACCCCGCCTCCCGCAGGAGGGCGACGGCGCTGTCGTGCACGCCCTCGAGGAGGAGGATGCGGATCTTGTCCTTGCTGAGGGAAAGGGCGGCCATGGGGCAGGTCTCGGGAAATGGTTGCAGAGGGGTAGCGCCGGCGGGCGGGCGGGGCAACGCGGGGCTGGGTTGTGGCACGGGCCGCCGATCCTGCGGGCGGCCCCCTCACCCCGGCCCTCTCCCGCAGGCGGGAGAGGGCGAAGACAGGTCGGCTTCTAGGCCCAGCCGATGGCTTGGCGCAGGAAGCTGATGCCGAGGGCGGAGAAGGCGGCCACTTCGGCGTTGTCCTTGCCGTAGCCGTGGCCGCCGGCGGCCGGTTCGTAGAAATGCGCGTCGTAGCCCATGGCTTGCAGCTTGGCGGCCATCTTGCGGGCGTGGCCGGGGTGGACGCGGTCATCCTTGCGGGCGGTGGCGAGGAGGATCGGCGGGTAGGCGCGGCCGGGTTCGGCGGCGTGATAGGCGGAGATCGGGCCGAGGAACGCCCAATCCGCCGGGTTCGCCGGGTCCCCGTATTCGGCGATCCAGCTCGCGCCGGCCAGGAGCTGGGTGTAGCGGCGCATGTCGATCAGCGGGATGGTGCAGAACAGGGCGCCGAAGCGCTCGGGGTAGCGGGTCAGCATGTTGGCGATGAGCAGCCCGCCGTTGGAGCCGCCCTCCGCCGCGATCCGGCCGGGGCGGGTGACGCCGCGGCGCACCAGGTCCGCGGCGACGGCGGCGAAATCGTCGTGGGTGAGGCGCTTGCCCTCGCGGCGGCCGGCCTCGTGCCAGCGCGTGCCGAATTCGCCGCCGCCGCGGATGTTGGCCAGCACGGTGGTGCCGCCGCGCTCGATCCAGAGCTTGCCGGTACGCATGGCGTAATACGGCAGGCTCGAGATGCGGAAGCCGCCGTAGCCGGTCATGTGCACCGGGGCGTCGCCCGTTTCGCCCGGGGGGCCGGCCTGGACGTAGGGAATGCGCTCGCCGTCGATAGAGACCGCTTCGTGCCGGGTCACCACGATGCCGGTGGCATCGTAGGCGGGCGGGGTGCGCTTCAGCACGGTGGGTGCGGCCAGACCCGGGGGGACCAGCAGCAGGGTGGGCGGGGTGAGCGGGTCCTGCACCATGGCGAGCAAGGTGCCGTCCGCCTCGTCCTCCGCGACGTCGAAGCCCCAGGCGCTGGCGGTGCCGGTTTGCGGCAGGCCGTCGAGCGCACGCCGGGTCCAGGCGCCGGGTTCGACCAGGGTGAAGACGGGGCGCAGCTCGTCCAGCACGCTGATCAGGAGCGCGCCGCCCACCCAGCTTATACCCTGCAGCGCCCGGCGCTCGGCGGGTTCGAACAGGATGGTGAAGCTGCGGTCGCCGGCCAGGAACGCGCTCAGCGCGATGCCGAGCACCGTGTCCGGGGCGTAGGTCTGGCCGGCGACCGTCCAGGGGGAGCGGGGCCGGATCGCGACCCAGCCGCGGTCGTGCAGGAAGCCGGCGTCGGTGGGCAGGTCGAGACGCTGCTTCGGTCCGGTACGGTCGCCGATATGGGAGGTGTGATTGATGAAATCGGTCATCTCCGAGAACCAGAACCGGTCGGCGGCGCGCTCGTAGTCGCCGAAGACCATCATGCTGCCGGGTTGCGCGGTGAAGATCGGCTCCGAGGGGGCTTCGCCGCGCCGCCATAGCCGGACGGTGTTGGCGTAGCCGGACGCGGTGGCGCCCAGCCCGGCCGAGGACAGCAGCAGCGTGTCGCGATCGACCCAGTCGGCGTTGCCCTTGGCTTCGGGCAGGGTGAACCCGTCCGGCACGAAGCGGCGCGTGCCGAGGTCGAACTCGCGCAGCACCACGGCGTCGCTGCCGCCGCGGGAGAGGCGGAGGATGGCGCGGCCGTGGTCCGGCAGGAGGGTGCTGGAGCCGCCCCACACCCAGTCCTCGCCCTCGGACGCCGCCAGGGCGTCCAGGTCCAGCAGCACGTCCCACTCGGGCGCCTCCGTCCGGTAGGAGGCAAGCGTGGTGCGGCGCCAGAGGCCGCGCGGGTGGTCGGCGTCCTTCCAGATGTTGTAGAGCAGGCCGCCACGCCGGGCTGGCACCGGCAGGTTGTCCGGGCGGTCCAGCAGGGCGCGGAGGGTGTCGCGGTCGGCTTCGTACTGTGGTCCGCCGTATCGGCGCAGCGTGGCCGCCGTCTGCTCGTCCGCCCAGGCGGTGGCGCGCGGACCCTCGATGTCCTCCAGCCAGAGCCAGGGATCCTCGTCGGGTGCGGAGAAGCTGGGCAAGGCCGGGGTGGGTGCGGCGGCGGTCATGGCGGTCTTCGCTCCAAAGGCAGAGAGGAACATGGCCGTGCGATCGGCGGTACGGAAGGGCCGGCAGTCAGCTTGGCCCGGGCAAGCGACCCCGCAGGCGGGTTAGCTATCGGCCAGCACTTCACGGCTTGCCCGCACCCGCTCCACCCGGCGGCCGTCCACCGCCTGCACCTCGAACAGCCAGCCGGCGAACACCACCTTGTCGCCCACACGCGGCACCCGGCGCAGCAACGCCAGCAGCAATCCGGCCGTCGTGTGATAGCTGCCCTCCGCCGGCAGATCCGGCAGGGACAGGCGGTCTTTCAACTCGTCCACCGGCATCATCCCGTCCACGACCAGGCTGCCCGGCGCCTGCGATGCGCCATGCGCCGGGTCCGGTTTCGTGTCGCTCGCGTCGCCGACGATGGCTTCCAGCACGTCGGCCGCGGTGACCACGCCCTCGAAACTGCCGTACTCGTCCATGACCAGGGCCAGGCCGAGCGGGTCCGCCTTCAACCGCTCGAGTGCGTCCAGGGCGGAGATCGTGTCCGGCACCACCATCGGTTGGCGCAAGGTGGCGGAAACGGAGAGGTCCCCACCCGCGAGCAGGCGGTCCAGGATGTCCTTCGCCTGGATGACGCCGACCACGTTGTCGACCGACCGCTCGCACACCACGAAGCGGCTGTGCGGCGCGGCCTTGAGCGCCTGGACGATGTCGCGGCGCGGGTCGGTGCGGTCGATGAAAGCGATTTCGTTGCGGGGGGTCATGATGGCGCGGACGGGCTTGTCGGCCAGGCGGAGCACGCGCTCGATCATCTCCCGCTCGCCGGCCTCGAGCACGCCGATCTGGGCGCCCTCGGCGAGCAATGCCTTCAGTTCTTCCTCCGTGACGGTTTGCGCCGCCGCGCGGTGGTGCCCGAACAGGCGCAACACCAGGGAGGTCGAGAGGCCGAGCGCCCAGACGAAGGGGGTGACGGCGCGGCTCAATGCCTTGAGCGGGCGGGCGATGCGGGCGGCGACGACCTCCGGCTGCCGCAGCGCGAGTTGCTTGGGCACGAGTTCGCCGATCACCAGGGTCAGGTAGGTGGTGATCAGCACCACGATCAGGAGGGAAAGCTCGGCCGACAGAGGTTGCAGCAGTGGCACGCGGTCCAGCACCGGGGTCAGCCGCTCGGCCAGCCGCGCGCCGCCGATGGTGCCGGTAAGGATGCCGATCAGCGTCATGCCGACCTGCACGGTGGGCAGGAAGCGCTGCGGGTCCTCCGCCAGGTCCAGGGCGGCGGTGGCGCCAGGGACGCCCTTGCGCTGCAGCACCATGAGGCGGGCGCGCCGCACCGACACCAGGGCCAGTTCGCTGAGGGCGAAGACGCCGTTCAGCAGGATGAGCAGGAGAGCGAGTATGATTTCGAGGCCGGGTCCCATGGCGCATCCTATCTCGTCCTGACTATCGCGTCGTGGCCCCTCGGATGCCACATTGCGCGGCATGCGACGCACTCTTCCCCCTTTGGCTCTCGTGCTCGGCATTGCCGGGTTGATCCCCTTCGCGGTCTGCGGCTACGGCGCGGTCAGCAATTACGGAAACCCGGCGGCGCAGGCCCTGGCCGCGTACGGCGCCGTGATCCTGGCCTTCCTCGGTGGCGTGCACTGGGGCTTCGCGCTGCCGGAGCCGTCCGGCCGAGGGGAGCGGGCGCGCATCGGGCTCGGCGTCGTGCCGTCGCTGGTGGGGTGGGTGGCGCTGCTGCTGGTCGTGGCGGTGAGCGTCGAGGCGGGGTTGGCGCTGCTTGTCGTTGGCTTCGCCGGGTTGACCGTGGTGGAAGCGCGCGCGGCCAAAGTCGGGATGATGCCGTCCGGCTACATGGCCCTGCGCTATGGCTTATCGGCCGTGGTGATCACGATCCTGGCTGCGGTGCTCGTGCTGCGTTTGTTCAACGTGCATATCGTCAATCTCTGACAGGCTGTCCTGATTACCTAAAAAATCTCTTTTCTTGGACCACAAACTTCGTTAACTAATCGTCAGACGGAGTTAATGAGCCCATGGATCCATCCAACAGCGCCGAAATCATCGCTTTCCCAGTCCGCCGCCAGAGTGACTTGCTGCGGTCGGCGCAGCGGCTGAGCGATGCATTGACCAACCTGTCCACCGCCCTTGCCGAGCAACGCGAAGCCACCCGGCGGTGGCGCGATGCGTTGCGGGCCTTGTCCGAGCGAATGGCGACTGCTGGCACCCCGACGGTTTAGTGCCCTCTAGCTCACGGCGGCGTCTGCGAAGCTGCCGAGCACGCCGCTGGGCAGGCGAATGCGCTTGTCGCGCACGACAGGAACTCCTGGTTCGACCAGCCAAAGTCGGGGCATCTTCGCCGATAGCAGGGCCTGCGCGTCGTGCAATCCCGTTTGGCCGCCGGCAAGTAGCGGCTCGAGGTCAGGCAGCGCGGCCGCGTAAGCCCCCATGTCCGCTGCCGGGTCCCCTGTTTGAGCGGTGCAGAAGCCGGTGATCTGGTAGTCGCCGATGGCAACCCGGCGAGCCCATTCGTCGGCTGGCACGGGCTCCGCCGATAGATCGATGCCGATTTGGCCGAGCGAGATGCGCAAGATCGCAAACAGCGTGCTCCAGGGTGGCTCGGGCGGGTGCAGGTAGGTCAGGCTCGCCCGCATACCGTCGTCGCGCGGTCGCAAGCCGGCGGCGTTCAGACGGTCGGACGCGTCACGCGGAGCATAGTCGGGGAGCACGGCGTCGTCGTTGCGTCCGGGAGTGCCGGCGAGCAACGGGCCGGTCGCGACATGGCCGATCCCCGACCAGGCATCGCGCAGGATGCGGGCCCGGTCGATCGCGCAGGCCAAAGCGAGCCTCACCGCCTCGAGATCCAGAGGCTTGACGGCCGGATTGAGGCGCAGGCCCGCCAGCGAACGGTCGGCGGGGGGATACGCCGCCTCGACCGCCATGTTCGGCAGCAGACGGAAGCGGCGAACCGAAGCGAGGCCGACGGCGTCTCCCGTGATCAGCAGCGCCGTATCCGACGGCGCATCAGGGCCGGCAAGCGCCAGTTGGGCGGCCGCACCCGGCACGACCCTGCACGCAAACGCCTCCAGCGCGGGCTTCGGGCCGACATACCAGTCGAACCGCACCAGGTGCAGCCAACCGTCCATGCGGAACGGCCCCGAACCGACAGGGGGCGTCGTTCGCGGGTCGAGCGCCCAGCCCGGGACGTCGTGGACGTGCTGCGGCACGATCGGCAGCGAGAGGCCGGTCAGCGCCGCCATGGGCAAGTGGCCGGGTTCGGTCAGGTGGATGGCGATGGATTGCGCGTCCGGCGCCTCCACCCGGATGCGGTCCAGTTGCAAACCGGGCTGCAACGCTGCGTGGAACTTCGTGAGCGAGAACACGACGTCCGCCGCGTCCAGCCCGCCGCTGTCATGCCAGATGAGCCCGGGCTGCAGGCGGAAGAGGTAGGTCAACGCGTCGGCCGAGACGGCGGCGGCGGCGGCGAGGTCCGGCTCCAGTCTGCCATCCGGCTCCCAGCGCATCAGCCCGCGATAGAGCTTGCTGCCGACGAACCGGGTGGCGAACGCGGCCGAGACGCCCGGGATCAGCACCGTGGGGTCGGCTGCCAGGAGACAGACCAGAACGGGCGCTGCCGCCGCGTGGGCGCGTGAGGCTGCGGCGAACGGCAATGCGCCGACGCTTTGCAGCAGGGTTCGTCGCGAGAGGCGCATCGAAGGCGACGCTAGCCGGTTTCGGACACCGTTGAAACGCATTAGCGTGCGCGCATCACGGAGGACGGTACGTTTGAAGGCATTTTGGGATCCGGCGCAGTTGGCTCACGCGCCGCGCTTCTTTCTGCAACGCGGCCAGGTCCGCAGTAATTTCGAAACGCCAGCCCGTGCCCGATCGCTGCTCGCCGGATGCGAGGCGATGGGCCTGGACGTCACCGCGCCCACGCCCAGCAGCCGCGGCGCGCTCGAGCGTGTGCACTCGGCGGACTACCTCGACTGGCTCGAATGCGCCGCGGCGGATTGGTCGGCGATGGAGGATGCCGGGCCCGAGGTGGTCGCCAACATGCATCCTTCGCCCGAGATGCTGCTGACCGGCGCCCGCCCGCCGAGTTCCGTCATCGGGCGTGCCGGTTGGTTCTCGGCCGATGCGGCGTGCCCGATCGGAGCGGAGAGCTGGCCGTCGATCGCCGCGGCGGCCGCCTGCGCCCTGGCCGCGGCGGACGAGGCCGCGTGCAACCGCGACTGCTACGCGCTGTGCCGGCCGCCGGGGCATCATGCCTATGCGGCGCGGGCGGGGGGGCACTGCTACCTGAACAACGCGGCGCTGGCGGTCGAACGGCTGATCGAGCACGGCGCGCGCCGGGTTGCGGTGCTGGATATCGACAGCCACCACGGCAACGGCACGCAGGGCATCTTCTGGTCGCGGGACGACGTGCTGTTCACCTCCATCCACGGTGACCCGGCGGGTTACTACCCCTGGTTCGTGGGCCATGCCGACGAGTTGGGCGGGGGCGCCGGGATCGGCTTCAACCGTAATTTTCCGCTGGCAGCCGGGACCGGGGACCTCGGTTGGCTGGCGGCGCTGGAGACGGCGTTGCGCAGCATCGAGCGGTTCGGGGCGGACGCGCTGGTGGTCAGCCTCGGCTTCGATGCTTCGCGCGACGAGCCGCTCAATTTCCTTTCGGTGTCGGCGGAGGGGTTTGCCCGGGCGGGAGCGGCGATCGGGCGGCTGGCCTTGCCGGCGGCGTTCATCCAGGAGGGCGGCTACAACGTCGAGGCGCTTGGGACCCTGCTGCAGGCGTTCTTGTCCGCGTTCCGAGGATGAGTGCCGCACTGGCACGAGCGTCATGAGCTTGGCCCGCGTCCAGTCTTTTGCGTTTGCCGGGGTGGAGGCGGTGCCGGTCGAGGTTCAGGTCCAGGTGTCGAGCGGCTTGCCCGCGTTCCTGGTGGTCGGGCTGCCGGACAAGGCGGTCGGCGAAGCGCGGGAGCGGGTGCGGGCGGCACTGACGGCGATGGGGCTGGCCTTGCCGCCGCGCCGGGTGCTGATCAACCTGGCGCCGGCGGACCTGCTGAAGGAAGGCAGCCACTTCGACCTGCCGATCGCGCTGTGCGTGCTGGCGGCGATGGACGTGCTGCCGCGGGAGGATCTGGCCGAGTTCGCCGCCCTTGGCGAGTTGTCGCTGGATGGGACGCTGAACCCCGTGGCCGGCGTGCTGCCGGCGGCGATCGGGGCCTCGGCGCGCGGGTTGGGGCTGATTTGCCCGGCGTCGCAGGGCGGCGAGGCGGCGTGGGCTGGGCAGATCCAGGTGCTGGCGCTGCCGAACCTGCTGTGCGCGGTCAACCATTTCCGGGGCACGCAGGTGATGACGCCGCCGCTTCCCGCCGGGGTGGCGGACCTGCTGGCCGGGCCGGACATGGCGGACGTGAAGGGGATGGAAGCGGCCAAGCGGGCGGTGGAGGTGGCTGCGGGCGGCGGGCATAATCTGTTGCTGGTGGGGCCGCCGGGCGCCGGCAAGTCGATGCTGGCGTGCCGGCTGCCGGGATTGCTGCCGGACCTGACGCCGGGGGAGGCGCTGGAGGTGAGCACGATCCACTCGGTTGCAGGAATGCTGACCGGGGGGTTGATGATCAAGCGGCCGCCGTACCGCGAGCCGCACCACTCGGCCAGCCCGGCGGCGCTGACCGGGGGCGGGCAGCGCGCGCGGCCGGGCGAGGTGAGCCTCGCGCATCGTGGTGTGCTGTTCCTGGACGAGTTGCCGGAGTTTCCGCGCCCGGCATTGGAAGCGTTGCGCACACCGCTCGAGACCGGGCGGACGACGGTGGCGCGGGCTGCGGCGCACGTGACATACCCGGCGCGGTTCCAGTTGATCGCGGCGATGAACCCGTGCCGGTGCGGCCATCTCGGCGACCCTTCGCGCGAGTGCGGCAAGGCGCCGCGTTGCGGAGAGGATTATCTGAGCCGGATCAGCGGACCGCTGCTGGACCGCATCGACATGACGGTGCAGGTGCAGCCGATCGGCCCTGCGGAGCTGAGCCGGGCGCCCGCGGGCGAGCCGAGTGCGGCGGTGGCGGCGCGGGTCGCAGCCGCGCGTCAGATACAGCGCGAGCGTGGGGCGGTGAACGCGGAGGCCGATGTGAGTGCGATGGAGCTGCAGCCCGAGGCGCGGGCGCTGGCGGAGCAGGCGGCCGAGAAGTTGCGGTTGTCAGCACGAGGGTTCACCCGGGTGCTGCGGGTGGCGCGGACGATCGCGGATCTTGGGCGGGTGCCGGTGGTGCGGCGGATGGACGTGGCGGAGGCGCTGGCGTTCCGGCACCGGGTGTTCGGGCGGAAGCCATGATTTCGCCGCTCACGGCAGGAGATCAAACGGGGCTGCCGATCTCGGACTTATGTGTCTCCTTCGCGGCCAGCACCGCCACGGCTGCGATACAGCCCAGCACGACCAGGTAGAGCGAGACCGGCCACGTCGCCCCTGCCCAGGCGAGCAGTGCGGTGGCGATGATCGGGGCGAACCCGCCGCTCAACGCCGCCGAAACCTGGCACCCGAGGGAGGCGCCGGTGTAGCGGACGCTGGTGCCGAACAGCTCCGGCATCCAGGAGGCGCCGATGCCGAAACCGATCGCGTGGGTGAGGTTCATGATCAGCGCCACGCCGAGGATGACCACCGTCGGATCGCGCGTCTCCAGCACCATGAACAGCGGGTAGGCCGCCGCGATGGAACACGCGACGCCGACGAGGTAGATCGGCTTGCGCCCGAACCGGTCCGACAGCATGCCCACGAGCGGCAAGGTGAACAGCTCCGCCAACGCGCCGACGATGATGCCGTCGAGGATCAGCGAACGGGGCAGGCCGAGCTTCGTCGTTGCATACACGACGGAGAACACCGTCAGCACGTAGACCCACGCGACCTCGGAAATCTTCATCCCGACCGCGACCAGGAACACCCGCGGCATGGTCGTGATGACTTCCGTGAAGGGCCGGCGCGTGAGCCTTTGCTGCTCGCGCGCCCGTACGAAGGCCGGCGTCTCGCTGAGCCGCATGCGTACGAACAGCCCGACTGCGACCAGGATGAAGCTGAGCAGGAACGGAACGCGCCAGCCCCAGGACAGGAAGGCATCGGCCGGCAGGCTGCTGAGCGGAACGAAGATCCCGGTGGACGCTGCGACGCCGAGCGGGAAGCCGATCTGCACCAGGCTGCCGTAGAGGCCGCGTTGCCTGGGCGGCGCGTGTTCCACCACCATCAGCACGGCGCCGCCCCACTCGCCGCCCAGCCCGATGCCTTGGATGAACCGGAGCACGATGAGCAGCACGGGCGCCCAGATGCCGATCTGCCCGTACGTTGGCAGGCAGCCGATCAGGAAGGTGCCGCCGCCCATGATCAGCATGGTGAGGATCAGCATGGCCTTGCGGCCGATCCGGTCGCCGAAATGGCCGAACACGATGCCGCCGACCGGACGTGCGGCGAAGCCCACGGCGTAGGTCCCGAAGGCTGCGAGCGTGCCGGTCGCCGGGTCGAAACTCGGGAAGAACAGCTTGTTGAACACGAGCGCCGCGGCCGTGCCGTAGATCAGGAAGTCATACCACTCGATCGTGGTGCCGATCACGCTCGCCCAGAGCACGTGCCGCATGGGAGAGACCTGCGCGGCTGGCGCGGGCAGCTCGACGGCTTGGACGTGACCGCTCATCGGACTTCCTTTACTCGCGCTGGCACTCGGCCGAAGGATAACAGCATTCAATTCGTTACTGCACCATGAATAGCGGTGGGACATGAAGGCATCGACCGATCCGGCCCGGCTGGGCGTGTTGATCTACGACGGCGTGGAGCCGATCGACCTGGGCGGCACCGTGGGCGTGGTTTCGATGGCGCGCCGGGTGCTGCCGGAGGTTGCGGCGGCGGTGATCGCGCGGCGGGCCGGCCCGGTGCGGCTGGCGGGCGGCGTGACGGTGCAGGCGGATTACGGCATCGATACAGCGCCGCCGTGCGACGTGGTGATCGTGTGCGGCGGCGCGGGTTGGCCGCAGGCTGCGGCGGACCCGGCGCTGATGGCGTGGCTGCGCGGCCTGCCGCCGCTTGGGGTCGCCTCGGTCTGCACGGGGGCGATGATCCTGTCGGCCGCGGGTTTGCTGGACGGGCATGCCGCCACCACACGGCGCCATGCGGTTGGGCAGGAGGCCGTCTCGCCGTTGGCGCTGCTTGCCGAGAACGCTTCGGTCCGGCCGGTGGCGGCGTGCGTGGTCGATCAAGGGGTCGTCACGGGGGGCGGCGTGTCACTGGCGATCGACGCGACGCTTTATCTGCTGGGCCGGATGTACGGCGAGGGTGCGCGGTCGGAGGTGGCGAAGGTCATCGAGTATGACCGGGCTTACGCCGCCAACCGGGCCGCGCTGGGGCACGTTACGCTGTAGCCGGCGGGCGGTGCCGTTGTCCCGCAAGAGCGGGAAACATACGGGGTATGGAACGGGCCGGTTGACTTCGTTGCGTCTTCGTGTTCTATGTTTGTTCCATGAACACAGCGTCTGCCCGAACCGATGAGACCGCGCGTGCCCCCGAGGGGTATCGCAGCGCTTTGGCCGAACTGGTGCAGATCGGGCTGAGTGTCGCGCGGATGGTCGGGCGGGCGGCGGAGGCCGAGACCGCGGCAGCCGAGGCGGCTGCGCGGGTCAGTGTCGAAGACGGCGTGCGGGAAACCGTGGCGAGCTCGTTGGCCGAGGCGATCGAGCAGGACCGGGCGTATGCCGCGGCGGCCGAGGCGCGGCATACGGTTGTCACGCGGGCCGATGTCGTTTCACGTGCGTTCGCCAAGGTGGCGCGGTCGGTGCGGCTGACGGTGGCGATGGCAGAGCGGATCGATGGCGCCTGGGCCCGGCGGAGCGCGGCCGATGACAACCAGGCGATGGCGCGGCGGCACGTCGTGCGCGGCGTGGCCGAGGTGATCGAGCGCACGCTGGCCGGGTCTGAGGCGGGGATGCTTGAGCAAGGCGTGCGCGAGACGGAGCGCGAGCGCCTGACCGAGGCGCTGGAGGAACGGCTGGAGCGGCTGGACGAGGAGGCCGCACTCGGCCGGGTGCCCGCAGAGGAGATCATCACCGGGATCTGCCGCGACCTCGGGCTGGATGCGGCGCGGATGCTCGTGACACCGCCGTTTGCAGAGGCGGGCCGGTTCAGGACAGCGGACGGGATTGCCCCACCCGAGGGAGCGCATTGGACGTGGTACCCTGGCCCGCCGTGGCGTCAGCCGGATGGTTAAGCTGGTCTCTCTCAGCCTACGCTTGGAGTGCGCTTCGACACTGGTTCGTCGTGCTGGTGGAACCGGAGCATCAGAAGGTGTCGCGCTCCTGCACGGCCGGTTGCGCCCGGTCAGCCAGGTCCGTGCCCGGCGCGTCGAAGAAATCGTCCCACACGACATCCACCGGTAGCACCACGCGCCGCGGCCCGTCGCGCAGGATCACGACTTCCCGGATGTCGCTGCCGAACGCAACAGCCTTTGGGAGCCGCAGGGCTTGGGACCGGTTGGACAAGAACAAGGTGGTTCGTGTGGTCATCGACGGAGTATATGCGGTCGGCATATCCACAACACCGTGCTTGTTAGACGCTGTCCGTGTCCAGGGCGTATCCCGCCGCGCGCACGGTGCGGACCAGGTCCAGCTCCCCTGCCCCGTTGATGGATTTACGCAGGCGGCGGATGTGGACGTCCACCGTGCGGGGCTCCACGTGGATGTCCGGGCCCCATACGGCGTCCAGCAGCTCCTCGCGGGAGAACACCCGGCGCGGGTGCTGCATGAAGAATTCCAGCAGCCGGAACTCGGTCGGGCCGAGATGGATCGGGCGGGCGTTGCGCTGCACCCGGTGGGCCGAAAGGTCCATGGCGATGTCGTGGAACTGCAGCCGCCCCTTGGCCGGCACGCCGCCCGAGCGGCGCAGCAGGGCGCGCATGCGGGCGAGCAGCGCCTCCATGTTGAACGGCTTGGTGATGTAGTCGTCGGCCCCCGTGTTCAGGCCGCGCACGGCGTCCCCGTCTTCGGTGCGGGCGGTGACCATGATCACGGGGAGGTCCCGCGTGTTGGGGCGGCGGCGGATCTGGCGGCAGACCTCGATGCCGCTCATCACCGGCAGCATCCAGTCCAGCAGCACCAGGTCCGGCTGCGCCTCGGCGATGCGGGTCAGCGCCTCCTGGCCATCGACCGCCTCGTCGACGCGGAAACCCTGCTTCTCGAGGTTGTAGCGCAGCATGGTCGCCAGCGCCGCCTCGTCCTCCACGACCAGCACCAAGGGCTTGGCGCCGACCTGCATGATGTCGCCCATGGCCTATTCCCCACCGTCACGGGGCCGGACGACGGCATAGGCCGAGGTGTCGCCCTTGGGCCGGCTCTCGGGCAGCGCCTCGCCCGTTACGGCGTAGTGCACCGTCTCGGCGATGTTGGTCGCGTGGTCGCCGATGCGCTCGAGGTTCTTGGCGATGAACAGGAGGTGGGTGCACGGCGTGATGTTGCGCGGATCCTCCATCATGTAGGTGACGAGCTCGCGGAAGATGGCGGTGTAGATGTCGTCTACCGCCTGGTCCGAGCGCCACACCTGCATCGCCTTGGCCGCGTCGTCCTCGGTGACGGCGTCCACGATGAGCTTCAGGTTCTCCTGCACCAGCCGGCACATGTGGGCGATGCCCGAGAGGCTGAACGGCAGCGCGTATTGCGACAGCACGATGGAGCGCTTGGCGACGTTGCTGGCGTAGTCGCCGATCCGCTCCAGCCCGGCGGTGATCTTGAGCGCGGCGACGATCTGGCGCAGGTCCTGGGCCATCGGCTGGCGCAGGGCCAGCATGCGGATGACCTGGCTTTCCACTTCCCGCTCGAGCGCGTCGACCGCCGGGTCCTGCTCGACGGCCTGGGTGGCGGCGGCGCTATCCTGGTGGACCACGGCGGCAGCGGCGGCGGCGACCTGCGCCTCCACCAGGCCGCCCATCTCGGTCATCCGGTCCCGCAGCGTCGCGAGTTCCTGGCTGTAGGAGCGGACGATGTGCCCGGACTGGTTGTCTGCCATGTGCGTTGGTCTCCCTCAGCCGAACCGGCCGGTGATGTATTCCTGGGTGCGCTTTTGACGGGGGGCGGTGAACATCTGCGCGGCCGGGGACACCTCCACCAGCTCGCCCAGGTAGAAGAACGCGACCTGGTCGGCGCAGCGGGCCGCCTGCTGCATGTTGTGCGTCACGATGGCGATGGTGAAATCTTGCTTCAGTTCGTCGATCAGCTCCTCGACGCGCAGCGTGCTGATCGGGTCGAGTGCGGAGGTGGGCTCGTCCAGCAGGATCACCTCCGGCCGGGTCGCGATGGTGCGGGCGATGCACAGCCGCTGCTGCTGCCCGCCCGAGAGGCCGGAGGCGGAGGTGTTCAGCCGGTCCTTGACCTCGGGCCAGAGGGCGGAGCGGGTGAGCGACCACTCGACGCGCTCGTCCATGTCGGCGCGGCTGAGCCGCTCGTGCAGTTTCACGCCGAACGCGATGTTGTCGTAGATCGTCATCGGGAATGGCGTCGGCTTCTGGAACACCATGCCGATGCGGCTGCGCAGCATGTTGAGGTCCATGGACGGGCTGAGGATATTCTGGCCGTCCATCATCACTTCGCCTTGGGCGCGCTGTCCGGGGTAGAGGTCATACATGCGGTTGAGCACGCGCAGCAGCGTGGACTTGCCGCAGCCCGAGGGGCCGATCATGCCGGTGACCCGTTGTTGCGGCAGGTCGAGGTTGATGCCCTTGAGCGCCTGGTTGGCGCCGTAGAAGAAATCCAGGTCGCGGATCGACAGCCGGGCTTCGCCGAGCGAGGCGGTGGAGCGGGCCTGCATCAAGCCTTGACTCGGGGAGCGGGGGCTTGCCGGGAGGGTGCTGTTCTCAATCATGCCGTATTTTCCTTGCGCGCTCATTGGCGCTTGCTCAGGGCCAGCCGCGCGATGATGTTCAGGGCGAGCACGCCGAAGGTGATCAGCAGCGCCGCGACCCAGGACAGGTCCACCAAATCCTGGTAGGCCGACCCGGCGTATTGATAGATCGTGACGGGCAGGCTGGACATGGCCTGGCCGAAAGCCGTGATCAACGTTTGCGGACGGGTGACGTCGACCGTCGCGTTGAGGTTGCCGAGGCTGGTGAACAGCAACGGCGCGGTTTCCCCGGCGATACGGGCGACGGCGAGCAGCACGCCGGTGAGGATCCCGTCCACCGCCGCCGGGTAGCAGATGAAGACGATCGCCTTCCATTTCGGCGCGCCAAGGGCGACCGCGGCCTCGCGCAGCGAGATCGGGATGAGGCGGAGCATGTCCTCGGTCGTGCGCACTACGATGGGGATCACGATGACCGCCAGCGCCACGCACCCGGCGATGCCGGAGAAGCCGCCGGTGGGAAGCACGATCAGCAGGTAGATGAACAGGCCGATCAGGATGGACGGTGCCGAGAGCAGCACGTCCGAGACGAAGCGCACTGCGTTGCCGAGCGCCGACCCTGCGGAATACTCGGACAGGTAGGTGCCGACCATGAGGCCGATCGGCGTGCCAATCAGCGTGCCCACTGCGGTCTGCAGCACGGTGCCGACGATGGCGTTGGCGAGGCCGCCGTTGGATCCGGCCGGCGCGGTGTTCTTGTACAGCACGCCGAGGGAGAGGCCGGCGATGCCGCGCGAGATCAGCGTCCACAGGATCGATACCAGCAATGCCAGCCCGATCACCGTGGCCAGGATGCAGAGCGCGGCCACGACCTTGTCGGATATGCGCCGGCGCCGGGCCAGGCGGGAGGCGACCGCGTGCTTGCGCGCGATGTCGGCCGGGACGTTGGCCGGGAGTGCGGTGGTGCTCATCGCTCAGCCCTTCGCACGGGGACGCAGCAGCAGGCGCGAGATGGCCAGCACGATGAAGGAGATGACGAACAGGATGAAGCCCAGCGCCAGGAGCGAGGACAGCTTGAGGCTGCCGGCCGGCGACTCCGGGAACTCGAGCGCGACCAGCGAGGCGATGGTGTTGCCGGGGGCGAACAGCGAGGGCGAGATGCGATTGGTGTTGCCGATCACGAAGGTCACGGCCAGCGTCTCGCCCAGGGCGCGACCGAGGCCCAGCATGATGCCGCCCACCACCGAGCTGCGGGTATAGGGCAGGACGATCGAGCGCATCACCTCCCAGCGTGTGCAGCCGATGCCGTAGGCCGATTCCTTGAACATCGGCGGGACGGTGAGGAATACGTCGCGCATGGTGGCGGCGATGAACGGGATGATCATCACCGCCAGGATCAGCGCCGCGGTGAGTATGCCGGTGCCGAACGGTGCGCCCGAGAACAGGACGCCGATGACGGGGAGGTCCCCGAAGGTATCGATGAACCAGGGCTGGATGTATTCGGCCATGACCGGGACGATGACGAAGAAGCCCCACATGCCGAAGATGATGGAGGGGATGGCGGCCAGCAACTCGATGGCCGTGCCGATCGGCTTGCGGACGCGTTGCGGCGCCAGTTCGGTGAGGAAGAAGGCGATCCCGAAGGCAAGCGGCACGGCGACGATCAGGGCGAGCACGGCGGTGACGACGGTGCCGTAGATCGGCACGGCAGCACCGTAGATGTCCTGCACCGGGTCCCAATCGGAGTCGGTCAGGAAGCCGAAGCCGAAGGCGCGGAAGGCTTTCAGCCCGCCGATGAACAGGGTGACGATGATGGCGCCGAGCAGCACCAATACGAGGATGCCGGATGCGGTGGCGAGGCCGGCGAACACGCGGTCGCCGACCGAGCCGGTGGACATTGCACGCCGGCGCGCCGGGCCGGCGGGAGGCTGCATCTCGGGTGTAGCGGCAAGGACGTCTGACAAAATGCGTTCCGGTCAGTGGAGGAGAGGCGGCCGGGTGCACGCGGGCACCCGGCCGCCAGCGTGTCTACTTGTAGACGGGCTTGCCGTCGGCCATGACCTGCGTGCGCCAGGCGGCACGCACGGTGTTCTGCACGGCGGCCGGCAGGGGGATGTAGTCCAGGTCGATCGCGGTCTTGGCGCCGCTGGTGTAGCACCAGTCGAAGAACTTCAGCACGTCGGCACTCTTGGCCGCATCCTTCGGATCCTTCGGCAGCAGGATGAAGGTCGGCGACACGATCGGCCAAACGGCGGCGCCGTTGAGGTCGATGAGGCTGACGGCGAAGTTGGGCGCGCCGGCCCAGTCGGCGGCGGAGGCGGCGGCGGTGAAGCTGGCCGTGGTGGGGGTCACGAAAGCGCCGGACTTGTTGCGGAGCTGCGTGGTCACGAGGTGGTTCTGCGTCGCGTAGGCGTTCTCGACGTAGCCGATGGCGCCGCGGGTGTGGCCGACCGTCGCGGCCACGCCGTCGTTGCCCTTGGCGCCGGCCCCGGCCGGCCACTTGACGCTGGTGTTGGCGCCAACGGTGCTCTTCCAGTCCGGGCTCGCCTCGGACAGGTAGGACGTCCAGACGAAGGAGGTGCCGGACGCCTCGGCGCGGTAGACCGGGGCGATGGCGATGTTGGGCAGCTTCAGGCCGCTGTTGATCTGCTCGATCTTCGGGTCGTTCCACTTGGTGATCTTGCCGGCGTAGATGTCGGCCAGGAGGTCACCGGTGAGCTTGAGCTGGTCCTGGGTGACGCCCGGGATGTTTACGATGGGGACCACGGCGCCCATCACGGTCGGGAACTGCAGCAGGTTGGCCGAGGTGAGCTTCGCCGGGTCCATCGGGGCGTCGGAGGCGCCGAAATCGACCGTGCGGTTGGTGATCTGGTTCTGGCCGCCGCCGGAGCCGATCGCCTGGTAGTTCAACTCGATGCCGATCGCAGCCTTCGCCGCCTCGCCCCACTTCGCATAGACCGGCGCGGGGAAGGTGCCGCCCGCACCGGTGATCGACTGCGCGCTCGCGGCAAACGACAACCCGGCAAAGACGGCCGCGAGGGCGGTGCGAGAAATCTTCATGCGTACTCCTGGAGTATGTGACTGCGCCCGCCTGGAAGCGGCCGGCCGTTCGGGCGGACCCTAGGCGCGGGTAGAGACGCGACTGTGACAGATCGATGAAGCTATTATGACAGCATCAGCGCCGGTGACCGTCCCCATCGACACGGGAAGCAGGCGCACTCATCGGGCTTACGGTCCAACAAGGGAGTTCAGATGTCCGACCCCGAGATCACACAACTTACCACCCGCCTCGCATACGCGAACAAATGGCTACGCGTCCGAGAGGACACGGTACGCCGGGCGGACGGGTCCGAGGGGTTGTATGGCGTGGTGGAGCGGCGCGAGTTCGTGGTCGTGGTGCCGTGGCAGAATGGCTGCATCACCATGGTCGAGCAGTACCGCTACCCGATCGGGCGGCGGCTGTGGGAATTGCCGATGGGCACCTGCGAACCCGGCGTGAGCGTGCCCGAGACGGCCCGGATCGAGCTGCAGGAAGAAACCGGTTTGCAGGCGGGTAGCCTGACCCTGGTGAGTTCGTTGTTCCAGGGGGCAGGCTACAGCGACCAGATCGGGCACGTGTTTCTGGCCACCGGGTTGCGGAGCGGCCCGACGGCGCGCGAGGCGAGCGAGGCCGGGATGATCCAGCGAACAATGCCGCTGAGTGAGGTGGAGGCCATGATCCAGGACGGCACGCTGCAGGATGCGGTCAGCCTGGCCGCAATCGGCATGCTTCGCATTCGCGGAATTATATGACCGAATTTTGACGGATTCACGCATCGCGCGGATAACTAGCCATGCCCCGCCGACTCGAATACTCCGCCCCGTCCCTGATCACCGACACCGAGACGCTGGCCGCGCTGTGCGGCCGGCTGCGGACCGAGCCGTTCGTGACCGTGGACACCGAATTCATGCGCGAACGCACCTACTATCCCGAACTGTGCGTGGTGCAGCTTGGCGGCGAGCACGAGAATGCCGTGATCGACACCATGGCGGACGGGCTGGACCTGCAGCCTCTGGCCGCGCTGATGCGCGACGAGGCGGTCTTGAAGGTGTTCCACGCGGCGCGGCAGGATATCGAGATTTTCCTCGAGTTGTTCGGCGCCGTGCCCAAGCCGCTGTTCGACACGCAGGTGGCCGCGATGGTGGCCGGGTTCGGCGACCAGGTGGGCTACGACGCCCTGGTGAGCGCGCTGACCGGAGGGCAGATCGACAAGGCGCACCGGTTCAGCGACTGGTCCGCCCGCCCGCTTTCTCCGGCGCAGGTGACGTATGCCGCGGCGGACGTGACCCATCTCCACACGGCCTATCAGCGGCTGCGCGAACGGCTGGAGCGCGATGGCCGCAGCGAGTGGGTGTTCGAGGAAATGGAGGTGCTGACGCGCCCCGAAACCTACCGTGCCGATCCGGAAACGATGTGGGAGCGGCTGCGCCCCCGCACCGGCAACCGCCGCATGCTGGGCGTGCTGCGCGCCGTGGCGGCGTGGCGGGAGCGGGAAGCGCAGCGGGTGAACATCCCACGCCAGCGATTGCTGCGCGACGAGAGCCTGCTGGAGGTTGCGGCAACCGCGCCGGCGACTGCTGAGGCGCTGGCACGGTGCCGCGGCATCACGCGCGGCTTCGCCGAGGGCCGAAGCGGCGTCGGATTGCTGGCGGCGATCGCCGCGGCAGCTTCCTTGCCGGAGGACGCGCTGCCGGATGCCCCGCGGGGCCGCGAGGGGCCGCGCCCCTCCCCTGCCCTGGTGTCGCTGCTGAAGGTATTGCTGGCGGCGAAGTGCGAGGAGCATGACGTAGCGCCGAAGCTCGTAGCGTCGTCCGATGACATCGACCGCCTGTCGGTGGAAGATCATCCGGACGTTCCTGCGCTGAGCGGCTGGCGGCGCAGGGTGTTCGGTGAGGACGCTCTGTCGCTGAAGGGCGGCAAGGTGGCGTTGGGGGTTGCGGGGAAGAAGGTGAAGCTGATTCCGGCGGTGTGAGCCAGGCAGGATCCCCGAACGCCATCGCGCCCCTGCGTTGAACGGCTTACTCCGTCAACTCCAGCCGCTCCGGCACCAGCGTTGGCACCCCCGCATACCGCGCCGACGCGAACAGCACGCAGGCCACGGCCAGGTAGCTGAATGCCACCGCGGGGCTGCGGGCGAGGCCGATCGCCTCGCCGTGGATCAGGCCGAAGAACGTCAGCAGCGACCCGGCAAACGCGAACGCCGCCGCCCGCGCCATCTGGCGGTCGATGATGCAGACCGCGATCGAGCCGAGCACGATCCCCGCCAGCGTCGCCCCGCCGCCCAGCACCTCGAGGCCGTGGTAGAGCACGCCTACTTGGCCGAGCTTGTCGATGCCCACTTGCGCGGCATTGGTCCCCGCCGCACCCAGGGCGCCGTCGATCTGGGTTTTACCCCAGGCGGCGATCTGCGGCAGGAAGGCCAGGATGATTGCGGGGGCGTGGCGCGACGGCGTCTCCTGGAACGCCTGGCTGCCGATCAGCATGCCGATATACAGCAGGATCGGCAGGATCGCGACGACGGGGATCAGGGCGCTCATCAGCGACAGCACGCCGAAGCAGCACAGCAGCAGCATTACCACGCCGGTCGCGGCGGAATAGCCGATGCGTCCGCCCATCGCCTTCCAGCCGGGGTGGCCGATATAGACGGCGTTGATGAATGGGTTGCCCATCAGGCAGCCGATCAGGCTGATCACGCCGTCGGCGGTCAGCACGCGGGTCGTGGGATAGGCGTCACCGGCGGCCTCGGCGCTTTCCACGTTGTCCATGGCCTCGACCAGGTCGTAGATGCCGAACGGGATGGCGGTGACCAGGATGACGGCGATGAAGCCGAAGCCCGAGACCACCTGCCCTACCGCCGGCGATGGCAGAGAGAGGCCGAAATTGGCGACGGAGGCCGCGACCGCGCCGCCGCTCAGCCCGCCATAACCGAGGCCGAGCAGCGTCGAACCCCAGGCGATGGCCGTCCCGACCCCGATCGCCACCAACCCGCCGGGCACGCCGCCGAAGCGCACGCCGCCGAACCAACCGCACAGGATGATGGCGAAGCACACGAGGCCGATCACCGGCGTGCTGAAGATCTGGTTGGCCGGGCTCATGGCGATGAAAGTGATGGAGATGCCTGCCAGCGAGCCCAGCAGGGCTGCGCGCGGGGTGATGCGGCGGATCACGGGCGCGATGAAGCCGCCCGCCATCAGCACGAAGCTCTGGATGCAGACCCAGGCGAGCCCGGCCTGCCACGCCTGCACCGGGTCCTGCGTGCGGAGCTGGATCGGCAGCATGATGACGAAGGTCACGATGAACATGTGCGGCACGCTGATGCCGGATGGCAGCGCGCACACGTCGCTGCGTCCGGTCCGCTTGGCCAGCCGCCAGCCGAGCCATGCGTAGTAGACCGTGGACAGGCACAGCATCAGCCCTGTTGCAGGCAGGATGCGGCCGAACACCAGGCTGTCCGGCATCTTGAGCACGAAGCGCAGCAGCCCGGTCAACACCAGCAGATTGACCAGGATGTTGGTGCCGAAGCCGAACAGCGCGTTCCAGTCGCCAAGGACCCAGAGGCGCGGGCGGGCGGTGATGGCGGTCATGATGGTTCCCGTTCCAAGGTGGCGGATTGCAGGGCGGCGATGACGGTTGCGGAGTGGCCGACCCAGCCAAAAATCCCGCCCTGGGCGCAAATCATGGCCAGCGCGGCGTGGTGGAACTCGGGATTGTAGGACGCAGTGCAGTCCTCCAGCACCAGGCAATCGTAGCCGCGGTCGTTGGCCTCGCGCACCGTGGTGCTGACGCAGACCTCGGTGGTGACGCCGGCGACCACCAGTTGAGTGATGCCGCGGTTGACGAGGATGGCGTGCAGGTCGGTGGCGAAGAAGGCGCCTTTGCCGGGCTTGTCCACGATCGGTTCGCCGGGTGCGGGCAGAAGTTCGGGGATGATGGCGTGGCCGGGTTCGCCGCGGACCAGGATGCGGCCCATCGGCCCGGCATCACCGATCTTGACCGCATTGTTGCCGCGGGCGTGCTTGGCGGGCGGCAAATCCGCGAGATCGGGGCGGTGGCCCTCGCGGGTGTGGATGGCGGCCAGGCCGTTGGCGCGCCAGGCGGCGAGCAAGTGGGCGGTGGGGGTGATTGCGCGCCGAAGCTGTGCGACGTCGTTGCCGAGTGCCGCGCCGAACCCGCCGGCCTCCAAGAAGTCGCGCTGCATGTCGATGACCAGCAGAGCGCAGTGGTGCGGCGTGAAGGGGAACGCATAGGGCTGAGCAGCGAGCTGCATCGACGGCTCCGAGCGCAGATGTCACTCGGACTATGCAACAACCAGGCCGCCGTTACCCCACCCCTCCAGGCTTCAAAGGACGACTATGCTCTTGCGGGGTTCGGGGCAGCGCCCCGGCCTTCGATCGCTCCGACCAAACCCATCGCCAGCGCCAGCCGCTCCAGCCGCCGGGTCACACCGTCGCCGACGAACGCACCGCCGCCCTCGTTCAATGCAAGCCGCAATTGGCCGCCATACACCGCCAACGCGGTGCCGCTCAGCAACGCGGGGGTGCCGGCCGAGAGCGTGTAGGCCAAGCGCATGGCGTGGCCGAGCACCTCGGCGCGGGATAGGGCGGCAGGGTCGAGCAATTGGCGGGCGGCGGCGAAGATCGGGGCGGCAAGTTCGGCCTCGTAGCGGGCCGCTATGGTCAGAGCCAGGGAAGCGCGGCCGTGATGGTCCAGCGCCACGCCGGGCTGGCGCAGCACGCGCATATAGGCCTGCTCGGCACGGTATTCCGGGTGCTCGTGGCTGCCGATGTCCGAGAGGTAGCAGGCAGCTTCCCGCAGCCGTGCGGCGTCCGCCGTTTCGCCGGGGAACAGCGGAGCGGTCCATGCCAAGAGGGCAGCAGGCATCGCCGGGTCACGGCGGTCGCGCGCGCCGAAGTCGCGGCTAGCGGCGAGCACCGGGTCCTGCGCGGCCACCTCCGGCGGCACGCGGTCCATGTACCAGCCCTCGCGGATGCCGTTGGCGCTGAACACGACCCGGCGGGCGGCGGTCGCGCGCAGCACCCGGCGCAGCACGATGGCGGCATACGGCAGGTCGTCCAGCCGGCGGCGGGGCGCGCCCGGCAGGCGCTCCAGCATGCGGCGGTTGGCGGCGCCGATAACGCCGGTGAGGTCGCGGACCTCGTCCTTGTCGATGGTGTAGTGGTGGACGATGGCGAGCGGGTATCCGGTCTGCGCCATGTGGATGCGCGCCAGGGCCCGCCAGGCGCCGCCCACGAGGTACAGGTCCCGGCCCGGGTACTGGAACAGCCACGGCACTGACTTGAGATCGGTTTCAGCCAGGGCGCGGGCGCGTATCAGGTCACCGGCGGCGCGGTCGGCCAGGCGGATAACGCCGAGCGGGAGCGTTTGGGCCTGTCCTGCATGGCCATTGGACAGGCGGACCACCTCCAGCGAGCCGCCGCCGATGTCGGCCAGGATGCCGTTGGCTTGCGGAATGCCGCACAGCACGCCGGCGGCGGAGAGGGTGGCCTCTTCTTCGCCGGAGAGGATGCGTATCGGCACGCCCGGCATCCGGTCGCGCAGCCCCGCCACGAAGGCGCCGCCGTTGCTTGCGTCGCGCACGGCGGCCGTCGCCAGCACCTCCAACGGGTCGGCGTGCATGGCGCGCGCGATGGCGGCGTAGCGGTGCATGACGGTGAGCGCCGAGGCCACGCCCTCCTCGTTCAGCTTGCCCGTCGTTTCGAGCCCACGGCCGAGGCGCAGGACGGCCCGCTCGTTGAAGATCACGACGGGGTTGCGGGCGCTTCCCTCGAAGACGACGAGGCGGACGGAGTTGGAACCGAGGTCCACGACGGCGGAACGCGTCAGCATGGCGGCCTGCCTGTCAGTTGTGGAGATGTTCGAGGTAGAAGTTTCCGAGCAACCGATCGTCGGTGACGTATAACCCATCCGGGCCATCGCGATCGGCTCCGGCTAGGCGCCGGGTAGTGCCGGTATCGTCGAAGACGAGAGTACGCATGTCCAACCCGTCCATGACGAAAAGCGCCGTGTCGCCCCAGACAAACCGGACAGGCCGTTGCGGAGTTCCCGCGATGACGGAGCGGTAATAGGGATACATTACGAGCAGGTGCAGCAAGTCGCGGCGGACGAACCCGGCCAACGCGATCGGTAAGGACACGGCAACGATGCCGATCCGCCAACCGCACCGCGCCCACTGCTTGCGCAGCGCCGCAAAACCCGCTCCGCCGAGGGCGGCAAGGCAGGCAAGCACGACGGCGAGCGCCGCGCCGAGTTGGCCGAGCAAGCTCAGCACACTTGGAAACATCGAATTGAGACATGACGCCGCATACAGCGCGATAACCGCGCCGACCGCAAAGCGCATCAGTCTTGCGACACCCGGTCCGGCCGGCGGTGGGCGTGGCCGCCGACGGCGACGGTCGGGCCGTGCAGCGCCGAACCGCGACCGGAGAGCGACGGGTTGGTCATGAAGTAATCATGCGCGGACACGGGCTTGGCGCCGGGAGCCACCCGCGTCCACTTTCCGGTCGCATCCAGCTCCCAGGATTGCAACGAGTCTTTGAAATTCACGACCATGATCTGGTCCAGCACCTGGGCGTGCACCGTCGGGTTATGGATCGGCACCATGCTTTCCACCCGCCATTCCATGTTGCGCGCCATCCAGTCGGCGCTGCTGATGAACACCAGCGCCTGACGCGAGGGCAGCTTGTGGCCGTTGCCGAAGCAGAAGATGCGGCTGTGCTCGAGAAAGCGCCCGACCATGGATTTCACGCGGATGTTCTCGCTCAACCCCGGCACGCCCGGGCGCAGGCAGCAGATGCCGCGCACCACGCACATCACCTTCACCCCGGCGCGGGAGCAGGCATAGAGCTTGTCGATGAGCTGGTCGTCCACCAGCGAGTTCATCTTCAGCCACACCCCGGCCGGCTTGCCTGCCTTGGCATGGGCGATCTCGGCATCCATGAGCGCGTTCAGACGCTTGCGGGTCGTCAGTGGGCTGAAGATCAACCGGTCCATGTGCTCCGGACGCGCGTAGCCGGTGATATAGTTGAACAGCCGCGCACTGTCCCGCGTCAGGTCCGGGTCGCACGTGAAGAAGGAGAGGTCGGTGTAGATGCGCGCGGTGAACGGGTGGTAGTTGCCCGTGCCGAAATGCGCGTAGGAGCGGATGGTGCCGCCCTCGCGCCGCACCACCAAGCTGAGCTTGGCATGGGTTTTCAGCTCGACGAAGCCGTATACCACCTGCACGCCGGCCGCCTCCATCGAGCGGGCGAGGCGGATGTTGGCCTCCTCATCGAAGCGGGCGCGCAATTCGATCAACGCGGTGACGGACTTGCCGGCCTCCGCCGCCTCGATGAGCGCCTTGACGATCGGGCTGTCGCGGCTGGTGCGGTACAGCGTCTGCTTTACCGCGACCACGTTCGGATCGGCCGCGGCCTGGCGCAGGAACTGGACCACCACGTCGAAGCTCTCGAACGGATGGTGGACGATGATGTCCTTGGCGCGGATGGCGGCGAAGCAGTCGCCCGCGAAAT
>CAXTVQ010000017.1:53725-71744 GCA_964247705.1 uncultured Acetobacteraceae bacterium | reverse complement strand
TCGACATCCTGCACGCGCAGTACGGCTACCCCTGCGGCTGGGCCGTGCTCGAGGCATCGCGCGAGACCGGGGTGCCCAACGTCGTTTCGATCCAGGGTGGCGATGGCCACTGGGTCGGTTCCTGCTGCGAGACCCATCGGGTGGCGATGGTGCGTGTGCTGGACCATGCCGGGGCGGTGCTGATCGGCTGCCGCTCCTTCGCCGACGAGGTAACGCACCGGCTCGGCACCGACCCGGCGCGGTTCACCATCGTTCCGGGTGCAGTGGATGTCGCGCGGTTCACGCCTGGCAAACGCGCCCCGGGTGGCCCGCCGGTGCTGTTGTACCACGGCCGGGTGGACGCGCGGAAAGGCGTACTGGACATGCTGGACGCGCTGGCCCCGCTTGCCACGGAGGGCGTGCCGTTCGAACTGCTGGTCTCCGGCATCGGGCCCACGTTTGACGAAACGGCTGCCCGCATCGGACAGCTCGGCCTCGGCAGCCAGGCGCGAATGACCGGCTACATCGATTACGGCGATGTGCCGGAGATCTACCGCCGGGCCGACATCTTTGTCTCGCCCACCTACGCCGAGGGGTTCTCCAACACGATCCTGGAGGCCATGGCGAGCGGGTTGGCCGTCGTGTCATGCCGCTCGGTTGGGGTGGTAGACTGTATCCGGGACGGCGAGAACGGGCTGCTGACCGAACCCGGCGACGTGCCGGCGCTGACTGCGGCGTTGCGCCGGGTGCTGACGGACCCGGCCGAGCGCAACCGGCTTGCCGCCGCTGGGCTCGAGGAGTGCCGGCGGGTGTACTCGTGGTCGGCGGTCGGCCAGCAGATCATGGACGTATACGCCGGGCTTGCGGGCGCGCGGCCGGACACCGACTGGCCAACGGACCTGCCGCAGTCGCCGTGCCGGTTCCGGTCGGAACCGCATCTGTTGTAGCCATGCCCAAGGCCTTGTTCCTCTCGCCGCATCTGGACGACGCCGTGTTCTCGTGCGGCGGCCTGGCTGCCTACCTGTCCGATGCCGGGTGGCGGACGGTGATGGTAACGGCGTTCACCCGGTCGGTGGTGCCGGCTGCCGGGTTCGCACTGGCTTGCCAGTTGGACAAAGGCCTACCGCCGGACGTGGACTACATGGCGCTGCGCCGGGACGAGGACCGGGTGGCCGCCTCGGTGATCGGCATCCAGGACCTGCGCTGGCTGGACCTGCTGGAGGCGCCGCACCGAGGCTATCATTCCGCACCGGCGCTGTTCGGCGGGGTCCATGAGGGCGACGCCGTTGCGGACGAGTTGGCGCCGCTATTCGGTGCGCTCGCGGCGGAGTTGGAGCCTGATCTCGTGCTGGCACCGCAGGGTCTCGGCAATCACGTGGACCACCAGCACGTGGTCGCGGCGGCGCTCCAGGCGTTTGCTACGGACAGCCTCGCCTTCTACCGCGACACGCCGTATGCGATTCGCCAGCCAGGCGCCGCGGCCCTGCCGATCGTGCCGCAAGGCAGTCTCAGCACCATTCCGATCGGCGCCGTGCTGGACCGCAAGGTGGCGGCCGCACAGGCCTACACGACGCAGATCGGCTTCCAGTTCGGCGGTCCTGCCCCGCTCGGCCTCGCGCTGCGCCGCTTTGCCGGCGAGGAGGGTGGGGGCCAGCCTGCCGAACGGTTCTGCGGCCGTGCGCTGACGGACCTCTTAAGCTAGGGCCGTTCCCTTCGCTACCGCACAATGCTATCCGGCCATGCAGCCGACATAATGTTGGTGTTTACAAGCACCAACGAAACGCCCTCATGCCGATGGGCCTCTCAATCTAGGTCGAGATGACATACCAGCCGGTTCGCCCCATAGCCGAGTATCCGCACGACACGGCCCCGATCTCTACCGCACCTGAACCAATGGGCGATGGAGGTGCGGCCGTTGCGCGCCGGCTGTGCTTCGCCGTGCCGGTGATCGTGCTGCCGGCAGCGGGGATGTGGCTGGCCGCTACGCTGACGGCCGGCGAAACAGGTGTCGTGCGGCTGGTCCTCTTGGCGCTGCTGTTTGCGAACCTGCTGTTCCTGGCCCTCAGCGGCTGGCCCGGCGTGCTCGGCGCGCTTGTCCGTCTCGTGCGCCATCCGCGGCTGGCCGCCGCACGCCATAATGGGACCAGCCGGACGGCCGTGTTGTTCCCTGTGTACAACGAAGATCCGCACGCCGTGTTCACCGCCGCCGAGGTGATGGCCCAGGCGCTGATCGAGCAGGCGGTGGACCAGACGGATATATTCGTGCTCAGCGACACGCGGGACCCGGCGATCGCAGCGGCGGAGGAGCAGGCCTTTGCCCGGCTGCAGCGCATGTTCGGGAACCGGGTGCGCTATCGCCGCCGCACGCTGAACTTGCGCCGGAAGGCCGGCAACATCGCCGATTTCTGCGCCACTTGGTCGGGCGAGTACGATTACATGGTCGTGCTGGACGCCGACAGCCTGATGGGCGCGGGCACGATCAGCATGCTGATCGGCCTGATGGACGCCAATCCGCGCGCCGGGCTGATGCAGACGGTGCCGTATGCGGTCGGGCGGGAAACGCTGTTCGCCCGCATCCAGCAGTTCGCGGCACGGCTGTATACGCCGCTGCTGGTGGAGGGCCTGGCGTTCTGGCAGGGGCAGGACGGGAATTACTGGGGCCATAATGCGATCATCCGGATCGTGCCGTTCATGCAACATTGCGAGTTGCCGGTGCTGCCGGGCCGCGAGCCGTTCGGTGGCGAGATCCTGTGCCACGACGTGGTGGAAGCGGCGATGATGCGGCGTGGCGGCTGGCAGGTGCTGCTGTTGCCGACGCTGCCCGAGAGCTACGAGGCGCTGCCGGCCAATATGGTGGATTTCGCCCAGCGGGAGCGCCGCTGGTGCCAAGGCAACCTGCAACATCTCGGCGTGCTGCGGATGCCGGGCCTGCGTCCGGTGGGGCGGTATCACCTGGGCCTGGGCGTGCTGACCTACCTGTCCGGGCCGTTGCTGGTGGTGTTCGCCGGGTTGGCGACGCTGGATGGAATGTTGGGCGGCGGGTTCGCCGAGCGGCTGCTCGGAACGCCGGGTTGGGCGCGGGCGGCGTTCATTGCGCTGACGGCGTTCCTGCTCTACGGCGCCAAACTGTGCAGCCTTGCCGCGGCGATGGCGAGCGATGCGGCGGCGGCTCCGTTCGGCGGGCGGTTGCGGCTGCTGGCGAGTGCGGCGCTGGAACAGGCGGCGGCTATGGTGAGCGCGCCGATCCTACTGTTGTTCTACACGCGATTCATCGCGATGATGCTGCTGGGCCGCACCGTCCGGTGGGATCCGCAGCCGCGCGACGACCGCGGCGTGTCCTGGGGAGAGGCGGCGTTTCGCATGCGGATGCCGGGGCTGACCGGGATGGTATGGCTGGCAGGCCTGTCGGTCGCGGGCGGCGCCATGATGCATTGGTCGCTGAGCCTGTTGCCAGGGCTGTTGCTGGCGATCCCGGCCGCGGTATGGACCAGCCTGGCGACGGCTGGCCGTGCAGCCCGGCGGTGGGGATTGTTCCTGACCGAGGACGAGGTCGCGCCGAGCCCGATCCTGCGCGCGTTCAACCGCGCGATGGTGCGGGAGGGAGCGCCGGTGGCGGCCCGCCCGGTGGTGCATGCGCCGTTCGGATACCTGCAGCCGGCGGGCGAGGGCGAGGCGAACTAAGATCGAGCCTGCGCCGGGACACGTTCCCCGATCAGCAATACGCCGGCCAGCGGGGTTCCCTGCCGGCATGGCACCGTCTTGACCGCGAACCCGCACGCCGCAAGCGTCTCGGCCAACACCGCTGGCGGCAATGCGTTGTGGCGTTTTCCAAACGTCGGCCACCAGCCCCGGCCGAGCCGCTCCAGCACTTTGGATAGGCCGTTGCGCCAGCCACGCGCCGGGTCGCTCGCGCGGATCACGACGGTCCGGCGCGCGGCGCCGGCGGCGCGGCGAAGCAGGGCGAGTTGCGGCTCGGTGGCAAGTTGATACAGCACGTCGATCAATAGCACCGTGTCGGCGTCCTCCTCAGGCTCCCACGCGGCCAGGTCGACGCATCCGGTGCGCACCGGCAACCCGGCGGCGGCGTGCGCCAGGTGCCCGAGTGCGTTCGCGTCCTGATCCAACGCCAGAACAGATGAGGCCAGCCCTGCCTCCAGCAGCAGCACGCCGAGTTGGCCACGCCCGCTGCCGACATCCATCACCCGGCCGAACGGCGCTGCTGGCAAGGCGAGGATGGCGGCGTTCACCGGGTCCATGCGCAGCTTGCTGGCGACATAGTGGCGGGTGAACTTGCCGCAACGCCGGTAGCGCTCCGTGGTACGGCGCAAGGCGTCTGCGTGCTGCATCGTGCTGCCCTCCTGGCACCCGGCGTCGGGTGCGTCCAGGCTTGATAACGGTATGGACGCGACCGGCAACGGCCGTTACGGTTCGTGTAAAGAAGCAATAAAGACCGCCCTGTTCCGCAGGGTGGCGCACGGGAGACGAGACGGATGCTCAGACTAGGTGTCTGCCTCGCCGCACTTGCCATCGGCTTCGCCGATTGTTGGACCGCAGGGCCGGCTCGTGCCGCCGACCGGCACTACACGTTCGGCTACGACCAGCCGCACACGACCGGGTTCGGCGTCGCGGGAGATATCTTCGCGGCCAAGCTGTCCGAACTCAGCCACGGCAGCATGCAGGTGGACCAATTCCCCGGCGCGCAGCTCGGCCAGGAACCGCAGATGCTGCAGAAGCTGCGCACCGGGGACATCGACTTCGCCATCATCTCCAGCGCGAACTCCGCTACGCTGTCGCCTGAGAGCGGCGTGATGTCGATCCATTTCATCTTCACATCCGAAGGCCAACTGGTCCACGCCATCGCCGATCCCCGGCTGATCGCGGCGGTGCGGGGGATGTTCGACGCGACCGTCAAGGACGCGCACGTGCTGGCGCTGGCGACCCTCGGGCTGCGCGACATGTACGGCAAACGGCCGGTGCAGTCCGTCACCGACCTCAAGGGCGCCAAGGTGCGGGTGCAGGCGACCCCTACGGAGGACACGCTGTTCCCGGCCTATGGCGCGCAGACCGTGCACATGCCGTTCGGCAGTGTTTATACCTCGCTGCAGACGGGCGTGGTGGACTTCGCCGAGAACGGCGTGAACGTCTACGACAGCAACAAGCATTACGAAGTGGCCCCCGTGCTGTCGATGACGGAGCACGAGGCGAACAACAGCCTGGTGTGGGTCAGCGACAAGCTGTGGTCCTCGCTGACGGACGAGCAGAAGGGCTGGGTGCAGGCGGCGGCGACCGAAGTGGCGACGAAGCAGCCGGCGCAGGCCGTCGAGCTGGACCATAAATCACTGGCCAAGCTGCAGCGGCTGGGCGTGAAGATCGTGCGGGACGTGGACAAAGCCGGCTTCGTCCAGGTCGCCGGTCCGCTGCAGGACAAGATCGCGACGGGTCTCGGGCCGCATGCGGTCGAGATTCTGCAGATCATCCGCACGATCGAATGACCGACCGCGCTGAACTCGTTCAAACCACGGACCGCCACCTGAAATGGACGGCGCTCGACGGGCTCGAGCGCGGGCTGATGGTGCTGTGCGGCGTGTTCCTGTGCGCCTTCACCGCGACCACTCTGCTGGACGTGCTGGCCCGGGTTGCCGGCCACCCGCTGCTCTGGCCGCAGGAGGCGACGTCCGCCTGCTTCGTGTATGGCGTGTTCGTCGGCGCCTCGGTCGCGACCCGGCGCAACGACCACCTGTATCTGTCGGCGATGACCGAGGCCATGAGCCCGGGACCGCGGCGGTTTTTCGAGGTGTTCAACCGCAGCGTGGTGCTTGCGGTCGGACTGGTGATGGTGGTGTTCGGTTGGCAGAACTTCCTGACCGGGTTCGGCAGCTACCGCATGCCTTCGATGCTGCCGATCGCCTACCTGTATGCGCCGATCCCGGTGTGCGGCGGGCTGGTTGCGCTGTTCAGCCTGGAGCAGATCGTGAACGGTTTGCGCAACGGCTTCGCCCGCATGCCGTCGGTGGAGACGGTGGCGGCGTGAACGCGGCCTGACGCCCGGCATGTCCAACAGCGGCATCCTTGCGGTAATGACGGCGCTGTTCCTGGCGTTGGGCTATCTCGGCGTGCCGGTCGCGTTCGCGCTGATCGCCGGGTGCGTGGTGGGCACGATGCTTACCCCGATCACGCTGCAATCCATCATGGGCCAGTTGTTCAACGGCATCGATTCCGAGGCGCTGGCGGCGATCCCGTTCTTCCTGCTGGTCGGCGAGTTGATGACGTCGGCCAACGTGGTCGTGCGTATCGCCGGGTTGTCGCAGGCATTGGTGGGCCATGTGCGCGGCGGGTTGGCGCAGGTCACCACCGTGTTCAGCATGTTTTTCTCCGGCATGTCCGGCTCCTCCTCGGCGGATGTGGCGGTGCTGAGCCGGACCATGGCGCGGCCGATGGCGGCGGAGGGCTACTCCCCGGCGTTCGTCGCGGCGCTGATCGCGGCGGCGTCCACCATCGCGAACCTGGTGCCGCCTTCGATCCTGGCGGTGGTGTATGGCGCAGTGGGCAATGTCTCGATCGCCGGATTGTTCCTGGCGGGGATCGTACCCGGGCTGATGGTGGGCATCGGGCTGATGGTGTTCTGCTACTTCTTCGGACCGGTCGGCTTCAAGCGGCCCCGGTCCAGCTTTCCGCAGCTCACGGGGGCGGCACGGGCGGCGGCGTTGCCGATGCTGATCCCGGTCATCCTGCTGGGCGGCATCCTGTCCGGCTGGTTCACGCCGACGGAGGCGGGGGTGGTCGCGGTCGCCTACATCCTGCTGGTGGTGATCCCGCTGCTGAACTGGCGCCACCTGCGGGAGGTGCCGCGGGACTTCGTTCAGGCGGGGCTGATCTACTCGCTGCCGCTGATCACCATCGCGGCGGCCTCGGCGTTCGGCTGGCTGCTGGCCTACCTGCGCGGGCCGATCGTGGTTGCCGGGTGGATCGGCAGCGTGGCGGGCACGGACGCGCACCTGATCATGTTCCTGCTGGTGCTGGTGTTCACCGTGGTCGGGGATTTCATCGAGCCGATCCCGGCCATCATCATCTTCATGCCCGTGGTGAACCAACTGACGGAGCAGGCCGACATCAACGGCGTGCACATGGGCATCGTGCTGATCGTGACGCTGGCGTTCGGGCTGATCACGCCGCCCTACGGACTATCTTTGCTGATGGCGTCGAAGTTTGTGGGCACACGCTTCTCGTCGGCGTTGGCGGCCTCGTTGCCGATCTACGTGATCTTCTTCGGCACCATCGCGTTCGCGATCTTCTTCCCGAGCGCGATCCTTTGGCTTCCGAAGATGCTGTTCCCGGAGTCGGTCGGCTGCTTCAGGGTACCCGGCGGGACCGGGTATATCTGCCCCTAGCGGTCATACAGCCTGACGCCGCAGCAGCCGCATTTTGCCCCCACGCGCCCGATCCTGTTACAGGACGCTCCGTGCGCATCCTCTTCATCACCGCCACCCGGATCGGCGACGCCGTGCTTTCCACCGGGTTGCTGGACCACCTGCTGCGCACCTACCCGGCCGCGCGTTTCACCGTCGCCTGCGGCCCGGTGGCGGAGGGGGTGTTCGCGCGCATGCCGGGGCTGCAGCGCATCCTGGTGGTGGACAAGCGCCGCTACGACCGCCACTGGCTGACGCTGTGGACACAGACCGTGACCACGCTGTGGGACCTGGCGGTGGACCTGCGGGGGTCTGCGATCACCCTGCTGCTGCCGGCGCGGCGCCGGGCGATCATGCGGGGTGGGCGGCGGCCCGGCCATCGCCTCACCCACCTTGCCGGCGTGCTCGGTCTGGCGGACCCCCCATTGCCCGTCACCTGGACCAACGCGGCGGACCGGGCCCGCGCCGCCCACTTCCTGCCTGACGGCGCTCCGGTCATCGCGCTCGGCCCGACCGCCAACTGGTCGGGCAAGGTTTGGCCGCCCGAGCGCTTCGTGGCTTTGTTCCGCGCGCTCGAACCGTGCTTGCCCGGCGCCCGTGCCGCGATCTTCGCCGGGCCTGGGGACGCGGAGCGCGCGATGGCCGCCCCCGTGCTCGCCGGCCTGCCCGGCGCGATCGACCTCGCCGGGCGGCTGACCCTGCCCGAGGCCGCCGCCTGCCTCGCGCGCTGCCGCTTGTTCGTCGGCAACGATTCCGGCCTGATGCACATGGCGGCCGCCGCCGGCACGCCGACGCTCGGGCTGTTCGGCCCGACCCCCGCGAGCGAATATGCGCCGTCCGGCCGGCGCACTGCCGCCGCCATTGCTCCCGGCCCAGCCGGACGCAGCCCGATCGAGGCGGTCACCCTGGAGCAGGTCTTCGCCGCGGCCAGGGCCCTGCTGGCATGAGGGTCGCTCACCTGATGGCCGGCGCGCCCCATGGCGGGGCCGAGTTGTTCTACGAGCGCCTCGTCCTCGCCCAGCACCGCGCCGGCGACACCGTGCTGCCCGTCATCCGCACGGACCCGGCCCGCGCCGCCCGGCTTGCCGCGGCAGGCGCGGTGCAGCTTCCGTTCGGCGGCGCGTTCGACCTGCAGACCCGGCCTCGGCTGCGGGCTGCCCTGGGCCGCTTCGCCCCCCGGGTTGCCGTTGCCTGGATGAACCGCGCGGCTCGCTTCGCCCCCCGGGGGGATTGGGTGCTGGTCGGGCGGCTCGGCGGCTATTACGACCTGCGCTACTACAGGCACTGCGACCACCTGGTCGGCAACACGCGCGCGCTCGCCCGTTGGATCACGGCAGAGGGCTGGCCGGCTGCCCGCACCCACTATCTGCCGAACTTTGCGCCGGATCTGCACGCGGCCCCACCCGAACGCCTGGGCATCCCCGCCGGGCTGCGCATCGTGCTGGCACTCGGCCGGCTGCACCGCAACAAGGCGTTCGATGTCCTGATCCGAGCACTGCCCCGCTTGCCGGGTGTGCACGCCATCGTCGCCGGCGAGGGCCCCGAACGGGACGGCCTCGAAACCCTGGCCCGGCAGCTTGGCGTCATCGAGCGCACGCACTTCCCCGGCTGGCGGGACGATACCGCGGCCTTGCTGGCCGGCGCCGACGTCCTCGCCTGCCCGTCCCGCCACGAACCGCTGGGCAACGTGGTGGTGGAGGCATGGTCCGCTGCCCGCCCTGTCGTCGCCGCCGCCGCCGACGGCCCGCGCGAACTGATCCGCCCGGGCGAGGACGGGCTGCTGGTGCCGCCGGAGGATGTGGAGGCGCTCGCGACCTCGCTGCGCCTGGTGCTGGACAACGGCAGCTTCTCCGCCCGCCTCGCCGAGGCCGGCCGTGCCCGCTATCTGACCGAGTTCGCCGAGGCGCCGGTGCTGGCCCATTGGCGCGGCTTCCTGGGCCAGGTGGAGAAACCCCCATGTGCGGCATAGCGGGGCTGTCGCTCGCCACTGGGTCACCCTCGCCGGCGACGCTGGGCGCGCTGACGGCGGCGCTGGCGCATCGCGGGCCGGAGGGCGAGGGCCACCACGCGGTCGGCCGCTGCGCTCTGGTGCACACGCGGCTCGCCTTCATCGACTTGCAGACCGGGGACCAGCCGCTGTTCTCCGGCCCCGCGGCGCTGGTGGCCAATGCCGAAATCTACAACGCCCGTGAGCTGTCACCCGGGATGCAGCTCGCCACGGGCAGTGATTGCGAACCGCCGCTGCACTTGTGGCGGCAGAACGGCAGCACCTATGCCGAGCCGTTGCGCGGCATGTATGCCATCGCGATCCACGACCGGGCGACGCGCAGCCTGACGCTGTCGCGTGACCCGTTCGGCATCAAGCCGCTGTATACGGCGACGATCCCGGGCGGGCTCGCCTTCGCCTCCGAGCCGCAGGCGCTGCTGGCGGCGGGCCTGGTGGAGCGCGCCGTCCGGCCCGCCGCGCGCGACGAGCTGCTGCAGATGCAGTTCACCACGGGGGCGGACACGATCTTCCCGGGCATCCAGCGCGTGCTGCCGGGCGAGACGCTGCGCGTGGTAGACGGCCATGTGGTGGACCGCCACAGGCTGGATGCGCTGCCGGCCGGCCCGCCCGAGGACATCGGAGAAGATGTGGCGCTTGCCCGGCTGGACGCGGCGTTCATGCAGTCGGTGGACCTGCATCAGCGCAGCGACGTGCCCTACGGCATGTTCCTGTCGAGTGGGATCGACAGCTCGGCGGTGCTGGCGATGATGGCGCGGCTGAACGACCAGCCGGTGCTGGCCTTCACCGCCGGGTTCGACGTGCCGGGTGCGGCGGACGAGCGCTCGCTGGCCGCGGAGATCGCCCATTCGGTCGGGGCCCGGCACGAGACGCTGACGGTGACGGAGGCGATGGTGTGGGCCGAGCTGCCGCGCATCGTCGCCTGCATGGACGACCCGGCGGCCGATTACGCGATCATTCCCACCTGGTTCCTGGCCCGGCGCGCGCGGCAGGATGTGAAGGCGGTGCTATCCGGCGAGGGCGGGGACGAGATCTTCGCCGGCTACGGCCGCTACCGCAGCGCCATGCGCCCGTCCTGGCGCGGGGGCCGCAGCATGCGCATCCGCGGCACGTTCGACCGCCTCAAGGTGCTGCGCGCCGCCGCCCCCGCCTGGCGCGACGGCATTGCCAGCGCCGAAGTGCAATCGGCGGTGGGCGGGCGCACCCGGCTGCAGGTCGCCCAGGCGACGGACATGGTGGACTGGCTGCCGCACGACTTGCTGCTGAAGCTGGACCGCTGCCTGATGGCGCACGGGGTGGAGGGGCGCACGCCGTTCCTGGACGCCGGCGTGGCGGCGGCGGCGTTCCGCTTGCCGGACGCGCTGAAGGTGCAAGGCGGCCGGGGCAAGTGGCTGCTGCGAAGATGGCTCGAGCGCACCATGCCGCAGGCGCATCCGTTCGCCCGCAAGCAGGGGTTCACCGTGCCGGTCGCTGCATGGATCGCGGGCCAGGGCGCCCGGCTGGGCCCGCTGGTCGCCGCCCAACCCGGCGTGGCGGCCATCGCGCATCCGGAGCGGGTTATTGCATTGTTCCGCAACGCGGATGGCCGGCATGAAGGGTTCGCTGCCTGGACTCTGCTGTTCTACGCGCTATGGCACCGCGCCCACATCGAGGGCCGCGCGACGGACGGTAGTGTGTGGGACGTTTTGGGAGAGGTTTAGGCGCAGACCACTCTCCCCATCATCAAGCACCCGGCGACCAGCGGCGCAGCAACAGCGCGCTGCCGACTACGCCGACACTCGAGAACGCCATGGCAGCGCCCGCGATCACGGGGCTGAGCAGCCCGGCAGCCGCGAGCGGGATGCCGACGAGGTTGTAGACGAAGGCCCAGAACAATCCCTGGCGGATGCGTGCGGCCGTGCGCGTGGCGATGTCGAGCGACGCGGGTACCAGCGCAAGGTCGGCACGCATGAGGGTGATGGCGGCAGCCGCGGCAGCCACGTCGGTCCCGCTCGCCATTGCGATCCCGATATCGGCGGCGGCGAGTGCCGGGGCGTCGTTGACACCATCTCCTACCATCGCCACGCCGCCCTTCACCCGGTAGGCAGCAACGGCGGCCGCCTTGTCCGCAGGGAGCGCGTTGGCGGTGACGGCGTGGATGCCGAGCGCATCGGCGACAGCCTGGGCCGCGCCTGCATTGTCGCCGGTGAGCAAGGCTACTGCCATGCCACGCGCTTGCAGAATCTGAATGGCGCGTGCGGCCCCTGGTCGAACCCTATCGCCGAACGCCAGCAGCCCCAGCAGACCGCCGCCCCGTTCCCCGAGAAACGATACCGTCCGGCCGGCGGATTGCAGCCCGCCGGCCACGTCGGCCAGCGCCGCCGAGTCGATGCCCGCCTCCGTCATCAACCCGGCACTGCCCAGGACCAACGCGCGGCCGCGGACGGTGCCCTCGATCCCACGGCCAGGTAGGGCGTGGATGGCTTCGGCCGGCTCCGTACTGCCGGCACGCGCCAACACCGCGCGGGCGAGCGGGTGCTCGCTGCCGGCCTGGAGCGCGGCAGCCAGGGCCAGCAACTCCGCCTCGGCGATACCTGGCGCCGGGTGGATGGCGACCAGGTCGGGATGGCCCTCCGTCAGCGTGCCCGTCTTGTCGAACACCACCGTCCGGATGGTGCGCGCCTGCTCGATCGCCGCAGCGTCGCGGATCAGGATGCCGTGACGTGCGGCGACGCCCGTGCCGGCCAGGATGGCGGCGGGGGTGGCCAGCCCCAGTGCGCAGGGGCAGGCGACCACCAATACGGCGACGGCATTTACAATTGCGATCGCAGCGCCTGCGCCCGCCATCCACCAGCCGAGGAAGGTGAGCAGCGCGATCCCCGCCACCACCGGCACGAACACGGCGCTAACACGGTCCACCATGCGCTGCACGGGCGGCTTGCTGGCCTGGGCGTCCTCCACCAACCGGACCATGCGGCCCAACTGGCTTTCGGCCCCGAGCGTAGTCACTTCAGCGACCAGCAGCGCCTCGCCGTTCAGGCTGCCGCCGGTGACCCGGTCGCCTGGTTGCTTGGCTACAGGCAAGCTCTCGCCGGTAAGCAGGCTCTCATCGGCCGTGCCCCGGCCCTCGCGCACGACAGCGTCGGCGGCGATCCGTTCGCCGGGGCGGATGACAAGCAGGTCTCCCAAGCGCAGGGCAGCGGCAGCGATCTCGGTCTCGGCGCCGCCACGGCGGATGCGGGCGCGGTCGGGGCGGAGCCGGCCCAGCGCGCGGATCGCCTCGCCGGCTTGCCGCCGCGCCCGGCCCTCCAGCCACTTGCCGACGCGCACGAGGGCGATGACGGCGGCGGAAGCCTCGAAATACAGCGCACCGCCGGCGCTAAGCTGGACGACGGACAGGCCGAACGCGGCTGTGGTGCCGAGGGCGACAAGCGTATCCATGCTGCCCGACCCGGCCCTCAATGCGCGGTAAGCGCCGACATAGAACCGGGCGCCGAACACGAACTGGACGACAGCGGCGAGCACGAGTTGGGCCACGGGCGGCAGCTCGGCGTCCACGCCCGCCAGCATCAGCAGCATGGGAAACAGCAGCGGCGCCGCGAACACGCAGGCGAGCGCCGCCATGGCGCCATCGCCCAAATGAACCGTCTTGGCTGTTGGCAGCGCCGCGTCCGGCAGGGCCGCGCCGTAGCCCGCGGCCTGCACTGCGGCCGCGAGATCGGCGGTGCCGGTGCCGGCAAGCATGGTGACCCGCGCGCGCTCGGTGCCAAGGTTCACGGCGGCAGCCTCCACCCCCGCGACCTTCAGCAGCGCGCGTTCCACCCGGCCGGCGCAGGAGGCGCAGGTCATGCCGGTGATGGCGAGGTCGGCCGTTTCGGTCACGACGGGATAGCCTGCCTTGGCCAGGGCATCCGTCAGGGCAGGGAGGCGTAGGGTCGCTTCGGCATCGACGGTCGCGCGCTCGGTCGCCAGGTTCACCGCCACCGACCGGACGCCGGGGACAGTGGATGCGGCCCGCTCCACCCGGCGCACGCACGCAGCACAATGCATCCCGGAAACCTGCAGACTGAGTGGCGGAGGGAGCGCCGCCGCTTTGCGGGTAAGGGTTCCAGAAGGAGCCATGGTGTCCATGGCCGGAACGTGGCGCGCGCGGGTTAGCGGGACAAGGGCAGCAGCAACCGGCTGCGGTTCATCTGGTCGGATGCGCCCCAGGCATATTTGTACGCCTCCCCGCCGCGGAGGAAATGCAGTTCGGCCACGCCTGCCGCCGCCGCCTGCTCGATGATATGGCCGAGCAGGAGCGTGCCCGGGCTGGCGAAAGACTCGGCCGCGTCGAACCCACTCAGGTAGAAATACAGCCGGCCTGGCGCCACGAGGGTGTGGTAGACCGCCGCGACCCGGCCGCCGATCCGCAGCACCTGCATCTGCAGCAGCCCGGACGCCGCCAGGCGCGGCACCGCAGCGTCGTGGAATCCGATCACCGCCGGGTCCGCGAGCACGCCGCCGGGTTCGCCGAGCGCGGTCCAGCGGGCCCGGTGCATGCCCATCAGCGTTTGCCAGGCCTGCGCCGCGTCGGCGGCAACCGCCGCCTCCCAGCCACCCCGTCGCGATGCCCGATGGCGGGACTGGCGCAGGTTGCGGAGCTGGCCGGCAGGAATCGGGTCGGTCAGGCGCAGCACGGGGCACGGCGTCTCGGGCAGAGCGACTTCGCGCCAGCCCGGGGGCACTCCGGCGTCCAGCAGCACCGCACCCGGCGGCAGGTCCGGGAGGGTGCAGGACGTGGCCCTATCCTCCACCGCCCGGGTGAGTGACGTTTGCAGCAGGGCCGTGGCGGCGCCGGGCGGGGCCGCCGGGTCGACCAGCGCGTCGATGTAGTCGGTCAGGCCGACGCCGATCGGCAGGAGTTTGCGCTCGGCGCCCTCGTCCAACAGGTAGAGCGGCAGCAGACCCGTGAGCACGCCGCCGGACCGTAGCGTGGCAATGCGGGGCTGGCCGGTGCCGAACCCGCTCCACCACGGCAGCAACCAAGCGGTCGACTGGAACGGCGGCGAACCGGAACGGCGCCATAGCGCATCCCACTCGGGTTGTAGCGCGTGCAGTCCGGCCTCGGTGTCGATCATGGTCATCCGGCCAACTGCCGGTAGGTGGCCAGGTAGTGCGCGATCATGCCCGCCTGATCGAACCGCTCCCGCGCGGTGCTGCGGCAACTTTCCGGGTCGATCTGCATGACTGCAGCGATCGCGTCCGCCATCTCGGCCATGGACGTTACGAGGTAGCCGGTGCGGCCGTGCTCCACCAGGTCGGCGAGCGCACCCGACGGGAAGGCAATGACCGGCGTGCCGCACGCCGACGCTTCCATGGCCACGAGCGAGCTGGTTTCGGGCGCCGTGCTCGGCACCAGCAGGCAGCGCGCCCCCGCCAGCAGCCGGCGTTTACGGGCAAACCCGAGCGGGCCGAGGAAGCGGCGGCGCGCGTCGAGCAATGGTGCAACTTCACCGGCGAAGTAGGCCTGGTGCGCCGGGTAAGGAAACACCTCACCGCCGATCAGCAATCCGACACCGGCCCGATGTGCGACCTGCAGCGCCGTGTGCTGGCCCTTTTCGGGGCAGATCCGGCCGAGCGTGATCGCATAGCCGCGACGTCCGTGGCGGACCGCACCGAGGGCGGCGACGTCCACGCCATTCTCGATCGGCGGCAACACGGTAGCGGTATGGGGCACGCACTCCAGCGCCCGGTGTTGCGCGGCGGAGACGCAGTGCAGCCAAGTGCGCGGCCGAGCCGGGTTGAGCGCGGCGTGGTCATACCAGGCGGGCGGCAGATGCAGCGTTGCCAGGGCCGGCCCGCCAAATGGAGGCAGGTAAGCGCTGAAGTCGATGCCGTGCAGATGGACGATGTCGGACTGTGTCGTGGCAAGGTGGCGCCGCACATGGGCATGCGCCACGTCCCGTGCGGCGTCATCGAGCGGCCCGCACCCGCGTGGGATGGGCAGCAGCGTGCCGGCCACCGCCGAACCCTCGCACGCGATCACCACCGAGCGGTGCCCGGCGGCGACCAAGGCACGGTCCAGCGCCGCCAACACCTGCTCGGCGCCGCCCACCGCATCCGGGCCGACCGGCGCCAGCGGGTAGGCGACGCTGAGCACGGTCAGCACAGCGCGCGCTGTGCCTCGGATGCCAGCCCTCGCCAGCGTTGGCCGGTCATTCCCCAATCGTAGCGCTCGTAGTGGAGCGTGCCCTTGTGCGGGGGATGGGTGAAATCATAGACCGGCGCTGTGCGGAACACTTCATGCGCCGTCCCGAACGACGCCAGCGTGGCGGCCTGGGTGGCGAATGCGTCCAGCATGGCACGCTTGCGCGCCTGTCGTTCCGGGCTTAGGTCCAGCCTGACCGCCTGGGGACCGGGCAGGAATGTGCCGGTCCGCATGCCGCCATCCGGGCCTGCGTGGTAGCTTGCGAACTCCAGCACCGGGCGGCCGCACTGCGCTGCGATGAACGCAGATGCATCGTGATCCGGATGGCCGCCCTCGTAAGGGTGGGTAAGCACGGCAGTCACGCCATGGCGCTCGATCAAATCCCGCAATTCGAGGCTGAGCGGCACGAGGCGCTCGGACGCACCCTGGTCCGGCGCACCCAGTTCCACGCCGGCAGGGTGCGCTCCGGCAATCACCAGCGCTTGCGCCAACTCGGCCCGGCGCGCTGCGGCATAGCTGGCGGCGTCCGTGAACCCGAAGGCTCGCGCGTCGGCCAGGTTGCGCGGCGCACCGTCTGTCACGTGAACGAGGAACAGCCTCCGGAACAGGCCCAGCACCGAGCCGGCGCCGATTACCTCGTCATCCGGGTGTGCGACCAGAACTGCGACAGGTTCCTCTACCGGCTGCCGCAGGGCAAGCCGGTGGAGGACGGTGTCACCCGCGTCCAGGAGCGTAACGGCGGAGCATCTCGGCACAGAACGCGCCGAACTCGGCCGGCTCCTTTACCGGGGCAGTGTAGTGCGGCCAGGTCCCCTTATCCTCCGGCGTGAAGCAGAAGGTCACGGTGACCGCGAATTCCTCGAGTGCGGCCATCTGACGGTCGAACCACTCGAGCGCGTTCGGCCGATAGTAATCCGCCCAGCTCAGCCCGGTGCGCAGGTGCTTCACACCCAGGTCCCGCATCTTGACCACGGCGTCATCCAACCGGTGGTCCTCGAAGTGGAACCACTGGCACAGGCCGAACTCGGGTGCGAACTCGTGGAAGATCTTGGCCGCGCGCTTAGCCTGCCCGTGCTCGTCGTACAGGCCCATGTGGAAGTGCCGGTAATAGGACGAGCCTTCCGCCTCCCGGTGCCGCGTGGTCGCGGGCCAGTCCGCCGGCAGGTCGTATAGGCTATACCAATGGATGCGCGGCGCCTGCCCAATCAGCAACTGGGCGGTGCGGCGCAGTCCCCACTCCTGCACTTCCTGGGCGCCGAAGGTGGAGATGCCGACTTCGGACACCCACACCGGCAAGTCTGTCACCGCTTGAATGGTGGCGATCTTGGCCGGCCACTCGTCGATGATCCAGTTGTTCCAGTCAAGCGGGAAACCGTGCACCGCCACCGCATCCAACTGCTCGAGCACGCCTTGGTTGGCCAGCACGCGGATGAAGTCGGGATCAATTGGGGAGATCCCGCCCAGCACCCGCGGCAAGCCCGGCGCTTCGGCCGCGATGGCCTGTCCGGCCGCCTTGCACGTTGCGGCGAAGTTCACCCAGCCGGGATCGGCCTCCAAATCCCAATGCGATTTGTTGTTCGGCTCGTTCCAGATCATCGCGGCTTCGATCATCGCGATGCGCCTCGTGCGGGATAGGCGGCGCCTGAGGCCGCCTCGACGTGGCGGCAGATGAAAACCTCTTCCTCCGGCATCGCTTCGATCCTGAACCCGGCGCTGCGCAGCATCGCGGCGGCGCAGGCACGGTTGGGGGTCCACCAATTGGTGTTGTCGTGCGAGTAGCTGCGCTCGATGAAATGCAGCTTCGGGTAACCCGGCTGCTCGAACACCGCCGTCTCGGAGAACGGGTAATCCTCAGCGATCTCAAGCATCGCAGGATCGCCCCGCTGCATGGATTGGAACACAAGCATGTCGCGCGTGACGTGCTCGTGGATCAGGTCCAGCGCCAGCAACGGGTGCCGCAAATGATACAATACGCCGATGAAGAAGACGACGTCGAAACGCTCGCCCAACTCGGCCACGTCATAGACCGACATCTGGCGGAACTCGATGTCCAACCCCTCCACGTCCGCCGCGAAGCGCGCCTGCGCCAGGTAGTCGTCATCGAAGTCGATGCCCACCACGCGCGCCGCACCACGCCGCTTCATTTCCATCGAGTAGAAGCCGCCGTTGCAGCCGATATCCAGCACCGTCTTGCCGGCCAGGTCCGCCGGGATCGTGTGCGCGAAGTGCCGCCACTTCACCGCCGGGTAGTCGCCCAGGAAGTGCTCGGGCGCGGTCCACACGCCCTTCAGCTCCATATTGTGGAACCAGGGGCCGAGCGCGCGGGCGCGCTCGCGGATGCGGTCTTCAGTCCAAACGATCGTCATTCCGTAATAGGTCTCTCCAAAATCGCGCCTTCGGCGCCGGGTCTCTCCAAAATCGCGCCTTCGGCGCCGGGTCTCTCCAAGATCGCACCTTCGG
>CAXTVQ010000017.1:0-53625 GCA_964247705.1 uncultured Acetobacteraceae bacterium | reverse complement strand
GGTCTCTCCAAAATCGCGCCTTCGGCGCCGGGTCTCTCCAAGATCGCACCTTCGGCGTGATGCAGCGCGCTCGCAACGGGGCCATCGGCAACCGACCCGTCCACCGCGCGCATCGCCTCGCGGTAGCCGTGCAGCGTGCCGACATCCACATAACGCTCGCCGCCGCGCATGGCCCAGGCCTCGCCGCCGGCCGCGAGATAGGCGTTGACCAGGGTGCCGATGAACTGGTCCTGCCGCTCCCGCGCGATCCAGAACGCGTGCAATTGGTGGAGCATGGCGCCCGGCAGCTTGAACGCGCCCCAGATCCAGTGCGTGCGGGGTGCGGGCGCCTTCACCTCGATCTCGGTCACCCGGCCATCCGCGTCCGTCAGCACCGCGTCGAATAGGCTCGGCTGCGTCACCGGAAACAGCAGGAACGTCAGCCGGTCGTCCGGCAACGCGGCCAACGCGTCGGCTGGGAACCACACCGTGTCCGGCAGGCCAAGCAGCACCGGCTCGTCCTGTCCTATCAGCGGCAGCGCACGGAAGATCGCATCGCACAGCCCGGTCGCATGGTTCTGCACCACGTAGGCAAAGGCGGTGTCGCCCAGCGAGCCGCCGTAATACTGCAGGATGTCGGACTTCCACGGCGAGATCACGAAGCAGATCTTGTCCGCCCCGCCCCGCACCATGCGCTCGACCAGGTATTCGCTGACCGCCCGGGGCCGCTCTACGCCGCGCTCATCCATCCGGCTACCGATCGGCAGCAGCTCCTTGGAGAACGCCAGCGGCTGGATGCGGGTACCTTGCCCCGCGGCGGGGATGATGCCCCACACGGGTTAGGCTGCCACGCGGGTACGGGCCTGCTCGAACGCCGCCACCATCTCGCGGGCGCGCTTCTGAGCGGTGTGCTCGGCGAGGGTGCGCTCGCGGGCGCGGCGGGCGATGGCCGCCAGCGTTGCGTCCGGCAGGTCGAGTGCCGCCATGGCGCCCTGCGTGTCGGCCGCGACCAGGATTTCCTCCCCCGGCGTGAAGAATTGCGCGAGGCCGTCCCAGTCGTCGCTCAGGATGGGGGTGCCACACGCCGCCGCCTCGAACAGCCTGCCGGAAGGGCAGTAGCCCATCTGTGCCATCGCCGCCCGTGTCACGTTAAGCGTGATCCGGGAGGAGCAGTAGAATGCCGGGTGCTCGCTCGGCGGCAGGTGGCGGACGAACCAGATGTTGTCGGTCCAAGGGAACGCCGCCGGGTATTGCGCACCGCCGATGACGAACTTGTCCGCGGGCCGGCGGCGGGCCGGTTCGACGAACAACGCTTCCAACGCCGCCTGGCGGTCTGCGGCATAGGTGCCGAGATAGGACAGCAGCGTCTGGCGCTGGGCCTGGACCGGGCAATGGAGCGCCGGGTCCACGGATCCGTAGATCGGCACCACCTGGCGGGCCCCGAGCTGGGTCCGCAACGCCTCCAGCGCACCGCCGCCGGTGTAGCTGAGCACCAGGTCATACGGCGCCAACCCGTCCGGGCCGAGATAGTCCACGCTCTCCCCGGCCGCCAGGCGCGCCAGCGTGACGGGGGTGTCCAAATCGTAGAAGCAGGACAGCGCGCGGCCGGCCTCGCCGATCAGGTGTGTGGCGGCCAGCGCGTCCGGGCAGTAGGACGTCACCATCGCCACATCCGCCGCCGCCACGCAGTACTGTGCCTGTCCGGTCACGGCTGCCCAGTCGGAATACAGCAGCAAGGACCCACCCGGCGGCAGCTCCGTGAGGTCACGGTTGCCGGCGTAGAAGGTCTGGTCACGCTCGAAGAACGTTACGCGGTGGCCGTCCTGCAGCAATCCGTTGATCAGGCCGCGCCAAAGTGCCGCATGCCCGTTCCCCCAGGAGGAGCTGACGGCGAGACCGAAGATCACGATGTTCATTGGGCCGGTAGCTGCCATTGCGGCAGATGCGCGTGCAAGTCCGTGAACGTACTTACGACGCAACTGCACAACACGGATACGTGATCGGGTGGCAGTGTGTTGCCGACGGCGGCGGCGATCATCCCGGCAGCGTGCGCGGCGAGCAGCCCGGGCACCGAGTCCTCCAGCGCCAGGCAGTCGGCCGGAGGGTGCCCGATGCGGGAAGCGGCAAGCAGGTGGGTCGCCGGGTGCGGCTTGCCGCGCTCGACGTCGTCGCGGGTGGCGAGCGCTTGGACGTATGACAGCACGCCGCCACGGCCCAGCACCGTCTCCGCCGTGCGACGGGTGGCACTGGTGGCGACGGCACACGCGACACCGTTCCGCGCCAGGGCTGCCAGCAACACGAGGGCGCCCGGCCGCAACGGGATCGCCCGCTCCAGGCAGGCGGCTTTGCGGCGGCGATAGGCGGCGAAGAACATCGCGGCGGGAAAGCCGGCCCCGAACTCGGCCAGTAGAAGCGGCACGCGGTCCCGGCTGGACAGGCCGACCAGGCTGTCGTGAAACGCCTCCGTTACCTGCACGCCGAGTTCGGATCCGGCGTTGATGAACGCCTCGCGGTAGAGTGGTTCGCTGTCCACGAGCGTGCCGTCCATATCGAACACCACGGCCCTGGCGTCGCTGGCCGCTGCCGCGCACGAGGCCCCTCGCGCGGCACTCACGCGGGCAAGGCCGGGACGGGACGCTTGGCCGTCAGCCGCAGCACGAGCAGCCCGATCGCCGCCGACAGCAGCGAGCCGCAGAACACCGCGAGCTTCACCTCTGCATCGCGCGCCGCGCTGGGGAAGGCGAGGTTGCCGATGAACAGGCTCATGGTGAAGCCGATGCCGCAGAGCACGGCGCCGCCATACAGCACCGGCCAACGTAGCCCGCCGAGATGGACGATCTTCAGCCGGGCCGCGAGCATGGTGGCGCCGAACACTCCTATTTGCTTGCCGAGCAGCAGCCCGCCGGCGATGCCGAGGAACACCGGGTCCGCCACGGTGCGGACGGAGACGGTGCTGAATTGCAGCCCGGCATTGGCGAGGCCGAACAGCGGCAGGATGGCGAAGGCGACCCAACTCTCCAATCCCGTCTCCAGCCGCGATGCGGGACTCGCGGTTTCGCCGGGCTTCTCCGCCATGGGCACGACGAAGGCGAGTGCCACCCCGGCCAGCGTAGAGTGGATGCCGGATCGGTGGATGGCGGCCCACAGCACCACGCCGCCGATCAGATAGGGGCCGAGCGAGCGCACCCCGGCCCGATTCAATCCCCACAGGACGACGAGCACGGCCACGCCGAACGCCAGCGCCTGCAGGTCCAGCCGGTCGGTGTAGAACACGGCGATGACCAGGATGGCGCCGAGATCGTCGAGGATCGCCAGTGCCGTCAGGAACACCTTCAGGGCGACCGGGACCCGCTTGCCGAGCAGGCTGATGGCGGCCAGGGCGAAGGCGATGTCCGTCGCCACCGGCACCGCCCAGCCGCGCAGCGCCGCCGGGTCCGCATGGTTGAGCGCCACATAGATCAGCGCGGGCACGACCATCCCGCCCAGCGCTGCGACACCCGGCGCCGCGGCCCGGCGCACCGAGTTCAGCTCGCCCTGCGTCATCTCGCGCCGGATCTCGAGCCCCACCAGCAGGAAGAACACCGCCATCAACGCGTCGTTGATCCAGTCGTGCAGCGGCATCTCGAAGCTGGATCCCGCCGCGCTTACCCCGAGCGGCAGGTGCAGCAAGGTCTGATAGGCACCCGAGGCCGCCGAGTTGGACCAGATCAAGGCCACGCACGCAGCCGCCACCAGCACGGCTCCACCCGCGGCACTGCTCTGGAAAAAGGCGAGCAGGGGGGCGAGGCGCTGGCGGGCCGGATTGGCTGCAGGGGCAGCACGGTCGTGCACGCCGGTTACTTGTCCCGGGCCGTGAATGTGTCAAAGCGGCTCGGCGGGACCGTCTTGAGGTCTGTCATGGTCTCGCTCTGGGACGACATCGTCACGTTTCTCCGGGTGGCTTCAAGCGGGACCAACGGGCAGGCCTCGCCGTTGTTGCACTCTGGCCGTCCTTAGTCTGTGCAGTTGGCCCAAGGACCGTAACGCAACTTCACCGAATGGTATGTTCGATGACCGCTGAGGCTGGCAACCCCCGGGTTGAAGCCTCCACTCCCGAGTGCTTCAACTGTCGCGAGGAGGGTGCCGCCATGTTGACCAATGAGGACCGGGACCGGCTTTTGGGCGTCAGCACCGCGACGCTGACCACGGCCATGCTGAAGCGCGGCTTCCGCAACGTGTGTATGCAGAACGTTCTGCCGGTGAACCCGGCGGCGTCGCACATGGTTGGCGAGGCTTACACCCTGCGCTTCATCCCCGCCCGCGAAGACCTCGACACGCTGGCCATCCTGGGCGACCGCACCATGCCGCAGCGCAAGGGTGTCGAGGAGATCCCGGCCGGCCAGGTCATGGTGATCGACTCCCGCAACGACGCGCGGGCGGCGTCCGCCGGCGGCATCCTGATCACCCGCATGATGATGCGCGGCGCGGCAGGCGTGGTGACCGACGGCGGCTTCCGCGACACGCCGGAGTTGGCGGTGCTGGATTTCCCGGTGTTCCAACAGCGCCCATCCGCTCCCACCAGCCTGATCCAGCATCACGCGGTGGATCTGCAGATGCCGATCGGCTGCGGCGGCGTGGCGGTGTTCCCCGGCGACACGATCGTGGGCGACGGGGAGGGCGTGGTCGTGCTTCCGGCGCACCTCGTGGCCGAACTCGCGTCCGAGACGGTCGGCATGACCCTGTTCGAGGACTGGGTGCTGACGCAGGTGCAGGCCGGGCGCTCCACCTTCGGGCTGTATCCGCCGAGCGAGGAAACCCGCGCCGAGTTCGAGGCCTGGAAAGCCTCGCGGTGACCGAAAACACGGGGGGCGAGTTCCACGCCCACATCTACTACCGCACGCCGGAGGAAAGGGTGGCGGCGGAGCGGGTGCGGTCTGCCATCGAGGCCGGGTTCGTGGTGCGCATGGGCCGCTGGCGGGATGAACCGGTCGGCCCGCACCCGGAACCGATGTTCCAGGTGGCGTTCGCGGCGGAGGTGTTCGCGCAGATCGTACCCTGGCTGATGCTGCACCGGGACGGTCTGATTGTGCTGGTCCATCCCGAAACGGGGCGGCCGCGCGACGACCATCTGAAGCACGCCGCCTGGATGGGTTCGGTCCTGCCATTGGACGGGACCGTGCTGCCGGAGGTGGATGGCTAGACGCTTGCTCCGGCCGGCGTGCTGGCCCATCTGCGGCACATGATTTCCATCGCTCCGCTCCCTGGCCGCGCCGTGCTCTCCGTTTCGGGAGAGGACCGGGTGTCGTTCCTGCAAGGCCTGGTCTCCAACGACGTTGCACTCGCCACCCCGGGCCGCGCGGTTTGGGCCGCGCTGCTGACGCCGCAGGGTAAATGGCTGGCCGACTTCTTCGTCTACGCGGACGCAGACCGGCTGTTGCTGGACGTGGAGGCGGCCCAGCGGGATGACCTCGCGCGGCGGCTGACCCGGTTTCGGTTGCGGGCGAAGGTGGCCGTGGAGGCCGATTCGCGTGACGTTTTTGCCGCTTGGCCGAGCGGCCCTCACCCCGGCCCTCTCCCGCAGGCGGGAGAGGGCGTCGTCCTAGCACCGGATCCGCGGTTGGCGGGGGCTGGGTGGCGCTTGCTGGCAGCCGATTTGCCGGTGAACGCTACGGCTGCAGACTACGACGCCCACCGCCTTGCCCTTGGCCTGCCCGATGGCAGCCGGGACATGGAGGCCGAGAAGAGCGTGCTGCTGGAGGCCGGGTTCGACGAGCTGTCCGGCGTCTCCTGGACCAAGGGTTGCTACATGGGCCAGGAACTCACTGCCCGCACGAAGTACCGCGGCCTTATCAAGCGCCGGCTCGTTCCCATCCAGGCGGAGGACGACCTACCTCCACCCGGCACGCCAATAACCCGGGAGGGCGTGGAAGTCGGAACGCTCCGGTCCACCCACGGCAACATCGGCCTGGCCTTGCTGCGCGCCGACGCGATCAATGCCACGCTGGAATGTGGCGGCGCGTCTCTCACCGCCACGGTTCCACCCTGGATGGCGCCGCTCAGTCCCTGAACGGGCCGAAACCACTCAGACTGGTTCGGACACCCGCATGCTCGACAAGATGGCTCCAATCTCAGGGCGGCACGAGCCACAGTTGGTGCCGGCCGTCGTCGCTTCGCCGACCGCTGCCACGCTATTGCATCCGGCCAGGATCGCGGCCCGGATCGCGCCCGCGCCGACGCCCATGCACACGCAGATTGCCGGCTCCGGCGCTTTGCCGTCCGCGCGCCGCCCCGCCAGCAACGCGCGGCGTTCGGCGGTGTCGATCTGCTCGTGCGCGAACAACTCCATCAGCCAGTCACGGGCTGGCAAGGCGTGACCAGGGCCGGTGAAGATACATGAGTCGAGCCGCCCGTCCACGATACGGGCGGAGCGGAACACGCCGGCCGCCGGGTCGCTCAGGGTGAGCCATCCCTCCGGTCCGCCCAACGCGGTCACCGTGGCCCTATGCGCCGCTTCGGCCTCGCCGCGGCCGGCCAACTCATGCCGCCAAACCGCGCCGTCCAGCGGGATCACCGCGCACCATTCCGCTGCTTGCGGGCCGAGCGGATGACGGGACAGGGCGAAGCCGTGCCAAGCCATCGCCGCGCGGTGCACGCGGACGGGGGTGTGCTTGAACTCGGGCTGTCCGCTCACCGGGTCGAAGGCCGGGTTGACGGCGCTGTTCACCCGGCCGGCGGGGCAGAACTCGGCCGTCCAATGCATCGGGGCGAACACTGTGCCGCGGCGCAGGCCGCGGTCATGGCGGGCGCGCAAGGTGCCCTGGCCCCAGACACTCTCCACCACGGCCAGGTCGCCGTTCTCGATCCCCGGGTAATCGTCCGGGTGGATCGACAGCTCCGGCTCGGGCGTGTGGCGGAACAGGCGAGGGGTTTTGCCCGTGCGCGTCATGGTGTGCCACTGGTCGCGCAACCGCCCCGTGATCAGCACGGCGGGGTACTCGGCCGAGGGCAGGTTCATCGGCGGGCGCGGCGGCGTCGGCACCATGCGGGCGCGTCCGGTGGGTGTGGGAAAGCCGCCGCGGGCGAACAGACGCGATAGCGGAATGGATTTCGCGGGGCGCGGCCAGCGCGTGGGGGCCATTGCGGCATAGTCGGCGTCGGTCAGCCGTGTCAGGGCGCTGATGTCGAACAGCCGTGTGCCGTCATTGCCGGTTCCACTCAGCGCCGCGTGCTCGCGAAAGATGTCGGCGGCGTTGCGCCAGGCGAAGGCGGCGCCGTGGCCGAGCCGGGCTGCCACCTGCGCGATCGCCCACCAATCCGGCTTCGCTTCCCCCGGCGGGTCCAGGAACGGACGCTGCCGGCTGATCACACGCTCGCTATTGGTGACGGTGCCGTCCTTCTCGCCCCAACCCTGTGCCGGCAACCGCACATGCCCGTAGGCGATGCTGTCGTTCAGGCTTGCGACTTCCGAAACGGCCAGGAACTCGCACCGCGCCATCGCGTCGCGCACCGCGCCGCCATTCGGCATGGAGACGGCCGGGTTGGTGCCGATCACCCACAATGCCTTGATCTGGCCCGCCGCCACTGCCTCGAACAGCGAGACCGCCTTCAGCCCGGGGCCTTTGGCCAGGTTCGGCGCGCCCCAGAACTCGCGCAGCAGGGCCAGGTGGTCCGGCCTGCCGAACTCCAGGTGCGCCGCCAGCAAGTTCGACAGCGCACCCACTTCGCGCCCGCCCATGGCGTTGGGTTGGCCGGTGAGGCTGAACGGGCCGGCGCCGTGCTTGCCGATGCGCCCGGTCAGCAGATGGACGTTGAGGATCGCGTTCACCTTGTCCACGCCGGAGGAGGACTGGTTCACCCCCTGGCTGAACAGCGTGACCGTCTTGGTCGTGCGCGCGAACAGCTCGTAGAACTTGGTGATCTCGTTTTCGCGGAGGCCGCAGATCGCGGCCACGCTGGCGACGGTGCCGCCGGCGGCCACGGCATCCTCGATGTCGTCCAGATAAGCGGCGTAGGCGCGGTCCGTGCGTCCGCTGCGGTGCAGGTAGCGCAGCAGCCCGGCGAACAGCGCCACGTCCGTCCCCGGCGCGATGGCCAGGTGCATGTCCGCCCCCTCGCAGGTGGCGGTGCGGCGCGGGTCGATCACCACCACGCGCATGTCCGGCCGGGCAGCCCGGGCGGCGGCGATGCGCTGGAACAGCACCGGGTGGCACCAGGCGGTGTTGCTGCCGACCAGGACCAGCAGATCCGCGAGTTCCAGGTCCTCGTAGATGCCGGGGACGATGTCCTCCCCGAATGCCCGGCGGTGTCCGGCGACGGCCGACGACATGCACAGGCGCGAGTTGCTGTCGATGTTGCCGGTGCCGAGGAAGCCCTTGGTGAACTTGTTGGCCGCGTAGTAATCCTCGGTCAGCAACTGGCCGGAAACGTATAGCGCCACGCTGTCCGGGCCGTGTTTGGCCATGGTGGCGCGGAAGGTGTCGGCAATGCGGTCGAGTGCGGCATCCCAGGTGGTGCGCCGGCCGTCCATCTCGGGGTAGAGCAGGCGGCCTTTCAGGGAGAGCGTCTCGCCGAGGGCGGTGCCCTTGACGCAGAGGCGGCCGAAATTGGCGGGGTGCGCCGGGTCGCCGGCAATGTCCGCAGTCTCGATGCTGGTGGGGGTCGCGAGCACGCCGCAGCCGACGCCGCAGTAAGGGCAAGTGGTCCGGGTAGCCGCCACGCTCATCTGCGTCCCCTCCCCTTGAGGGAGGGGGCCGGAGGGGGGGCTGGCGCACGCACGGTGGTTCCGACGGTGCTTGCCCGACGCTCCAAGGCGCGTGCCGCTGGCACCTCTCCCCTTGTCCCTCCCTCAAGCCGAGAGGGACTGTTTGTGCGCGAGGGGTTCATCAATACACGTCCCGCAGGTAGCGCCCTTGCCGGGCAAGCGACGCGGTCCAGTCCTTGGCGGCCGCCTCGCTCATCCCGCCCTGCGCCGCCGCGATCTCACGCAGCGCCGCGTCCACGTCCTTGGCCATCCGCATCGCGTCTCCGCAAACATAGAAATGCGCACCGTCTTGCAGCCAGCGCCAGAGATCGGCAGCGTGCTCGCGCATCCGGTCCTGCACGTAGATCTTCGCCGCCTGATCACGCGACCAAGCCGTGTCCAGCCGGGCCAGCGTGCCGTCGGCCAGCCAGGCTTTCAGCTCGTTGTCGAACAGGAAGTCCGTCGCTTCGTGCTGGTCGCCGAAGAACAGCCAGGCATGCCCGCGCACCCCGGCCGCCGCGCGTTCCTGCAGGAAGGCACGGAACGGGGCGACGCCGGTGCCGGGCCCGACCATGATGACGGGGGTGGCAGGGTCCGCAGGCAGGCGGAAATGGCTGGGCTGGATGCTTGCCAGGATCTGCCCGTGCACCGCCGCGCGGTGGGCGAGGAACGCGCTGGCGATACCGTGCCGCACCCGGCCGCGCCGCTCCGTCCGCACCACGCCAACGCAGAGATGCACCTCGCCGGGTTCGGCCCGCAGCGAGGACGCGATCGAATACAGCCGCGGTTTCAATGCCGGCATGGATTTAATCAGGTCGAACAGACGCGGCCGGGCGGAGGGGAACGCCTCCAGCAGGTCCAGCAGGTCGGCGTCCTCGGGTTGCGCGCCGTCCTCGCCGTCGGCCAGGCGGCGGAGGGCGGCGGCCTCTACCGGAATGGCGGCGTCGGCCAGCAGCAGCATCGTGCGGTCGAGCGGGCGGGCGATGTCCACTTGCCAGGCGAATGCCTCGCGCACGGTGCGCATCGTGCCGTCCGGGCAGGGCACCAGTTCGTCACCGGCGGCACCCAGCGCCTGGAGGCACAGATCCACCAGCGCCGGGTCATTCGGGGCGTGGATGCCGATGGAGTCGCCCGGTTCGTAGACCAGGCCGGAGGGGGATAGGTCGATGCGGACGTGCCGCACATCCTTGGCTGACCCGGCTCCGGTCAGCCGTTCGGCCGCCAGCACGCGTACCGGCATGCCGTGCGGCGCAGGCTTGGGCGCTTCGGCAGGGCCCACGACGGCGTCGGCCGGGCGGTCCGCCAACAGCGCCTTCACCGTCTTGGACGTCGGCTTGGCGCCTGGGACGCAAAGCGAGGGGGACGTCTCCCGCCCGCTGGCCAGCGCCTCGGCATAGGTCTGGCACAAATAGCCGCACTGGCCGCAATCGAGTTGCGCCATGGCGGCCATCAGCTTGCGCTCGAACGGACGGCCGTCGGCCAGGGCGAGGCGTTCGTCCAGCTCGAGCGCCGGGTCGTGCCAGGGGAAATCCTCCTCCACGGGGCCGACCGGGCTGGCCACGGACATGTTGCCGGTCTCGCCCGCTCCGTACAGCCCAGCGAGGAACCCGTTCAGCCAGGCGCGCTGGGCGGGGGAGAACGGCGCGCTCTCCGGGATCAGCGGGCCGCCTGCCTGGGGGGAAAGCGCGTTCACGACGCCACGAGCTCGGCCAGGGTCTCGTCCGGTTGGGACGCCGACCAGTCCTGGAAGCCCTGACCCGGCGCGCGGCTATCCATCCATGCGTGCAGTAACGAGAGCACCATCGGCGGCAATTCGTCCGCGGCCACGGCCGGGCGGATCAGGCGGCCGATCGCCTGGTTCGCGCCGGCGCCGCCGCCGACATGCAGGTCGTAGCCCTCCACCATGTCCTCGCCCCGCTCCACCTTGGCGCCGAGCAGGCCGATATCGGCGATGTAATGCTGCGCACAGGAGTGGTGGCAGCCGGTGAGGTGAATGTTCACCGGCATATCCACCGTGATCCGCGGCTCCAGCCACTCCACCAGCCCCGCCGCATGTCCCTTGGTGTTGGACGCGGAAAACTTGCATCCGGCATTCCCCGTGCACGCGACCAGGCCCGCGCGCAGGGGACTGGCTGCGTGAGTGAGCCCAAGCGCCTCGATGGCGGCCAGCGCCTCCGGAACAAGAGCGTCGGGAACGTCGGAGATCAGCAGGTTCTGCCACACCGTCAGCCGGATCGTGCCTGAGCCGAAACGGTCCGCGATGTCCGCCAACCCGCGCATCCGCTCCGCCGTGATCCGGCCGACCGGCAGCACCACGCCGACATACGACAGGCCCGGCTGCTTCTGCGCGTGCACGCCGACATGGGCCGAGCGGGATTGCGGCGGCGTGGCTAGGGTGGCTTCCACCGGCACGCGGGTGAGGGGACGGCCGAGTTCCGCCTCCACCGCTCCGAGGAAACGGTCGAACCCCCAGGCGTCGAGCACGTATTTCAGCCGCGCCTTGTTTCGGTTAGTGCGGTCGCCGCTGGCGATGAACACGCGCAGGATCGCGTCGCACACCGGCGTGGTGTCCGCCGGGGCCACGATCACGCCGGTCTGGCGGGCGAAATCCTTGTGGCCCGTGATGCCGCCCAGCGCGAGGCGGTAGTACACCCCCGGTTCTACACCGAAACCGGCGGCCACCGGCACGGCAGTGAACGCCACGTCGTTGGTGTCCTCCAGCACCGGGATCGTACCGCTGCCGTCGAACGCGATGTTGAATTTGCGCGGCAGGCCGTACAGCTCGCGGTGGTTCAGGATATGGTGGTGGATGCGGCGCGCGTCGGGGCGCGTATCGATCAGCTCTTGCGCGTCGATCCCCGCCGTTGGGCTGCCGGTGACGTTGCGCACGTTGTCGGCGCCGGACCCGCGGGAGGTCAGGCCGAGGTCGGCCAGGCGGGTCAGCACCTCGGGCGCGTTCGCGGCGGCGATCTCGCGGACTTGGAGGTTGGCGCGGGTGGTGACGTCGGCGAACCCGCCGCCCAGCTCCTCGGCGATCGCGGCGACGCCCCTGAACTGGAGTGAGTTCAGGATGCCGCCCGGCATGCGCAGCCGGCACATGAAGCTGTTCTGCGCCGGCGCGACGTAGAACAGGCCGTGGAACTTCGTCAGGAAGACGTCCGTCCCCTTCGGGAATTTCTGTTCGGCCGCCAGTGCGCTGATCTCGCCGAACCGGTCGAGCGGGTGCTTCTTGCGCTTGGCCTCCTCCTCCGGAACCAGCTTGCCGCCTTCGGCCACCGTGCGGTCCTGCGCCGCGCGCTGCAGGTCCGCCGGGTCGGTTGCGGGCGCCGGCACGCCACCGAGCGGGGAGCCGCGCTTGGCATCCACGCCGGCCATGAAGCCCTTGAGGTATTCCTGCTGCTCGACGGTGAAGGCCTGGTCGGTCATGCCGCCCACTCCCCATTTTCGAACTCTGGGAGCTGGAAGGCCGGGCCGAACGGAAGCACCGCGCGCGCCGAACCGATCGGGCGGCCATCCTTGATCAAGCCCAGGTACCAGGGTGCGTCGGCCACCTCCCCATACAGCACGGCGCCCACCAGCCGATCGTCGCGCACCACAAGGCGGCGGTATTGCCCAGCCTCCGCGTCGTCCAGGACGATCGGGTCGGCGCCGTCGATCTCGCCCGCGGACCAGACGCCGGCGCCCGCCACCTTCAGCGCCGTGGCGTCGGACACGGGTACGTAGCGCTCGCCGGACGCTGGATCGAGGATGTTGGCCGCCGCCACCTCCGCCTGCGCGAAGGACGGCTTCACCAAGCCCACACACTGCCCGGCATGCTCGGCGCACTCGCCGATCGCCCAGACCGCCGGGTCCTCGGTGCGCATCGTATCGTCCACAATCACGCCGCGGTTAACCGGCAGCCCGGCGGCGCGGGCCAGCTCGGCATGGGGGCGGATGCCCACCGCCATCACTACGATGCGAGCCGGCACCCGGCGCCCGTCCGCCAGCAGCACCGCGTCCGACTCGATCGCGACCGTCTTGGCGCTGGTGATTACGGCAATGCCCTGTCCGGCCAGCCGCCGCTCCAGCAAGGCCGCGGCGCCACGGTCCAATTGCCGCTCCATCAGCCGGTCGGTCGCGTGCAGCACCGTCACCCGCATGCCACGCCGCGCCAGCCCGGCGGCCGCCTCCAGCCCGAGCAGCCCGCCGCCGATCACCACGGCGTCGCCCCCGCGCGCGGCATGGGCAATCATCTGCTGCACGTCGTCCAGCGTACGATACATCAGCACCTGCGGCCCGTCCGCGCCGGGAAACGGCAGGCGCACCGGGTTCGCCCCGGTGGCGAGCACGAGGTGGTCGTAGGACACGCGTTCGCCGGCTGCCGTCACCACCTCCCGCGCGACCCGGTCGACCGACGCGACGTGCGTCTTCGGCCGCCAGGTGATGCGGTTGGTCTCGAGATGCTCGGCGTGATGGGTGACGAGCGCTTGCTCCTCCAGGTCACCGGCGAGATACAGGCTGAGGGCGACGCGGTTATACGGATGGGTCGGTTCCGCCCCGATCAGGGTCACGGTGGCCCCACCCGCTGCGAGCCGATCGGCACATCGGGCGCCCGCCGGACCAGCGCCGACGATGACGACCCTTGGTGAATGATCGAATGTCATAAAGCCCGTTATAGCGTCGCACAGGGCAACGTAAAACCACGCTGGCCAATCTTGATCCGAGAAGGTGCAGGTAATGCCTAAAACATAGGCATGTGCACGTCCTACCTGATTAGTGTGAGAGCAGGGAATGCCCTGTCATCTGCTCCGGCTGTTCCAAACCCATGAGGTCGAGCAGGGTCGGCGCGAGGTCCGCCAAGCGTCCATCCTGCAACGAGCGGGCATGCGCGAAGGACAGCAGGACAGGGACGAGGTTGGTGGTGTGGGCGGTGTGCGGCGCGCCCGTGACCGGGTCCCGCATCAATTCCGCGTTGCCGTGGTCCGCGGTGACCAGCAACGCGCCGCCTGCCTCTGCCACGGCCGCCGCGATTGCGCCGAGCCCCGTGTCCACCGCCTCCACTGCGGCGACCGTTGCCGGCAGGCTGCCGGTGTGGCCCACCATGTCCGGGTTGGCGAAATTCAGCAGCAACAGGTCGTATTGCCCCGAGCGGATCGCCGCCACCGCTTTGGCCGTCAGGTCCGGCGCGCTCATCTCGGGCTGCAGGTCGTAGGTGGCGACCTTGGGCGAGGGCACCATCACCCGGTCCTCGCCGGCGAAGGGCTGCTCCCGCCCGCCGTTCATGAAATAGGTAACGTGCGGATACTTTTCCGTCTCGGCCAAGCGGAGTTGCCGGCAGCCGGCGGCGCTGACGACCTCGCCCAGGATTGCGGCCATGGAGTGCGGCGGGAAGATCGCTTGCATCAAGGGTGCGAGATCGTCGCTGTACCGGGTCATGCCGACCGCCGCGCAGAACGTCGGCACGGTGCGCGGGAACCCGGCGAACGCCGGGTCGAGCAAGGTGGCCAGCAGTTCGCGGATGCGGTCGGCGCGGAAGTTGAAGGAGAGCAGGGCGTCGCCGCCGTTCATGCCGCGGTAGCCGCCGATGATCGCCGGGTCCACGAACTCGTCGTTCTGGCCCTTCGCATAAGCGGCCTGAATTGCCTCGGCAGCAGTGGCGAACGGGGCGCCCTCGGCATGCGCCAGGGCGGCGAAGGCGCGGCTCACCCGCTCCCACCGGTTGTCGCGGTCCATGGCGTAGTAGCGTCCGCACACGGTAGCGACCGTGGCGCCTTCGGGCAGTGCCGCCTCGAACGCGGCAAAATACTCGGCGGCAGAGCGCGGGGGGGCGTCGCGGCCGTCGGTGAAGGCGTGGATGCGCACGGGGATGCCCTCCGCCGTCACGATCCGGGCCAGCGCCACCGCATGATCCTGGTGCGCGTGCACGCCGCCGGTCGAAACCAGGCCCAACAGGTGGCACACCCCACCGGATTTATGCAGCGCATCGATCAGCCCGCGCATCGCCGGCCCTTCCGCGAGCGACCCGTCGGCGATGGCGCGCGCGATCCGCGGCAGGTCCTGCGTCACGATCCGGCCCGCGCCGATGTTGAGGTGACCGACCTCCGAGTTGCCCATCTGCCCGTCCGGCAACCCGACATCCTCGCCGGAGGTGCGCAGGAAAGCGTGCGGCCCTGTTGCCCAAAGCCGGTCGAAATTGGGTGTGCGCGCCTGGCGAACGGCGTTGTCGGTCGCATCTTCCCGCCAGCCCCAGCCGTCCAGGATGATCAGCATGGCGGGGCGGGGTATGTCGGGCATGGACGCGAACTCCAGTTGCCCGTCTCCCTGCCTCCTGCTCAAGGCTGCGTCAATCAGGGCGTAGGTGGTGCTTTGGGCTGTCCAGCGTGATAATCTAGAGCATGGAACCCTGGTCCCCCACCTCCTGGCGCGCTCACCCGATCCGGCAGCAACCCGCCTATCCGGACGCGTCCGCCCTTGGCGCGGTCGAGCAGCGCCTGGCCGGCTATCCGCCGCTGGTGTTCGCGGGCGAGGCGCGGCGGCTGAAGGCGTCACTCGCGCAGGCGTCGGCCGGCCACGCCTTCGTGCTGCAGGGGGGCGACTGCGCCGAGAGCTTCGGCAACTTCAAGGCGGACATCATCCGCGACACCTTCCGCATCCTGCTGCAGATGGCCGTGGTGCTGACCTTCGGCGCGACCGTCCCCGTGGTGAAGCTCGGGCGCATGGCAGGCCAGTTCGCCAAGCCCCGCTCCGCCGATATGGAGACGATCGACGGCCAGACCCTGCCCAGCTACCGCGGCGACAACATCAACGGCCCCGCCTTCACGTCGGCCGACCGCATCCCCGACCCGGCGCGCATGGAGATGGGCTACTTCCAATCCGCCGGCACGCTGAACCTGCTACGCGCCTTTGCCGGCGGCGGCTACGCGGACCTGCACAGCGTGCACCGCTGGAACCTGTCCTTCGCCGCGCGCTCCCCGCTGGCCAGCCGCTACGGCGAACTGGCCGGCCGGATCGACGAGACGCTGCGCTTCATGGCGGCCTGCGGCATCAATAGCGCCAGCACGCCGCAGATCCACGAAACCGAGTTCTACACCAGCCACGAAGCCTTGTTGCTGCCCTACGAGCAGGCGCTCACCCGCGTGGACTCCACCAGTGGCGACTGGTACGCCTGCTCGGCGCATTTCCTGTGGATCGGGGACCGCACCCGCCAGCCGGACGGCGCCCATGTCGAGTTCCTGCGCGGCGTGAAGAACCCGATCGGCATCAAGGTCGGGCCGACCACCACCGCCGCCGACCTGCTCCGCCTGATCGAGACGCTGAACCCGGCGGACGAGCCTGGCCGCATCACGCTGATCAGCCGCATGGGGGCGGAAAAGGTGCTCACCGCCCTGCCGCCCTTGTTGCGCGCGGTGCAGGCGGAGGGGCGCCGGGTGCTGTGGATCTGCGACCCAATGCACGGCAACACGGTCAGCACCGCCGCCAAGATCAAGACCCGTTTCTTCGACGCGATCCTTAAGGAAGTGCAGGGCTTCTTCGACGTGCACGCGGCGGAGGGGAGCTGGGCCGGCGGCGTGCACGTGGAGATGACGGGGCAGGACGTCACCGAATGCGTCGGCGGCGCCCACCGGCTGACGGAGGCGGACCTGGCCGAACGCTACGAAAGCTTCGTGGATCCGCGGCTGAATGCCGAGCAGTCCCTGGAACTCGCCTTCCTGCTCGCCGAGGAGCTGAAAACGCGCCGTATCCCGGCCCCGGGCGTGTCGGTCGCAGCCCAATAGCGCTTTACATCCAAGGGGGAGCGCGGGACTGTCGTCTACCTTCCAGGTTGCACGATGAAGCTGTCCGACGACGTCAACGCCCGCACCGACGCCTATTTCAACCGCACCCGCGACATCATCGCGCGGTTCGGCGATCGACGGGTGACCTACGCGGTGTTTCTGCGCCGCCCGGTGATTTCGGCCACCCGGTTGATGGTGGACTGGCTGCGCTCCGTGGCGGTCGAGCAGGGGTTCGCCATCGACCTGGACCTGACGCATCCGGAGGGGAGTTGGGTCGGGTCCGGCGAGCCGCTCGCTTACATAACCGGGTCGTTCCAGCATCTCTCCAATTGCGAGACGATCTTCCTGCAAAAGCTGGGTGCCTGCTGCGTCGCCGCCCATAACGCCTACCAGATGTGCAGCGCGTTGCCGCAGGTGGGATTCCTCGCCATGGATGCGCGGCACTGCGCCGGCGCCGAGATGCAGGACATGATGGGGTATGCCGCCAGCGTCGGCAGCACCGCGGCCCGGCGGGAGGGCGCCGTCGGCTTCGTCGGCACTGCGACCGAGATGACGGCGCACTGGTTCGGCCAGGAGCACGGCGCGGGCACGATGCCGCACGCGCTGATCGGCTATGCCGGGTCCACGGTGCGGGCGGCGGAGATGTTCGTCGAGACGTTCCCGGGCGAAGCGCTCACCGTGCTGACCGACTATTTCGGCCGGGAGGTCACCGACGGGCTGGCCGTCTGCCGGCGTTTTACAGACATGGCGCAGGCGGGCCGCCTGTCGGTCCGGCTGGACACGCATGGCGGCCGGTTCCTCGAAGGCCTGGACCCGGCGGAGAGCTACGCCGTGCTCGAGCGCCATTCACCGGGCGCGATCCGCCGCTACCGCAGCGACACCGAATTACGATACCTGGTGGGCACCGGCGTTTCGGCCGCCGCGATCTGGCGCATGCGCGAGGCGCTGGACGAGGCCGGGTTCAAGCGGGTGCGGATCGTGGCGTCCTCCGGCTTCGGCGTGGACAAATGCCGCGTGATGGCGGACGCGCAGGCACCGTTGGATGTTGTTGGCACGGGGAGCTACCTTCCGGAACATTGGAGCGAGACCTACGCCACCGCCGACATCGTGGAGTATGACGGTGAAGCCAGGGTAAAGGTCGGCCGCGAGTTCCTGCTGCGCCGCAATGGCGATCGCAAGCGCGGCGTTGATTCCACCAAGGCTCACCTCTAGTTAGCGCCGATGAGTGACCTTTTCGCGCCGGAAGGCGGCTGGCGCGTGCGCATCCTCGATCTGTCCGGCGCGTCCGAGGACAAGCTGGTGGAGGAGGTTGGCGGCTTCCCTACCTTGATGCAGGCCAACGCGTTCGCCCGCGCCTACGTGCGCGACAGCGTGGAGCGATGCCGCGCCCCCGGGCTCACGTCGCGCGAGGTGCTGGACGCCTGGTTCGCGTTCGGCGAGGACGCGGAAGTCGCGGACAATCCCCAAGGTGCCTGGCGCAGCGCCACCGAACTAGCGGATTTCGGCGACCGCCCGGCCAATGAGGAGGATCGCGACTGGCGCGCGCTGGACCCAAGGCGGGATGTGGAGGAGGAGGAAGACTGAAACGCTTTCTTCTCCCCCTCCCCTTGTGGGAGGGGGCCGGGGAGGGAGGTGTCAAGGGCACTGTCTTTCTGCGGTTTCCACCCCTCCCCCAAGGGGAGGAGAGTTTCTTTTGCGCGACCGAACGCCATAGCGCCCCGGTGCTATATACCGGCGCATGAAACTTCGCTTCGCCCCCTCCCCGACCGGCCTGCTCCACGTCGGCAACACTCGCCCGGCGCTGGCCAACTACCTGCTCGCGCGGCGTCACGGCGGCGACTTCATCCTTCGCTTCGACGATACCGACACGGCCCGCAACCGACCCGAATACGTGGCCGCCATCGAGCAGGACCTGCGTTGGCTGGGGATCGACTGGACCGAGAGCTTTCACCAGTCCGACCGCCTTGCCCAGTACGAGGCCGCCGCCCGAAAGCTCGAAGCCGCCGGCCGCCTCTACCCTTGCTTCGAGAGCGAGGCCGAACTGCAGGCCAAGCGTGACCAGCGGCTCAAACGCCACATGGCCCCCGTCTACGACCGCGCCATGCTGAAGCTCACCCCGGAGCAGCGCGCCACTGCCGAAGCTGGGGGCAAGACCCCCTATTGGCGCTTCCGCCTCTCGGACGGCGCCGTCGCGTGGCATGACCTCGTGCTCGGCGACAAACAGGTCCGCCTGCCCACCATCTCTGACCCGGTGCTGGTGCGGGCGGATGGCACCTTCCTCTACACCTTCACCTCTGTCGTGGACGACTTGGCCACTGCCATCACCCACATCGTGCGCGGCGAAGACCATGTCACCAACACCGCCGTGCAGCTCGACATCTGGTCCGCCCTCGGCGGCAACCCGAAAGCCGTGTCCTTCGCACACCTGCCGCTGCTGGTCGGCGACGACGGCGGCAAGCTCTCGAAGCGCACCGGCGCGCTCTCTCTGCGCAGCCTGCGGCAGGACGGGGTGGAGCCGAGCGCCATCACCGCCTACCTCGCGACCCTGGGCACGTCGGAGGACCCGGTCCCTGCCAGCATGGCCGAGCTCGCGGCCGGGTTCGACCTCACGCGCTACTCCCGCAACTCCCCCCGCTTCGACGTGCGGCAGCTTCTGGCGATGAACCGCCGGGTGCTGCACGGCTTGCCGTTCGAGGCGGTGCAGGAGCGCCTGCCCCCCGGCGCCACCCCGGTGTTCTGGGAGGCGGTGCGCGGCAACCTCGACATGCTGGCCGAGGCGCGCGGCTGGTGGGACGTGGTGGCCGGCAGCATCGTCCCCCCCGTGATCGAAGATGACGCCGCCTATCTGCGCGAGGCGCTGGAAACCCTGCCGCCCGATCCGTGGGGCGCGGACGTGTGGCTCGCCTGGACCGACGCGCTGAAGGCCAGCACCGGACGGAAGGGCCGTGCGCTGTTCCACCCGCTCCGCCTGGCGCTCACGGGGGAGGACAAGGGGCCGGAGATGCGCGGCCTGCTTCCGTTGATCGGCCGGCCCCGCACCGTGGAGCGCCTTCGCGTTGCGCAGAGCTGAGCCGGCGGCGAATGGGTAACGCGGAGCAGCTCACCGACATCGCGCACGTCATTCAGACGGCACTGACGCCCGTGTTCCTGCTATCCGGCATCGGCACGTTGCTGAACGTGTTCAATCAGCGGCTGGTCCGGGTGTCGGACCAGTACGCGCATGTGAGCGAACTGCTCAAGGCGCCCGACGCCGAAGCCGCGACGTTGCACTTGCACCTCGAGCGGCTTGCCCGCCGGCGGTTGGCGCTGGACCTGTGTGTGGCGTTGGCCGCCGCGGCGGGTGCGGCGACGTGCGGCGCGGCCTTCGCGCTGTTTCTGGTCACCCTGCGGGATGCAGCGGGTGGCGCGATCCTGGAATGGCTGTTCGGCGGCTCGCTCTGCTGCACGATCGGCGCCCTGATCTCCTTCGTCGTCGACACGGTGCTGGCCTGGCACGGCCTGCGCACCGAAGGCCCTGCACCCCGTCCGTCGACGAGTAAGTAGGTCTTTCCTCTCCCGTTCTTCAGGGAGAGGAAAGGATGAGTGCGACGCCTTGCGCTACGCCTGCTTCAACTGCGTGATGGTCGAGGCCGGGACGCCAGCGAAGTTGTTCGACAGCAAGTAGTTCGGGCTGGAGTGGACCCACTTGTCGAGGTCGATCTCCTCGAACTTGGGGGCATCCCAGGTCTGCACGATCTCGAGGTCCTCGTCGCCGATGTTGCGGATCGCGTGGCCAAAGCCTGCCGGGATGTAGGCCACGTCGCCCGGCGCGAACTCGGCCAGCTTGCCGCGTCCGCCGGAACCGAACGACACGACCTGAGCCTTGCCGCGCAGGTAGTAGTGCCACTCGTTGGCGTTCGGGTTCCAGTGCAGCTTACGCATCGCCCCCGGCTTGATCGTCATCAACCCGCCGGACATCGTCTTGGACGCCGGGAACTCGTCGATCGTGGCCAGGCGGAAGGTGCCGCCGTCGAAATCCCGCACCGCGCGGTTGTCCCGCAGCAGGGCGAATTTGTGCGTGGACTCGCGCGGCCAGGGTGCGTCCAGCGCGTCCGCCGCTTGCAGGATCGGGCCGGACTGGATGTAGGTCTCGCCCTTGGGGAACGCGTCGAACGCGTCCTTCGGGATGCCGAAGTTCAGCGCCAGCATGTCCTTCGGCGTGACATCGATCCAGTCGGTGATCGAGAACGTGCCGTGCTCGGAGAACGCGCCGTTATCGAACGACAGGATGAAGTGGCAGGGCTTGTCGCCGATCGTCTGGATCGAATGGCCATGGCCCTTGGCGAAGTACCAGAGGTCACCGGGCCCGTAATTGTTGATTTCGCTGGCGCCCGACGGTTCCAACACGACGGTCTGGCAGTGGCCGTCGATCACGAACGCCCACTCGGCGGCGATGGCGTGCCAATGCAGCTCCCGCGAGGCGCCGGCGTCGAGGAACATGTGGACGCCTGCTATCCCCTTGCTGATGGGGAACTGGTGGACGGTCGCCTCCTTGGCCCAGCCGCCGGAGGTGATCTTCGGCCGGTTGCCGTCGAGCGAGAAACGGAAGTCCGCGAACTCCGCAACGTCCTTCGGGTCATGGTAAGCGACGGTCTCGCCGGGTGGCAGTTGAACTGCGTTGCGGCCAAACCCGCCCGCACCCGGCGCCGTTGGGGTTTCCGCAGCGGCAGCAGCCCCAGTGAGCGCCGCCAGGCTGCCACCAAGAGCTGCGGCTCCTAGAAAAGCGCGTCTGTTAGCATCCATGTAGAAAATCTCCCGTTGCGTTACCGACGCGGCTTTTGTTCCAGCGTGGCGGGCCGAGTCAACGGAATCTGACCGGGGCTCCCACATGGCAATCGTGCTTGACGTGGACCTGAACCGCCGCAAGCTTCGTCCAACAACGAGGGAGCGGACGCTATGGCCACCATCGCCTTCATCGGGCTCGGCAACATGGGCGCGCCGATGGCCGCCAACCTGCTGCGCGCCGGCCATTCGGTGCGTGGCTACGACATCGCACCCGGTGCCGCCGACACGGCTGCCAATCTCGGGATTGACCTCGCCGGGTCGGCGCGTGATGCGGTGGCAGGGGCGCAGACAGTGATCACGATGCTGCCGGCCGGCAAGCACGTGGCCGCCTGCTATGCGGACATCCTGCCATCGGCCGCGATGGGCAGCTTGTTCATCGATTGCTCGACGATCGATGTCGCCGCCGCCCGGGCGGCCCATGGCGCGGCCCAGGCGGCCGGCATGGCCAGCGTCGATGCGCCGGTGTCGGGCGGGGTCGGCGGCGCGCAAGCGGGGACGCTGACCTTCATGGCCGGCGGTACGGCGGAGGCGTTCGCCAGCGCGGAACCGGTGCTGCAGGCCATGGGCAAACGTATCGTGCTGTGCGGCGAGGCCGGTGCGGGGCAAGCGGCCAAAATCTGCAACAACATGATCCTGGGCATCTCCATGATCGCCGTATCGGAGGCGTTCGTGCTGGCCGAGAAGCTCGGCCTGTCGCACCAGGCGCTGTTCGACGTTGCGAGTACGGCGTCCGGACAGTGCTGGTCGCTCACCAACTACTGCCCGGTGCCAGGACCGGTGCCGGCGTCGCCCGCCAACCGCGAGTACGTGCCGGGGTTCGCCACCGCGCTGATGCTGAAGGATCTAACGCTGGCACAGGAGGCGGCTGCGGCATCGGGCGCGCAGACAGCATTGGGGGCGCAAGCCCAGGCGATCTATGCACGTTTTGCCGAGCACCACGCCGGGTTGGACTTCTCCGCCATCGTGACAGCGATCCGGGACGCGGCATCTGGCGGCTAGCGTGGCGGGTTGCCCGCCCTACGCGTCGTAGTGCGCGCTGTCTCCGCCTGTCACATCGTATGTGGCGCCGCTGACCATCCTCGCTTCGTCGGACGCCAGGAACACCACGACCGGCGCCACGTCCTCCGGCTCCACGAACGGCACCCCGAGCGGGGTTTTCTTGGCCTGCGCCTCCTGCATTGCCGGCTCCGGATTGGGCTGCGAGGGATCCTTGCCGCCCTCCAAGAGCGCCTGGCGATACCGGGCGTCATTGCGGGTGAGCGGCGTGTCGATCAGCCCGGGGATGACGCAGTTGACGGTGATCTTGTGCGATCCCCATTCCAGCGCCGCCGACTTCATCAGGCCGATCAGCCCCCATTTGCTGGCGGAGTAGGCAGCGCCCGTCTTCATCCCGTGCCGGCCCTGGGTGGAAGACGTGATGATCACCCGGCCGCCCCGGCCAGCTTTTACCATGTGCGGCACCACGGCGCGCAGCATATTGGCGGTGCCGCTCAGGTTCACGTCGATCTGGTCGTGCCAGTCCGGGTCCTCCATCTCCAGGATCGGCTTGAACGCCTGGATCCCCGCGTTGGCGAACAGGATGTCGATCCCGCCCAACTCGGACATCGCCTGTGCCGCCATCGCGCGCAGTGCCGGTAGATCCCGCTGGTCTGCCTGGATGGGGATGAACCGGCGGCCATGCGCCTGCACCAGCCGGCCCGTCTCCGTCAGCTCGTCGGGCGTCGCAGGTTCGAACTGGGTGATGGCGGAGGCGGTGGCCGCGAGGTCCACGCCGACCACATCGGCGCCTTCGCGCGCAAACGCCTCGGCCGTCGCCCGCCCGATGCCGCGTGCCGCACCCGTCACGATCGCCCGCTTGCCGCTCAACCGACCAGCCATGCCGCTTCTCCCGATATCAATGCCGGCGCAACGCCCCCTGGACGGACCCGGTTGCGAGCGGAGGGCCGGTCGGGCTTCATGGCTGCAACACGGCTTTGGGAGACAACGGATGAAACTCTACAATTCGATCGGGCCGAACCCACACGCCGTCCGCATGGTGCTGGCCGAGAAAGGCCTCGACGTCGAGATCCAGCCGGTGGACCTGCGCGGCGGCGAGAACCGGCAGCCGGGCTATCTCGCGATCAATCCGATGGGCCAGCTCCCGGCGCTGCAGCTCGACGACGGCACCGTGGTCACCGAAATCACCGCGATCGGCGAGTACCTCGACGAGATCCAGCCGGAACCGCCGCTCATGGGCACGACGCCGGAAGAACGGGCAGTTACGCGCATGTGGCTGCGCCGGTTGGATATCAACTGCCTCGAGCCGATGCTGGACGGCTACCGGTTCGGCGAGGGCTTGTCCTTCTTCCAGAGCCGGGTGCGGTGCATCCCGGAAGCGTCGGCGGGGCTGAAGCTGAGGGCGCGCGACTGGCTGGCATGGCTGGACGGCGATATGGCGGACCGCGACTTCGTGGCCGGCGAGCGTTTTACCCTGGCGGACATCACGCTGTTCTGCTTCACGCGCTTCGCTGCCAAGGTCGGCCAGCCTTTGGACCCGGCGTGGAGCCAGTTGGCGGCGTGGTCCGCCCGCGTGGCCGGGCGGCCCAGCGCGGCTGCGTAACTGCCGTTTGGCGCCCTGTTACAGCACGAGGCTGTGCATTGCCCGAGGCTTCCGTCGTTGCCAGTTGGAATACCAACAAAGGATGGAGGTCACATGCTTAAGTTTGGGCGCATCCTCGGTGCAGCGGCTCTCGCCCTGTCCGTGGCGGCCACACCGGCGCTGGCTCAGCGTTATGGTTACGGCGGGTTTCGGGGTGGCTACGGTTACCCTGGCGGGTTCGGCGGCTATGGTTTCCGGGGCGGCTACGGCGGCTTTGGCTATGGCGGGTTCGGCCGCGGCTTCTACGGCTACGGTTTCCGGCCCGGGTTTGCATTCGGCTATGGCTACCCTGGCTACTATGGTTACGGGTTCCGCCCGGGCTTCGCTTACGGTTACGGGCCGTTCTACAGGTAGAATGTCCAAAGCGGGCGGGTTGTCGCGGAAGCGCCTGCCTGCCCGCCTAGGCTCCTGTCCTTTTCAGTCCATAGAATAACGGGAAGCCGTCTGGCATCCCTGTCAGTGTTTTTTTGTAAGCAGTCGGGACGAAATACATCCCAAGCGGTCCGAAGCTGGGGTTTTGGAAGAAGTCCTGCTGTAAGTCCACTATCGATTTCTCCTGCGAGGCGACGTCGGGCGCCTCGAACCAGGACTGCAGCAAACCCTGCTGCTTCGGATTGTCCGGCCAACCAAACCAGGCGTTCGTCCCGTTAGCCCGGATGGCAAGATCAGCCGCCGGCAGGATGTTGCCAGTGCCGCCCAGGAAGGTGAAGAACACGTTCCACCCACCTTTGTCCGGCGGCTCGCGGCTTGCCCGCCGTTGCACGACCGATCCCCAGTCCATCGCCTGGTAGTCCACGTTCAGCCCGATGCGGCTCATCATATCGGCGCCGACCTGCGCGATGGCCGAGATGGTCGGGAAGTTGGAGGCCCCGAGCACGACGACTTTCTCACCCTTGTAGCCCGCCGCCGCCAGCGACTGCTTGAGCGCAGCCGGGTCGGCCAGGCCCTTCATGCTGTCCACCCCCGCATCGGTCGCGAATGGCGTGCCCGGCGCAAACAGGCCGACCCCCGTCTTGATGAGCTCTGGCACTGCGCCGGCGACCGCCTCCATGAACACCTTCTGGTCGATCGCCGACACGACGATCCGGCGGATGGCCGGGTTGTCGAACGGCGGGTAGAGCGTGTTGAACCGGAGGCAGCCGATCTCGCCCGCCTCGTCCTTCACCTCCACGGTCAGGGTTGGGTTCGCCTTCAGGCCTGGGATCAGGTCGAGCTGCGGGTTTTCCCACCAATCCACCTCGCCCGCAGTCAGCGCGCCCGCGGCGGTCGCCGGGTCGGGCACCACCGTCCATTCCACACGGTCGAAATAAACCGGCTTGCCTCCGGCGGTGAAACTGGTCGGTTCCTGCCGCGGCTGGTAGCCGGCAAAGCGGGCGTAGACCATTTTGGCGCCCGAAACCCGCTCGGCGGCCACGAAGCGGAACGGGCCGCTACCAACGACCTCCGGCATCTGCTGGTTCGGGTCGGTGCGGGCCAGGCGCTCCGGCACGATGCAGCACATGCTGGTGGGCGTGGCCAGTGCCTCGGGCAACAGCGGGAACGGCGCTTTGAGGCGGAAGCGGATGGTCTTGTCATCGGGCGCAGACAGCTCGTCCGTCACCGCCATCAGCCGCCCGCCAAACCCGTCCCGCTTGGCCCAGCGCTGAATGCTGGCCACCGCGTCGCGCGCCAGCACGGGGGTGCCGTCGTGGAAGGTCAGGCCCGGGCGCAGCGTTAGGTCCCACTGCTTGCCGTCGGCGGACGTAACGTGCCCGGCGACCATCTGCGGCCGGGCGCTGTAGTCGGCGTCCAGCCCATACAGCGTGTCGAACACCATGAAGCCGTGATTGCGGGTGACGTCCGCCGTGGTCCAGACCGGGTCGATGACGGCCAGGTCCGATTGCGGGATGAAGGTGAGCGTGCGGCTGCCTTGGGCGCGCGCGATCCGCGGCATGGCAAGGGCGGCTGCGGTGCCGAGCGTTGCGTGCAGCATTTGGCGACGGCGCATCGGTCGGCCTCCCTCGTTTTGAGGGCGACGCTAAAACGGGCTACTCTGCCTGGGCAAGCGTCTTTCGGTCGCCGCAAGACGCAGGCCGGGAATCGCCGCGATGCACCCATTGATGGGGATCGCCGGCTTGTGCGCCATACCCCGCCGCTCACGCCCGATGCACGCCCGGTTGCTCCCTGTTCCGTTCCTCACGGGAGAGGGAGCGGCGTTAGAACCCGAACATATGGTCCAGAGAGAAGCCACCCCGGTCATCCATCAACCCGTGATACCCAAAGAGCCGGCATGTCCGGTCATCCACCATGACATATCCCCGTGCGCCGGCCCGGCGCAGCAACGCATCCCCGAACACCTCGTGCGGCCACACCATCGCCGAGCCTGAGCACGCGATCGCCAGTGCTTCCTCCGCCATGACGCCCCCCTCCGCATCGTGCAGGATCAGCCGCGTGCTGGAGTGCGGATGCCACTCGGCTGAAGCCGGGTAGATCAGATGGGCGAACGAGCGCTGCGCCCCCTCGCCCAACCGCAGGAACAGGGACGTCGAGAGACCCGGCGGCGGACCGTTATAGGATTGTGGCTCGCCCTTGTACGTCATCAGGGTGTTGAAGATATGGGCGCCAAAGCTCGTCTCCGCCGCGTGGCCGCTACGCCGGTCCTGATAGCGCGCCAGGCAGTGCAGCCAGCCGTCAGCGCCACCGCCCTCCCGGAAATCGTACACCAGCTCGGCGTGTCCCCCCTCGCTGTCGAGTTCCAGCGCGAGGTCGTGGCTGCGCGGCAGCCGGCCGAGAAAGCGCTCGGATACCAGCCGCCCGTCCGGCGCGAACACGTCCAGCCGGATTGGCAGGTCCGCCTGCGTCTCGGCCATCGGCGTCGGCTGCACGACGGTCGAGAACCGGTCCGCCGGCAGCACCGGGAACGGCAGCAGGTAGCCGCGGCCAAGCAGGTTGGACAACGCGGGAATGCCGGGGTCGGGCTTTAGGTCCGCGCGCTCCACGTTCACGTGCGCGATCCGGGTGCGGCCGTTCTGCACCACCTCGTAGCGCGGGCGGACCATATGGCGGCCGGACCGCAGCTCGATCTGAGCCGGCCAACGCAGCCCGGGCAGCAGCGTCGCCACATCCAGCGCCACGCTGGCGAAGGGTGGCACGTCCTGGTCCAGCGTCACCGGGTGCTCGGCGCCCATGCGGTCCAGCGCCAGCGTGCCGGCCGGGATTGGGGCTGCGTGGCTGTTCTGCACCCAGAGCAGCACCCGCTCGTCCTCCCGCGGCGCCGGCAACCCGGCGTAACGGTCCGATGGCCAGGCATTGGCGTCATGCGTGCAGGACAAGCTTGGCTCGCCGCCGGTGCCGTAGGTATCCAGCGCGTATTTGATGATGTCATGCCCGGCGACCCCGATCGCGTGCAGGAACAACTGGCCCCGGAACGCCGGCAAGCCGAAGCGGGCGCGCACCTCGGCACTGTCGATGGCGATCCCGCCGACGCCGGCTGGCAGGGGCTCCTCCCACTCGGCCAGCACGGCCCCGTCATCGCCGAATAGCCGCAGCCAGAGCCGGACGGAGGCGGCGCCGTAGCGGGCCCAGTAATTGGCGGTGACAAGCCGGGTGGAAAGCCCGTCCGCGTCGCGGAAGAAGGCGTAGTTGGTTGCGAAGTTCAGCGTATCGAGGTAGCGGCGCGGGTTGGTCAGCATCGCCACAGGCAGCTTCGCCTCGTCCAGCGTGGCGATGGCCATACCGGAGGGCAGCAGCCCGGCGAGGCGCTGGGTGAGCTTGCCGGCGTCGAAACTGGCCACCAGCAGCGTGCCGGCGCGCGATTGCGGCAGGTCGGTCAATGGCAGTGCCGTGCACCCGGCGCGGCGGCGGCCGATCTGCTCGGTGTCGTGGACGTAGAGTTCGGCCGGGGCCGGCATCTCGGGGTGAAGGGCAAAAAGCGCGTCCGCCACGCCGTCCGGATCGTAGACCGCGAGCGGCCCGGTAATGCCCGCCGCAAGCCGTGCGATCGCTTCAGCGGCGAGCGGGTGGGCGAACGCCTTGTAGAGCACGTTGCCGCCCTGCCGTGCGTCGAACGTCTGGATCGCGAGCATCGATGTTAGAACCCCAAGCGCCGGCGGACGGTATCGGCTGCCTCTTGCGTGTCGTCCAGCGGCGAGGTTTGCCACATCTCCAGGCGTCCCTGGAAGGTGCGCACCCGGCCGTCGCTGCGCAGGCCGTCGAGGAAGGCGCCGATGCGGCGGGAGCGGCCCGGCAGTTCGGCAATCAGCACGGGAGCGGCCGTGGCCACGGCTTCGGACACCATGGACACGCTGTCCGCGGTCACGATGATCGCGTCGGCACAGGCGAGCAGGCCGAAATACGGGTTTTCCCCCGTGCCGTCCCATACCGTGCCGCCGAGCGGTTCGAGGGCGGTGCGCAGGGCGCTCACGACGCCGGGTGCGGTGCGGCGGGAGGGAGTGACGGCAACCCCCGCCTGGTCCGCATGCATCATGGCAGCGATCTGTCCCGCGAGCGTGACGCCTTCCGCTTGTTCCAGCCGGAAGCGTCCGTTGCTGCCCCCCACCAGCACGGCCACCAACGGGCGCGGCAAGTGGGCCAGCCGCTCCGCCCAGTCGAGCCGCGCCGCTGCCAAGCGGGCCGGCGTGACCCGGTGCAGCGCGGTGCGGGTGACGATGACGTTGGGCCCGGTCAGGCCGTCGTGGCGGGACACGACGATCTGGTCGAACAGGCGCGGGTCCATCCTTGGGTGCTGGATCTGCACCGTCTGCCGCCCAAGCCGCCGCAGGGCCGCCAGCACGGGAGCGGGCTTGCCGGCGCAACCGAACACGAGCGGCTCAGGCGGAGCCGTCAGGCCGACGGCGCGGAGCGGGGCCGGCCAATACCGCGCGGGAATCCAGCGCCAGGGCGGACGCGCCGCGATCGGCACCATCCGAGGCGCCAGGCCCGCGGCTTCGGCAAGCCCGAGCGCCTGGGACCGCATGCCGGCAAGATCCTCGGCGAGGATGACGCTCTCCAACGTGACCAGAGTCCTTGCCCGTGCGAGGCTTTGCTATACCGGCGCGCGATTGCGAAAGGGAGCACCATGGATGGCACAAGCGACCTGCTGGCCCGGCATAAGCTGACCGTCGACGACGACTACCGGATGGCCGAGGCCGGCATCCTCGCTGAGGACGCCCGGGTCGAGCTGATCGAGGGAGACATCATCGACACGGCGCCGATCGGCTCCGAGCATTCCGGCACGGTCAACTGGCTGACGAACGCGTTGGCAAAGGCGGTTGGTAGCCGAGCCATCGTCACCGTGCAGAACCCACCCTGTCTGGACCAACTGAGTGAGCCGCAACCAGATTTCATGATCCTGCAAGCGCGCGACGACTTCTACCGCAGCCATCATCCCACGGCAGCGGACGTCTTACTTCTGGTGGAGGTTGCGGGCAGTTCCCTTCGCTTCGATCGCATCGTGAAAAGTCCTCTCTACTGCCGGTTCGGCATCGTGGAAGTCTGGGTTGTCGATCTGCAGCACCAATGCATCGAGGTTCATCGCGAGCCTTCGAGTGGTGGATACCGCACAGTGAACACGCACCGGGCTGGCGAGAGTATCACCTCGACCGCACTCCCGGAGGTCACCGTGAGCGTCGACGCCTTACTCGGGTAGCTCGCATATCCATTTTCCTTGACTTCGCTGCACTGCACCACTAAACGTCCGCTCGCGCACCTCGATGCCCGGCTCCTGCCGTTTCCGAACGCCAGTTTTCCATCTCATCCTGTGTCTTGCGCCGGTTCGTGGTCCTGTCGATCGCGATATTGACGCCCCAAAGCACACACGGCGATGGCGCGTCCGCAAAACGAAAGAGTTCAATGTCATCCTTCCAAGACCTCGGCCTGGCCGCGCCGCTGCTCGCCGCGCTGACCGCCGCGGGCTATGTCGAGCCGACGCCGATCCAGGAGCAGGCAATCCCGCACGTGCTCGCCGGCCATGACGTCCAGGGCATCGCCCAGACCGGCACGGGCAAGACCGCCGCGTTCGCCCTGCCCATCCTGCACCGCCTGCTGTCGGACCGGAAGCATCCCGGCAAGAAGGGCACCCGCTGCCTGGTGATGGCGCCCACCCGCGAACTCGCCAGCCAGATTGCCGAAAGCTTCAGGTCCTATTCCGCCGGGTCCCCGATCCGCGTCGCGCTGATGTTCGGCGGCGTGCCCAAGCCGCGCCAGGCTCGCGCCATGGATAACGGTGTGGACGTGCTGGTCGCCACTCCCGGCCGCCTGCTGGACCACATGAACGACCGCGCCGTGAACCTCGGCAATGTCGAATATCTGGTGCTGGACGAGGCCGACCACATGCTGGACCTCGGCTTCATCATTCCGATCAAGAAGATCGTGTCCTACATCCCGAAGCAGCGCACCACGCTGTTCTTCTCGGCCACCATGCCGAAGGAGATCGAGAGCCTGGCCTCCGCCCTCCTGCGGGACCCGGTGCACGTCGCCGTCACGCCCGTGGCCAAGACCGCGGACCGGGTGGAGCAGGCCGTCGTGTTCGTGGAAGCGCCGCGCAAGCGGGCGTTGCTCTCGGCGATTCTCAAGCGCCCGGACATGGGCCGCACGCTGGTGTTCACCCGCACCAAGCACGGCGCGGATAAGGTCGTGCAACATCTTGAGGCCGCCGGGCAACGGGCCGCCGCGATCCATGGCAACAAGAGCCAGGGTCAGCGCGAGCGGGCGCTTGCCGCGTTCAAGAGCGGCGCCGTGCCGGTATTGATCGCGACCGACATCGCGGCCCGCGGCATCGATGTCGACGGTATTACCCACGTGATCAACTTCGATCTGCCGAACGTGCCGGAAAGCTACGTCCACCGCATCGGCCGGACGGCGCGCGCCGGGCATGCCGGCGTCGCAATCAGCTTTTGCGACTCCACGGAACGCTCGCATTTGCGCGGCATCGAGAAGCTGATACGGACGCGCTTGCCTGTGGCGGAACCGGACGCCCTGGCCGCCTGAGCGCGTCCAGCGCGGGCGGATATCGCCGGGGAGACCTCCGACGATGCCGCCCGAAGCTGGTTTGCTGCCTACCCGCCGCGCCGCCCTCGCCGGGGCCGCGGCGGTACTCGCCTCAGCCGCTCCTATCCCGGCAGATCCGGGCCTGAACGAGCGCGCCATGGCCGGCAACCGGTTTTTCGGCACTGCATTGAACGACAAGCTGCTGGCCGACGACCGCGCCTACATGAACCAGGTCCGCAGCAACTGCGGCATCGTCACTGGCGAGACGGCGTTCAAATGGGGTGAACTGCGCCCCAAACCCGACATGTGGAACTGGAAACCGGCGGACGCCATAATGGCCTACGCCGCCCGTCGTGGCATCCAGACCCGCGGACACACGCTGCTCTGGCATGAGGACAATCCGAATTGGCTGGTGGACGAGCTCGGCCCTGCCAATGCCGAACGCCTGCTCACCACGCACATCCAGACGGCAACCGCGCATTGCCGGGACCGCGTCGTGCAGTGGGACGTCGTCAATGAGGTGTTGGAGCCGAAGGACGCCAAGCCGTTCAGTTTCCGCGATACGCTGTGGTATCGTGCCATGGGACCGGCGTTTCTCGACACGGCCTTTCACGCCTGTGCCGAGTCTGACCCGCTGGCACTGCGGTTCATCAATGATTTTGGCATGGAATACACCTGGCCCGAGCACGAGCAGAAGCGGCAGGCGATGCTGGCCCTGCTCACCCGGCTGAAGGTGCAAGGGGTCCCGGTGCAGGGTTTGGGCTTCCAGGCCCATCTGGAGGCCGGTGTGAAGGATCTGGACCAAACCCGCCTCGCCCAGTTTTTCCAGGATGTGGCCAGCCTCGGGTTTAAGATCGTCATCACCGAACTGGACGTGCGGGACAACCGCATCGCCGGGGACGAAGCTGCCCGGGACGCCGCCGTCGCCAGCCACGCCCGCGCTTTCCTGGACGTGGCGCTGGCCTGCCCGGCGATGATGGGGGTGCTGAGCTGGGGCTTGTCGGACCGGCGGACCTGGCTGAACGACGAGATCCCGCGCGAGGACAAGCTGCCGCAACGCGCCTTGCCGTTGGATGCGGACCTGCGGCGCAAGCCGTTTTGGACCGCGCTGGCTGACGCATTCGCAGCAGCGCCGGCCCGCGCGTGAGCCGGCCCTGATGTAGCAGCGGAGCAGGAGGGCCGGATGTCCGAAGCAACGCGGCAGATGGGATGGACCTGGGAGGAGTATCTGGCCTGGGAGGTACCGCAACCGGTTCGAAGTGCTTTCCAAGCATGCCGCCTGGATCGATCAAACGCTCAAGCTGCGGGGCTATGATGCCGTGCCAGGTATCCTGACCTACGTGCTGATCAGCCAGGACGAGCCCCGGGCCTTGCTCTACCGGCGGGACGGGGACGGACGGCTCTCCGTTCGGAACGCCGTGCTGCTGGAAGGCATGGCCGCCTTGATCGACATGCCCGACCTCGGAACCACGCTGCCCTTCTCCGGCCTTTACGAGGGGCTCGGCTTCTAACCCGGCGCGGGATGGGTCTACACTGCTGACCCATGAGCCCACAGAGCGCATCGATCCGCCTGGCCGTCGATATCGGCGGTACCTTCACCGACCTCGCCCTCGAACAGGATGGGCGCCGCTTCACCGCCAAGACTCTGACCACGCCAGCCATGCCGGAGCAGGGCGTGCTGACCGGCATCGCCCAGATCCTGAAGAACGCCGGGTTGGCGCCGGGTGATTTGGGCATGGTGGTGCACGGCACGACGCTGGCCACCAACGCCATCATCGAGCGTAAGGGCGCCGTGACCGCCCTGGTGACGACCGCCGGGTTCCGCGACGTGCTCGCGATGGGCAATGAGAGCCGCTACGACCAATACGACCTGCAGATCCGCCTGCCCGAACCGCTGGTTCCGCGCCACCTGCGCCTGCCGGTGCCCGAACGCGTGGATGCCGGCGGCCGCGTGCTGCTGCCGCTGGACGAAGCGGCGGTGCGCGCGCTGATCCCGGGTCTGCGCGAGGCCGGGGTGCAGTCCGTCGCGGTCGGTTTCCTGCACGCCTTCACCAACCCGGCGCATGAGCAGCGTGCGGGCGCGATCCTCGAGGCGGCCGGCTTTCCGGTGACCCTCTCTTCCGAAGTGTCGCCCGAGATGCGCGAATGGGAGCGCTTCTCCACCGCCGCCGCCAACGCCTACGTTCAGCCGCTGATGCAGGGCTACCTTCGCCGGTTGGAGCAGCAGTTGCGGGCGATGGGCATGGATGCCCCGGTGTTCCTCATGCTTTCCGGCGGCGGGCTGACCACGGTGGACACGGCGTGCCGCTTCCCGATCCGGCTGGTGGAGAGCGGGCCGGCCGGGGGGGCGATCTTTTCGGCCGCCGTCGCACGGGCGGCGGGGCTGAACCGGGTGCTGTCCTTCGACATGGGCGGCACCACGGCCAAAATCTGCCTGATCGATGACGGCCAGCCGCAGACGTCGCGCGCGTTCGAGGTTGCGCGGATCGGCCGGTTCAAGAAGGGCTCCGGCCTGCCGCTGCGCATTCCCGTGATCGAGATGGTGGAAATCGGCGCCGGCGGCGGCAGCTTGGCGCATCTGGATTCGTTGGGCCGCATCGCCGTCGGCCCCGAGTCCGCCGGCGCCATGCCGGGCCCCGCCTGCTACGGCCGCGGCGGCAGCGAACCCGCGGTGACGGACGCGAACCTGGTGCTCGGCCGCTACGACCCGGCGCGCTTCGCCGGGGGCACCATGGCGCTGGACACGGCGGCGGCCGAAGCCGCGCTGGACCGGGCCGTCGGCGCCACCCTCGGCGTGGACAGCGGTGCGGCGGCTGGCGGGGTCGTGGAGATGGTGGACGAGACCATGGCCAACGCCGCACGCATCCATGCCATCGAGAGCGGCAAGAGCTTCGCCGGCCGCACCGTGATCGCCTTCGGCGGCGGCGGTCCCGTGCATGCCTGCCGGGTTGCGGAGAAGATCGGCGCCGAGCGCATCGTCGTCCCACCCGGCGCGGGTGTCGGTAGCGCAATCGGCTTCCTTCGCGCGCCTGTCGGCTACGAGGTAGTGCGCAGCCAGTATGCCCGCCTCGGCCGCTTCGACGGCGCCGCTGCGGACGAATTGCTGGCGGCCATGGAGGCGGACGCCGCGGCCGTGGTGGAGCCGGGCCGGTTCGGCGTCCCTACCCGCACCGCACGGACTGCCTTCATGCGCTATGTCGGCCAGGGCCACGAGATCCCCGTCCGCCTTGGGGACGGCAAGCTGGACGCCGCGGCCCTGCGCACTGCGTTCGACGCGGAATACGCCCGGTTCTACGACCGCCCCGTCCCTGGCTCAGACGTCGAGGTGATGAGCTACGCCGTCTCCGTCGCAACCGAAACAGCGGTCCAGGCGGACCCGGCGCCCCCCACCCGGCCCCCTGAGCCACCCCGCCACCAACCCGTGCGTGACCCCGTGAGCGGGGACGTGGCCGCCTGGCCGGTTCACGACCGCGCCGCCATGCCGCCGGGCACCACCGTGCCGGGGCCGGCCATCATCGCGGAGGACGAAACGTCCACGCTGGTCGGCGCCAACTGGATCGCGTCCATCGACCCGAACGGGCTGATCATCCTCGACCGCCGCGTGGAGCCAGCATGACCCCCCTCACCTACGGCCTGCTCTGGAACCGCCTGATCGCCGTGGTGGAGGAGCAGGCGCAGACCATGATCCGCACCGCCTTCTCCACCACGGTGCGCGAGTCCGGGGACCTGTCCGCCGGCGTGTTCGACCTGCAGGGGCGGATGCTGGCGCAGGCCGTCACAGGCACGCCGGGCCACGTGAATTCCATGATGGAGAGCGTCGGCCACTTCCTGCGCCGCTTCCCCGCGGCGACGATGAACCCGGGCGACCACTTCATCACCAACGACCCCTGGCTCGGCACCGGGCACCTGCATGACCTCACCGTGGTCTCCCCCGCCTTCCACGGCGGCCGCATGGTCGGGCTGTTCGCCAACACCGCCCACGTGATCGACGTGGGTGGCCTCGGCATGGGCCCGGAAGCGCGTTCCGTGTTCGAGGAGGGCATGTACATCCCGATCGTGAAATGCTTCGACCGGGGCGTCGCCAACGAGACGTTCTTCGACATCCTGCGCGCCGGAACCCGCCTGCCGGTAGAACTGGAGGGGGACGTCTACTCCTTGTGCGCCTGCAACGACGCGGGCATCCGGCGGCTGGACGAGATGATGGCCGAGTTCGCCATGGACGGGCTGGACGACCTCGCCGAGCACATCTTCGACGCCAGCCGCCGCGCCACCGTGGCTGCCATCGCCGCCCTGCCTCCCGGCACCTACCGCGCCGAGATCGGCAGCGACGGGTACGAGGCGCCGCTCACCCTCAAGGCCACGATGACGGTGGCGGCGGACGCCATCACCGTCGATTTCACCGGCACCTCCGGCTTGTCCACGCGCGGGATCAACGTGCCCGCCGCCTACACCCGCGCCTACACAGCCTTCGGCCTCAAGGTCGTGGTAGCGCCCGACATCCCGAACAACACCGCCTCGCTCGAGCCGTTCCGCTGCGCCATCCCCGAGGGCTGCATCCTGAACGCTCCCCGGCCCTACCCGGTCTCGGTCCGTCACGTGATCGGCCATCTGCTGCCGGATTTGGTGATGGGCTGCCTGCACGGCGCGGTGCCGGACCGGGTCGCGGCGGAGGGCGCGTCCTGCTTGTGGAACCCGCCTTTGCGCGGCGGTGGTGCAGTGTCCGGGCAAGCCCGCCCGAACCGTCCGGTGCTGCCCGATTTCGAGGTGATCACCTTCAACAGCGGCGGCACCGGCGCCCGCCCCACACTTGACGGCCTGGACGCGACCGCCTTCCCCTCCGGCGTGCGCACCATGCCGGTGGAGGCGACGGAGGCGGTGGCGCCCATCGTTATCTGGCGCAAGGAGTTGCGGCCCGGCAGCGGCGGGGCCGGGCGCACCCGCGGCGGGCTGGGCCAGATCATGGAAATCGCCGGCCGCGACGATCTCGAATTCGCCTGCAACGCCATTTTCGACCGCGTCGGCAACCCGCCACGCGGCCGCGACGGCGGCGGGGAGGGTGCCCCCGGCCGCGTCGCGCTGAAATCAGGCGCCACGTTGCGGACGAAGGGGTTTCAAATCATCCCGGATGGCGAGCGGCTGATCCTGGAGTTGCCCGGCGGCGGCGGCATGGGTGATCCGCACACCCGCGACCGCGCCGCCGTGGCCGCCGATCTGCGCAATGGGCTGATCACGGCGGAGCAGGCGCGGGAGCTTTATGGTTTCACCGAAGCGCTCTGAGGATCGCCCCGTTACCTGAAACCTCCGCTGCTCCCGGTCCGTATGTGATTCATGTCTGATCCCATCCCCCCGCTCGCGATCGAGGACCACGGTCTGATCGGCGATCTCCGGACCGCTGCCCTCGTTGGCAAGGACGGTGCGATCAGCTTCTTCTGTGCCCCGGATTTCGACAGCCCGTCCATCTTCGCCGCCCTGCTCGATCCAGCCGCCGGATGCTTCCGGATCGCACCGCATGGCGAGATGGCGCGTACCGCCCAGCTCTACCTTCCGGACACCAACGTCCTGCTCACGCGCTTCCTGTCCAAGGACGGCATCGCCGAGCTGACCGACCTCATGCCGGTGGACGGCAACGGCCAGACGCAACGGATCTACCGCCACATACGCGTCATCCGGGGTCACCTCACGATCGAGGCGCGCTGCGCTCCCCGCTTCGATTACGGCCGCGGCCGGCACCGCCTCGAACCCGGCGGCACCTTCCGCCCCGACGGAGCCGGGCCGGCGCTCCGGCTTACCGCCACCGTGGCCCTCACGCAGGAGGATAACGACCTCGTTGCCTGCTTCCCGCTTAGCGCGGGGGAGAGCGCCAGCTTCCTGCTGGAGGTGGGTCCCGACGGTACTGGCACGGAGCTGGATCAAGAGGCGTCGCGGCGTATCTTCGAGGATACGGTCGAGTGGTGGCGGAACTGGGCCGGCAAGTCCCGCTATGAGGGCCGCTGGCGCGAGGTCGTCACCCGCTCGGCCCTGGTGCTCAAGCTGCTCACCTCCAAGCGTCACGGCGCCCCCGTTGCCGCGCCCACCTTCGGTCTGCCGGAGCTGCCCGGCGGCGCACGGAACTGGGATTACCGCTACGTCTGGATCCGAGATGCCTCCTTCGCGATGTACGCCCTCATCCGCCTGGGCTTAACGGAGGAGGTGGAGGATTTCGTGGATTGGATCGCCGACCGGGTCCAAGGCTGCGAACACGACGAAGCGTTGCGCGTCGCCTACTCGCTGCGCGGCGAGAACGATTTGCCGGAGACCGAACTGGACATGGCGGGCTATGCCGGGTCACGCCCGGTGCGGATCGGCAACGCCGCCTCGACTCAATTCCAGCTCGATATCTATGGCGAGCTGATGGATGCGGTCTATCTCGCCAACAAATACGGGCGTCCCTCCTCCTACGAGGACTGGCGGCATATTCGCCGTCTGATCGAGTGGCTCGCGGCAAACTGGCGCAAGCCGGACGCGGGGATCTGGGAGGGGCGGGGCGAGATGAAGCCGTTCCTGCACTCCCGGCTGATGTGCTGGGTCGCGGTGGACCGGGCCATCCGCCTGGCGCAGAAACGCTCACTGCCGGCGCCGTTCCCCGAATGGAATGCCCTGCGGCTGGAGATGTACGAAAGCATCCACGACGAATACTGGAATGCCGAACTCAACAGCTTCGTGCAGTATCCGGGGGCGAACTCGGTCGACGGTTCGATCCTGATGATGCCGCTGGTGCGGTTCATTTCGCCGCGGGACCCACGCTGGCTGGGCACGCTGGCCTTCGCCCGCAGCCAGTTGGTGGAGGACGCGCTGGTCTTCCGCCGTGTCGCGGCCGACCGCGCGCTGGACGGGGTGAAGGGTGACGAGGGCTCCTTCCTGGCCTGCTCGTTCTGGTATGTCGAGTGCCTGGCCCGCTCTGGAGAGGTATCGGAGGCGCGGCTGCTGTTCGAAAAGCTGCTCGGTTATGCAAGCCCGCTCGGCCTGTATGCCGAGGAGCTGTCGCCGACAGGGATGCATCAGGGCAATTACCCCCAGGCGCTGACTCACCTTGCCCTTATCAGCGCGGCCAGCTACCTGGATCGCGCGTTGAAAAGCGGGACCCCTTCAGTTTGGTCATAGCGGTGCCGCAAGGAAATTCGAAGGCTAAGAATAGGCCGTGAAAATAGTCATCATCGGCCTGTCCATCACCTCGTCCTGGGGGAACGGCCACGCCACCACCTATCGCTCCTTGATCGCCGGCCTGGCGCAGTTCGGCCAGGACGTCCTGTTCCTGGAGCAGGACCGACCCTGGTACGCCGCTCATCGCGACATGCCGCATCCGCCGTTCTGCGAGACAGTGCTGTATACCGCCGTCGCCGACCTTGCGGCACACCACGCCGATGCGATTGCCAAGGCCGACCTGGTGATCGTCGGTTCCTACGTGGCCGACGGTCCGGAGGTCTGCAAACTCGTGCAGCAGAAGGCGCACGGCGTCACCGCGTTCTACGACATCGACACCCCGGTCACCTTGGCCGCCCTCGCGCAAGGCCGTTGCGACTACATCACGCCCGAGCTGATCAGCGGCTTCGACCTGTATCTGTCATTCACCGGCGGACCAACCTTGCGGATGATCGAGCGGCGGTTCGGAGCCAAGATGGCGCGTGCACTCTATTGCTCGGCCGACCCAGAGCTGAATGCGCCCGACCCGGCGGCCAGACCCGATTATGACCTGGGCTACCTCGGAACCTACTCGCCGGATCGCCAACCCAAGCTCGACCTACTGCTGTGCACGCCGGCCAGGCTGTGGCCCGAAGGCCGCTTCAACGTAACCGGACCGCAATACCCCTCGTTCATACCCTGGCCCGACAACGTGGCCCGTTCGGAGCATTCGGCGCCAGACCAGCACCGTGCCTTCTACGCCTCGCAGCGCTATACGCTGAACATCACCCGCGCCGACATGATCCGCGCCGGCTTCAGCCCAAGCGTGCGCTTGTTCGAGGCCGCAGCCTGCGGCACGCCGATCATCAGCGACTGGTGGCCCGGGATCGAAACGCTGTTCCGCCCGGACGTGGAGATCATCATCGCGCATAAAGCCGAAGACGTGTTGCGAACCTTGCGCGACACCCCGGACCACGTACGCGAGACAATGGCCGACCGCGCGCGCTCCCGCGTGCTGCAACACCATACGGGCCGCCACCGCGCCGCTGAACTCATGGGCTACGTGCGAGAAGTAGCCCGCTGAGCGTCTCCGTGCGCTTCGGACAGATGCGTCCAAGGCGGGACGGCAACTCGGCTTAACGCGGGGAAAGCACCATAATCATCTGGCGGTTCTCCATACGCGGCATCTGTTCGACCTTGGTCTTCTCGTCCATGTCGCCGCGGATGCGTTCGAGCACCTTGATGCCGATATCCTGGTGCGCCATTTCGCGGCCGCGGAACCGGAGCGTGACCTTCACTTTGTCGCCCTCGTCGATGAAGCTGTTCATCGCACGCATCTTCACCTGATAGTCGTTCTCGTCGATATTCGGCCTGACCTTGACCTCTTTGATCTCGACGACCTTCTGCTTCTTTTTCGCCTCGTTCTTCTTTTTCTGCGACTCGTACTTGTATTTGCCGTAGTCGAGGATCTTCACCACCGGTGGATCCGCGTTCGGGCTGATCTCCAACAAGTCGAGGCCGACAGCCTGGGCGCGCAGCATTGCATCGCGCGCGCTCATTACGCCCTGCATCTCACCCTCGGCATCGATCAGGCGCACCTGAGGGCTGCGGATATCTTCGTTGACGCGCGGACCATCTCGTCCTGGTGCGCTGCCGCCTGGCATCGGGCCTCTAGCTATCGTGCTCTCCTGTCATCATTGAAATCGTCACCGTAGTCTTGCCGGAACAAAGTTTCCGAATCAACAAAACTCATGCGTCGGTGTGCCTGACCGAACAATATCGGGCGGAGTCGTCTCGCGGGCAAGCCCCTCCAGGGCGTCGGCCAGTGAAAGAACCTCCTGCGCCTGCCCGCCCAACCGGCGCAAAGCGACTGTGCGCTGCTCCGCCTCCTTGCGGCCCACCACGGCGATCACCGGGATATGCTGCAGGCTGTGCTCGCGGATCTTGGCGTTGATCTTCTCGTTCCGAACATCCGCCACCGTCGCCACGCCGCGGCGGCGGAACAACTCTGCCACCTCCTCGGCGTAAGGTGCAGCGTCCGTTACGATCGACGCCACCACCAGCGGCACGGGGGCCAGCCAGAGCGGAAAACGGCCGGCGAATTGCTCGATCAGGATGCCGAGAAAACGCTCGAAGCTGCCCAGGATAGCGCGGTGCAGCATCACCGGGCGCTGGCGGGAACTGTCATCGGCGATGTAGCTAGCATCCAGCCGCTCCGGCAACACGAAATCGACCTGCAGCGTGCCGCACTGCCAATCCCGCCCGATCGCGTCCCGCAGCACGAACTCGAGCTTGGGACCGTAAAACGCGCCTTCGCCGTGGTTCAACTCGAACTCCACGCCGGCGATGGCGCAGGCCTCGCGCAACGCGCCCTCTGCACGGTCCCAGGTCTCGTCGTCACCCACGCGTTGGTCCGGGCGGTCGGCAAACTTGATGCGGAAGCTGTCGAAGCCGAAATCGCGGTACACGGACGCCAGCAGATCCACGAAGCGCGCCGTTTCGCTGGCGATCTGGTCGGGCGTGCAGAAGATATGCGCGTCGTCCTGCGTGAAGGCGCGCACCCGCATGATCCCGTGCAGCGCACCGGACGGCTCGTAGCGGTGGCAGGAGCCGAACTCCGCCATGCGCAGCGGCAGCTCACGGTAGGAGCGCAGGCCATGGTTGAAGATCTGCACGTGGCAGGGACAATTCATCGGCTTCAGCGCAAGGGTGCGCTTCTCGTCCTCCACGTGGGCGACGAACATGTGCTCGCGGTACTTCTCCCAGTGGCCGGATTTCTCCCACAGCACGCGGTCCACCAGTTGCGGGGTTTTCACCTCCTGGTAGCCGGCGTCATCCAGGCGGCGGCGCATGTACATCTCGGCCGTGCGGTAGAGCTTCCAGCCTTTCGGGTGCCAGAAGATCGACCCGGCGGCTTCTTCCTGGATGTGGAACAGGTCCATCTCGCGGCCGAGGCGGCGGTGGTCGCGGCGCTCGGCCTCCTCGAGCTGGAGCAGGTAGGCGTCGAGCTCCTTCTGGTCGCGCCAGGCAGTGCCGTAGATGCGCGTCAGCATCGGGTTGCGGTGGTCGCCGCGCCAATACGCGCCGGCCACTTTCTGCAGCTTGAACGCGGCGCCGACATCGCCGGTGCCGCGCATATGGGGGCCGCGGCAGAGGTCGATCCAGTCGCCCTGCTTGTAAAGGGTGATCACCTCCGTCTCCGGCAGGTCGCGGATCAGCTCGGCCTTGTAACGCTCGCCGCGTTCCTCGAAGAAGCGGATAGCGTCGTCGCGGTCCCACACCTCACGCTCGAAGGCGGCGTTGCGGGCGACGATCTCCCGCATGCGGGCCTCGATGGCGGGGAAGTCCTCGGGGGTGAAAGGCTCGTTGCGGGCGAAATCGTAGTAGAAGCCGTTCTCGATCGAGGGGCCGATCGTGACCTGCGTGCCGGGGTAGAGGGACTGCACCGCCTCGGCCAGCACGTGGGCGGTGTCGTGACGGATCATGCCCAGCGCGTCCGGGTCCCTCCGCGTCACGAACACGAGCGACGCATCCTGCTCGATGGTGCGCGAGAGGTCCTCGAGCTGCCCGTCCACCTTCATGGCCAACGCCGCGCGGGCGAGACCCGGGCCGATGTCGGCGGCCACGGTGGCGCCTGTCACTGGCCCGTCGAAGCGGCGTATGGACCCGTCGGGCAGGGTGATGGCAGGCATGTCAGAGTGCTTCCATAGGAGCGGATTGGTGTGAATGGACCGGTGGAAGGGCGGCGGCAACCCTCGTCAAGGTCAGGTCTGCCAAGTCCGTCTCGGCCAGCACGGTCACGTTGCCGCGGGGGCGGGTGAGCGCCGGATCACTGTCGGCGGAAAACAGGGCGATGGTCGGGATGCCAAGCGCAGCGGCAAGGTGGGTCGGCCCGGTGTCGTTGCCGACGGCAAGGGCGGCCCCGGCCAGGGTCTGCGCGAGCTGCAACAGGGTGGTCCGGCCGGTGAGGTCGATCGCGGCCGGGCAGACCCGGCGAATGGCGGCGGCATAAGGGCCGTCCGCGGCGGCGCCGACGATGGTGGGGATGAGGCCTTGCTCTGCCAGTGTCGCCGCGAGTTCCCCGAAGCGCTCGGCTGGCCAGCGCTTGCGGCGGCGGTGGGGTGCAGCGCCTGGGATGAGGATGGCTACCTCCCTCTCCCGTTGTGGAAGGGGGACGGGGGGAAGGGTGCAACACACGTCGTTCCCCGCCTGGTTCACCTCTCCCCGAACCCCTCCCACAAGGCGAGGGGGACTTGGTTCTTTGGCGTCAGACGGTGGCGCCAACCACCCAAGCTCAGGTGCGGGGAAGCGGGTGACCCCCGCCATCGCCAACTGTTCGCGTTGACGTTCAACCGTGTGCATCCCGTCCCGCGCCGGATTGGCGTGGGGGAAGGCGCAGCCGCGGGCGATGCCGGACCAGGCTGGGCGGCCCGCCAGCCAGAAATACCAGCCGGAGCGGTCCGACGTCTGCAGGTCATACACCATGTCGAAGCCGCGCACGGCCTGCCGCAGCCGGAGCAACCCCAGCAGGTTCCAGGGGCGGGGGCGGCGATCGACCACCACATGGTCGAACCAGGGTGAGGCATGAGCGAGTTCGGCGTAGGGTGCCGTAGTCAGTAGGGTGATCTCAGCGCCCGGGTGGCGGGTGCGGATGGCGGCAAACGGGCCGAATGCCAGCACGAAATCACCCAGGGCGCCGAGCTTGACGACGAGGATGCGGCTCACGCCAGAAGCTCGCGATACACCTCCAACGTGGCCTGCTGCATGGCGGCGGTGGTGTAATGCGTGCACACGCTCGCCCGGGCCCGTGCACCGATCGCGGCCCGGTCGGCGGCGGACAGGCGCAGGATCACGTCGATCGTGGCAGCCAGCGCACCAGGGTCGCCGGGCCGCACGCGCCAGCCGGTCACGCCGTGCTCCACCGTTTCGGCCGTGCCGCCGGCGTCGCTCACCACCACGGGCCGGCCCATCGCCTGTGCCTCGATCACGGTGCGGCCGAACGGCTCGGGCTTGATGGAGGGGTTGGCGACTACATCGGCCAGCAGCAAGGCGGCGGCCATGTCGTCGCAATGGCCGACCAGGCGGAGGCGGTCACCGACGCCGAGCGCCTCGGCCCAGGCCAGCAACTCGCGGCGGAAGCGGGCGCGGCCTTGCTCGGCGCCGACCAGGACCAGGCAGACGGCTTTATTTTCCAGCCGGGCCAGTGCCTCCAGCATCACGGTCTGCCCCTTCCAGCGGGTCAGCCGGGCGGGCAGCATCACCACCGGGGCACCCGGCGGCAGCTGCCACTGCGCCGCCAGCCGTGCGGTGCGGTCGGGCGTAATGACCGCCGGGTCGAACAACGCCGTATCCACGCCGCGAGGGATCACGCGCAGGCGGCCCGGGTCCACCTGGTGGCGGGATTTCAGCTTGGCGGCGACGAACTGGCTGATGGCGATGATCCGTTCGCCGCGCGCCATGACGGCGTTGTAGCGGCGCTTTCCGGGTGCATTCTCGCTATACACGCCATGCCAGGTGGTCACGAAGCGCGCGCCCGTCTTGCGGCAGGCGAGCCACGCGGACCAGGCGGGGGCGCGGGAGCGGGCGTGCACGATATCCACCTCGGCGGCACGGATCAGGAAGGCCAGGCGCGCGGCGTTCTTCCAGATGCGCGCTGGGTTCTTGGAGGCGAGTTGCAGCGTGATATGCGTGCCGCCGGCCCGTTCCACTGCCGCAACCAACCGGCCGCCGGCACTCGCCACCAGCGCGTTGCCACCGGCGCGCACGATCGCCTGCACCATCTCCACGGTGCCCCGCTCCACCCCGCCCGTCTCGAGCGCCGGGAGGACTTGCAGCACGGTGACGCTCAGGTCTTCAGACATCCGGGTAGCCTACAGGTTCAAGACGGTTTGCGGGAGGGGTAGAATGGAACGGGGTCGCATTGATAATGGAGCAGGTACGGAACTGGCGTGGCAGCGGCTCAACGGCAGCAGCCCCACTGTGGTTTTCCTGCCCGGCTTCCGCAGCGACATGACCGGCGACAAGGCGACGGCACTCGCCGCCTTGTGCCAGGAACGTGGCCAGGCGCTGCTGTTGTTCGACTACTCGGGGCATGGCGCCAGCGGGGGTGCGTTCACCGACGGCACGATCGGGCGCTGGGCGGCGGACGCACTGGCGGTAATCGACGCGCTGACGGACGGGCCGCTCGTGCTGGTCGGCTCCTCCATGGGGGGCTGGATCGGGCTGCTGGCGGCCTTGGCGCGGCCGGGCCGCCTGGCCGGGTTCGTGGGAGTGGCGGCCGCGCCGGACTTTACCGAGGCGCTGATGTGGGAGACCATGCTGCCCGCCGAGCGCGCGACGCTGGAGCGGGACGGCGTGTTGCACGTGCCCAGCGCTTACGGCGAACCCACGCCGATCACCCGCGCGCTGATCGAGGACGGACGGGCGCATTTGGTGATGGGGGCGCCGATTCCGCTGCGCTGCCCGGTACGCCTGCTGCACGGCCAGGCCGATGCGGACGTCCCTTGGGAGACGGCGGTGCGGTTGGCGCAGCGAGTCGAGGGGACCGACGTGCAGGTGATGCTGGTGAAGGATGGCGGGCACCGGATGTCCCGCCCGGCGGACCTTGCGCTGCTGCGGGCGGTGATCGAACCTCTGCTCGACTAGTGGTGGGCCGGTTCACCTGCCGCCCGGGTAGTGATTGTCAGGACCGGACCACGAGCGCTCCGCTGCCAGGATCGCACGCAGGCCCTCGCGGTAGGTCGGATAAAGCCAAGGGCGCCCGAGGCTTTCCTGGGTGATCCGGCTCGCGACTTTGCGGTCGTCGGCCCAGAAGGAACGGGCCATCGGGCTCATGCCGGGCTCGGCCTCGGCAAAGGGGATCAGCGGCGGCGGCTTCTTGCCCAGCAGCCGGGCGGCCTCGGCGATCACGTCGGCGCTGGTGGCGGGCTCGTCATCCGCGCCGTTGAGCACGCGGGGGCCGGGCGGGCGATCCTGTCCGATCGCGGCGAGCAGCGCGCCGGCGATGTCGCCCTGGTGAATGCGGCCGAACTGGTGCCCCGGCTTGTCCACCCGGCGGGCGCGGCCGACCCGCACATCGTCCAGCACGGAGCGGCCTGGGCCGTAGATCCCGGCCAGGCGGAGCAGGTCCACTGCCACGTCCGGCCGGACGCTTGCCCAAGCTTGCTCGGCTGCCACCCGGCGCCGGCCGCGCTCGCTGGAGGGGGCGGGTTCGGTGGTCTCGTCCACCCAGCCGCCGCCACGGTCGCCGTAGACGCCCGTGGTGGACATGTAGCCGATCCAGCGCAAATGCGGCGCGGCCGCGATCGCCGCGGCGTGGCGGGCCAGCACCGGGTCCCCTGCGTCGCCGGGTGCGGCGGTGAGCACGAGGTGGGTCACGGTGTCGAACGGCGGAGCGTCGAACGACGCTCGTTCGACGCCGGGTGGGGGGGCCGCGCCGGGCTGGCGTGTGGCGACGGTGGTGCGGTGGCGGGGGGCGGCCAGGGCGGCGAGCGCCGTTCCGGTGTAGCCGAGGCCAAAGATCAGGACGTGCATGGCCCCGCTTTCATGTTCGCTACCTTCATTTGCCCGGCATGACCGCCGGCTTGTAGACTGCAACCCATTATGAGAACGCGCGGATTGCTGGCGGTAGGGGCAGGCCTGCTGATTTTGGTCGCGGCCGGTGCGGTTTGGGAGCTGCGTCCCTCCGAACTTCCTGCGGCCGAGATGGAAGCGGGCGACGAGGACCTGCCGATCCCGCCGGTCCCGCCCCGTATCGCCGAGGGCCCGGATTACGAGAAGTGCATGGCCATGCTCGCCGGTGACCCGGAGGGCGCCAACACCTTCGCCGAGGCGTGGCAGGCGACGGGGGGCGGCGAGGGTGCGGACCATTGCCTCGCGCTGGCCAAATTGCAGCTCGGCGATCTGGAGACGGGCGCCGAGATGCTGGAGAAGCTGGCCGCCACCAGCAAGGCCCCTGCCGTCGCCCGCGCGACCGTGTATGGCCAAGCGGACCAGGCGTGGCTGATGGCGGGGGACGCGGCGCGTGCCTTGGCCGCGGCGACGTTGGCGCTCAGCCTTTCGCCGGACGACGTGGACCTGTTGATCGACCGCTCGGTCGCGGACGCTACGCTGGGCCACTTCGACGATGCGGTGGACGATCTGAGCCACGCGCTCGAGTTGGACGGCAAGCGGCCGGACGCTTTGGTGCTGCGCGCGGCGGCTTGGCGGCACGAGGGCCATCTGGACCTGGCGCAGGACGACGTGGACCGTGCGCTGACGCAGGATCCGGACAACCCCGAGGCGTATTTGGAGCGCGGTATCTTGCGTCAGCGGCGGGGGGATCGGAAGGGCGCGCAGGCGGATTGGCAGCAGGCCAAGACGCTGGCCCCGGACTCGGCGACGAGCGACTTGGCGGAGCAGAACCTGGCATTGCTCGAGGCCGGGCCGCAGCAATAGGGCCGCACGCACCGTCGGTCCTGCTAGCCACATTCCGCCATCGCTGCCCTCATATGCTCCGGGACGGGCGCCACTGCGGCCACCGCCGGCGATAGCGGCAACGCGATCGAGCGGGCTAGCAGATGCAACCGGCCGACCCCGTCGCCGTACACCGGGTCACCCAACACCGGCGTTCCAAGCAGCGCGCAGTGGACCCGCACCTGATGCGTGCGCCCGGTCTGCGGCCGCAGCTCGAGCCAGCTCAACCCGGCCCCGCGCCCCAGGACTCGCCAATCCGTCACGGCCGGCTGCCCGTCCACCCTCGCAATCATGCGCCAGCCGGCCGGATCGGATTGCTTGGCGAGCGGTGCTTCGACCCGCCCACCCTCGCCTTGCGGCACGCCTCGGACCACCGCCCAGTAAACCTTGTCGACCAGCCCGGCGCCGAATGCCGCCTGTGCCTCCAGCAGCGCCGCCTTGCGCAGGGCGACCACGAGGCAGCCGGCGGTGTCGGCATCGAGCCGGTGCGCCAACCACGGCCCGTCCCGCCGGCGGGACAGTGCGGGGAAGCAATCCTCCATGCTCGGGCCACCTCGCGGCCCCGGATGAACCGGCAAACCTGCCGGCTTGTTCAGGACGGCGAAGCGCGTGTCGGCGAACAGCACCTCCGGCGTCATGGGCGGGCACCTGGGGGCGCATTGTCGAGCAACGCCGGGTTCAGCGCGACCTTCGCCGCGATGTTGCCGGCCCAGCCCAGCAGGAACAGCGCCATCACCGACCAAGCGGCTGCCGACGGCCAGCGCCGCGCGCGGAGGGCCGTGACGGCGCCGCCCGTCGCAACGATCGCGCAGAGAACGACGCCGCCCGCCAGAACGATGAACATCGCCGGCATGTCGCTCCAACGCCCACCGAGCGCAACCACCGGCGTTGACACGCCCGGCGACGCGGCGGAACAGGATGCCATGGAGGAAGATCGCATCTGCGGCGCCAACGCCGTCGCCGCCCTGTTTGCCCGGCGGCCGGAAGCGGTCAAGCGGCTGTTCTACACGGCGCCGATGAAGGAAACGGCGGGCCCGCTCTGCGCCGAGATGGCCAAGCTGCGCCGCCCGTACCGGATGCTGGAGCCGGAGGAGATCTCGCGAGCGGCTGGCGGGGTGCATCACGGCGGGATCGTGGCGGTGGCGGAACAGCGCCGGATCGACATCATCGATTTCGTGCGGCCGCCGAAGATGAAGCTGCTGGTGGTGCTGGACCGGGTGGGCAACCCGCACAACCTGGGCGCCATCGCGCGCAGCGCCGCCTTCTTCGGCGCCGGCGGGCTCCTATTTCACGAAGTTCCCGGGCAAGCCTGGCCGTCGGATGCGGCGTACCGCACGGCAGAGGGCGGGCTCGAATACCTGGAGCTGCACAAGACCCGCAACCTGCCCAAGGCGCTGGCGGCACTCGAGCCGCATTACCGGACGGTGGCGGCGACGCTCACGCCGGACGCGATGCCGCTGCAATCGCTGCCGCGGGACCGTCCGGTGGCGTTGGTGCTGGGCAACGAGGAAGTGGGAGTGTCGGTCAGCGCGGCGGAGGCGTGCCGGCGCCGGGTGCGGATTCTGGGAGCCGGGCCGGTGCAGAGCCTGAATGTGGCGCAGGCGGCGGCTGTGCTGTTGGCGGCCTTGACCAACCCGGTCGCCGAGTAAGGTGGCGGACGGGGTCCGCCCTACACGGCCAAAGCTACCGGGCGCCGGCGGAAGAACAAGGCGTCCAGGCTAAACGCCCCGGCACCTAGTGCCACCACGTAGAGCAGCCCGCCGCACATCGCGACGTTCTTCAAGAAGTGGATCTCCATATTGTGGTCGGCGAAATTCGAGTGATAGATCGCCGCCGTCACGATGCACCAGGCGGCCAGCACCGCAGCCGACGCCCGTGTGAACAGCCCCGTCAGCAACGCCAACCCCAGACCCAGCTCCACAAACACCGCCACGCCCCAGGCAAAGACCGGCATCGGCAACCCGGCCTTGGCGATGTAGGCCTGCGTCGCGTCGGCCGTGATGAACTTGGTGTAGCCGCCCCCGATGAAGATCACGCTCAGCAGGATACGGCCGGCAAGGGCCAGGACGTTGGTCATCGCCTCGGTGATCATATGCAACTCCTCACGCGGTTCGCCGCCAGTCTGCCAGTGTTGCGCACGCGGCACCAACCAGCATCAGCGCCGCCATCGGCCGTGCCGTGCCATCCGTCAAGATCCCGACCGCACCGCCCGCGATCGCCGCCAGCACGAATTGGATCGTTCCCATCACCGCCGACGCGCTCCCCGCGTTGGACGCCTGGCGGGAAAGCGCGCCCACCGTGGCGTTGGGCAGCACCAAACCCATGCTCGTGGTGCACAGCATGATCGGCAGCAGCACGCTCCACAACCCGAAGCCGCCGGTGAAGGCGAGCCCAGTCAGCAACAGCGTCGCGGCCAGGAACAGTCGCACGCAGAGCCGCATCGTGCGTCCCATGCCGATGCGGCCGATCAAATGCGGGTTCACCTGCGATCCCACGATGAACCCGGCCGAGCACAGCCCGACCAGCAAGCCGCACACGGGGGCGGACAGGCCGTAGAGTCCGATGTAGACCGGGGGTGAGCCGCTGATGTAGGCGAACAGCCCGAACATGGCGAAAGCGCCGATCGCCATGTGCAGCACGAAGCTGCGCTCCTTCAGGATGTTGGTGTAGCGGTGCAGCAACCCGGCCAGCCCGAGCCGGATCCGCCGCTCCCGGGGCAGCGTCTCAGGCAGCAGCCGCACCACCAGCACCAGCGAGATCACGCCGTGCACGGTGGCGAACCAGAAGATCACGTGCCAGTTCGCGAACCCCAGGATCGCGCCACCCAGGCCGGGTGCAAGGATCGGCGCGGCCCCCATGACCAGCATGAGCTGGGACATCATGCGCGCCGCCGCGTGCCCCTCCGCCAGATCCCGCACCACGGCCCGCGGCAGCACCATGCTGGCCGACCCGCCGAACGCGGCCACTGCCCGTAGCAGGGTCAGCACCGTCAGGCTCGGCGCCAACGCGCATCCGGCGGACGCCAGGGTGTAGACCACCAATCCCACGATCAATGGCCCCCGCCGGCCGAATCGGTCCGCGAGCGTGCCCTGGGTAATCTGGCCGACTGCCAGGCCCACGAACCAACTCGCCAGCGTGATCTGCGCCGAGCCCTGCGCCACGCCGTAGGTGGTTTCGATCGCCGGGAAGGCGGGCAGGTACATGTCCGTAGAGAGCGGCCCGGCAGCCGTGAGGAAGCCGAGCAGCAACGGAAGCTGGCGGGAGGTGGCAAGCATGAGAAAGGGATGTTCCGATCGAAAACACTCCCCCTCCCCTTGAGGGAGGGGGTCGGGGGGAGGGGTGCCACACACGCGATGTCTGGTCGGGAGCCACCTCTCCCCCAGCCCCTCCCTCAAGGGGAGGGGAGAAGAAGTCTCTAGCCCGCCTGCGTGCTCACCGCCTGAGTGGTGCGCACCGGGTTGGGCTCGGGGCCGCGGATCCACACCGAAGGCGATTGGCTTTGCGCATTGCCGTAGATCGAGCAGAACGCCACGTCCGCCGCGTCCCGCCCGGCGCCGATCCGCACCAGCCCGTCGAGTGCGGCCATACGGGTCGGGTCGAACAGGTACCACGCGCCGCCGCCGGGGCCGTGCAGATAGGCCTCGAACACGGCGTGGAAATCGGGCGGCTGCAACTGCCAGGCATAGGCGCTGATGTAGCGTGCTGGAATGCCCACCGCCCGGCACAGCGCGATGGCCAAGTGGGCGAAGTCCCGGCACACGCCGGCCCGGTCGCCCAGCGTGTCGTACGCGCTGGTCAATGCGTCCGACGTGCCCGGCTGATAGTCCACGTTGTCGCGGATCCAGTTGCAGATCGCCGTCGCCCGCTGATGGCCGGCCGGTTGCCACCCGAACTGGCGGTTGGCGAACCGGCTCAACCGGTCGGACTGGCAGTAACGGCTCGCGTTCAGGTACGGCAGCACGTCCATCGGCAGCGAACCGGCGGCGATCTCCGTGACCTCCGTCGGGTCCAGCATCAGCGGATCGAGGCTGATATCGGCGTGGTAGTCAATCTGGAACTCGCCCTCCGGCACCAGGAACCGCACGTACCGGTTGCCGCTCTCCGGCGCTTCGAACCGGTCGGGCTCGTCGATGCCTGGCGTCGTGGTCAGGGTTTCGCTGCGGATCTGCTGGCGGGGAAAGCGCGCCGCCTCCAGGTTGAAGACGAACGGCGTCAGCGTCTGGACGGTGTAGCGCAGGGTGCAACCGATGGTGAAATCCATGATCCTTCAGTCCTCGTTGGTCCGGCGCACCAATATCTCGCGTTTGCCGACGTGGTTGGCTTGGGTGATGATGCCTTCGCGCTCCATCTGCTCGACCAGCTTGGCCGCCTTGTTGTAGCCGATCGAGAGGTGGCGCTGGATGAAGGAGGTGCTGCACTTGCCCTCCCGCGCCACGATCGCGACCGCTTGGTCGAACAGGTTCTTCTCGCCCTCTCCCGCCTCGCTCACGCCGCGCAGGCCGGGGTTGCCCTCCTCGTCCGCCGCCTCGGTGACCTCCTCCAGATAGGAGGGTTCGCCCTGGGCGCGGAGGTAGGCCACCACGTCCTCCACCTCCCGGTCGGACACGAAGGGGCCGTGCACGCGCCCGATGCGGCCGCCGCCCTGCATGTAGAGCATGTCACCCTGGCCCAGGAGCTGCTCGGCGCCCTGCTCGCCCAGGATGGTGCGGCTGTCGAACTTGCTGATGACGGTGAAGCTGATGCGGGTCGGGAAGTTGGCCTTGATCGTCCCCGTGATCACGTCCACCGACGGGCGCTGCGTCGCCATGATCACGTGGATGCCGGCCGCGCGCGCCATCTGCGCCAGGCGTTGGACGGTGATCTCGATCTCCTTGCCGGCGACCATCATCAGGTCCGCCATCTCGTCGATCACCACGACCAGGAACGGCAGCTTCTCGAGCGCCAGCGGATGTTCCTCGAAGATCGGCTTGCCGGTTTCCTCGTCGAAGCCGGTCTGCACGCGCCGGGTCACCACCTCGCCGCGGGCCTGGGCTTCCTCGACGCGCTCGTTGTAGCCGCCGACGTTGCGCACGCCCAACTGGCTCATCGCGCGGTAACGCCGCTCCATCTCCCGCACCGTCCATTTCAGCGCGGTCACGGCCTTGGCCGGCTCGGTCACCACGGGCGCCATCAAATGCGGGATCCCGTCGTATACCGACAATTCGAGCATCTTCGGGTCGATCAGGATCAGCCGGCATTGGTCGGGGCTGAGCCGGTAGAGCAGGCTCAGGATCATCGCGTTGATCCCGACCGACTTGCCGGACCCGGTGGTGCCCGCGACCAGCAGATGCGGCATGCGGGCGAGGTCGGCCAGGATCGGCTCGCCGCCGATGTCCTTGCCGAGCGCCAGGGTGAGCTTCGCCGGGTGCTTCTCCCACGCCTCGGAGCTGAACAGCTCGGAGAGGAAGACGGTCTCGCGCTTGGAGTTCGGCACCTCGATGCCGATCACGTTGCGCCCGGGCACGGTGGCGATGCGCACCGCGGTCACGGACATCGACCGCGCCACGTCGTCGGCCAGGCCGATCACCCGTGCGGAGCGGATGCCGGGCGCTGGCTCCAGCTCATACAGGGTCACGACGGGGCCGGGCTTGATGTCGTGGATGGTGCCCTGCACGCCGTACTCGTCCAGGACCGATTCGAGCAGCCGGGCATTGGCCTGCAGCGACTCCTCGCTCGGGCCGACCTGGCCGCGGGGCGGTGCGGATTTCAGCAGCGAGAGCGGCGGCGTGCGCCAGCCCGCGACCGCCTCGGCGAGCGGCAGGCTGGACTGGCGCGGGGCGGGCTTGTGCATCGGCATGCTGATGCGCGGCCGCGGCAGAGGCGGCGTGAGCGGGGAGGCGGGCGAAGGCGGCAGCGGCGGGACAGCGCCAGGTCCGTGGCCAAGGGCCGGCATCGGCGGCGGCGGAAGAGCGACGAACGGTGCGTCCTCCCGGTCGTGAGCCGGCTCGGGATCGCGGTCGCGGCTACTGGCGGCGATGCGCTGATCGGGCCGTGTGGGCAGGCGCGCACGGGGCTCCTCGGGCCAAGCGTCCGGGTGGCGGTCCGGCACGGGGTCCGGATACAGGCCGGGCTCGGCATCCGGTTCGTATCGATGGTCGTACTGGCGGCCGGACCCGCGAGTGGACTGGCGCGGATCCGGCGGTAACGGCGCGAACTCGTCCAACTCACGCTCGGGCCGGGGCCGGCGGCGGAACAGGCCCACGAGCCCGGCCAGACGCTGCGGCGTTGTGCGCTGTGCCTTCGTCGCCGCCATGCCAACCTTCGCCGCACGCCGGGCAACCGTGCTTTGAACACCCGAGCTCTGGCCCGTGCGTGCGTCCACGCGCCGCCGCACGGATAGTCCGAGGCTTGCCCAGATCAGCAAAGCGGATGCCAGCAGGCCCGTGAGCAACGCCACGATCCAGCCGAACGGGCCGATCAGAACCGCGGCGTAGCCCGTCACCGCATGAGCGATCACGCTGCCGATGGCGCCCCCTAGTCCGGCCTCCGTCGGCACTGTCCACTGGCCCGGGATCGCCGCCGCCACGCTGGCCGCGGCCGGGAGCGCCGCTATGGTGCTCGCCAGCCGGGCCGCGAAGCTGCCGAGCCCACGGTGGGAGGCGATGCGCCACGCCCAGGCCAGCATGGCGATCGAAGGCAGCACCGCCGCCAGGCCGAAGCTTTGCAGCAGCAGGTCCGCCGCGATAGCGCCCACCGGCCCAGCCAGGTTCTTCGGCGGCAGGGAGGTCGCCGTATTGAACGACGGATCGAGCGGATTGTAGCAGACCAGCGCTACGAGCAGCGCGACCCCGGCCAAGCCGAGCAGCACGCCCCCAACCTCCGCCAGACGGCGGCCGATCAGGGTGCGGATGGCGGGGGAGGCGAGCAGTCGTGCCGGGGCAGCGGCGGGCATGCGTCAGAACCGTGCTGGTTGAACCGAGGTCACGTCTATACCCCGGAACGTGCGGCGCCATAACGGCAAAAGGGGCGCCGCCTGATGGCGACACCCCCCTCGTTGCCGATCTGCCGCTTGGCTGCCGCGGCCTACCGCCCCCGATACGGCAAACCTCAGCCGATCGTCTCGCCATGCAGGACGATGTCCAGGCCCTCCATCT
>CAXTVQ010000016.1:0-71817 GCA_964247705.1 uncultured Acetobacteraceae bacterium | reverse complement strand
ATCGATCTCAAGATGGCCGAGGACGCCTTCCAAGGCGACGCCCAGTTCACCGTCAGCGTCGACGGCGTGCAGGTCGGCGGGACGCAGACCGCCCAGGCCAGCCAATCGGCCAAAGCCACCCAGGACTTCCAGGTCGAAGGCAACTGGGGGACCGGCTCGCACACGGTCAGCGTCGACTTCCTCAACGACCTCTATCAAGCCGGCGTGGGTGACCGGAACCTGTATGTCGATGGTGCCACCTACAGCGGCGCCACCGTGCCGAATGCGACGCTGGCCTTGATGAGCGGCGGGACGCAATCACTCACCGTGCAGGGGGCTGTTCCGGCTTCTGTGGTGGTGGGCTCGGGATCGGACACGATCGATCTCAAGATGGCCGAGGACGCCTTCAACGGCGACGCCCAGTTCACCGTCAGCGTCGACGGCGTGCAGGTCGGTGGAACGCAAACGGCGCAGGCCAATCAGTTGGTCGGCGCAACGCAGGACTTCCAGGTCGAAGGCAACTGGGCGACCGGTGCGCACGCGGTTACCGTGGATTTCCTCAACGATCTCTACCAAGCGGGCGTAGGCGACCGGAACCTGTACGTGGACGGCGCCAGCGTCAACGGCACGGCCCAGTCCGCCGGAACACTGGCCTTGCTGAGCGGCGGCTCGCAGTCACTGACCGTGCAGGTCCCGGTTCCCGCCACGGTGGCGGTGGGCTCGGGACCGGACACGATCGATCTCAAGATGGCCGAGGACGCCTTCCAAGGCGACGCCCAGTTCACCGTCAGCGTCGACGGCGTGCAGGTCGGCGGGACGCAGACCGCCCAGGCCAGCCAATCGGCCAAAGCCACCCAGGACTTCCAGGTCGAAGGCAACTGGGGGACCGGCTCGCACACGGTCAGCGTCGACTTCCTCAACGACCTCTATCAACCGGGCGTCGGTGACCGGAACCTGTATGTCGACGGCGCAAGCTACGAGGGCGCCACCGTGCCGAATGCGACGCTGGCCTTGATGAGCGGCGGGTCGCAGTCACTCACGGTGCAGGGATCCGTCCCGGCTTCGGTCGTGGTGGGCTCGGGATCGGACACGATCGACCTCAAGATGGCCGAGGACGCCTTCGACGGCGATGCCCAGTTCACCATCAACGTCGACGGCGTGCAGGTGGGTGGAACGCAGACGGCCCAGGCCAGCCAGTCGGCCAGCGCAACGCAGGACTTCAAGGTCGAGGGCAATTGGGGCACCGGTTCGCACGCGGTGACCGTGAATTTCCTCAACGATCTCTACCAACCCGGCGTGGGTGACCGGAACCTGTATGTCGACGGTGCAAGCTACGATGGAGCAAGCCAGCAAAACGGCACCCTCACACTGAAAAGTGGCGGTGCACAGACCATGCACGTGACGTCTTCGACCACTTACAACGAAGGCAGCGCAGGCGGTGTCGTGACGACCCAAGGCAACGATACCGTCGCGATCACGACCGGCGCCGTCACGATCAACGACAACGGGCCAAGCCTGAACGTGCAGGGCGGGTCAGGCCAGATGACGTTCCTCGGCGGTGCAGGTACCGCTACGATCGTTGCAGGCTCGGGCGCCTCCACCGTCACCGGCGGGTCCGGCGCACTCACCTACACCGCGGGAAGCGGCAATGCGACGATCACGGCCGGGTCGGGCGTCGAACAGTTCAAGTTGATCTCGGGCCAGGCGGGCGGCTCTCTGGTGATCAACGGCTTCGTATCAGGCACTGATACGGTGAACCTGTCCGGCTACACCGGAACCGGTATCAAGAGCGAGAGCGTCGCCGGCGGATCCACCAACATCGTGCTCACCGACAACACGAAGATCACCCTTGCCGGCTTCAGCGCGTCCGGATCGCATCCTGTCTTCGGTTAGCGTCACGGCCGACAGGAGCGTTTGGATACGTTGGAACGGCTTCCAAAGCGTCACTGGGCACCACGTTCAGGTGCGCAAGGAGATCAGACGTGCTCGGAACGGCCAGAGCCTCGTAACCGCGAAGCAGCAGGCGCACGAATTGCGCCTGCGAGCGCGCGGTGGTCTTCGCCATCGCTCGTTTCAGATGGCCGCGGACAGTCTCGAGGGCGATGCCGTCCCGCTCTGCGATCGCCCGCAAGTCTAGTCCGTCCAGTAACGCGCTGCCGACCCGAGCCTCTGCAGGTGTCAGGTCGAACATGCGGACCAGCCAATCCGGCGCAGCCAACGAGGGGGTCGAAAGGTCCGCGATGCGCACGAGTATGAAAGGTGGAAAGTGCGCGCTCAACAGCCGCGAGAGCAGTAGGCACATCACCGGCCGGTCTTCCCGGTTACGGAATACGACCAAGCTGGGCTCGGCCGGACGGCGCAACACCCCAGTCAGCACGAACGAGTTCAAAGCATCGAAAAGTGCCTTGCGGTCTTCCACGCGCCGGAGATGCAGCCGGCCGTCCCGGACGCGTAGGATCGGTGACCGGCTCATCATGTACGCAGCCGTAGGGACCACGTGCTTGATCACGCCGTCCGTCGTCAACAGGATCAGTGGTGAACTCGACTGGTCCAGGCCGAGGGTGAAGAGTGACATTGCAAGCTCTGCGAAGTCGACATATTCCATCGTTAGCGGCTTCGCGGCAGTCGTTCGCATTGCAATGTCCCTGAGACGCCGCAGTCACTATGGCGACGCAATGGGTTGAACAACTCAACTTTAGATTGCACGCCTTTAGACGCCTAATCGGCGTTACGCGATCCTGCTCTCTAAAGCAAGACATAAGCGACCAATTGGAAGACCCGGCCCCTCGCTGCTGCCGCTCGGAACCGGGTGTTTACGAGTAACGCGTCGTTTGGACTTCCAAATGAGTACTGGTTCGATGTCGACGGGACCTACGGCCTGTCGACTGCACCGTCCCAACTGATTCAATGCCTTGTTTCGAGCGTTTGATTGGCCCGGTTAGTGGGCCGGGTGTCCCCTCGTCCTAGAACGTCCGCTCGTAGACGGTCACGACGTCGCCGGGCTGCAGCAAACTCTCACGCTCGATCCGGCCCTCCACGGCGGCACTCCCCGTCGAACGCACGTCTGACGCGTAACGGGTAACGGCACGGTACGTGAAACCACCCCCGATCGCGACGGCAGTCAGCATCGTCATGCCCGGTTGGAACGGATACTGCCCTGGCTTGTTTACCTCGCCGAGAATGAAGATCGGCCGGTAGCCGACGACCTCCACCGAGACGCTCGGATTTTGGAAGAGCTTCTTCGCCGTCAACTCCGACGCGATCCGGGTCGCCAGCCGGTCGGGCGTTAGACCGGACGCCTGGATCGGTCCGAGAAGTGGCACGGAGATCGCGCCCCCGTCGTTCACTCGAAACTCCCCGGTGAGCTGCTGTTCGCCGAACGTAATGACACGGACCTGATCCCCCGGTCCAAGCTCGAAGGCGCGGCTCGTGGGGTTTGGCAAGACGGGCAGGTTGCTGCCGGGTGCACAACTGGAGAGTGCGAACAGCCCCATCAAGAGCAACCGGGTGGCAGCCCTGCTTGGCTTGCGGCGGTCATGGCGGGTCTGCACGGCCCAAGCAGGGTCAGGCGAAGGGAAGTTCGGTTCCATGTTCGTCCCAAGTGAAGCTGGCGCGAGTCGCCGTGGTTGTCGGTCGCAGCATCTGGCTAAGCCAGCCCCGCCATGTCAATTCCAGGGCTCAGACGCAACTTCCGGTCAGGAGTCCACCCTTCGTGTCTGCCGAGATCGGCAACACCTTGGGCAGTCCGCGCGATGCTGGCGCCAGCCGGGCGGCAGCACGCGTCTTCCCTCGTCCAGCCGCGGCCGCGCGACCCGGGCTCGCTGCAACCGGCATCAACCGGCCCTCGACGCCCTCGGGCGTATCTGCCGGAAGTGTGGCGCCCCAAGCCGCCTTCAGCGCATCCATCGCGACCGACTGCCGCTCGGCTTCTGCATCGACTTGCGGCTCTGCCCCACCGAGATGAGCTTTGACCCTCTGGAGATACGGGATGGCCAGTTCCGGAGTATGCGAGTGATAGAAACAGGACGCCCGGGCCCAGTCGCCTGTCTCAGCATGCAGTCGGGACAAGAACCGTGCTGCGTAGTCGACGTTGCTCCGTGGTTCGAAGGCGTCGTCCAGCGTCTTGAAGGCGTCTGGATGCTGCTGCAGGTTCACTTGCAGGCACCCGGTGTCGATCGAGGTAGCGCCCTTCTGACGAGAGTCGGTCACGTGTTGGACCGCTTCCGCGGCATTTGGGAAGTAAGCGCCCGCACCTGCCACGTCCACCGTCCACGGCCAAGGTTGAACCCTGCCTGTCCGCGGATCCGGACGGCCACTCTCGGTGCGCGCGATCGCCAGCAGGAGGCCGGCGGGGATGCGGTATCGTTGCTCGGAGTCGGAAATCGCGGACAGGCACGCGTCGATCGCGGCGGCGCCGGACAAGGGTGCAGCGAGGAGAGAAGCATTCTTGAGCAAATCGATCGGCATCGTCCCGAGTTTGGTTTGCGCGTGGGCCGTGGCGACGAGCAACCCCAAACTGAGAAGTGCAGTGCCGCCGCGAGACGAAACGGCTGAAGCCACAGACTCGATGTTCGTGCGATCCACCAAATGGTAGTTATTGATCAAGCGACGCTTCGCAACTTGCATCCAACGCATCAGCTACAGACCTCCTCTCGGCCGTTCTCTGCGGCTTTATGCCGATGGATCGCCATAACGCTCGAACAAATATAAGCGAGATTAGAAAAACAACTCTGAATTGCAGGTTAGTGCGCTTTAACCCGTTGTGCTTAGCACTGGTAGTCCGTCAATAGCTTAACATTGGTGTGGGACCGACCTATGCGTACAATCCAGTGGCAGTTCTGCGCCGACTAAGCCACAAAGGGTTGTGATCTCGTCGGAATCGATATGATGGCGTCGTTAGAGACCATGGCGGCCGTGAGCGTCATCATCCCGGCCCTCAACGAGGAAAGCTACATCGAAACCTGCATCGGCAGCCTGTTGGGCCAGCATGGGTGCAATATCATCGAGATCATCGTCGTTGACGGCGGAAGCTCTGATTCGACACCCTGCATCGTGGCCGGGCTTGCACGCAAACACCCCGGTCTGTGGTTGCTGCACAACGCCAAGCGTATCCAATCGGCCGGCTTCAACTTGGCTGCAGCACGATCCGACACACGCTCCCAAATCCTCGTGCGTGCCGACGCGCACGTCTTCTATCCACCGGATTTCGTTGAGAAATGCGTGGCAGCGATGGTGACCAGTGGCGCCACGTCCGTAGCGGTGCCGATGCGTACGGTCGGAGTTTCCGGTTTTCAGCGCGCCGTCGCCGCAGCCCAAAACAGTAAGCTCGGTAACGGGGGCTCTGCTCACCGGCAACTCGGTGGCAGGGCCGGTTTCGTCGATCACGGGCACCATGCGGCTTTCGACAAGGCATTTTTTCTGAAGTGCGGCGGCTACGATGAGAGTTTCACCCACAACGAGGACGCCGAGTACGACTATCGCGCCCACCTAGCCGGTGGACGCGTGTGGATGTGCACCGACACCTGGGTAGATTATTACCCTCGAACGACACCCTGGGCCCTGGCGCGACAGTATTTGCGTAACGGCCGTGGCCGCTGCCGCACGATGCTGAAGCATCACATGCGGCCACGGCTCCGTCAGTCAGTCCCTGTTTTGGTCGTGTTGGGGGTCGTCGGTTCCTTGTTCATGGCTTTGTTATGGCCGTGGTTCCTGGTGCCACCGTTGGCGTACGTCCTCTTGTGTCTCTCGTTCGGCGTCGTGGCCGCAATGCGCCGCCGCGATCCCTGGCTGTCGACGGCCGGAGTTGCCGCAATGATCATGCATCTAAGCTTTGGAGCCGGAATGATCCGGCAACTGGCCACCATTGCGAGAATGGGTGCAGACTAACGTGTGTGAGTGCGGTACCTGGGTTGAGGGTGTTGCTATCATTTGTGTATGATGCCGCCCGTTGTTGACTGCGATCGGCCGGCGGCCATCAAAGCCGGTCACCCTCGGCCGGCCGGCTTCGCCCGTAGCGTGGAATTTGGGGTTGACGAATTTGGGGTTGACCTCGTGCCCTGCGCGCGAGTATCGGACAGCGATCGGAGTAGCGCAATTCCGGCGCAATCGCTTATGCTTGCACGCCACGACCGTTTTGATGAAAGCCTTTCACCACATTGTTGAGCGGTTTCGCCTGTTTGGCGCATCGCACGTCCCGTTGGGAACTAACTAACTGGGAAAGCGTAACAACTCTCATATAAGAGAGCGCGGGAAAACTCCGCAGCAAGCAATTTTGAGTAGCAAATTAGGTTCAGGAGGCCGTGGATTCGAGTTGTTTCAGCCCTTCGACTGAAGAATGCCTTCGCATTGACAGGGCCTCCTCCGAAGCATCAGTGAAAGCCAATTACAGTATGCCGCCTTATTTGATCGACATTACCGGCCGTATCGCGGACCTCGCCCTCCCCGCCTGCTTGCATGTGCCCTACATTGACATGCGATTTGAGAGTACGGACGAGCACAAGCTGTCACGATCCTTGCACTGCAACGAAAGCTGGGTCACAACGACGCCCGCAAAGCACGGTTCTGCCACACATGGAACAGCAGTCACGTATATGACTGAAAATTGCGCTGATTATTACGAAAGTTGCAGAGAAACAGAGGGTAACAACTCAGACGTGCCCTGTCACTGATTGACCATCATTGCATTTTGCAGACGCTAAGTGATAAATGACGCGGAATTACGGAGTCTAACGTCCCCATGCCCCTGCTTATGGCTGCGGGAGAGATTTGAAGCGTGGCGGAAGTTTGCCAGTGGAGCTTGGAATTGATCGGAATGCGATTGGGGGATGTGGCGTGGAACGCGTTCTGAAGATGTTGGGCTTGAAGCCCGAGCGTCCCCCTGTCCGGACGCGGCTGCCCGTGCCGGCCGATGTAAGACCGCCCACGCCCCGACCGCCCCTTGCAGAGATCTTCACGCCGACCCGGCCAAGAGCCGGGCGACGGTCGCTGATCGGCCGCCGCCGTGAACTCGCGCGCGTTGTCGAGGCGCTCGTCGATGAGCGGGCCCATGTCGTGCTTTACTCCGAGCGGGGGCGCGGCAAAACGTCTCTGTCCAACTCGGTGATCGAGATCCTGCGCAGCCGCGACGTCGCCGTGGCGCGCACGACCTGCAACGCGGGAAGCGGCTTCGACGACATCATGGGAAGCCTGGCGCGCGACTTGCCGGCGTCGCTCCTGGCCGTTCCCGCCCTTGAGCGGACGGGCGTGGGCTGCGAGGCGGCGCTTCCAGCGGGGCGGCTCGGGCCGTCGGACGTCGTCGCCATGCCATCACGTCTGACCTGCCGAAACCTCGTTTGCATCCTTGACGAGTTCGACCGCGTCGAAGACCCGGCTGTCCGCCTGTTGTTGGCTGACACCATCAAGCAGATCTCGGACCGCGGGGCGCGGCTGCTGTTCATGGTCATTGGCGTGTCCGACAGCCTCGACCAGCTCATCGGTTCGCACGTGTCGATCCGCCGGAACGTTGTGACGGTGTTGCTGCCGTTGATGCCCGACAACGAGATGCGGCAACTCGTCCTCGAGGGCGCGAAGGAGGCCCGCTATGAGTTCTCGCCGCCGTTGATCGAGGCGATCACCGTCTTGTCGCGCGGAATGCCATACATAGCGCAGCTACTTGGCCTGCGTGTTGCGCAAGCCGCATTGGCGCGCGGCGCGGACCAAGCAAACGAATCTGATCTCCGCCGCGCCGCCGAACGCCTGGTCGACGAAGCCGAGCCACGGGTCGTTAACCTCTATGCGTCATTGACCGACGATGACGACGAGATGGCCGGTGCTCTGCGTGCAGTCTCCACTGCAGAACAGGATGGCTTCGGGTTCTTGCAAGCCTCTCAGGTCGGGGTGGAAGTGGTCGTAGGCAACCGGCGCATACCCCGCGAGTGCTGGGAGCGCCTGGTCGAGGCCGAGGTGCTGCAGCCGATGCATGCGGCAACCACCAAAGCGTCATTCAAGATCACGATTCGCGACCGCGACCTACTCACCTACGTGATGCTTTTGACCATCTTGAAATCGGGCTTTCGGGCCGAAGGCGACATGCCGGTCCAGGGTCGGCGAGCGCTTGCCGAGAATTCTATCCCTCTCTCCAACGTGGCACGGACGTAATGAGCAATTCCCTAGCCCTACCGTCCCATTCGCTTACACCGTCCCATGCGTTGGCGCCGCCAGCCAAAGTCGGTGTCGGGCATATCCTGGCCGCCCTTCGTCGCCGGGCTTGGCTGATCGTCCTGTGCGCCTTGCTCGGCGGCGTTGCCGCATACTCGATCAGCAAGACGCTGCCGCGGCTCTATTCGGCATCCGGCACCGTGGTGCTTGCCGCTCAGCATTTTGCTATTCCTGAGTTGGAAGGCGCCTTGCGCGGCGTGGCCGACTCCGACCCCATGCTCCTGGTGCACACCGAGATGCAGGCGCTCTCCTCGGCGGAGCTCGTTGGGGCGGTGTCCAACGAACTCCATCTGGAGACCATGCCGGAGTTCAATCCCGCACTCCGGGTGCCGGGCCCGTTCGACATCGCCATGGGTTGGATTCGCTCCAAGCTGAGCGGCCCCGGACTGCCCGAGCCCAGCTACGCCAAGCAGCAGGCGGTGTTGGCCGAAGTCAGCCGTAACCTCACCGTGTTCAACGACAACCGCACCCTCGTCGTCACCGTCGGCTTCACGTCGCCCGACCCGGTGCTCTCCGCCGAATTCGTCAACCGGCTGCTCAAGAACTACCGGGCCTCGCGGACCCAGCAGCGCAGTCAGGCCAACGAGGAAGCGAACAGCACGCTGCTCAGCCGGATCGCGGAGCTCAATCAGGAGATCGCGGGGCTGGAAAAGCGTGCCGCCGATCTTCGCGACAAGAGCCAGTATATCGGCGTACGGGCCGGCAGCGTCGGCCAGCAGCAGGTTGAAGACCTTGCGACGGCCGCTGGAAAGGCGAAGCTCGACCGCTCGCAACTGCAGGCGACCTGGGAACGGGCATCGGCACTGGCCAAGCAAGGCGCCTCCGACCAACTCGCCGGCGTGCTGGCATCCGACACGATGTCGCGGCTGCGTGATCAGGAGACGCTGGAAGCTCGGCAATATGCCGCGCTGACGTCGCATTATGGTCCCGAGTATCCGGGCGTGCGGCAAGCACGGGCCGATCTGCAGGCGGTCCACGCGGCTCTCACCCAGGAAACGAACCGTATCGTCAGTTCGCTTTACGCCCAGCTTCAGGTCGCGATCCAGCACCAGGCCGACACCGAACAGCAATTGACCGCAGCCCGCGCTGCAGCGGTGACCACGACCGGCGCCCAGGTGCAGCTCGACGACCTCACTCAGGAGATAGCCTCCCGCCGCCAACTCGTGCAGACCCTGCAGGTCAGCATCCAGCAGACCATGAGCCAGCCCTTTGCCCAGACGCCGGATGTGCGCGTGCTGAGCGCGGCGCAGCCACCCAACGGTCCCTCGAGCCCGCAGCCGAAATTGGCCGTCGCTTTCGGTCTTGCCGCAGGCGGCATGGTCGGCGTGCTTCTATCGCTTGCGACCACGCGCCTCGTTTTCGCGAGCGACGCGCCGGACGCGGCGGCGCGGGGGTTGCCGGTGTTTGCCGTCCTCCCCGGGAGCGCTCCGCGAGGCCGCCGCACCCTGCCCCGCGGCTTGTCGGTCCAGCCCACCCGCGAGGCATCCGAGGCGTTGCGCACGCTCCGGTTGCGTCTGCGCGCGAGTGGCAAGGTCGGCGCTCCCCGTGTCGTGGCGCTGATTCCGGCGCAAAGCACCCGCAACGGCGCGCAGATCGCCTTTGCCTTTGCACGGCTGGCGGCTGCCGACGGTGAGCGTGTTCTCCTCATCGAGGGTAGCCTGCAGTCGCCCGCTCTGGCGGAGATGCTCAACATCAATGGGCACGACCTTTCAGAGGTGCTCGAGGGTGATCTGCACTGGCGCGATGCCCTGGCGCACGACACGCAGAGCCCGCTCGACCTGCTCCTCGCGAACCGCGGCGCCGTGAATGCGCAGGCTTTGTTGAGCGGCATGAGGTTCCACAGCGTGCTCGCCGAAGCGCGCGAGTATTACAACCTCATCGTACTGAGTTCGCCGTCGACGGAGACTCCGGCGAGCGCCTTGACGCTTGCCAACTGTGCTGATGCCAGCATCCTGATTTTCGACGACGCCCGCGACAAATCGCGCGATGTTGGTCGCTTCGTCGAAGATCTCGTCGTGACATCGGCCGGTCCGGTCGCCGCAATGTTGACCCATGCGGCTTGAGCCCTGCCCGGCAGACAGCTTTGAAATCGGGTTTGATGAGAGCGTGATGTCACGGCCAGCACTATCGATCGTGATACCGGTGTACAATTGCGCCCGGTACGTTCAGGCTACGCTTGAGAGCATCAGCCAGCAGACCTTCACCGACTTTGAGATCATCGTCGTCGATGACGGATCGGTTGATGGAACGGCTGAGATACTGCGCTCCTACTCCAAGCATGAACCCCGTCTCACTGTCGTGACACTCGCGCATCGGGGAGTCGTCGTCGCGCTCAACACCGGGATCGCGAAGGCTCGTTCGGATCTCATCGTGCGGATTGACGCGGATGATCTGATGGCGCCCTCGCGGCTCGACCGGCAACTGGCGTTCATGGCTGACCACCCGGAACTAGGAGCCGCTGGTTCCTACTACCGGATCATTGACGAGCATGGCGAGGTCCGCGGATCGCACGAACCCCCGTTCTGCAGCCAAGAGGACGTCGAACTATTCATCAGCAGCGGGGGCAATCCGATCTTTCCCGCCCCGAGCATGATCTTGCGCAAGTCCGTCGTGCAAGCTGTCGGTGGCTTCAGGGAAGAGTTCCGTCAGACGGAAGACGTGGATCTATCCATGAGGATCATCCAATCGGGTTTTCAGATCCTGGTCCAGCCAGAATACCTGACCTATTTTCGCTATCACTCGGGTTCGACGTCGGCAAATAATACGCGGGCGCAGTATTTCCAAAACAAATTGATTTACGAGAACTTTCGCCGGCATCGCGCCGGCCAAGCCGAACTGTCACCGGCAAGCTACAACGAATCCCTCCAGAGACTTACTTCCATTGGCAAGCTCCGGTCCGAGGTAGGCGTCATGTCCGCCATTCTCATGCGCCGGCGTGACATGGCTCTGCTGCGTGGCCAGCGCCTTGGCGCAGTGCTGTTTTTAGCCGGAGCGGCCATTCTCAATCCAGGCGCAACCGCCCGCAAGGTGAAACGCAAAGTGGCATTTCTACGCGCCCGGCAGCGGGATCTTGGCCGGATGACCATGACCAATGAACGCATGGGAGTGGAGCGTTCTAACTCGACGCAGCAGCGGGGCGGGGCCACCGAGACCGGTTCGTGAGCTACACCTCGGTCATCGACGCACCGGCGGTCCAAAAGGCGGCGGCTCGCGTTGACGGAGAGCGCGGCGCTTTGCTGTTCTCGGGTGCGCTCTTTGCGTGCGCCATGCTGTGTCAGCGTTTCGGCCATGAATTCACGTCAACATTCCTCGACTCGGTAACGCCGCTCGGAATGGGCCTGGCCTTGCTGTTCGTGCTGCAGGGGACGCTGATCCTCAACCGTCAGCGGCTCTTGATCTTCGGTGTCATGTGCATTCTGGCATTCATCGGAGCGATCATCGGGGCGCTCGTTCCCGATGAGTTGGGTGGCACGCCGAGCGTCAACTCCCTGGGTCAGTTCCTGCTGCTGACCAGCTTCGGGACATTGACCTTCGCCAAACCGGTCGGTGAGCGGGCGTTCTTCCGGGTTGTGAACCGCTGGATTGCGTTCGTGGCGATCGCTGGCCTGATAGAATTCGGTCTTCAGTTTATCAACATCGACCTTTTCACGTTCAGCGACTTCCTCCCCCAAAGCATCCTCGTCGAAGACTACTGGCACGTCCTCATTCCGATCGATGGCACGCCGTTCCATAAATCGAATGGGTTCTTCCTTCTTGAACCCTCGTTGTTCTCCCAGTATGTCGCTTTGGGCCTGCTGATTGAGATCCTGGTCCTGCGGCGTGTCCAGTATCTCTGCATCTTCGGTGCGGGACTGATGACTTCGGTGTCGGGAACGGGCTGGTTGATGATCATCGGGTTCGTAGCCACGGCGGTGCTGAGCCTTGGCGGCCGTGGGATCGTCCTCGGGTTGGTCACGACCATAGTCGGTGCATTGGCGCTCGGCGGCCTAGCCCTGGCAAACCCAGATATTTATAACTTTCTCATTTCACGCACCGACGAGTTCACCGAGCCTGGATCCAGCGCGTATCTGCGTTTCGTGACGCCATGGTTGTTTTTGGTGGACATCTTGAGCCAAGCGCCCGGCGTGCTGTTCTTCGGCTTGGGGGCGGGTGTGAGCGAACACCCAGGCCGCAGCATGACCTACGAATACAGCGTGGACTCAATCGTAAAGCTGCTCCTCGAGTTTGGTGCGCCAGCTTTGATCGCCTTTCTCGCCCTGTTTTTCACTGCCCGTCGCACGCAGACGCAAAGAGCGCTGGTTGCACCGATCATGGTCTGGCTGCTCTGGGACGGGTGCAACGTCGAGATTCCATTCGTCCTGTTACCGTCGATGCTGCTTCTTGTTACCGCTGATCTTCGGGTCGATCGGCAGTAACTGTCATGGGTAATCGCAATCGCGTAGTCTCGTCCGTACGGTGGGCGATCGTCGAGAGCGGCCTGAACGCTGTCACGGGCCTTCTATCGACACTCACGATCGGTCATTTCATCCAGCCGCAGGAGCTTGGGCGGGCCGGCGCCGCAATGGCGGTGATCGGACTGGTCGAGATTGCCGCGAGCTTTGGGATCGGTGAGGCCCTGGTACGGAGCCGCTCGTTTCATACGACGCTGACCGATAGCGCCTACACGGGCCTGATCCTTATCTCTCTGCTCGGCGCTGCGGTGTGCATGGCCCTCGCCTGGCCGATTGCCGCACTCTACCATGACAGTTCCGTCGGTGTGTTGATCGGGGTGGGTAGCTTGCTCCTGCCACTTGGCAGCATCGACGCCGTTCCGATCGCCATTCTTACCCGCAAGATGCGGATCGACGTGCTCGCGAAGCGCGGGATACTCTCGAAAATGGCCGTCGTCGTTGTCGGGTCAACGATGGCCTATGCGGGATTCGGAGCATGGAGCATCCTCGGCGGCGCCCTCGCCGGCAGCGGCCTTGCGACCGTTTGCCTCTTCGGCAGCATCGGCCGATGGCCGCGCCTTCGCCTAAGATGGCCGGAGTTCCGCGGTCTGATGGCCTTCGGTGGTCCAATCAGCCTTGAGATTCTGCTTTGGACGGTAACTAGCCGCGTGTTCGGCCTGCTGTTCGGCGCATTCCACGGCTTGGAGGCGCTTGGCTACTTGCAATTCGCGCAGCGGCTGATCGACGAGTTGGCGCTTTTGATCCAGAACTTCACCTTGCGCTTTGGCTTGTCCTACTTCGCCCGCGTCGAACGCACCGGCGGCGACATTTCAGCCGCCTTCCTGCTCGGCACCAAGATAATAACCTTTGTTGGTGCGCCCGTGCTGCTCGGCTTCGCCGCAGTGTCGCCGGATGTTCTAACGGCGATCATTGGCGCGCGCTGGCTGCCGTCGCTCCCGTATCTTGCCGTGGCGGCGCTGAGTTGGAGCACGGTGGTGCCGACCATTTTGGTAAGTCCCGCCCTGCGCGCACGAGGCCATCAGGCGGCCTTGGTTACGATCTCGGCCGTAAGCTGCACACTGGCGCTGCTCGCCTGCGTGCTAACCCAGCATGCCGGCGTGGGGCTGTCCGCCGTCGCCCTCGGCGCCCGCCATTTCATCATACTCCCGACAGCCTTGTGGATGGCGCATCGCTATCTTCGAATTTCCGTCGGCCGTTATCTCGCGGCGTTCACTTTCCCGATCGGTTGGGCGCTCGCCATGGCGGCTGTCGTTTGGCAATTCCAGTACCATGCTACTGAGTTCACGCCGCTCATACGCCTGTTAGTCGGTATCCTTGGTGGCGCCCTATTCTACATGCTGCCGATGCTGACGTTCGAGCGGACCATAATGCATTCGGTAAAGCCTTTCGTAACAGGGTCTTCATGACGGCGCGGCAGCAAGGAAAGCGTGCATGACTTGGAAGAGCCAAGCTTTCGAGCCGGTAAGCTGGGTTGCGGGAAAGCTGAGCCGTAGCGGGCCGGACCCGCGCATCGTCGAGCCACGCAGCATCCTCGTCTTACGGTCGACCGACCTCGGCGATCTCCTGACGACGACGCCGATCTTCGAGGCGTTGCGCCGCCGTTTCCCCAGGGCGCATCTCGTCGCCGGCATCGGCAGTTGGGCTCGGGCGATCGTCGAGAACAACCCTTTCGTCGACGAGATTGCGGAGATCGACCTACCTTGGAGCAATAAGTTCGTCGCCGACAAATCACCGGCGGCGTTGCTTACCTTCCTCGCGCGCTCTCCGCAAATCACCGCACTCCGGAAGCGTGGCGGTTTCGACGTTGGCATCGACATTCTCGGCAGCCACATCACCGCTTTGACGTTGTTGAGACTCGGCGCGCGTTACCGGGTCGGGCTTCGCGGCTACCGTGGTGGCTGGTCCGCTTGCCAGCAGTCGGCCACGTGGAAGGATGGGCCTCACGTGTGCGCCATGGCCCTGCGACAGGCTGAACTGCTGGGAGCGAAGAACCTCCCGGAAGCACGGCCGCAACTTTATCTCGTGGCGGCCGAGCGTGAAGCTGCGCAGAGCATCTGGGCGCCGGGAAGCCCGCGTCGTCCGTTGCGGTTGTTGATCAACTGCGGCGGCGGACTTCCTGTCAAAGTGTGGCCAGTCGAGCCATTGACTCGCGCCCTTGCCGACCTCTCCGCTACCATGGAGCGCCAGATTGGACGGCCGAACATGCTGTTGATCGGCGGCAGTGCCGACCGTGAGCGCGCAGAGCAGGTTATGGCGGCAAGGATACCTGGTTTGCGGTCGGTCTGCGGCGAGGTGCCACTTCGGACGACGTTCGCCCTCACCGAACAGGCGGATCTCGTGCTCACCAACGCGTCGATGTTGCTTCATGTCGCTGCAGCGTTCCGGCGGCCCACTGTCACGGTTCTGGGCGGGATGCATGCAGATATAGGCGACCATGACCGGGCTTGGGGCTATCCACCACCCTATTCGAGCGTCGGCGTCACTGAGCCGGGAACCTGGCCGTCGCCGGAACGAGTAGTCAATTCGGTGCTGTCGGCGATCAACGCGACGGCCGTTGCGGCCTGACGTTCACCCTCCCTAACGCTCCCTACCCGTACCTGCCGAACTCTTCGCCACTCCTTCTCGTCGTTCGCCACGTGCGCCCGGCCTACGCATTGGAGGCACCATGCACATCTCCATCATCGACCCTTCGCTATTCACCGTGCCCTACGACTGCAAGCTGTCCGGCGCGCTCTCCGCAGCTGGACACATTGTGCGCCTGCATGGACGGCCGATGAATGCCGAGGACAACGACACCGGCGGGATACAGATCATCCCGGACTTCTATCGCGTGGCGACAATGGGCGCCGTCGCAGCCCTGCCGAAGCCGATCCGGCTTGGCATAAAAGGAATCGACCATTTCGCGTCCATGACGCGGCTCGCTTCGCAGTTCAAAGCGCAGCGGCCCGACATCATCCACTTCCAATGGCTGCCACTGCCGATCGTGGACCGACACTTCCTTAAACGGCTCCGTGACATAGCGCCGCTCATACTGACAGTGCACGACACGACGCCTTACAATGGCGATCCAGGCGCCGTGCGGGCGCGTGGTTTTGCCGAGTGTCTTCACGCTTTCGACCATCTGATCACACACACGCAGCAGGGCCGGCACCGACTGCTCGCAGAGGGCATTCCGGACGCAAAAATATCCGTACTGCCACATGGTCTCATAGACAGCTTGCCACCGGCTCCGCCCATCCAACAAACCGGCCGATTGACGCTGCTGATGTTCGGCAAGATCAAGCCCTACAAGGGCGTCGACGTGCTGATCGAGGCTTTTGCGATGTTGCCGGCCGAGTTGCGCGAGCAGGCTACCTTGCGCGTGATCGGCAAAGCGTACCTCCCGCTCGAACCGCTACGTGCGCTTGCTCAGGCGCGCGGCGTCGCGGACAGCCTGTTGTTCGAAGAACGGTTCGTACCGGACAGTGAGGTCAACGCGCTGTTCTCGCCCGGGGTCGTGGCGGTATTTCCGTATCGCGATATCGAAGCCAGCGGAGTGCTGACGTTCGCACTGGCGAATTGCTGCCCCATCGTCGCGTCCGCGATTGGCGACTTTGCCGAGCGGATCGAGGATGGCGTGCAAGGCCTGCTCGTTCCACCTGACGATAAGCCGGCTTTGGCCGCCGCCCTTGCCCGAATGATTGGCAACCGTGACTTCGCCACGGAGTGCGGGCGCAACGCCCGGCTGCTTGCAGAAGCAACGCCCGACTGGACCGAAATCGGCAGCCAAACGCTCGAGGTCTACGACAGAGCGCGCTTGCAAGCGGTCCGGCGTTTCGGCGCAACGGCACCACGGTCCACGGTAGCCGTGCAGAGCCCCACATGAGTAGTCCCGAGCCCACCATTGCCGTCGTCGTCCCAAATTTCAACTACGGGCGCTATTTGTCCCAGACACTTGACAGCGTGCTGGCGCAGACGGAGCCGTTCGACGAAATCGTCGTCGTCGACGATGGCTCTACCGACAACTCCCTAGAGATCCTGGCCGGCTACGCCGACCGAGCACGTATCGTTAGCATCACGAATTCCGGCCAACTCGGCGCCTGCCGTGCAGGTTTGCTGACGGTTCGTTCGGACTATGTCTATTTTCTGGATGCTGACGATTTGGCCACACCCGGCCTTGTCGCAGGCATTCGTTCGTCGCTGATGACCGGCCCCGCCAAGCTTCAGTTCCAACTGGATGGAATGGACAGCGAGGGCGGCTTGCAGAACTCTGCCTTCCCAACCTACCCGCCTAACTACGACAGCGCCTCGATGCGGGCCGACAACGCGTGCGCCGGGTTCTATATCTGCCCGCCGACCTCGGGGAACGTCTACTCCCGTGAGGTTCTTCTGCGAATGGATATCAGCCGTTTCGATTCACGTGGCGTGATTGACGGCTCACCTACCCTTGCACTTCCTTACTTTGGCGACATCGTTTCAATCAACGCACCACTCGCTCGCTACCGGAGACACGGCAACAGCATGAGTGCGTGGAGCAACCCTTCGGTGTCATTGCTGGAGAAGGAGCTGTCGCTGTTTCGCAAGAGTTGGGAAGAAGTAAAGCCCGTCATCGGCACGGCATATCCAAGCGAAGGGCTTGAAGGCAGCTTATACGTCCTGGAACGGCGGTTGATGATTGCCTGTCTGTCCGGCCGTATACGAACCGTCGGTTTGGCTGCCCGCTTTGTGAGGCGATTGCTTCAAACGAATGCACCGCCACGGCACAAGGTCATGTTCGCCGCGTGGGCGGCAATGCTGACCTTTCCTGCAGCAGGGCTGCGCCTCTACTTGATACGCATGAAGCGATCTTCGATCAACCGGCCACGTGGTATGCAAACTATAATCAACTTCGTGCTTGGCGTCCGCCGCGTGGCAACCTGATCAGATATTTGTGACTTGCTGGAACTAACATGTTAAATACTTAGGTCAACTCGCCTTGACCTGACTAATGCAACAAGTCATAACGTTCAGCTTGCCATCCACACGATCTTCGGTCATTAAGCAAGTCGTGCGGGCAGAAGTTGGCCCTTTTTAGAGTTATACGATAGCGTTCGAATTTATCGACGCATAGCGGAGGCATTGATGACGCAATCTTGCATTGTCCTCGAGTTCAATGAACTATCGCCGGTGTTGATGGAGCGCTTCATCAAGGCAGGCCATTTGCCAAATTTTGCCAAGCTGCGGCAACAATCGCTCGTTGCGGTGTCGGACGCCGAGGAGCCGCCACCGGCACTCGAACCCTGGATACAATGGATCACGTCGCATACGGGGCTGTCGTATGCCGAGCATGGTATCTTCGACCTCGATGATGGCCACAAGCTCAAGGCGCCCCGGATCTGGGACGTCCTTTCGCAGAACGGCAAGTCGGTCTGGGTTTGTGGCAGCATGAACGCCGGGTTCCAGGGCGACCGCTTGAACGGGATGCTGGTTCCGGATCCCTGGAGCACAGGCGCGCGTCCGTTTCCGGAGCGGGTATTCCACGACTACTTCAAGTTCGTCAGCAGCTACGTGCAGGAATACACGGCGGAAAAGGTCCCGTTGAGCAAGGCCGACCATGCTCGGTTCGTGACGTTCATGGTCACACACGGCCTATCGCCGAAGACCGTGAGCGACACACTTCGCCAACTGTCCAGCGAACGGGGTAAGCGGAACAAGTGGCGTCGTGCCGTGATCCTCGACCGCCTGCAGTGGGATTTGTTCCGGTCGCAATATCGTAAGCTGCAGCCGACGTTCTCGACCTTCTTCATCAACTCGACAGCGCACTTTCAGCATTACTACTGGCGCAGCATGGAGCCCGACGTCTTCGCCTTGAAGCCAACCACGGAAGAGGTTGCTGAATTCGGCGATGCGATCCTGTTCGGTTATCGCAAGATGGACGAGATCGTTGGCGAGTGTCTGCGCCTGGCTGGGCCGGAGACGGCGATCGTGCTGGCGACCGCGCTGAGCCAGCAAGCGCTCGTCAAATACGACGACGCTGGCGGCAAGGTCATCTTCAAACCCCGGGATGTCAATGTATTCGCACGTTTCTGCGGCGTAACGCAGGAGTTCACTTACGCGCCCGTGATGGCCGAGCAGTTCCACCTCGTCTTCCACAGCGAGGCAGAGGCGACGGATGCAGCGACAAAACTCACAGCCGTGACCTTAGATGACGGCAAAGCGGTGATGGAGACGCGGCAAGACGGTTCGTCCTTGTTCTGCGGTTGTGCCGTCTTTGCGTCGCCACCTGAGGCCGCAGTGATGCGGAGCCCACTTTCCAACGTGACGGGTCGATTCCACGATGTCTTCTATCAGATCGAAGGCATGAAGAGCGGCCATCACCATCCTGACGGAATCCTATGGATCAGTCGTCAGGGACTTCGTCCAGGCGTGATCGAGCGCAAAGTTTCGCTCAGGGAACTTCCGGCGACTTACTTGGCGCTGTGCGGTCAGCCAGCTTCACCCATTTTCAAAGTACCGGCTATGCCGGAGGTGTTGGGACAGACTCAGTCGTTTGCAGAAAGCGCGGTTGACGTACAATTGGGCAAGCGAGACGCCGCGTAACCTGCGCTTTGGTTGAGACGCGAACGAGCCTTCTAATGGCTTGGAAGCTGCCGACAGTCATCGGTGATATCTCGGTGTTCGACTAACTGCATTTGCGCCTCAAGGAATGTCTACCAACCTTGCACTGAGTCAAGGTTGGTAGACATTCTGGGCGAGGCCGAATGGGCTTTGAGATTCGGCGAGTCCCCTCTCTACTTTCGCATGGGCAGTAACAGTCGCTGGAAAGACCATCCCCGAACGCTTCTGCGCCAACGTGTCAGTTTCAGAGCTGAATTCTGTCTGTTGCCTTATCATTGCGGTTTGGTCATGATAAACTCTCGGCTCAACGGTCATGAGCGACTAGCAACTTCCTGATTACGGCAGCAGACCCTAACGTTTAGTCGCTAGTGGGCTGAGAGCGTTAGGGAGTTGACGTATGGCTGAGAAATGTCAGCAGTGGGACGCGGTCGTCCTTGGCGCCGGTATCAGTGGTCTTGTTGCGGCGAAACTGCTGCAGAAACAAGGGCTGGCTAAGATCGCGATCATTGAGGAATATGATCATATCGGCGGTAATCACATAGACAGCCATATCGGGCCGTTCACATTCGATATCGGAACCCTGATTTTCTGGGAGAACTCTCCGTTCTTCAACCATTTCCCGGAGCTTCTGCCGTTATACCAACCCGTGGAGGCGTCGTTCGGACGCATCATTCCGTCGGGGGAGGTGTCATCCTACCCGGTGTCGATTTCGGCGGAGGTGTTCGCAAAAGGTCTTCCCGAGATCCTCAGGTTGGTGTCATCGCTAGTCATTTCACGATTGTTACGCCGTAAGCCGGTAAACGCCGCGGAGTTTGCGCGTTTTTGGATTGGGAACCGGCTGTTCCAAAAGTCCGGGCTCGGCAGCTACATGGAGCGTTTCTACGGAGTACAAGCAGACGAGATCGAGTTGGACTTTGCCAAGAAGCGGATGAGTTGGATTTCCGATGCGGCGTCGTTGCGCAACCGCCTGCGGCGGTTACTTAAACGCAAAACAGGCCGCCAACAGATCCAACAATTTGTTCGACCACGAGCAGGGTTTGCCACACTATACAATCTTGCTCGTCGCTCTCTTGAGAAACAAGGCGCCGTTTTCTACCTTGGCCAGTCGATGTCAAGCATTCAGAAAGCTGGAGAGACCTTCTGCATTCGTTCCCAGTCTGAGGAGTGGCAAGCGAATCGTCTGATCTCCACGATCCCGCTGCAACGGCTTACGTCATTGTGCGGCATAGACGATAAGCCGCGTCTGGTTTCGGTCGAACTCGCCAGCTTGTTCTTCAGCTTCAAGGGAAAACGCGGCTTCACGTACAGCGTTCTTCACAACTTCTCCTCTTCAGGCCGATGGAAGCGCTTGACGATGTTCTCGGACTTTTACGGGGCGGTCGAAGACCGCGAGTATCTCGGGGTAGAAGTCAACCTGCCTCCATCCGGTTTCGGCATAGACCAACTCGCTCAGGACTTCATCTTGAACGTTCGTGCCCGTGGTCTATTCGACGGTGAAACGCGTCTCGAAGGCTATCTGAAGACAGCGAACGCTTACCCCGTTTACACCGGGGGCGCGACCGAGGAAGCGCGACGTGTCCTACAGCAAGTCAGAAGCTACGGCATCGAGTCGATCGGACGCCAGGGCGGCTTCGATTACCTACCCTCCGCCGCCAACACGACGACGGTTGTCGAGGCGGCACTGTCAGACAACAACAAACGTTAAACTATCGATGGTAAAGCTTGAGCCGGACGACGTATTGGATCGAGCCGCCCTGCCTTACCGCCCGAGCGTCCAAGCTTTGCAGTGTCGACCAACATCTATTCGCTAGGCTGAGTGAAGGCTCAAAGGGCAAAGCGGAAGGTCAGCAACACGCGGTCTTCCGAGTAGCCGGAGCCGAGCACTTGGTTGTTGACCCCTCCCAATTGGATTGCGCCGCTCGTGTTACGCCGATCGAACTCGTAGCTGCCTACCAGCCGAAGGTTGCGGTTGATGAGCCATGTAGCACTGGCGCTCAACGTTATCAGTTCCTGACTGCCCCCGGCGTTGCCCTGGTTTGCGCTATAATCGTCCTGCACGTATTGCGCGTTGGCATTCAGCAACACATTGCGCCGAAGCTCGTGGTCGACTTGCAGGCCGAATGCGGTTTCGGTGAAAGCGGTCGTGGTGTTGTCCGAAGAGTTCTGGATATGCCGGGTAACTTGGCCAGTGACCGTGGTGAGCCCACTCGGGTTCCAGAAAACCAAGGCCTCGGCGATCGGGTTGGCGATGGTCTTATACGCGGAACTGGTGAAGTTGCGGACCTCGTAGCCCGCCAGCAGGCGGTAGCGAAAGATACCTTCCTGGAAGTCAAGTCCGGTCAAGGCAGAAATGTCGTTGAAGTCGCGCGACGGCTCAGTCGGCAGCCGGTTTCGGTATGCTGCAACCGAGTCTTGCAGGACCAGCACCACATCACGCAAGGGCGCCAGCTCGTAGCCAAGGGTCACACCTGGCTGAAACACCACTCGATCCTGGTCGGTTTGGATATACGGGGTACCCGCAACCGTTCCGTTGCTCAGGCTTACATCCGACACCGTGAGGTTCGGCTCGACAAACAACCGATTGAACACAGCCCGATAGTCCAGCCGTATCGAGTCAAGCTGAAAAGGCAGTGCGTTTTGCAACTGCGGAACATCTAGGTCACGCGCCGTCTGGTTGAGATTGAGGTGCTGGTAAGTGAATGTGAGCGTGTCGCGTCCAAACTGATGAGTACCCCCAATCGAAGCCGTCCAGTCAGTATGGGATTGTTGACTCACCTCCGGAAATTCGTTGTCGTCGACCGTGAGGCTGGCGAAAGCGGTCGTGTCGGAATGGTTATACTCCGCGCGGACCTGTGCGTTCGTTTCAATCAGCGAGCTCGCCCGGTGAGTTGGCTGACCCAGCACATTGTCGTCCAGCCCCAATGTCTCATCCAGCTCAACGCGGACGGTGACCTCGCCATACCGAATGCCGGGTGCGTCGTAAGCCGGACGCAAGCGGGACCTGACGGTGACGCCCGGATCGACCGCTACGCCTGCCAGATCCTGGGCCAGGTATTGGTTCAGCAGTTGCTGTGCAGATGCCATGCCGGGCACGGCACAGACCGCAGTGCAAAGCAGCACCGCTGCGGTCCACGCCGCGCCAGTGCGCCCCTCTCTCGGCTGGCGAGCTTCAGACCCCATGCAACCCCGCACACTATCAACCACGACAGCGACGGCTATATACGTAGCCGAGCCGGTAGGCACGTCTGTCAAACGTTGTAGTTGCGAGTTTGCTACCGGTTGTGGCCGAAATATATCACCTGAGCCGATGTGCTAGAAAGCCGCCGTGTCGATCGAACAGCCCTACCGCTCGACAGTTGAGCAAGGCCTGACGCAATCGTCTTAATATTCAGCTTAAGACATGTGGTCAGAGATCAGATCTGTTGCCGTAACGTGGCTTGGCTCAACGGCGCTCTCTCTTAAGCGTGCGTAGATTGTGCTACGTCGGGTGTGAACACGCCTATGACTTCAAACGTGGTGTGAGAGCCGACGAGCAGTCCCAATCGATACTCGCAGCTTTGTATAACTCCGGATTAAGTGCATCGAACAGTGTGCGAAAAGAAGAACGGTCGTATTATGCCTCAATATGCGCCACGACGCTTAAGCACTGCTGGCACTGTCTTTGCCAAAATCGCGACGTCCTGCCAAATGGTCCAATTTCGGACGTAGCAGCGATCGAATTCCACACGTTGCTTATAGCCCGTCGAGGAACGGCCGCTTATCTGCCATAGCCCCGTGAGGCCCGGGCGAGTTTGGTAATAGTATTTGATGTTCTCGCCGTAGCGCGGAACCTCGGCTGACACGATAGGACGGGGGCCCACGAGGCTCATCTCCAGACGAAGCACATTCAGTAACTGTGGCAACTCGTCGAGGCTAGAGGCCCGGAGGAAGCGTCCAACGGTCGTGACCCGAGGATCATGGCGCAGTTTCTGCGTCTCCGCCCACTCCGCTCGAGCTTGCGGGCTCGTCTCCAGCAAGCGCTTGAGCACAGCCTCACTGTCAACGACCATCGATCGGAATTTCAGGCACCGGAAAGGCCGCCCGCCCAGTCCCAAGCGGGTATGGCCGAAGAGGAGAGGACCACCGTCGCTTTTGACCAGCGCTACGATGATCAACAGGAGAGGAAGCAATGCGACCACGCATACCGACGCTATCAGCAGATCCACGACGATTTTAGACACCCGGCCGGCCGGTGTCGCCGTCTGATTGCGATAGCTCAGAAGCGTGACATCGCTGCCAAACAGGTCGACACGTTGGAAAGCAGACGGCTGGAGTTCTTCGGTGTAGGCCGCAACGGCGAAAGGCACGCCCTCCTCGGCGAGTGATGAAGCCACCTCGAGCGCAACGCTACCAGGGACGTCGTCGCAAACGACCACAAGGTTAGCGCGGCATTGCTGTAACATAAGACGCCAATTAACCGACGATGGTAGATCATTGAGATCGGCGTTGGGGTCTACGACTGCGACAACCTCGCCGTCGAAGCCCGCGCTAGCCGTCAGCGACGGTAGAACACGGCTTACGGCGTTCGAGTGTCCGACCAAGATCATACGCACTTGTGAGACGCCGGCCCGCTTCAAGGCCCCGCGGACGAGCTTGCGACCACATAGCGCCAAGACAGGAAAGAACATCCATACAGTCGCCAAGCCTAAGTAGGCATGCAATTCAGGGACTAGCGCGGCCGAGATCGAACTCAAACCAAGCGCAAATATCCCACTGCAGGCCAGCAGTCTAATCTCGGACGAGAAAGAGAGACGTCGTGTGTAATGGCCGTTCACCGCGAGGTAAGCGGTCACGCCAAATACACCTGTTCCTAGAACCGCCCCGATATCCCGCAAAACGGTGCTATTTTGCACGATCCACGGTGAGGGAAAGACGCCAAGCCAGATCAGGATTGAAGCGATAACGACCGATACTAAGCCAAATGCGATCACATCGCTTAAGACCAACGCTCCTGCGGTTGCAATCAGAGATGCATTACGCCCACTCGGAACATCGGCCTTCCGCTGAAACTGTAAACTGACATCGGCCGCCGCAGGTGAAGTCGCTTCTAAACCAAACCTTGCCATCGTCACGTAGCAAACTCCATAGCTTAAAATTGCGATAACCTTAACGTCAGGGTAGCATCAAACATACAATCGTAACCATTTAGCTACATGTCACCGAGCCATATTGCCCGTCGCCGCCCATAAAAACATCGTTTTCACGATATCTGAAACAACTCTTAATCGAGTTCGTCCAACGCCTTTACCTGCCTGTTCACGACGAGGCAACCGTAACTCTCGATTGACAAATTCTTGTGATAAACATCTGCACGTTTGCACGTCATTCATGAACGATTGTCGCGGAACGGTTTGGCTGCGAACCCAGGTCTTTCACCCGATCATGAACCCCCGTTTCCGCTGAAAGCTGTTACCGCACCTACCCCGGCGCACCCAAACCGCGTCAGCATTCCGAAGACCAGCACAGAACGGATTTGGCAACGATTGCTGAAGCGTTAGGCGCATACCAACAATCAATCGTCGCACGGAACTACGCCAGCAGCCATGTAACCGTACGAATACCTGCACTTCGGTGCAAAGACCGCTGCGATCAGCCTAAAGACTGCGCTCAATGAAACTGCGTCACCCTCAGCCGCGGTACTACCGACCGGTAGACCGACGCATCCGGTCGCCGTTCGCGCCAACAGGACAGTATTTCACCATGCATGCTCCAACCGCCCCACGTCGCCCCGTCGTGATCGAGCAACTCGGCCGTAGCCGCACCGACGACTACGCCTGGATCAAGGACCCGAATTGGCAGGCAGTGTTGCGCGACCCTGCCCTGCTACGGCCCGACATCCGCGACCACCTGCTGGCGGAGAACGCCTACACCGATGCGGTGCTCGCCGAGACCGTGCCGCTGCAGCAGATGCTGTTCGACGAGATGGTCGGGCGGATGCGGGCAGATGACAGTACCGTGCCATCGCCGGACGGTCCTTGGGCCTATTACCGCCGCTATGCACGCGGTGCGCAACATCCGCTGCTAGTACGTGCGCCTACAGCAGGCGGAGTGGAGCAGGTGCTGCTCGATGCTGCCGCGCTGGCCAGGCCCCATGCCTACTACCGGCTGGGACGCGCCATGCACAGCGCCGATCATCGCTACTTCGCCTGGGCCGAGGACACACGAGGCTCTGAGGCTTACACGGTCCACGTCGTCGACCTGGACACCGGCGAGGGGCTGGGCGCCGGTGTCGAGAACTGCACCGGCAATTTCATCGTCTCCCCGTGCGGCACGTTCCTGTTTTGGACATTGCGCGACGACAACGGCCGTCCCTCCGCCGTGTTCCGCCGCCCACTCGGCGGCACAGCGGCCGATGACGTTCTAATCTATCGCGAGGTTGATCCAGGCTTCTTCCTGAGCGTCGACCTGGCGTCGTCCCGCCAGTGGATCGTCCTTTCCCTCGGCAACCAGGAAACCAGCGAGGCCTGGGTCCTCGCCGCCGCCGACCCGACCGCAGCGCCGCGTCTGGTCGCGGCGCGGGAGACCGGCATACGCTACAGCCTCGACCACTGGGGCGACCGCTTCGTCATCCGCACCAACGCCGATGGTGCGCTGGACTACAAGCTGGTGACGGCGTTCCCCGAGGATCTTTCCCGGGCGGGATGGCGGGATCTGCTGCCGCATCGCCCAGGACACTTCATCACCGGCTTCGCGCTCTTCGCTGGGCACCTGGCCCACGTCGAGCGGGTGGACGCGCTCGACCGCATCGTCATCACCGATCGAGCGTCAGGCGAGGTTCGGCCGCTGATGATGGACGAAGAGGCATACAGCCTGTCGATGGTCGGGGGCTATGAATACGACACCACGGTGCTGCGCTACGCCTATGAAAGCCCACGCGAGCCACGCCGGGTGTTCGACGTCGACATGGCGACCGACAAACGGGTGTTGCGCAAGACGCAAGACATTCCGTCGGGACACGATCCGGCCGCCTATGTCGTGCGCCGGGTGCAGGCGACGGCCCATGATGGGGCCATCGTCCCGATCACCCTGCTGGCCCGGCGTGACGCGTTCGAGGCGGGCTCCTGCCCGGTCATGCTGTACGGCTACGGCGCCTATGGCCACTCCACGATGCCGCATTTCTCGATACAGGCCCTGAACCTCGTCGGGCGCGGCTGGATCTGGGCGACGGCGCACGTGCGCGGCGGCTCGGAAAAAGGCTGGGGTTGGTTCCTTGATGGCCGTGGGCCCGCCAAGCCGAACACGTTTTCCGATTTCATCGCTTGCGCCGAGCACCTGATCGCAGCCGGGCACGCGAGGGCCGGGCGGATTGTTGCATACGGCGGATCCGCAGGCGGGCTGCTGGCAGGCGCCGTGTTGAACATGCGGCCCGAACTGTGGGCAGGTGTCGCGGCGGCAGTGCCGTTCGTCGATGTGCTGAACACGATGTCGGACACGAGCCTACCGCTCACACCGCCGGAATGGCCGGAATGGGGCAATCCGTTGCTCGACGCGGCGGCTTACGACGTGATCGCGAGTTACTCGCCGTATGACCAGGTCGCCGCGCACCGGTATCCGCCCGTGCTTGCCCTGGGCGGCCTGGCGGACCCCCGGGTGACCTACTGGGAGCCGGCAAAGTGGATCGCGAAGCTGCGCGCCCACACCATCGGCACGGCGCCAGTCCTGTTGCGGATCAACATGACCGCTGGGCATGGAGGGCGCTCCGGTCGCTACGAGTACCTGCGCGAGCCGGCACTCATCCAAGCCTTCGCCCTCTGGGCGATGCAGCAGGCCGATGGGTGATCGTTCTGTGCTCGATGCAAGCCATGATCGAACGAGCCTCTTGCCGCAGCCGGTTGCGACGCTGGCCTCCAATAACAGACTCGCGAAAACCAACCTGACGCGTCCAGGAATTTGGTGAACCAAGCACCTGTCCGCCGACTTACAGGCGGGTCGATCCCTACTGTTTGCCTCTGGAGGTTATGCCATGTCTTGGACCGGATCTTGGACCATGTCTTGGAGCCGTACTGGCTTCGTCGTCGCTGCCCTCGGCGGAATGGCTTTGCCACTCGGCGCTGCGCAGGCGCAGAGCAGCCCATTCGTCGGGCATTGGCACCTCAATATCGGCCAGTCCTCCCGGCCGCAGGGCGAGACGCCACCGACCGATCTCTCGACCGATATCGCCCGTGTCGACAGCATGCACGTGCACTGGTCCACGACAACCACCGACGCCAAGGGCCAGAAGGACGTCGAAACCTTTGATACACCGGGCAACGGCGAATTCTACTCGCTCGACGGCTACACGATGGTTTCGCATCGGCTAAGCCCGACCACTCTGCAATCGACATACCGGGACGCCAACGGCCAGACCGACGTGCTGACCTGCACGCTGGGGGACTCTGCGCGGAAAATGACCTGTAACGGCGTTGTCACCCATCAGGACGGCTCGGTGGCCAATTACACCGACGTTTTCGACCGTTCCTAACGGCTTCGGCCAATGCTCACGCCCGAAGCGTGGCATTTCGCACCTCAGCAGGAAAGCACTCATGGTCTCCCTCAACACGAAACTCAGAATGGGTGTGCTTGCCGCGCTCACTTTGCTGACTTTGGCCGGCTGCTACGGCCCCGGCTATTATGACGGCGGCTATGGGGGAGGGTTTGGGGGAGGCTATGGCTACGGGGTTGGAGGGTTCGGCGGTGACTACTACCACGGGTTCGGCGGCCATCGCTTCGGCGGCGGCCCAGGCTTCGGAAGAGGCGGTGGCTTCGGAAGAGGCGGTGGCTTCGGCGGCCCCGGTTTCGGCGGAGGGGGCTTCAGAGGTGGCGGCTTTGGCGGACACGGTTTTGGCGGACATGGCTTCGGCGGCGGCATACGCCGCTAAGCAGCACCAGCACCGAAACGCCGCGCTTCCGATCCGCCTGCCCTTATCGCCGGCGTCGTAACGCCCCCACCACGCCGGCGACAGCCACGCCCACGTTTCGGCCCGTCCATTCGGTTCCATGACGTTGGGCGTGGCCCATCGGCGATCCCTTCGATCCTCCTCAGTCGCAACGCGCGGTCATGCCGCCATCGACCACGATCTCGGTACCAGTGATGAAGCGCGCCTCGTCGGAGGCGAGGAACAGTGCGGCATTCGCGGTGTCCCGCCCATCCCCCATGAAACCGAGCGGAATGCGGGCCACGCGGCTCTTGAGCAGCGCGTCCACATCCCCGCCCGCACGCTGCCCGGCCAACCGGGCCTCCACCATGGGGGTGTGCATCTGGCCCGGCACCACCGTGTTCACCCGGATGCGGCGGGGGGCGTACTCCACCGCCGTGACCCGGCCGAACTGGATCACCCCAGCCTTGGACGCCGCATAGCCAACCTGCGCCGCCCCGGTCCACCGCAGGCCGGAGGTGGAAGCAGTGTTGACGATCGAGCCGCCGCCCACTGCCTCCATGTGCGGGATCACGTGCTTGCAGGTCAGGAACACGCTCTTGAGGTTGAGGTCGATCTGGCGGTCCCATCCCTCCTCGGACAGCGCCACGGCACCACCCTTGGCCGAGCCGCCGACATTGTTCACCAGGATGTCCACCCGGCCGTAAGCCGCCACGCAGGCCTCCACCATCATCGCCACCTGCGCGTCGTCGGTGACATCTGCGAGGTGGGTGCGGATGCTGCCGCCGTTCGCCGCTTTCGTGGTGGCGCGGGCGACCGTCTCCTCCATGGGCTCGGGTTTCAGGTCCACGGCGAACACCCGGGCGCCCTCGCGGGCGAATAGTACGGCAGCCGCACGGCCATTGCCCCAGCCGGGCCCGACGCAGCCGGCGCCGGTGATCAAGGCGACCTTGCCTTCCAGCCGGCCGCTCATGCGCCCAACTCCTCGGCCTCGCCCGGGGGAACGCCGATGCCGAAGCCGTTCAGCGTCATGGACACCATCGTGTAGTAACCGATGATACCCACCAATTCGACGACACCCGCCGCGCCGAGCAACTCCACCGCGCGGTCGTGCAGCGCCTGGGATACCGTGTGATCGGTGTGCATGGTCGTCGCGTACTCGTAAACGACCTCCGCCTTGGGGTCGGGCAGCAACGGTTGTTCCCGCCGGGCGATGGCGTCGCACACGGCCGGGCTGACCCCTGCCTGGAGGGCGAGCTTCTTGTGAGCGTACCATTCATACTGTGCGGTCCAGAAACGCGCCGTCACCAGGATCGCAAGTTCCGACAGCGCCGGGCCGAGTGAGGTGTCGTACCGCAGGAACTCACCCAGGCTCTGTGCCCGGTCGCCGAAGACGGGGCTGTGCAACCAGGCCCGTAATGGCGCCGGCAAGCGGCCGCGCTTACCGGCAACCGCGTTGTCGGCGACCCGGCGTTGCTCGGGGGTCATCTGGTCGGGCGTGAGATCTGGCAGGCGCATGGCTCAGCTCCGTGCTGGGGTGGCATGTGGTCCGGTCCTGACGCTCACAACCCGTGCGGCAGGTAAACCGGCCAAAGTCAAAGGCTAGTGGCGAAATCGAGCGACTCTCCCGTCAGGCTTTTACCACTAGAAGGGACCGGAGGGCGGCGTCGAAGTGTTCGGGCCGTTCCAGGTTGGGCAGGTGGCCGCAATCCGGCACCGTCGTCAGCGCAGCGTCGGGGCATGCTTCCGCCATGGCGCGCACCGCCTGTGGCAGAGCAGCGTCGTCCGCGCCGACAACGAAGGCGGCTGGGCAGTGCCGCGCTGCGAGGGCGGCCAGTTCCGGCCTGAAATCGTAGCTCTGCAACGCGCGGGCAGCCCGGACGAAACCCTCCAGCGGAGTCGCGCCAACCATACGGCGCACCGCGGCGGCGGCTGGACCGCCCGACGCCACCGTCTCCGGCCGCAACCAGCGGGACGCCGTGGGTTCCACCAGGGCCGCCATGCCACCGGCGCGCGCGACTGCGATCCGCTCATCCCAGGCGGCGGCGCCGGCGGCGCTGGAAGCGGGCTGGCAGTCGCACACCGCCACCCGGGCGACCAAAACGGGATGCCGCGCCGCCAGCCCCAACGCGATGACCCCGCCCATCGACACGCCGCACACGGTCGCTTCTGCGGCTCCGACCTGGCGCATCAGCCCCGCCAGATCCGCCACCAGGCCCGGGAAGTCGCAATCCGCATCCGGCACTGCACTGCCGCCGTGGCCGCGCGTGTCATAGCGCAGGATGCGGTGTCCGGCGCCGAACGCAGCTACCTGGCCGTCCCACAGCGACAGGTCCGTCATCAGCGAGTTGGAGAAGACGAGCCAGGGCGCGCCCTGCGGCCCCTCCACCCGGACCCGCAATGCCTGGCCCCCCACGGTCAGCACGCTGTCCATCTCCATCATCCCCGCTGATACGGCGCGTAGATGTTGAGCAGCGTCGCCCCTGCCCCGGCCACGCCGCCCAGCGCCTCGAGCACCTTGTCGGGGCTAGCCGGGCGGCTGCATTCGGCCAGCACGAAGCTCTGTGCCGGCCCGGCGCCGGCGTTGCGGAACACCCTCACCTGGCGGCAACCTGCCATGCTTTTGGCGGCGCCAAGGCATGCGGCCGGGTCGATCTCCCCGGGGTAGCGGGCCAGCACCAGGGCGCTGACCTCCGGCGGCGGCAGACCGAGCGCATCGCCGGGTGCGACCTGCTCGAGCACCAGCCGGGCGCGCCCGATGGTACGGGGCAGGATGCGGCGGCTCCAGGGCGTCGAGTTAGGGCCGGACACCGCTGCGTATTCGGGCGTCTGCAGCGCTTCCACTCCCGTCATGTCGTATAATGCCGCCCAGCGCGGCCAGCCCGACAGGCACACCCAGCGGGTTGCGCTCTCGATGCCGGGCAGAGCGCGGCGTTGCGGGAAGTGCTCCGTGTCATACCAGTCGTTGAACTCCTCCTCCAGCGACGCGGGCGGTTCCATCAGCACAAGCAGAAGGCCTTTGCGCTCGCTCATTCGCCGTTGCTCCTTTGCGTCTGCAGCGCGAGGATGCCTTCGGCCACGGCGCCCGGCGCTTGAACGCTCATCAAGTGGCCGCTCTCCTCCACCACCTGGTAGGTTGCACCCGGAATGAGGCTCGCCACGGCCTCCACTTCGGCAGGCGGCCGCAGGAGATCGTGCCGGCCAGCCAGGACGCGGCACGGCATCGACACGCGGCCGAGGTGCGGTTGCAGATCGGCGTCTGCCAGCGCCAGGTTGGCGTGGCCGTAGCTCACCGGGTCGTTGCCCAGGAAGCGGGCGAGATACTCGGCGTATCGACCACCATCGCCGCGCAGGTGGGAAGGCCACGACCGTGCCAGCGAGGCATCCGCGACCGCCCGCATCCCATCCCTCGCCGCCAGGGCGGAGCGGTCAGCCAGGTAGCTGCGCCGGTCGACCGCCACCGTCAGGGCGGGGGAGCACAGCACCAAACCGGCGACCGAGGCAGGCCGGGCCAGGGCGTAGCAAAGCGCGATCGCCGCCCCGGCGGCCACCCCCGCCAACAGCACGGGTGAGTCCACGCCTCTCACCGTCAGCAGCGCCGCCAGGTCGTCCGCATGGTCGGCAAGGCTGAAGGCACGGCGCGGCTTTTCCGACTGGCCTGCGCCGCGCTGGTCATAGCGCAACACGTGGAAGCGGCCGCACAAAGCCTCCGTAACCGCGTCGAAGCTGTGCAGGGAGCCACCCAACTCGTGCAGTAGTACAAGTACCGGGCCTGGCGCACCGTCCTCCCGAAGATGCAGCGTCACGTCGGGGAGCGCCGCGAAGCTCACGGCCTTGACCCGGCCCGGGCCGTTTCACGCTGGCGCATAGGATCAATCCCCAACTTCGACCGCTTCGGCGCCGGACGGCCTGATCCGCCCTGCTGCCTGCTCCGCGAGGTAAGTGTCGAATTTCACCCGGTCGAAGCCGCGTTCCGACACGGCGATGACGAACACGGCCACCACGTTGCCCACCACGTTCGTGAGCGCGGTGCACGTAGCCATCAGGCGGTCGATGCCGAACAGCAGCCCGAGCCCGGTGAGCGGCAGGGTGCGCACCGTCTGCAACGTGGCGGCCAGCTTGATGAACGCGCCGCCGGCCACGGTCGTGCCGCCCTTGGAGGTCAGCAGCAGCACGGCCAACACGCCGATCTGCTCCCCCAGGCTGAACGGCGTGTCGGTCGCCTGCGCGATGAACCCGACCGCGATCGCCATGTAGATGCCCGTGCCGTCCAGGTTGAACGAATAGCCGCCGGGCAACACGAACCCCACGACCGCCCCGTCGCATCCCGCCTGTTCCAGCTTCAGCATCAGCCGTGGCAGCGCCACCTCCCCGGAGGCGGTGCCGAGCACCAGCAACAGCTCCTCGCGGATCAGGCGCAGCAACTTGAAGATGGAGAGCCCGGCGAGCGCGCACACCGCAGCGAGTATCACCAGCACGAACACGAGCGAGCTGGCCCAGAACAGCACCACGACCTTGATCAGATAAAGCAGCGTCACAGCGCCGAACGCGCCGATCGCCGCCGCCATGGCGCCGAACGCACCGATCGGGGCAAGCCGCATCACGTAGCCCAGGACGCGGAACAGCACATGCTGCCCTTCGGCGATCACCCTCAGGATGGTGGAGTCCTTGCCGGCCCCTCCGACGCTCAAGGCGGCCCCCGTCAGGATGGAGATGAACAGAACCTGCAGGATCTCGCCATTGGCGAACGCGCCGACCAGCGTGTTCGGAATGATGGACAGGGCGAAACCCACGGCAGTGAAATGGCTCGCCGCCGAGGTGATCGAGGTGACGTTGCTGCCCAGCGTGAGATTGGTCGCGTGCAGGCCGACACCGGGCTGGAAGACATTCACGGCGATGAAGCCCAGCAGCATGCCGACTGTGGACATCACCTCGAAATACACCAGCGCCTTGGCCGACAAGCGCCCCAATTGCCTCATGTCCTTCACGTGCGTCAGCCCGAGCACGACCGAGCAGAAGATGATCGGCGCTAGCAGCATGCGCAGCAGCGCTATGAATGCGTCGCCCAACGGCTTCGTCGCGATCGCCGCCTCGGGAGCCCAGATCCCGACCACGATGGCCAGGACGAGCGCAATCAGCACCTGTACATAGAGTTGCTGCAACAGCCGCATCGTTTCCCCAGTGCGGCATTGCGGCCACGGTAAGCGCAACATGCGCGGCCTCGGTGGGCCCACATAGCCGTATTTTACTCTCGAAGCCGCAGTCAACCCCGGCTGGCGACGAACACGCCTGCGGCGGCCACCAGCATCCCGGCCCCTTGCACGGCCGAGAGGCGCTCGTCGAACAAGGCCCATGCCATGAGCCCGACCACGGGAGGCACTAGGTAGAACAGCGCCGCGACACCGGCCACGGCGCCGCGGCGGATCAGGGCCAAAAGCAGGGAGGCGGCTCCGACCGAGAGGGCAAGCACGGCCCACACCATGCCGGTCCAGGCCTGCCAACTCCCGTCGAAGCCGCCATCCTCGGTCAGCAGCGCGAGCGGGATCACCAGGGCAGCGCCGCCGATGAACTGGCCGCAGGCATGGGTTCGGAGGTCGGCACCTGGCCGGAGGCTTTTCTGGATCAGCGTTCCGGCCGTCATCGACAGCATCGATAGGACACAAGCGAGAACCGGCAGGAACAGCAGCCCGGCCGCGGTGGCGGTGGACAGTGACGGCGCGACCACCAGCATCGCGCCGAGAAATCCCAGAACGATCCCGATCCAGCGCCGCCCCGTCACGCGCTCCCGCAGGACGGGGTAGGCCAGGATGCCCGTGGCGAGCGGCTGCAACCCGGTGATCAGCGCCGTCACCGCCGCCGGGAGGCCGTGACGCGTGGCCCAGAACACGCCGCCGAGGAAAACACCCTGCATCAGCATGCCCGTGAGCAGTGCCCCGCCCCATGCCCGGGCCGTGCGCGGCCAGGTAGCCCCGGTCGCGAGGGAGATCACGGCGAAGGCAGCGGCGCCCAGGCTGAACCGGATAGACAGGAAGGTAAGCGGCTCGGCGTGGGATGCGACGAGCCGCGCCACGATGAACCCCGTGGCCCAAATGACGACAAACACCAGCGGCGACGCGCGCACGAGCAGCGCCGGGCCGCCCAAAGTCGTGCGCACAAACGACGCTGTCACACGCCCAGGCGGGCGAGCGTCATGCCGGATCGATGGCTGAAGGGTGGCGGGCGAGCGGCATGACGGCGACCGTCATGAAGGGAAACAGCGGCAGGCTGGACAGAATGGCGTGCAGCTCGTCATGGCTGGCCACGTCGAACACCGAGATGTTCGAGTATTGCCCGGCGATCCGCCACAGATGCACCCAGACGCCCTTACGCTGCAACGCCTGGGCCATCTGCTTCTCGTCGGCCTTCAACTGCTCGAACTTCGCAGCCACGGCATCGGCGGGCGGATGCACGTCCATCCTGACGTGATACAGCATGAGGTCTTCCTATGTTCGGGCGAAGCGGCGCAAGGCTGCCTCATTCAGCGTGATACCGAGGCCGGGGCCGGTCGGGAGATGAACCTGGAAATCGGCGAAGCGCAGCGGCTCCGTCACCAGGTCGGCGGTCAGGATTTGGGGGCCGAAATGCTCGCAGCCCCAGGCGAGTTCACGCAGCGTGGCGAACACCTGCAGATGGGCTGCCGCACCGACCGAACTCTCCAACAGGCAGCCGCCGTACAGCCCGATGCCTGCCGCCTCGGCTACGGCCGCAACCTTGCGCACGCCGAGAAGCCCGGCGTGCTTGACGATCTTGAGCGACACGGCGTCTGCCGCACCCGCGGCCGCCACGGCCAGCATGTCGTGGGCGTCGAACACATTCTCGTCCGCCAGTAGCGGCGGCGTGCCGGGCCGGGCACGCAGCCGGGCCATGGCCGCCAGGTTCCAGGCCGGCACCGGCTGCTCCACCAGCGCGACACCCATGTCCGCCAGTTGGGGCAGGCACCGGGCAGCCACCGTCTCGTCCCAGGCCTGGTTCGCGTCCACGATCAGCTTGGCCCGGTCCCCGAGCGCCACGGCCAGGCGGCGCATACGGGCCATATCGGCCTCGGGTGCCTGCGCCCCGATCTTGACCTTGAAGGTGCGGTGCAGACGCGCCTCGAGTTTGCGCTCCGCCTCCTCGATCTCCTGCGCCGGGTCACCGGAGGCAAGCGTCCACAGCACCGGTATGCTGGTGCGCACGGCGCCGCCCAGCAACGCCGAGACGGGGAGCCCGAGCGACTTGCCGACGGCGTCGAACAGTGCGGATTCAATGGCGCCCTTGGCAGCGTTGTTGCGCTTGGCCGCAGCGTCCATGGCCATGCCGGCGGCCTCGAACTGGTCGGCACGCTTGCCGATCAGCGCCGGGGCGAGATAGGCGTCGATATTGGCCTTGATCGCCTCGACGCTTTCCTCCGCCCAGCGCGGGCCGCCCAAGGTGGCGGCCTCGCCCACGCCCACGACACCGTTCGCCAGCCGGAGCCGCACGATCACGTAGCTCTGCGCCGTGACGGAGGTCTGCGACAGCTTGTGCTGCCGCACGGTCGGGACATCCACGATCGTGCTGGTGATGGCAGCAACCGCGTGGTCCCGCACGATATCCTGGGCCAGTGCGTCGAGCATGCGCATCCTCCGTGGTCAGGCGGCTTTGGCGTGGTCGCGCACGATCACCGTGTCGGGCACGGCGTCGGTCTCGGGGTAGATGGCGAAATCGAACTGGATCTCGGTGAAGGGGCTGTTGAGACCGTTCTCGCGCATCGCATCCGGGTCCTCGTTGCGGATCACGCCGGGGATCAGTTCGTCACGGGTGGCAAAGGCGAAATCGTCGTGCAGGTAGGCGTCGCCGGCGATGTTGATCTGCGTCGTGAGCTTCCGGTAACCTGGCGCCGAGACGAAGAAATGCACGTGCGCCGGGCGATTGCCATGGCGGCCGATGCCGGTGAGCAATTTCTGCGTCGGACCGTCCGGCGGGCAGCCGTAGCCGGAGGGCAGGATGGAGCGGAAGCGGTAGCGGCCGTCCGCGTCGGTCTGAATCTGGCGGCGCAGGTTGAACGCGCTCTGCGACTGGTCGAAAAACGAGTAACCGCCCTTGGTGTTGGCGTGCCAAACGTCGACGATGGCGTGAGGCACGGGCGCGCCGTGGATATCCCGGACCTGGCCATGCATGAACAGCACCTCGCCGGTCTCCGGGTCCTGGTCGAGCCGGGCAATACCCTGTTCCATCGGAGCGTCGGCGATCCACAGCGGGCCCTCAATGGTGCGCGGCGTGCCGCCTTCCAGCCCGGCCACACGCTCCTTCTCGTCGAAGCGCAGGTCCAGGAAATGCTCGAACCCCAGCCCGGCGGCGAGCAGGCCGCCCTCGTTGGTCTGGCCGACCTCGGTCAGGTAGCTGACGGCGGTCCAGAACTCCGCCGGGGTCACGTCGAACTCCTCGATCGTCTTGAACAGGTCGCCCACGACACGCAGCATGATCTGCTTCAGGCGCGGATCACCGCCGGGTTGGTCGAGGCCGGAGATCTTGTCCATGAGGTTGTGGATCGGGCTGGTCTTGAGCAGGTCGTCTATCATGGCGTGTCTCCCAGTTCGGTTGATCAGCCCAGATCGCCGCCGGCGACGGGCAGGGTGGTTCCGGTGATGTACGAGGCCTCGTCGGAGGCGAAGAACAGGATCGCGGCCGACTGCTCATGCACCGTGCCGTAGCGGTGCATGAGGCTGGAGGCCGTGGTCTGGTCCACGATCTCCTGGTACCAGGCGCGCTCCTGGTGGGTGGGCTCGGCGGTGTTGCGCGGGATCTTGCGCGGCGGCGCCTCGGTGCCGCCGGGCGCCACGGCGCAGACGCGGATGCCGTGGGGCGCGTATTCGAAGGCGAGCGAGGCGGTCAGCGCGTTCACGCCCCCCTTGGCCGCGGCGTAGGGAACGCGGTTGACGCCCCTCGTGGCGACGGAAGACACGTTGACGATCACGCCGCCGCCCGCCTGCAGCATATGCGGCAGCACGGCGCGGCAGCACCAGAGTGTCGGGAACAGCGAGCGGCGGATCTCGGCCTCGATCTCGGCTTCCTCATAGGCCGCATAAGGCTTGGCCCAGATCGTGCCGCCGACATTGTTCACCAGAATGTTGATCCGGCCCTCGACCGCTTTCATGACGCGGACGCATTCGGCGTAGTGTTCGAGGTCCGCCGTGAGCGGAACGGCTTGCCCGCCGCTCGCGCCGATCTCGGCCGCAACCTCGTGCACAAGCCCGGACCGGTCCACCAGGATGACGTGGCCGCCCTCCGCCGCCATGGCCATCGCGACGGCGCGGCCGATGCCCTGGGCGGCGCCGGTCACGACCCCGGTCTTGCCCGCGAAACGGCCGGGATGGATCACCGGTGCGTCTCGCCCAACGCCGTGACGGCGCCGCTCGGCGAGAACTTCTCGTAGTAGAAGTTGGCCGGTGCGACACCCTGTTCGGAAAGGTAAGCCCGGACTGCATCCACCATCGGCGGAGGTCCGCACAGATACACGTCCACTTCGCCGCCATTCAGGTGCGCGGGTTGGACGTGGTGCGTGACATAGCCCTTCCTGGGATGGGCGCTGCCTTCGTCCGCCACACAGCAATCGAAGGTGAAACCGGGGATCTGGCTGGCAAACGCTTCGAGCTTCTCGACGCCCACGAGGTCCACATCGTTGGTCACACCGTAGACCATATGGACCCGGTGCTGGCACCCGGCCTGTGCGATACGGCCGAGCATGGACAGGAACGGAGCCAGCCCGGTGCCGCCCGCCAGGAACAGCACGGGGCGCTTGATGTCACGCAAATAGAAGCTGCCCGACGGGCCGCTGAACTCCATCTCGGCACCCGGCGCTGCCTCACGCAGGAAGCGGCTCATCATGCCGTGCGCAATGTCGCGGACCAGGAACTCGAGGCTGGCCGCATTGGGCGCAGAGCTGAACGAATACGAGCGTTTCTGGTCGGTGCCCGGCACCAGGATGCTGACATATTGGCCGGCCAAGAAACCCAGCGGCGATGCCGGGTCGAGCACGAAAGCGATCGTGGTGTCGGACAGCCGGGTGACGGAGGCAAGCCGCGCCCTGGCCGACCCGGCCTTGACCTTGCAGACGTCGGACGACGCCGCGATCCGCAGCACCAAATCGGTCTGCGGCTTCATCTGGCAGGCAAGGCCGTAGCCCTCGGCCGCCTCGTCGTCGGTCAGCGCGTCCTCGATGTAGCTGCCGGCGTCGAACGTGCCGGCCTCGACGAACACGCGGCAGGTGCCGCACGCGCCGTCCCGGCAGTCGAGCGGGATGTTGATCCCGACGCGGTAGGAGGCATCCGCCACGGTCTCGTTGGGCCGGGTTTCGACGAAGCGGGTGACGCCGTCCTCGAAATTGAGTGCGACAGAATGCGACAGGCCGCTCATCAGATGTGATACACGTCGATGACGTGGTGGATGTAGTCGTTCTTCAGTACCACGCGCTTGTTGGTGATCAACGGCCGGTCGCCTGCGACGTCGATCGTGTAGTAGGACGTTCCGAAGTAGGTATCGACCGTCTTGTAGCGGAAGTTCAGCGTGAACCAATTAAACCGCAGCTTGCAGGTAGCGCCGTCCTGCTCGAGGATTTCCACGTTGCTGATGTTGTGCGAGGTGCGCGGCTCGGGCAACGAGGTGGCACTGCTGCGCTCGGTCCGGATGCGGAACACGCGGTCCTCCAGCCCACCCTTGTGACCGTAGTAGATCAGCGAGATATCGGTCTTCGGGTCCTCCACCAGCCGGTCGTCGTCGTCCCAGGCCGGCATCCAGAACTCCGCTTGCGGCGCATAGTGCGCGAGCCAGTCATCCCACTCCTTGTCGTCCAGCGCACGCGCCTCGCGGTAAAGGAATTGCTGCGCTTGTTCGAGCGTCATCGGCATCTTCGTGCTTTCAACAGGAGCAGCTACAGGCTGTCGCCCAGATGGCGCTGCATGGTTTGCATCCAGTAGCGGTGCTGGACGGCAAACAACCCCTCGTCCTCGGTCTTGGCCCCGCTCAGCACGGGCTTGAGGCCGATGGCGGCGGCTCCGTCATCCGCGCCCTCGATCCAGTGTTGCGCCCCGCGCGACAGGTCGTTCCACTTCGCGGCCCCGCCCATGTAGCCGATCTGGCAGGAACGGAACTCCTCGAGATCATCCGGCGTCGCCATGCCGGACGCGTTGAAGAAATCCTCGTATTGCCGGATGCGGTGGGTGCGCTGCTCGGGCGCCTCCCCCTTCGGCGCGATGCAGTAGATCGTCACCTCCGTCTTATCGACCGCGACCGGGCGGTACGTGCGGATCTGCGAGCTGAACTGGTCCATCAAGTACACGTTCGGATACAGGCAGAGGTTGCGCGACCGCTGCACCATCCAGTCCGCGCGGGCCTGGCCGAACTCCGCCGCCAACGCCTCCCGGCGCTCCCAATTCGGACGGTCCTCCGGGTTGGACCAGTTGGTCCACAGCAGCAGGTGGCCGTGCTCGAACGAGTAGAAGCCGCCGCCCTGCTTCGCCCAGCCGCCGGCGCTCATGGCGCGCACGTCGTCCTTCACCACGGCTTCCTTGCGGCGGCTGGTGGTGGCGGCGTAGTTCCAGTGCACGGCGCTGACATGGTAGCCATCGGCGCCGTTCTCGGTCTGCAGCTTCCAGTTGCCGTCATATACGTAGGTGGAGGAGCCGCGCAGCACCTCCAGCCCCTGCGGCGACTGGTCCACGATCATGTCGATGATCTTGGTCGACTCGCCGAGGTGCTCGGTGAGTGATGTCACATCGGGGTTGAGGCTGCCGAACAGGAAACCGCGGTAGCTCTCGAACCGGGCCACGCGGGTCAGGTCGTGGCTACCTTCCTTGTTGAAGCTTTCCGGATAGCCGGCGCCGTCCGGGTCCTTCACCTTCAGCAATTTGCCGTTGTTGTTGAACGTCCAGCCGTGGAACGGGCAGGTGAAGGTTGCCTTGTTGTCGCGCTTGTGGCGGCAGATCATGGCGCCGCGATGGCTGCAGGCGTTGACGAAGGCGTTCAGCTCGCCATTGCGGTTGCGGGCGATGAACACGGGCTGGCGGCCCATGAACGTGGTGAAGTAGTCGTTCTTGTTCGGGATCTGGCTCTCGTGCGCCATGTAGATCCAGTTGCCCTCGAAGATGTGTTTCATCTCGAGTTCGAACAGGTCGGGGTCGGTGAAGATGTTGCGCTTGCACCGGTAGTGGCCGGTCGCGGCATCCTCCTGCACCACGTCTTCGAGTGTCTGGCGGACATCATCCAGCATGCCATCTCTCCCTGCCGGCCGCTTTCACCGCGACCATTGGCCCTGGCTTACGGCCGGGCGTTGGCAGCAGTTATCCTGTAGAAACGAACGATGTCCAAGACTGTTTACGTCCGGCTCCATACCTGGAAGGTATAGAGGAATGGAACTACGGCACCTGCGATACTTCCTGGCCGTGGCCCGCGCCCGCTCGTTCACCCGTGCGGCGGCCAACCTCAACATGGCGCAGCCGCCGCTCAGCCGGCAAATCCAGCAATTGGAGGAAGAACTTGGCACCACGCTGATCCACCGCGGCAGCCGGCCCTTTCAACTCACCGAGCCGGGACGCCTGTTCTACGAGCACTGCGTCCAGGTCCTGGAGCGCATCGACGACATGCAATCGGTGATGCGCCGCTTGCAGCTCGAGCGGACGGCGCGCTTCAGCATGGGTTTCGTCGCCTCCACCCTGTATGGCCGCCTGCCGGAGGTCATCCGCGCCTACCGCAAGGCGCGTCCCGCTGTGGAACTGACGTTGCTGGAGATGACCACCATGGAGCAGGTCGTCGCCATCAAGGAGGGCCGGATCGACGTGGGCTTCGGCCGCATTCCCCTCGATGACCCGGCGATCACACGTCTGCTGCTGCGTAACGAGACCTTAGCGGTGGCCTTGCCGCTCAACCACGCTGCCCTCCAGCAAGGCCGCACAGGGATGCGCCTGTCAGAATTGCAGGCGGAGACGCTGATCGCCTATCCCAAGGCGCCACGGCCCAGTTACGCCGACCAAGTGCTGTCCATTTTCCGCGAGCACGGCATCAAACCGGCCGGGCTCTACGAAGTGCGGGAGCTGCAGACCGCACTCGGCCTGGTGGCCGCCGAGGTCGGCGTTTGCATCGTTCCCGCTTCGGTACAGCGCTTCCGCCGCGACAACGTGGACTACGTAGCGCTCGACGAGCCGGACGCGATCTCCCCCATTCTGATGAGCTACCGCAAGAACGAAAGCTCGCCCGAAATCGGCCTGCTCATCGGGCTGATCAAGGATTTGTATCGCGCCAGCGGCATCGCCTTCGGACAATGAGCGGCGTTGACGCGCCCGAGAGCGGCCTCATACCTTCAGGGTAGGGAGACGACCAAGCATGAAGATCGCGATCATCGGCGCCGGCATCGGCGGGCTGACCCTTGCCTTGGCGCTGCGCCAACACGGCATCCAGGCCGATGTATTCGAGCAGGCGCCCGCCCTGACGGAGATCGGCGCCGCCGTCGCCCTGTCGGCCAACGCCACGCGGGAACTCGACCGCCTGGGTTTGATGCCCGGGATCACGGCCGTATCGACCGAGCCGAGCGAGCTGATCTTCCGCGACGGCCGGACCGGCGAGCGGATCGCGGCCCATCGTGTCCGCGACGCCGGCAGCTACCGCGCGCGGTTCGGAAGCCCCTATTTCGGCGTACACCGGGCGGACCTGCAGAAGGTGCTCAGCGGCGCCGTAGCGGGTGAAAACCTGCATCTCGGCCATCGGCTGGCCTCGATCGAGGAGGAAGGCGCCGGATTGCGGCTGATGTTCACCAACGGCCGGGTCGAGCGGCCGGACATCGTCGTGGGTGCGGACGGGGTGCGCTCGGTCGTGCGGAACTGGGTGCTCGGCGGGCGGGCCAGCCCCCGCTACTCCGGCACCAGCGCCTTCCGCGGCATCGTGCCGGTATCAAGCCTACCGTCCCTGCCGGACCCGCAAGCGATCCAGTTCTGGATCGGCCCGGACGCCCATTTGCTGCATTACGCGATCGGTGGCCAGGCACAGGATGTGAACTTCTTCGCTGTCGTCGAAGGTCCGGCGGAGTGGCCCCAGCGCGATAGTTGGACGGTCCCGACCCGGCCGGGAGAGGCCGTCGCAGCCTTCGCCGGCTGGCACCCGGCGGTGACGGAAATGATCGCCGCGTCCACCTTCGAGGCGCGCTGGGGCTTGTTCGTCGTCTCCCCCCTGCGGCAATGGCATCGGGGTGCGGCCGTGCTGCTGGGTGACGCGGTCCACGCCATGCTGCCGCATCACGGCCAGGGCGCGAACACGACGATCGAGGACGCGATCACGCTGGCCAAACTCGTGGCCCATCGCGGTCTGCCCGATCTGGATGCAACGCTTGTGCGCTACGAGCAACTCCGCCGCACACGGACGCGCACGATCCAGCAGAGTTCCTGGGCTACCAACCGTGCATTGCATCTGCCAGACGGCCCGGCGATCCCGCGCCGCAACCAGCGTATGGCAGATTTCCCGCAGCACTTTGCCTGGATCCACGAATTCGACGCTGCTTCGGCAGCCGGCGTTTGAAGTCCAATTAGATTTAGGAGCTAGGCAAACCCCTTCCGCCACCCTTCCGATCACTGTCCTTGCCGGTTAGAACCGGGAACGCTGTCAGCGAGGCCACGTCGCACATCGGCTCGACTGTGGGTCGTCGGATTTCGTCAGTATTAAAATACTCCATCGATGGAGAGAGTGCTTGTGCAGGGAGCGGCCACGCTCCCTGCGCCAGTTGGAATCAATCCTTCTTGGGAGCCACTTTAGCGGCCTTCTCGCCCAGCCGGCTGGCATACTTGTCGGCTTTGTAAATCTCCGCCACGATTTCTTTAAGCTTGCCGACATGTTCTTCCATGCCGAGTGCCCCGGCATAGGCCGCAGCAGAGCCGAAGCCGGTGATGCCGTAATGCGACATGCGCTGATACTGGGCGATGATGACGAGATCGAGCAATTCGCCGTCTTCCGGGGCCTCCTTCGTCGTGTGCTTCAAGGCCTCCTTCACCAAGCCTTCCATGCCCTTGCAATGCTCTTTCTCAACTTCGCCGCCAGCCTCCTCGAGCAGAGACTTGAGGGCATTAGAGTGCTTTTCGATGCCCGAGATCGAATGTTCGAGTTCGGTCTTCAACTTCGGGTCATGAGAAGCAGCGGCCATCGTTTTCACCGCCCGGGTCATCTGGTCGTTGGCCGACCACAGATCCTTCATCTCGTCGGTGTAGACATCCATCAAACTCTCGGGTGCGGGCATTGTCTTGTTCCTCTGATCCAGACCCACAACGACACGTGGCGGATTTCGTTTTGCCCGGGTTTGGGAGGCTGGATCACGATCGTTCTAACAACCATCCAGACAGCCCCATGCTCGACCACGCGCGCTCGTAAGCCAGTATTGCAGCCGGCGCTGCTGCTGGCGGCGGCTTACCTGACTGTGCCGGCAGCACAAGCCGTGAAGGGTTCGTCGCGATCTGCTCGATCCCGGCGGCCCGTCGTCATCGCCCCGGGTCTTCCATGGACGCTGCGGTCAGTCGATCGCCCTTCCGCCATCGACGGGCAGATCGACGCCGTTGATGAAGCTGCCGGCGTCCGAGCAGAGCAGCAAAGCAGCGCCACTGAGATCCTCCGGCCGGCCCAGCCGCCCGACCGGGATGCGCGCCGCCATGGCAGCGCCGTTCGCCGCCACCTGTTCCCGGTTGCGCGCCGTGGCGATGGCGCCGGGCGCCAGATTGTTCACCGTCACCCCGCGTCCGCCGAACTGACGCGCCAGGTTGATCGCCCAATTCTGCTGCGCCGCCTTCGTCCCTGCGTAGACGAAGAAGTCGGCGCCCGGCTTGATCTGCTGGATGCTGCCGATCGTCAGCACCCGTCCCCAGCCGCGCTCCGCCATCGGCGGCACCAGGGCCTGCAGCAGGTCGAATGTGGCGCGCAGGTTGACCGTCATCTGCCGCTCGAAGCTCGAGCCCGATACACTGCTGAACGGCTCGACAATCTCGATGGAGGCGTTGAGCACCAGGACATCGACCCGGCCAAATTCGGCCGCCACTGCTCGAGCCAACGCTTGCCCCGCATCCGGCTCGAGGAAGTCCGATGCGAACGCGACGGCGCGGCTGCCGAGCGCCTCCGCCTCGCGCACGACGCTGGCGGCGTCCTCCGCCTCGCCGGGTCCGGCGTAGTGCACGGCGAGGTCGGCCCCTGCCCCGGCCAATGCCAGCCCGATCGCGCGCCCGATCTCCCGCCGCGCACCGGTTACGAGCGCAATGCGGCCCGTCAGGTCAAAGCCGGTGGGCAAATGCGGCATGGCCGGGCTCCCCGATCACAAGAAGCCTTGCTCCATTTCGATCGCTTCCAGGCTCAACTGCTTCGTCTCCGGCAAGGCGAACACCACGAACGCGCAAGCGCCGAGTGCGAAGAAGCAGAAGATGGAGAACACCGCCCCTGCCCCCGCGGCAAGCAGCACCGGGAACAGCAGCGAGACGACGAAGTTGGACAGCCAGTTCAGCAAGCTCGCCGCCCCCATCCCCGTCCCACGGACCCGCAGCGGGAGGATCTCCGGCAGCATCACCCAGACGATCGGCCCCCAGGAGAGCGCGAAGCTCACCTTGTAGATCAGGATGCAAGCCAGGGCGAGATGTTGCCCGGCATCACTGTCCAGCAGGCTGCCCGCGAACACCCATCCCAGCATGCCCATCGATACCGCCATGCCGATCGCGCCGCCGATCAGTAGCGGCCGCCGCCCGACCCGGTCAACGATCCGGGCCGAGAGGATCGTGGACGCGGTCGAGACCAGGCTTAGCAGCAAGGTCGCCAGGATGGCTAGCTGGGCGGTGTAGCCGGCGCTGCGCAGGATGGTCGGGGCATAGTAAACGATCGTGTTGATGCCGACCAATTGCTGCAAAATGGCAAGCCCTGCCGCGGCGGTGAGCGCTGGCCAGAATAGGCGCGTCCTGACACCTTGCAAAAGGCTCGTGCGCGGCTGGGCGGCGGCGCGGGACATCTCCTCGAACTCGGCCAGCGCGGCTTGCTCCGGACGGATCCGCCGCAGCACCGCCATGGCTTCGGCGTTGCGGCCATGCATGATCAGCCAGCGCGGCGACTCAGGTTGGTAGTACATCCCGACCACGAGCAACACCGAAGGGATGACCGCCAAGCCGACCATGATCCGCCACGCCCCCGAGCTGGCGAACGCATAGCTGATCAGGTAGGCGGAGAGGATGCCCACACCGATCATGATCTGGTTCAGCGTGGATAGCCCGCCCCGTATATGGGTCGGCGCAAGCTGTGAGAGGTAAAGCGGGACTTGCACCGAGGCTGTGCCCACGGCCAGACCAAGAATGAAGCGCGCCACCACCAGCAGCACGGCGCTGGGTGCGGCCGCCGCGGCCACCGCGCCGACGGTGAACACGACACCGGCGTAGATCAGCAGTTTCCGCTCCCCGAGCCGGTAGCTGAGCGCCCCGGCGAGCGCGGCCCCCAGCAGCGCGCCGAACAGCAGCGAGCTGACCACCAAGCCTTGCTCGAACGGTGTAAGTGCGAACTCCTGCCGGATGAACAGCAGCGCCCCTGCGATCACGCCGGTGTCGTAGCCGAACAGGTAGCCGCCGAGCGCGCCGAACCCATAGATCGCCGCGGTCGACCGTCGCGACGTCTGCACGGCCGCGATGCCAAGGGCTAGAGCGGGCCCGGATTGTGGCGTGTCGGCCACTGGATGGCGCATGACGTCGCTCCCTGTTCTTGTAGCCAGCCGATTATTGCGGCTTGGTGGTGCTCATACCGGGATGTTGCCTTGCCTTCTAGTTGGCCGAGCTTCCCGGTGTTTAGTCAATGCTAAACCGGTCTAACGTTCCACGGGTAAGGCGCCACGCCCTGCAGGACGCCGGTGATGCTGGTGCGGAAGGCCGTCTTGCTGAAATTGATCCCAAGCGGGACGGTGGCGACCTCGGCCATCGCCAGACGGGAGATCTCGGCCGCGATCCGCTTCTGGGAGGCCGTGTCCGGCGCGGCCAGCCAATCCTGGGTCAACGCCTCGGCCTTGTCGCTCGACCACCAGCCGAACCAACCAGCCTTGCCTTGGCCGCGCACCAGGGCCGAGGTCGCGGGCGAGGCGTAGCCGCCGGACGAGCCATAGGTGTGGAACACGCTCCATCCCCCCTTCTCGACCGGCTCCATGCTCGCCCGGCGCTGCACGACGGTGCCCCAATCCATCGATTGCAGGTCGACGTTGAAGCCGATCTTCTTCAGCAGGTCGGCGGTGACCAGGCACAGCGGCGCGATGGCAGGAAAGTCGCTGGGGCTCAGCAGGACCACGCGTTGCCCAGCGTAGGCGCTCGCCTTCAAGGCAGCCCGGGCGGCGCTCAGGTCGCCCTTCATCAACGTCCCGTCGTCATCCGTCTCGTACGCCGTGCCGCACGGAAATTCGCTCCGGCAAGTGCGCCACAACGACTGGTCGTCGCCGAAGGTCGCGCGCATGTAGTCTTCCTGGTCGATCCCCAGCAGCACGGCGCGGCGGATCGCAACGTCGTCGAACGGCGGCTGCAGGCAGTTCAACCGCATCAGCGACTCGTTGCCCTGAGGGTTGGCCACCATCAGTCCGATCGAGTGATCACCCGCCAGCGACGGAAGCAGGTCGGTGAGAGGCTGCTCCCACCAGTCGATTTCACCGTTGTGCAGGGCGGAGGCAGCCGTCGCCGGGTCGGGGATGATGGACCACTCGATACGGTCGAAATGCGCGACCTTGCCCCCCGTTGCCCAATCCGGCGGCTCGGTGCGGGGAACGTAACCGGCGAACCTTTCATAGGCCACGTGACTGCCGGAATTATACTCCTGCGGCAGGAAGCGGTATGGACCCGAGCCGACCATCTCCGTGACCTGCGTGGTCGCGTCCGTCTTCGCCAAGTGCTCCGGCATCATCACGGCGAACGAGGAGTCCGGCTTGCCGAGACCGGTCGCCAGCAGCGGAAACGGCCGGGTCAGCTTCAGTTCGATCGTGCGGTCATCGGGTGCACCCCATGTGTCGACCACCTTGGAGATGAGTTGACCGAACGGATCCCGCTTGCCCCAACGCTGGATACTCGCCGTGCAATCGACCGCACGGACCGGCGTGCCGTCGTGGAACCGCAAACCGTCGCGCAGCCGGATGCGCCAGGTGCGCCCATCCGCCGAGATCTCGTGCCCCTCGGCCATTTGCGGCCTGGGCTGGCCATCCATGGGGCAGGAGTAGAGCGTATCGAACACGTAATAACCGTGGTTCCCGGTGACGATCGCCGTGGTGAAAATCGGGTCGAGCGCCGTAAGGTTCGCCTGCGGGACGAAACGAAGGGTCGTCACCTTCGATGGCTGGGCGATCGCGGGCGCCGCGAGCAGCGACGCGGCTGCGGATGTCAGGAGCGTGCGGCGGCGCATAGCGGGTTCTCCATCACTCGGGATTATCGATCAGGGCGGCACCGTTCCGGATCGCGGCGCGATGGGAAGCAGCCGGTCACACCTTGTGATTTGCTCGAGGACACGGGCCGCACCCCGTGGCTACGAAGGCCGATAGCCCTGCCAGAGCCACTCGAGCGCCGATGGCAGCGTCTGTGCCACAGTCGGCCGATCGACGTGCCCGGCATTGCGCGCGAAGACAAACTGGTAGTGATAGCCCTTGTCAGCCAGCACGGCGGCCATCCTCTCATCCGCCAACGTCCAGTCGTGCATGCCGTCGGGCATGATCGCAGCCGGGTAGAAAAGGTCGTGGTCGCCGACCTCGAACCAAAACCGGATCGGCTTTACCGAGCTATTGGGGATGAGCGGCGCACCCGGCGACGACGACGCCAGCGTAACGGCGTTCACGGTGACGGTGAGATCCGGCCCGGCCCGGCCCGGCCATGCATCGTGGTATTCCCAGGCACCTCCCGGCAGCGACGTGTCATGCGGCCATTGCTGGTTCACCATGGTCGGTGAGTAGGCGAGCACGCGGTGATACAGCTCGGGATGGAACCAGGCCATCGTGAAGGCGGCCGCCCCGCTCGAGCTGATCCCCATGGTTGCCCGCCCGTCCGGGTTCTTCGTCAGCGTGACGCCCGCGTTGCGCTCCACCAGGGGCAGTACTTCACGTTCGACCCATTCCGCGTACGTGCCGGACACCGCATCATACTCGCGGCCCCGCTCGCTGCCCTGGGCGTCCTGTCCGCCGGCAGCAATGCCGATCGCGACCATGGGCGGCACGCGATGCTGTTGGATGAGGTTGTCGAGCGTGGCGAAAAGGTCGCGGCCCGGATAGGAACCGGTGGCTCCGCCATCGCCGAACACGATGAACGGGGCGTCGGTGCCCGGCACGTAATTCGCGGGCACATAGACGTCGATAGTCCGCAGCCAGCTTCCGGGATGACTCGTCGTGACGATCACGTTCGATGGATCACCCGGCGACGAGTGCGACGCGTAGATGGAGCCATTGCGGCAATCCGCTGGATCGTCACGGATCATGCCGGGCTTGTAGATGACACTGTCGGCCGACGAGATGGTGAAGGAGTGAATGGTCCCGCGCGGCACATTGTCTTGCGCCACGGTCTCCGGCGCGGGCTTGTGTGTCGGCCCGATGATGAAGTTCCCCTCGGCCGCCGTGGGTGGCAACGTGCCGTCGGGAAGTTCCGTTGCGTGCGGGTAGGTCGGGTTCGAAGGGTTGCGGGTGGGCGGCGCGGTGTTCAGGTCCATGCCGGCCGTGTCGATGAAGAACGGAGCGGCCCGGTCCGTCGTGTTGGCTTGCGCAGGAACGGATGCACCAGCAGCGACGCACGCCGATTGGGCCAGGGCTGCCGGAGAAACGCCGGCTGCGGAGAACAGTGCTCCGGCCATGATGGCGAATGTAGGCTTCATTCTGGACCGTTCCCTTCTCACTCATTCAGCTTGAGTTTGGACGACGATACCGGGTGGCCATCCTCCCGGTCAAATCACCCGGGACGTCGGGTGTTTGCGTCTCCAAGCCGCTCCGCGCTTAACTTCGGCAACGTGAGATCACGGCCGCAACAGAGCTGAACAGGAGCCGAAATGGACGTCACGATGCATGGCCGGGTCGCCGTCGTCACCGGTGGCAGCAAAGGGATCGGTCTGGCGATCGCAACACGCATGGCGGCGAGCGGCGCCGAAATCGCCTTGATGGCCCGGCGCCTCGATGTGCTGGAGCAAGCACGCGAAGTCGTTCAGGCCGCCAGCAAAGGCCGGGTGCACGTGGTCGCCTGCGACGTGTCCCGGGCGGACGATGTGGCAAACGCCTTCGAAGACACCATGCGAGCGTTCGGGCGCATCGATGTCCTGGTCAACAACGCGGGCACCTCGCGCACCGGCGCCTTCACCACCATCACCGACGAGGTTTGGCAGGCCGACCTGGACCTCAAGCTGTTCGCCGCCATCCGGTTGTCCCGGCTGGTATGGCCGCAGATGGTGGAGCGGCGCTGGGGACGCATCATCAACGTGCTGAACATCGGCGCCAAGGCTCCGAAAGCCGGCTCCGCCCCCACCGCTGTCTCCCGAGCGGCCGGGATGGCGCTTACCAAGGTGCTCGCCGGCGAGGGTGCGCCGCACAACATCTTGGTCAATTCGCTGCATGTCGGCCTGATCGACAGCGACCAGTGGGTGCGCCGCCATGCGGACCAGCAATCGAACAAGCCGTATTCCGACTACCTGGCCGACATGGCTGCGAACGTCCCGCTCGGCCGCGTGGGCACGGCCGAGGAGTTCGCCAATGTCGCCTGCTTCCTGGCCTCCGATCAGGGCAGCTACGTGACCGGTACGTCGATCAACGTGGATGGCAACATGAGCCCGGTCATGTAACTGCGGCTGCCGTCCCTGTCGTTGAGGGTCAAGGGCTGCAGGACGCGCCGCCGAGCACGCAGAACTCCGCGCAGAAACGGTGGTTGAGATGAACCGGCCTGCCTGCCTCGGCAAGCGTTTGGCCAAGCTCGAACGCGTCGTCGTAGGGCAGCAAGGTGCAGCTCACCACCGCAGGCCGGTCGGCGCCCCGGCGTTTGACCACCATGCGCGACCCGGCGCACATTACGTCGCTCGGCCGCTTGCCCAGGATTGCCCAGCAGCTCTCGGTGATCTCCGGCACACTCGGCCGGGCGTCCATTTCGGGGAACAGCACCAGACGCGCCGGGTCGGAGACGTCGATCTCGAGACCAAGCGCCGCGAACAGGTCTCGGTAGCCGGCGCGCAGCGAAGGCTCGTCCTCATTCCAAACCGTCCGCCCGGCGATCGCGACGGTGAAGCCCTGCCTCACCAAAAAGCCCAGGCCGGCGATGGCGGGCGACCAACTGCCCTTGCCGCGGACGGCTTCGTGGCGCTCGGGCGTGTAGTGGTCGAGCGACACACGCATCGTGATCCTGCCGCCGTGTTCGCGCTGAAGCTGCGTCAGCTCGGCTTCGAACCGCTGCATCGGTCGCATCGCGTTGGTGAGCACCAGCACGCGGTAACCCGCCACCAACGCATCGCGCATCATGGCGGGCATGTCGCGGTTCATGAACGGCTCGCCACCGGTGAAAGCGATCTCCTCCAGCTCCGGATGCAGCGTCCGGGCTTCGTGGAGGTAGGCTTGCGCCTCGGCCCGGCTCAGATAAGCCAACCGGTCGTTGGTCGGGCTGCTCTCGATATAGCACCCGGTGCAGGTGACGTTGCACAGGGTCCCCGTGTTGAACCAAAGCGTCCGCAATCCCTCGAGCGGCACGCAAGCGCGACGTTCGCCGGTCGCCGTGACCAGCATGTCGCTGAAGCGCGGCCGGGGTGCCGCGGTGGTGGCGCCGGGCCAGGACACCGGGTCGTTGGTGGACCAGAGCAGCGCGGCCTCCTCATAGGGCTGCCCGCGCCGCACCAGTTCCTCGGGCGGCAGCACGTCGCAGCTCGGCCATAACCCGGTCTGCAGTGCCGACGCATAGGCCTCTGGCAACCCGGCGGACCGCATGGCCCGAGCAGCACCCGCCGCGTCGTAGGCCAGCGCATGATGGCGGATCTCGATCCCGTCCGGCACGGGGGTCAGCACGCTGAACCAGCCGCGTGCGGTACCGTCGTTCGCCGGCATGCCGATGGCCCCCGGGTTGTGCCACAGTCCAGCCGGGCTGATGCGCGTGAACGGGAGGCCGCAATGCCCGGCGATCACCCCGTCGACGCCGGCGCGTGCGGTCTGGCCGTCCAGCTCGGACCCGTCCGACGCCCACAGGAACTGGTTGGACCGCTCCACACCGCCATGCACCACCAGCAAGCGCCGGCCAGCCATGTGCAGCTCCAGGCCGGAAGGCAGGCCGCGCATCCAGGCCCGGTCGTCAGCCCCGAGCGCTGCGTCGGCATGGGCGAACCAGGCGGTGGCGAGCCGGTCGCACGGGCTCCCCACGGCGAACCCGCAGCCGCAATCAGCCGCCGACGCGCCGAGTTGCTCCTCGCAGTTGCCGGCGACCACCGCCACGCCCGCCGCGCGGAACCGCGCCACGCAGCGCACCGCGTCCGCCCCGTAGGCGACCACGTCCCCGGTGCAGATCATCCGGTGCGGTGGGATCCCGAGCCGGGCGGCGGCGGCGAACAGGGCTTCCGTCGCTTGCAGATTGCTGTAGGGACCGCCGAACACCAGCACAGGGCCGTCGGCAGCCAGTACGGGCGGCATTCGCAGTTCTCTCACCCTGTTCATCACGCTGGACATGGACATCTTCGCAACAACTGGAAGGGTCTCCCGTATGCTGCCGCAAATAGCGCCTTGGGTCGTGTTCGCCCTGTTTTGCGCGGTGACATGGTGGGTCACGCCGCGCCGGGTCAGCCCGCCGCAATTCTTCGACGGCCGGCGGGACGATAACCGGGCGCCCGGCGTGCTCATGGTGGCGATGAGCGCCGCCATCACCTGGGTCTTCGCCAAGTCCATCGCGAACGCCTCCGCCCTGGCCTATGGCTACGGCCTGGCCGGCGGGATCGGCTACACCGTCTATTACCTGAGTTTCTTCGTGGCCGGCGTCACGATCTGGCAGATCCGCCGGCACTGGCAGTACCGCTCCCTGTCGCATCTGCTGGTGGACCGCTACGGACCGCTCTGTGCCCGCCTGTTCCTGCTGCTGGTCGCGTTCCGGCTCATGAACGAGGTCTGGTCCAACACCAAGGTGATCTCGCTGTATTTCGGCGCCGAGGGCTCGGCGCCGTACTGGTGGGCCGCGGTGCTGGCGACGGCCTTTACGGTGCTGTACGCCTGGCGCGGCGGCATGCGGGCGAGCCTTACCACCGACCGTGTGCATATCGTGCTCGCCTTCGTGCTGCTGGCCGTCGTGCTGGCGCTGGTGTTGCCGCCGCTCTCCGCCCACGGCCTGGCACCGGTGCCGCCGGCCACGGAAGATGCCGGCGTCACCTTCTGCCTGCTGGCCGCCGTGCAGATATTCTCCTACCCGTTCCACGACCCCGTGCTGACCGACCGCGCTTTCCTGAACAGTCCGAACCAGGCCCTGCGCGCCTTCCTGCTGGCGGGGGTGCTGAGCGGCAGCTTCATCTTCCTGTTCAGCCTGATCGGACTATACGGCGCCGCCTTCGGCCTAGGGGACAACCCCAGCGTCGGCGTGCCGGCGTCCTTCGGGGTGCCGATGCTGATGCTGTTCAACGCCATCATGCTGGTTACCGGCGGCTCCACCATCGACTCCGCCTTCACCAGCGCGGCCAAGCTGGCGGGCCGCGACTGGCGGCAGGATCCGGCGGCGGCCAGCGGGCACAGCCTGCGGATCGGGCGCGTAGCCATCGTGGTCGTGGCGGTGGTCGGCAACCTGCCGCTGCTGACGATCTACATGGGCGACCGGATCGGCCCCGCCATCATCGCGGCCACCACGCTCAGCGGCACCATGGTGATGGGCTTGGCCCCGATCTTCCTGCTGTGCTGGCTGCGGCAAGCGGGAGCGCTCAGCTTCCACCTCGCCTTTTGGCCCGGCATCGTGCTGGGGGTGATCCGGGGTGTCGAGGTGTTCGGCAAGCTCCGCATCCTGCCGGCGGCGCTGGACCTCGGCAGCGGCGCCTTCGCGACCGATCTCGGCGTCAACGTATGGGGAGTGCTGCTGTGCACCGCCGGGTTCGTGCTGGGGACCGTCCTGGTGCCGGCACGCCGGTTTGCCCGGGTTTAGACTATCCAGGCGTCACGCTGCCGCTGGAACGGCATGGCGAGTGAGGGGCCAAGCCGAACGTCCGCCGGGTTCCGGTATGCGGGCACGCCGATGCGGATGTCACGCTGCGGCACGTCCAACCGGAACGTGCCGTGCAGGTGGTCCCACAGGCTGAGCCCGCTCGACCAATTGGAGTTGGTCTGCGCCCGCACCGCCGAGTGGTGGATCCCATGCATCCGCGGCGTCGTCAGCACCGCCGCCAGATACCGCTCCAGCCGCGCTGGCAGGCGCAGGTTCGCGTGGTGGAACAGCACCGAGGCGAAGAAGAAGCTTTGCCAAACGGAGAGCGCCCGGCGCGACGTGCCGAGCACGGCCACCTGGGCGGCGCGCCACGGGATCGAGATGAGCATGTCAACCGCGTGGAAGCGCAGCGCGGTCGTGCTATCCATGTCGAGGTCCACGTGATGCACCAGGTGGAAGCGCCACAGGAACGGCACCCTATGCGTCAGCACGTGCCAAACGTAGATCGTGTAGTCCATCCCCAGTACCGCCAATGCGTCGCGCACCAGCGGCGGCAACGCCAAACGCTGCACCAAGCCCCAGCGCCGCCGTTCCATCAGCCCGGCCAGACGGCCCACCAGCGGCCCTTCCGCGGTAGCGACTACGGCCATGCTGAGCGCCCCCATCGCCAGGTTGCGAACGCTACGGACCGGCTCGCGCTGAGTTTGTTGCCGCAACGGAGCACGGTGCTCCAGCAACAGCAGCGCCGCGAAGCCGGCCACAGCAAGAACGGGGATCAACGGGAGCGTTTTGCGGTCTGCCATGGCACGGAGATGAGCCGCCGCACCCGGCACGCAAGCGGCCCCGCATGACGCCGCCCCGGCTGGTGCTGTTCACCCGCTATCCGCAGCCGGGCCAGGCAAAGACCCGGCTCATCCCCGCCCTGGGCGCCGCCGGGGCCGCGGACCTGCACCGCCGTCTCACGGAGGCAACGCTCGCAACCTTGCTGGCGACGGGCCTCGAGGTGGAAGTGTGGGTGACGGGTGCGGCGGTCGCCGCGTTCGAGGCTTGGCTGGGCAAAGCCACGCCGGTCCTGCCGCAGGGAGGCGGCGACCTCGGCGCGCGCATGGACCGGGCGCTGCGGCCGACCCCCGCGATCCTGGTCGGCTCCGACCTGCCGACACTGGCTGTGTCGCACATTACGCAAGCCGCGGCGTTGCTGGCGGACGGCCGCGTGGCGCTCGGCCCCGCCGAGGATGGCGGCTACTACTTGGTCGGCCTGCCCGCTCCGGCGCCGTTCCTGTTCGAGGCGATGGCTTGGAGCACCTCCGGCGTGCTGGCCGAAACACGGCGCCGGTTGCAGGCGAACACCGTGCCTTACGGTCTGTTGCCCACCCTACCCGACCTGGACCGGCCGGAAGACCTCGCCCGCTTCCCGGGCCTAGGCCGGCCCGATCCGGACACACGCTGAGCGCCAAGCCCATATCGCCGCAACCGCATTGCTGGAGGGACGGAGTTGGTTTGGACGCACGATGTCGTCGTGGTCGGCGCAGGCTCGGCGGGTTTGACGGCAGCTGGCGGCTGCGCGCGGCTCGGCTTGCGTGTCGCCCTGATCGAGCGGGACCGCATGGGAGGCGAGTGCCTCAACACCGGTTGCGTGCCCTCCAAAGCGCTGCTGGCGGCGGCGCACCGGGCCCAGGCCATGCGTGGCACTGCTCTCGGCGTGACCGGCCCCGGCCCAACCATCGATTTCGCGGCGGTCCGCGCGCATGTCCAAGCCGCTATTGCCGCCATCGCGCCGCACGACTCCGAAGCCCGTTTCGCCGCCTGGGGCGTCGAAGTGATCCGCGGCGAGGCGAAGCTGACCGGCCGCAACAGCTTGGCTGTGGGCAGCCGCCACCTATACGCCCCGCGAATCGTGCTGGCGACCGGGTCCGATCCGGCGGTGCCTGCAATCCCCGGACTGGCCGACACGCCGTTCCTCACCAACGAGACCGTGTTCGGGCTCGAAATGCTGCCGAGCCACTTGGTGGTCCTGGGCGGCGGTTCGATCGGGGTGGAGATGGCGCAAGCCTTCCGCCGCCTCGGGTCCGCCGTGACGCTGCTCGATAGCGGGACGGTGCTCGGCGCCGCGGACGCGGAGGCCGCCAGCGCGCTTCGCCGCGTCCTGCTTGCCGAGGGGATCACCCTGCATGACCAAGTTTCCGTAACGGCCGCGTCGGGGGAGCCCGGCGGGATCCGTCTCGATCAGGCGGGCGGCCCGGCAGTCCACGGATCGCATCTGCTGATTGCCACCGGCCGGCAAGCACGGCTGGAAGGCCTGGGCCTCGACAGCGCCGGCGTGGCGGCGGGGCCGGACGGCATCGTCGTCGACCAGCGCCGGCGGACGACGAACAAGGCGATCTTCGCCATCGGAGATTGCCGGGCTGGCCCCCGCTTCACCCATGCCGCGAGCTACGAGGGCACGCTGGCGGTGGCGGCGATCGGCTTCGGCCTGCCCAGCCCGGCACGCTACGGCCTGTTGCCCTCGGTGACGTACACCGCGCCGGAACTCGCCCAACTCGGCGTAACAGAACAGCAGGCCCGCACCCGGCACAGGCACGTTCAGGTGTCCCGCGAAGCGTTGTCGGACAACGACCGCGCAGTGGCGGAGGGCGACACGACGGGCTTCGTCAAACTGATCCGGGCGAACCGGCGGGTGGTCGGCGTGACGATCCTGAGTAGCCACGCCGGGGAGATGCTGCTCCCCTGGAGTCTCGTGCTGCGAAACAACGCCAGCCTGTGGTCGCTGGCAGAAACCATCGTCGCCTACCCGACCCGCTCCGAGCTGTCCAAAGCCGCGGCGTTTGCCGGGTTCGAGGCTCGGCTGTTCGGGTGGGCCGCGCGGCGCTTGGCACGTTCGTTGGCGAAGATCCGGCGTGCGTTTCCCCCCGCTCGATCGATCCCGCCAAAGCTCCGGAAGCGACGCAGTGGCTCGCGCGCGGCGCTGTAATGGCGCACTGTCCCGTACAGCGTACCCGACCCGCTATGCTTGCAAAAATGTGGTCATTCGCTGACGGGCGTGGAACGGGATGGAAATGAAACAAGATTTCCCATTGGTTTGCGTCGGTGGCTCCGCCGGAGGACTCGACGCTTACATACGTCTGTTGCGGAACTTACCAGACGATCTCGGCGTGGCGGTGGTGATCGTCAATCACCTGCGAAAGACGGCCACGCTCCTGCACGAAATCCTCCCCTCCTACACGGAGATGCCGGTCGCACTCATTACCGAAGGCCTGCACATCAAGCCCAACTGCGTGTTCATCATCCCACCGCAACGTGATCTGCACGTGCTTGATGGCGAGTTCCGTCTCAAGCCGATCTCAAAACCGAGGGGGTGGCCCGATGTCATCACGGTCTTTCTGCGTTCCATCGCGCAGCATTGGCACGGCAAGCTGATCGCCGTCATCGTTTCAGGGTTCGACGGCGACGGAGCGGACGCGCTCTGCGAAATCCGCGAGGTCGGCGGCGTGACCATCGCGCAGAAGCTGGATACGGCGGAAGAACCGGACATGCCCGCCAGCGCGATCGCCAGCGGATGCATCGACTACATCCTGACGCCCGAAAACATCTCAGGAACGATCCGGCAGATCACGTTGGCAAGCTCATCGGGCCAACCGGCGCAAGAGCCGTAGCGACCGCGACGTGGCGGGCGAGCGGAGCGGCCGGGAGCACGCCAGGTGGATCGTGCCATCCACATCAGCCCGTGATCTCGAATAGGCCAACCCTTCTCGCAACGGGCTTCAAAACTGCACCCCGCTGATTGCGGTCCGGCGAGTCCGGCGGGCCCGGACAGCCTGCCACACGAGGATCACGGGCACTGCCACCAGCAGGTCGCGTGCCCGCTTGACGAGCGAGAGCGCCAGCGCCGTCCCATCATCGATGCCGAGCGCCGACCCGGCCAGGACATAACCGCCCTCCTGCACGCCGACCGCGCCGGGCGTGGGCGCGACCCGGTGCACGCTGAACATGAACGCTTCCAGCGCCAGTGCGCCCGTCAGCGGCACGGGCGTGCCCATGATCCGCAGCACCGTCCAGGACTGCAAGCCGCCGACGAACCACGCAGCCAACTGGATCGCGGCTGCGATCGCGATCCTGCCCTGCCGGCCATAGACGCGCCGCAACTCCGCGCTGAGCCGGTCCCATACCTGCGGGATTTCGCGCAGCAAAGGCACTGCGCCGCCGCACAGCCGCGCAAGCTGCCGGCCACCCGAGTATTGCACCCATAGGCAACCGGCGAAGATGAACACGGTGCCGGCCAGGCCGGATACGCCAAGATATCGCCAGGCTCGAAGGTCCGGCAGCGCGACCAGGGCGAAGGTGATCACCGAGAACCCGACCTGGCCGGCAAGCTCCGTCGTCACGTCGGCGATCGTCACTGCGGAGGCCTCGACCGCACTCAGTCCAGTCCGCATCAGCTCCCGGATCGCAGCCAGCTCGCCGAGCGGGACCGTGGGCAAGACCTCACCCATCGAGTCACGCAACATGCGGATCGCGACCATACGCGGGTAGGTTGGGCGGCCCGCACCAGGATCGGACGGCCACAGCGTCCACCAGGCCGCGGCGCAAATCACCTGCGCCAGCACGTGCAATGCGGTGGCGGCGAGGATCCCAGCCCAGCCCGCGGCAACGATGGCGTCGCCGACCGACGACAGCCCGATCCGCATCAGGAGCAAGGCGGTCAACCCCAGTCCGGCCACGATCGCAAGCCAGGACCGCAGCGTCATGCCACCCCGCCCTGGCGGTAACTGTCCGGCCCGCGGCGCATCAGCGACTCTCGCCGAGGACGGCCGGCTCCACGCTATGCGACACCCCGCCCCGACGAGGTCCCAAAGCCGGCCGGCTCGCGGCGATCCCGCCCGCAATGCCCAATGTGAGAAGCCGGCCCTGCCACTCGACCGTTCGTTGGGCGTAGCTGGCCAGCCAAATGGCGAAGCACGCGGCCTCCCGCCCGGCGATCTGCCAGACCGGCGCCGGGTCTGTGCCCAGGCGCCGGGCCATGACCCGGTGCAGCGCCGTCCGCAGGGCGAGTAGGATGACCGCCGCTCCGGCCGTGACTGCGTCCGGCTGCACTGCGGCGGCAACCGCGACGATGGGAAGGCAGTGCGTGATGATGGTCATCGCGTGCCCGGCGGGTTCCGTGCTGCGAACCGTGCCGGCCCAGCGAAGCTCGTGGCGCCACAGGGAACCCGCCGTTTCCGAAACGACCGTCCTGGCCAGCAGCATCGACACGCGCACGCCATACCCGGCCTTGCGCAGCATCCAGCCGAGCGCCGCGTCGTCCGCAACCTGATCGGCCAGCGCGTCCAGGCCGCCCGCCGTATCCAGCGTGTCCCGCCGGAGCATCGTCAGCTTGCCGTAGCAGGTGTCGGGCGGCCCAAAACGGCGCGCCACCAAGGCCGATGTCAGGAAATGGTGGTCGATGTGCATGCCCGCAAAGCGCGAGGCGGCGTCAGGCATGGGCCAGGCCCGATAGAGGCACGTCACAGCGCCCGCCGCCAGGCCGTTCGGTGGCGATGGCAGCTCCAGTTCGGCGGCGACGGCCGCCAGATGGTCCGGCCCGGCTAGCAGCACATCGCTATCGGATAGCGCCAGCAGACCGTGGCGCGCGACGGGCAGCATGCCGAGCAGGTTGGCGACCTTGCGGTTGGTTCCGCGCCCGCCAGTGCCGCGCACGAGAACCAGATCGAGATCCGGGAATTGCTCGATGAGGCGTTCCACCAAGGGGACGGCAGTGTCAGTCGGATCCGCGACACCGAACACGATCTGCAGCTTTCCCGGATAGGACTGCGTGCAGAACGAGCGCAGTGCCTCCTCCAGCCGAGGCTCGTCGCCATGCAGCGGCTTGAGCACCGTAAGGGGCGGCAGATCGCGGCCTGGAGCCCGAGGCATGCCTGGCCTGAAACGGGCCGCATGGGCGAGGCAAAGGGCGAGATAAGCCGTGGAGCTGCCGCCTAGAACGATGGCCATCCCATCCATCGCGGCCTCGAGGACCGTCAAACGAACGAGTCACAGCCATCATGTAGCCAGGCGGCAGGAGGCGCTCTCCGGCCGTTTACGATGCCGAGATCACTCATCCCACTCACGCCCGTTCCAGTTCGGGCGCGTTTACCAGAGCGCGCGGTTTTAACCAATGTTAAATTCCGATCTCCGCATCCCGAGCGGAGCGACTCAAGGCGGCGCGACGGCGAACTTGCCATCCGTGACGGTGATGAGCGTTGCTCCGTACGATGCGTCACGGGCGTTATCGAGGCTGTAGCTGCCGTCGCCAAGAACCGTCGGCACGTCCTTGCTGGCAGCCAGCGCCGCCCGTACCGCGTTCCGATCGCCCCCGGGTCCGGCCGTGCGGATCGCAGTCGCGACCAGGTACATCATCGCGTAACCGATCCCGGACCAATTCTCGGGATCGGTGTTGTATGCCGCACGGTAGCGTTTGACGAACTCGGCATTGAGCGGCGTGTTCGACCCGGCGAAGTAGTCTGCCGCGACCACCGAGCCCTCGACCGCCTTGCCGCCGATGCGGATGAGCGACTCCGCTGCCATCGCCTGCGGCCCGAGGAAGCGGACACCCTGGTCCAACCCGGCCTGCCGCGCCTGCACCACGAGGCTGGCGCCTTGCTCCGCCGGCATGGCAAAAAACACGACGCTCGGATCGGCGTCTGCCAGCTTGGTGCCGACCGCGGTGAAATCCACATCCGATGCGGCGACGGAGTCGTCGCTCACCACCTCCACGCCGTGCGCCTTGAAGTAGTCGCGCATGGCGTTCTTCTGCGTGATGAACCCATCATTGTCGCGCACGGTCAGCAAGGCGGCACGCTTGGCCTTCAGCGTGGTCACGGCATAGGCCGCCAGCGACTGCATGGTGACCGCGGGCGGGCTCATCACCTTGAACGACCATGGGCCGGCCTTGAGGATGTCCGGCGACACACCCGTCGAGATAAGCGTGATCTTCTGTGCGTTCGCGACCGGCGCCGCCGCCAGCGCCTCGAGGCTCGACAGCGGGCCGATCACCGCAGCGGCGTTGTCGACGGAGGCGAACCGGTTGACCAGGGTGATCATCTGGCTCTTGTCGCTGGCGTCGTCCTCGGTCAGCAGCTTGATCCGGCGGCCCTCGAGGAAGTCGGCCTCGTTGATCTCGGCGACCGCGATCTTCACGCCATTGGCGACCGGCACGCCGGCAAAGGCGTAGTTGCCGGTCAGCGCCATGCCCATGCCGACCACCACCTCGGCCGCCTGGGCGCGGGCGGGGGTGATCAGCCCAAGCCCGGTGCCGAGTGCCGCGCCGCCGAATGCACGCCGCGTGAGAGTGGTCATAGCCGTTCCTCCATCTTTGGTTTGGCCCGGCCGCCCTGGCCGAGGTAGTGCGCGATGACGTCCGGATCATCCAACAGGTCCGCGCTGCGGCCGCTCTGCACGATACGGCCCTGCTCGATGACGTAGGCATGGCCGGTGATGCCGAGCGCCCGGCGCGCGTTCTGCTCGACCAGGAGGATGGTCAGCCCCTCGGCGTTCAGTTGCCGCAGCGCTTCGAAAACCTGGCCGGTGATCAGTGGCGACAGGCCGAGGCTCGGCTCGTCCAGCAGGAGCAGGCGTGGGCGGCCCATCATCGCGCGCCCGATCGCCAGCATTTGCTGCTCCCCGCCGGACAGCGAGCCGCCGGCCTGCGACTGGCGTTTCTCGAGGATCGGGAACAGGGCGAAAATGCGGGCCAACGGATCGGGCCCGGCATTGCCGCGGCGTCCGAGCGCCAGGCGGCCCAGCTCGAGATTTTCCCGCACGCTCAACGGCCCCAGGATCTGCCGCCCCTCCGGCACGTGCAGCAAGCCGATCCGCGCCACGCGATGCGCCGGCGTGCCGGTGATGTCCCGGCCGTCGAACACGACGCGCCCGGCGCCCGGCCTGACGGAGCCGCAGATCGCGTTCAGCAGCGTGGTCTTGCCGGCGCCGTTCGGGCCGATCAGCGCCACGATACCGCCCTCCGCCACGCTGACCGACACGCCCCGCAGCGCCTGCACGCCGCCATAGGTCACGCCTACGCCGGAGACTTCAAGCATGGGCTGTCTCAAGCATTCGGGTCATCCCCGAGATAGGCGGCGATCACGGCTGGGTCTTGCATCACCACTCCGGGCGGCCCGGCGGCGATCATCTGCCCGGAACTCACGACGTACAGCGTGTCGCACAACGCCGTGACGAAGCGCATGTTGTGCTCGATCAGCAGCACGGCGAGCCCGTCATCGGCCAGGCCGCGGAAGATCGCGCCCAGCTCGTCCGCCTCCACGTCGTTCATGCCCGCCACCGGCTCGTCCAGCAGCAGCAGAGCGGGGCGCATCGCCAGGGCGCGCATCATCTCGATCCGCCGCTGGTGCCCGTAGGACAGCGTGCCGGCCGGGCGATCGGCCAGGTCCGCCATGCGAAACCGGATGGTGAGTGCGCGGGCTGCCTCGGTGAAGCGGCGGCGCTCCCGCCGGGCCGCCGGCAGGCCGAGCAGGTTGCTGACGAAGCTCGTCTCCTCGCGGCAGTGGAAGCCGACGACGATGTTCTCGAGAACGCTCGCTTCCTTCAGGAGGCGGATGTTCTGAAAGGTGCGGGCGATCCCGAGGCGGGCGACGGCGCTGGGGGGCAGCGTGGTGATATCGCGCTCGCCGAACAGGATGCGGCCGCCGGTCGCCTTCAGCATGCCGGTGATCAGGTTGACCATCGTGGTCTTGCCGGCGCCGTTCGGTCCGATCAGCCCCGTGATGCGGCCCGGCTCGACCGCAATCGTGAGCCCGCGCACCGCCTCCACCCCGCCGAACCGCTTGCTCACCGCCTCAGTGCGCAGCGTGGCCACGGATGGCTCCCTCCTGCGCGGCCCAGCGTTGCCGCAAACGGAATTTCGCCGTGTCCACGATGCCGTCCGGCAGGAAGATGATGACGAGCACCAACAGGGTGCCGTGCAGCAGGTAGCGCTGCTCGGCGAAGCTGCGCGCCAGTTCCGGCAGCACGGCGAGCACGGCGGTGCCGACCACGGGGCCGAGCACCGAGATCCGGCCGCCCAGCACGACCGCGGCCAGGCTCGCCACCAGCATGGAAAAACCGAACTGGTCCGGCACCAGGCTGAAACGGTTGAACGCGTAGAGCCCCCCGGTGAACCCGGCGATCGCGCCCGACAGCGTAAAGGCCAGAGCGTGGTAGCGCACGACCGAGATGCCCAGCGCCACCGCCACCGTCTCGTCCTGCCGGGCGGCATCGAAGGCGCGTCCGATGGACGACCCTCCGAGTGCGTGCAGCAGATACAGCAGCACCAGCAAGAAGACGGCGAGGTGCCACACCTGCACCGCCTGCGGAATGCCGTTGAGGCCCAGCGCGCCGCCGGTGAGCGGCTCGACGAAGAGCGAGACCGAGAGCACGATCTGCACGAAAGCCAGGGTCGCGATCGCCTGGAACACGCCGCGCAAACGTGCCAGCGGGATGGACAGCAGCGCGCCGGCGAGCCCACCGATGACCAGGCTGCCGCAAAGCGAGAGAGCGGGCGGCAGGCCGAGCCGCATCGTCAGCAGCGCGCCGGCATAGGCGCCGAGCGAGGCGAACCCGGCGGTCGCCACCGAGAACACGCCCGCGCGCAGCACCACGTACTGCGAGAAGGCGAAGCCGCAATCCAGGATCGCGCTGGCCAGCAGCGGCAGATAGGCGGCGATCCAGCCACTCATCCGCGCATCACCCGCGTCTCACGGCGCAGCCCGGCGAACAGTCCCGTCGGCCGCACCAGCAGCATCAGGAACAGGATGGAGTAGATGATCGCGTCCGACAGCCCCGAGGACACGTACACCACCGTGAGCACCTGGATCAGCCCGAGCAGCAGTCCCGCCACTACGGCGCCCGTAACACTGCCGAGCCCGCCGAGCACGACCACCACGAAGGCGCGCATCAGGTAGGGCTCCCCCATCAGAAAGTTAACCGAGTTGAAGGCGAGCCCGATCAGCACCCCGGCCGCACCCGCCAGCGCGCCCGAGATGAAGAATATCTGCAGGTAGACCGCGGCCGGGTTGACGCCCAGCAGCGTCGCGGCCCGCTCGTTCACCGCGACGGCGCGCACCTGCCTGCCGAAGCTGGTGCGATACAGGTAGAACAACAGCGCCAGGAACAGCACGGCCACGCAGCCGACGATGAAGAACTGCAGCGAGGAGACACGCAGCCCGGCAAAGCGGAAGAACTGCAACGGGAAGGTGCCGAACGGAAAGCGCAGGATCCGCGTCTGCGAGAGTTGCTGCGCCAGGCTGATCAGCACCAGCGAGGCCCCGATCGAGGACACGAGGGCCGCGAACTCGGTCGCATGGCGCTTCCGCAGCGGCCGGAACGCAATCAGGTCCAGCAGCACGCCCAGCAACCCGCCCCCCAGCATCGCGAGCAGAAAGGCCACTGGCAGCGGCAGGAACGGCGTGGGCAGTCCGGTGCCGAACACGTTGCCGGGCGCCACCGCGATCAGCCCGATGAATGCGCCCCACATGCAAACCGAGCCGTGCGCCAGGTTCAGCACGTGGTGGACGCCGAACACCAGGGTGAAGCCGAGCGCGAACAACGCGTAAACGCTGCCCACCACCAAGCCGTTGGCGACCTGCTGCGCGAGCATGTTCCTCCCTGGCGCCTTGTTGCTTTGCTGCCGCACCGTGTCGGCAGTTGGACGCCCTGTCCACCCGTTTTCTGCGCGCGGGAGCCGTTTGACGGGCCCGGCGCACTGCGCTTATGCCTTGCGAAAGGGCCGTTCGACCGGGAGGTTTGCCAGGTTTTGGATGACAGCTTCGACTACGTCATCGTCGGCTCAGGCGCCGCGGGTTGCGTGCTTGCCGACCGCTTGACCGAGGGCGGTGACGCGACCGTCTGCGTGCTGGAAGCGGGGATCGCCGACCGCCACCCGCTGATCCGCGTGCCGGTCGGCTTCGTGAAAACGCTCTACAACCCGGCGTTCACCTGGCCCTTCACCGCCGACCCGAACCCGGCGCTCGGCGGGCGCAAGGTGGGGCTTCCGCAGGGGCGCATCGTCGGCGGCTCCACCTCCGTCAACGGCCTGGCCTACAGCCGCGGCCAGGCCGCCGACTTCGACGATTGGGCGGAGCGCGGCAACGCCGGCTGGGGCTACGCGGACGTGCTCCCGTATTTCAAGCGGTCGGAGCGGCGCATCGGCCCGGGTGACGACACCTATCGCGGCCGCACCGGCGGGCTGCCGGTCAGCAGCCCGGACTGGCCGAGTCCACTCTGCGAGGCGTTCATCAGCGGCGCCGGCGAGTTGGGCGTTCCGCGCAACGACGATTACAACGGCGCGGCCCAGGAAGGCGCCGGCTATTTCCAGCGCATCATCGAGCGCGGGCGCCGGGTTTCCGCCGCCGACGCCTTCCTGCACCCGGCGGTGAAGCGGGGCCGGGTGGACCTGCGCATCGGCGCGGAGGCCACCCGCATCCTGTTCGAGGGCAAACGCGCGACCGGCATACGTTACCGCCAGGGTGGCGCCGAGCGGACCGTCACGGCGCGCCGCGAGGTGCTGCTGTGCGGCGGCACGCTCAACACCCCGAAACTGCTGCAACTCTCCGGCGTCGGACCGGCGGCGTTGCTGTCCGCGCATGGCATCGGCGTGCGTCAGGACCTGCCCGGCGTCGGCGAGAACCTGCGGGACCATTTCACCGTCCGCATCGCCGCCCGTGCCCGCAACGCGAGCACGATCAACGAGCGTTCCCGCGGCTGGCGGCTCGGCATGGAGGTCGCGCGCTGGATGGCGGGGCGCCCCAGCATCATCGCACTCAGCCCCTCCCTGGTGCACGTGTTCTGGAAGTCACGGCCGGAGCTGAACCGGGGCGACATCCAGGTGCTGTTCACACCGGCGAGCTACCAGGAAGGCAAGACCTATGTGCTGGACGACTTTCCGGGCATGAGTTGCGGCGCCCGGCAACAACGGCCCGAGAGCCGCGGCTACGTCCGCATTACCTCCGCCGACCCCTCTGCCCCGGCCGCGGTGCAACCGAACTACCTCGCCGAAGAGAATGACCAGCACGTGCTGGTGGCCGCGCTGAAGCTCTCCCGCGCGCTGCTCAACAGCCGCGCGATGGCTCCGTATCTGGTGGCGGAAACGCTGCCGGGTGCAGCGGTTTCGAGCGACGACGAGTGGCTGGATTACGCCCGGCGCCGCGGCGGCACGGCCTATCACCTGGTCGGCTCATGCCGCATGGGACCGCCCGGCGACAAGACCGCTGTGGTGGACGATGCCTTGCGGGTTTACGGGTTCGACGGACTTCGAATCGTGGACGCCTCCATCATGCCGCAGGTGCCGTCCGCCAACACCATGGCGGCAAGCCTGATGGTGGGGGAGAAGGCGGCCGACATGGTGCTCGGCCGCCCGCCGCTTCCCTCCGTTTTGCGCCACGCGGCCTGAGGAGAGAGATCATGGCCGAGCAACGCCCGCCCGACGCGCTGCCGAACCCGGTTCCCCGGCCGGACTGGCTCGCCCGTCACGTGGAGCCTGCGATCGACCCCGGCCGGCCGGTCGTGGACCCGCACCATCACCTTTGGGATGTGGTGCATCCGCGTTACCTCGCCGACGACCTGCTCGCCGACATCGGCGGCAGCGGCCACCGGATCGTGGCCACCGTCTTCGTCGAAGCCCGCGCGATGTACCGCGAGGCTGACCCGCCCGAGCTGCAACCGGTGGGCGAGGTCGAGTTTGCCAACGGCATCGCGGCGATGGGCGCCTCCGGCCTGTATGGCCCGGCCCGCATCTGCGCCGGCATCGTGGGACACGCGAACCTGGCCCTGGGCGCCAAGGTGGAACCGGTGTTGGACGCGCTGGAAAGGGCCGGTGGCGGCCGCTTCCGCGGGATCCGCCACAATAGTTGCCACGACCCCGAGGTCCGCACGCCGGCCCCGCCTGGCTTGCTGAACGACCGGGCGTTCCAGGAGGGGTTCGCCCGCCTCCAGGCACGTGGCCTGACGTTCGACGCCTGGATGTATCACCCGCAACTGCCGGACCTGGTCGCGCTGATGCGGCGCTTCCCGCAGGCGCGCGTGGTGCTGAACCATATCGGCGGCCGGATCGGCATCGGCAGTTACGCGGGCAGGAGCGTGGCTGGTTGGCGTAGCGCGCTCGAGCAATTGGCCGCCTTCCCCAACCTGCACGTCAAGCTCGGCGGCCTCGGCATGGCGCTGGCCGGCTACGGGTTTCACGCGCGCGAAGCCCCGCCCTCCTCCGACGAGCTCGCCGCCGCATGGGCGCCGGCAATGTCCACCTGCGTCGATCTGTTCGGGCCCGGGCGCTGCATGTTCGAGAGCAACTTCCCCGTCGACAAGGCGGCCTGCAGCTACGGCGTGATATGGAACGCCTTCAAGAAGATCGCCGCCCGGTATAGCGAGGCGGAGCGGGACGACCTGTTCCGGGCAACGGCCTCACGGTTCTATCGCCTCGAACTCTGACGCGAAGGAGGCACCCCATGCAGATGCCACGCAGCCGCACCGTGCCGGCTCTGCTGACCGAAATGACACGCCGCCAGCCGGACGCTCCGTTCCTCGTCGATGGCGATGTGCGCCTCAGCTATGCCGATACCCACGCCGCGGCACGGGACGTGGCGAAGGGGCTTTATGCGCTCGGTGTCCGGCGCGGCGACCACGTGGCGGTATTGATGGGCAACCGCCGTGAATGGCTGCTGACTGCGTTCGCCGTCACGGCCCTTGGCGGGACGCTGGTGGCCCTGAACACCTGGTGGAAGGCGGGTGAGCTGCACCACGCGCTCGACTTGTCGGACACGGCCGTGCTGGTGATGGAGTCGCGGTTCGGCAGCCGGGACTACGTGGCCGAACTGGCCAGCCTCGGCGACCTCGCCACCGCCTTGCCGGGTCTGCGCCGGATTGTCTGCTTCGGCGACGGCGGCCCGCCGGGGGCAATCGGTTGGGGCGCGATGCTGGCCGCCGGCACCGGGACGCCAGACGCCGTGCTGGACGCGGCGGAGGCGGCGGTGCTGCCGGACGACATGGCCTACCTGCTGTTCACCTCCGGCTCCACCGCCCGCTCCAAGGCGGTGCCGCTGCTGCACGGCGGCCTGGTGGAGAACATGCACGGGATCGGCGAGCGGCTGCATCTGTCGCCGGACGACCGCATGCTCATGGTCATCTCCATGTTCTGGAGCTTCGCCTGCGCCAACGCGCTGCTGGCCGTGCTCACGCATGGCGGATCGATCGTGCTGCAATACCGCTACGACACGGCGGAAGCCCTGCGCCTGATCGAGCAGGAGCGGATCAGCGTGATCTACACCATGCCCAACATGGTGCTGGACCTGTACAACCACCCCGACCGGCCGAACCGCGATCTCCGCTCGCTGCGCACCGGTATCGGCATGCCGCAATCCATGCCGCTGATGGCGGAGTTGGGCGCCACCGAGATGGCCACCTGCTACGGCCTGACCGAGGGTTACGGCAACAGCGCGGTCCCCGACTGCAAGATCCCGATCCCGCAACGCCTGTCCAGCTCAGGCCCGGTGCTACCCGGCACCGAGCTGCAGGTCGTCGACCCGGCAACGCGTCAACCTCTCGCCACGGGCATGGTCGGCGAGGTCCGCCTGCGCGGCTACGTGATGCCGGGCTACTACAAGGACCCGGCGCGCACCGCCGAGGCGACCGATGCCGAGGGCTGGTTCTACACCGGCGACCTGGCCACGCTGGACGCGGACGGCAACGTCCACTTCCGCGGTCGCAGCAAGGAGATGGTGAAGACCGGCGGCATCAACGTGGCCCCCGCCGAAGTGGAGGAACTCCTCCTATCGCACCCCGCCGTGCGCCTGGCCGCCGTGGTCGGCATCCCCGACCCGCACCAGGACGAGGTGCTGGCGGCGATGGTGGTGCTGCAGCCAACGGCCATCGTCACGGCGGACGCCCTGCGGGCGTTCTGCCGCGAGCGGGCCGCGGTCTACAAGGTGCCCGCGGTGATCGAGATCGTCGCCGACACGGACATGCCGCTGACCGATACCGGCAAGATCAGCAAGCGGTTGATCCAGGACCGCTTTGCCCTCAGCAGATCGCAAGCGGGTTGATCGGGCTGCCCACGCCGCCGGTGATTGCAAGCGGCGCCGCGACGAACATGAACTCCCACACCTCGTCCGCCGCGAGCTTGTCCAGCACCATCAGCTCCATCAACGAGACGCCGTAATCGCGGATCAACCGGCGGTGCACGGGGGCGGTGGCCTGGGTTTCGGTAGGAATTGCCTCGACCGCGTAGTTGTCGGCGCCGATCGCGGCGAAGCCCATCGCGCCGATCCATTCGCCCGCGGCCAAGCCGATCCCGGGTTCGGCGGCGAAGAACGGGCCGGGATCGAGTTCGTCGAAGGTCGCGAGCCAACCGGTGCGGATCAGCACCACGTCGCCTTCCCGCAACGCGACGCCCTGGGCGGCGGCACACGCCTCGAAATCCTCGGGCGTCAGCACCGTGCCGCCGGGCAACGGGGTCTGGCCCCGATAGCGGCAGAAATCCAGCAGCACGCCCCGGCCGACCAGGTGGCCGAGCTTCTCGATGCCGCAGCGCGCGGCACCCGTGCTGCGCACCGTGTTGGCCGAGAAGCCGTTGTACAGCGTGCCATCGTACCAGACATGGGCGAGCGCATCGATATGCGTGCTGCCGTGCGTATAGAGCGCCAGGTAGTCGTCGGACGCCTGAAAGCCGCTCTTGCGCTGCAGCCCCGCGGCGTAATCACCACCGTCCAGCGTCATGAAATGCTGCGTCGGCGCCCGGCGCGGCAGCACCGGCACCGCCTGCGCCTGTACCGGCAAAGATAGGCTATACACACGGCCCCGACGCACCAGGCCGGCCGCGCCGGCCAGGCGTTCCGGGGTGATGGTGTTGGCGGTGCCGCGCTCATCCTCCTTGCCCCAGCGCCCCCAATTGTTTGGTTGTGCGTCGTCTTGCATCGGCGGCTCCCTTCGGCGTGTACGCGGCGCATCTTGAGCATGTCCGTCCGAGGTGCAAACACTCGGGACGGAGGACACAGGCATGAGCGAGGCGAGCGGTGGCGGCAGCCTGCACCGGGCGGCCGCGGTGGTCGGGATCGGCCACACGGATTGGCCGGGCGACTACCGCCGGGTCAGGGCCGGTGAGAAACCCTCCGACAGCTACGGCTACGCTGCCGCGGCCTTGCATGGCGCCCTGCACGATGCGGGGTTGGGCAAGGACGATGTCGACGGCCTGATCGTCGGTCCCAACACCGCCTATGAGCGCATGGGCGAAGTGCTCGGCATCGACCCGCGCTGGGGCGACCAGGCCGATGCGGTGACGGCCGTGGTCAAGGCGTGCATGGCCCTGCAATCAGGGATGGCCGGAGTGGTGGCGCTGGTCTACGGCAACGATCAGCGTTCGGCTGCCGTCCAGTATGGCGGCGCCCAGGCGATGGGCGGGGACATGTTCATGTCCTACGTTTACCACGCGCCCTGGGGGCTCACCTCGCAGGGCGCGCTGTATGCCCTGACGGTCCGGCGATACATGGCGCAGAGCGGCATGACCGAACGCGAGCTGGGTGCGGTCGCGGTGGCCGAGCGGGCCTGGGCCGGGCTCAACCCGAACGCGATCATGCGCAAGCCCATCACACTCGAGGATTATGCCGCCTCCGCCTACATCGCGGAGCCGCTGCGTCTGCTGGATTACTGCCTCGTCAACGACGGCGGCGTGGCCCTCATCCTGGTGGACGCGGCGCGGGCCCGGCGCATGGGCGGCAAGCCGGTGTTCATCGATGGCGTGGGCCGCGCCGACCTGAACCGCGAGGCGACCAGCCTTGGGTCACGCATCGTGGACTTCTATCGTCCGGCACAGCGCCTTGCCTCCCGCCAGGTGTATGACATGGCGGGGGTGGGACCGGAGGATGTGGACGCGCTGCTGGTGTATGACAGCTTCAGTTGTCACGTGCCCTTCGCCCTCGAGGGCTTCGGCTACTGCGCCGAGGGCGAGGCCGGCCGGTTCTTGTCGGACACGGCGATCGGCCCGGGCGGCACGCTGCCGGTCAACACGGCGGGCGGCCATCTGTCCGAAACCTACATGCAGGGTTGGGCCCACCAGATCGAAGCCGTGCGGCAACTGCGCGGCGGTCTCGGCGACCGCCAGGTGAACCGGTGCCGCCATGTGCACTACGTGTCCGACGTCGCGGGCAAGGTCACCTCGATCATGTACGGAGTTTGACGCGCGTGGGCCCGACGCTGTTTTCGCCGTACGACGGACCGATGTGGGACAGCATCCAGGCGGGTGCGCTCGCGCTGCAGCGCTGCAGCGCGAGCGGCCGGTTCCGGTATCCGCCAGGCCCCGTGGATCCCGAGACGCTGTCTGCCGAATACACCTGGGAGACGCTGTCGGGCCGCGCCACGCTGCTGTCGTGGACCACCTTCCATCGCCAGTACCTTCCCGCCTTCCCTGCTCCGCACACTGTCGTCGTGATCCGGCTGGAAGAAGGGCCGATCATGGTGTCCTGCGTGGCGCCAGAATTTGCGCCGGCGCTCGTCATGGATGGCCCGGTCGTTCTCGTCTATGGCGACCATCCGGACGGCTACCGTATTCCCATGGTTCGCCCGGCGATGTAAGGACTGGCCTAACGGAAGCTTACGGCCGCTCTGCCGCTCGCTGAGCAAGGGCGGTATCACCCGGTCGCTATTAGAACTTTCCTATCGTCAGACATATGATACGGTTCGGCACGGATCGAACCAGAGGGGACTGCGGTGGGCGCGTGTCGGAAGGCAGCACGCATGCCGGTCGGCGACATGGGCGCCAGCTCGGTCAAGTGTTGCGGGCCTGGCCGGTTGCGATGGAGCCTGTGGGCAGCGGCGCTGGTCTTGGCAGCGGCGGCGCCGCCCGATGCCGGGCAGCGCATGAACGCAGCCTTCAACGCCGCCCAGGCGCTGGCCCGGCAGGACCGTGCACAAGGCAAGGCGCCAACGTTGGACGACCCGCGAGAGCGGCCGGTTCTGGAGCAGCTTTGGGACGTGCCGGCCCTGCTCGGACATCCGCCCTACACGGCCGCAGACGCGCCGTTGCTGCTCACCGTCGTCAACGCGCAGGTGCAGATCATGGGTTTTTACCTCGGCTTCAGCCCGGACCCGGCTCACCAGGCTGACGCCGCGCGCAACACGGTCCTGTTCCAGGACGAGATCGTTCGGTCGCTCGCGTTCGCGGCACGGGCCGCGGCCGGGGGTGTGGCGGCCCTGACCGACGCGGCTGCGCACATGACGCAAGAACAGGTCGAGCGCGCCCGGCCGATCACTGCGCAGGTCCGCGCCGGCACGCAGCAGTTCGCGGTCCGCTGGGCCAGCCTGGTGAACGATCCGCGGCTGCACTTAGACAACCGGGAGCGGCTGCTTGCCAGCATGGCCTCGGCCGGCCCGGCGTTGGCGTCGGGCCTAACCCTGCCGCAGCGCGAAGCAATGCGCCGTGCGGTTCAGCCCGGCATCGACGGACTGCCCGCCGCGCAGCGCCTGCAATTCGCAGCCACGACCAGCGCCCTGGCGAGCCAGCAATGCGACGGCTTCTGCCGGGTGCCGTGAGGTGAGCGGGCAGACTCTGCGCTTATTCGTATCGTCGCCGGGAGACGTTGCTGGGGA
>CAXTVQ010000015.1:28663-73878 GCA_964247705.1 uncultured Acetobacteraceae bacterium | reverse complement strand
ACGGCGCGCACCGGGGACGTGCTGTCCCGCCTGCAGGCGGACACGGCGGTGCTGCAGGCGTTGGCCGGGTCGGCGCTGTCGCAATGGCTGCGCTCGGCGCTGCTGCTGCTGGGCGCGTTCGGCATGCTGGTCGTCACCTCGCCGCTGCTGTCCGGGCTGGTGGCGGCCGTCGTGCCCTTCGTGCTGGTGCCGCTCGTCGTGTTCTCCCGGCGGGAGCGGCGGCTGTCCCGCGTGGCGCAGGACCGCATCGCCGACCTCGGCGCGCTGGCGGAGGAAACGCTGGGCGCGCTGCGGACCGTGCAGGCCTTCACCCAGGAGCCGTTCGCCCGCGCCCGCTTCGCCACGGCCACCGAGGGCGCCGTCGCTGCCGCCCGGGCGCGGATCGCGTCGCGTGCCGGCGTGATCCTGGTCGTCATCCTGCTCGGTTTCGGCGCGATCACCCTGGCCTTGTGGGTCGGTGGGCAGCAGGTGCTGGCGGGGCGGCTGACCGGCGGCGCGTTGTCCGCGTTCGTGTTCTACGCCGTGATCGTGGCGACATCGGGCGCCGGGTTGAGCGAACTGTGGGGCGAACTGCAGCGCGCCGCCGGGGCCGCCGACCGCATCGCCGAAATCCTGGCGGAGCGGCCGGAGATCGCCGCACCCGCGCATCCACGCCCCCTGCCCTGCCCGCCGCGCGGCCTGGTGGAGTTCGATGGGGTGACGTTCCACTACCCCGCCCGCCCGAGCCTGCCGGCGCTCGACCGCTTCACGCTGACTGTCGAACCGGGGGAGACCGTGGCCCTGGTCGGCCCCTCCGGCGCGGGCAAGACCACGGTGCTGCAACTGCTGCTCCGCTTCTACGACCCGCAAGCCGGCGCCATCCGGCTGGACGGGGTGGACCTGCGTGACGCCGACCCGGCGGACATGCGCTCGCGCCTCGGCCTGGTCCCGCAGGACCCCGTCGTGTTCGGCGCCGACGCCTGGACCAACATCCGCTTCGGCCGCCCGAGCGCCACGGACGCCGAGGTGCGCGCGGCCGCCCGCGCCGCGCACTGCACCTTCATCGAGGCGCTGCCGGATGGTTGGGACACGTTCCTGGGCGAGAAAGGCGTGCGCTTGTCCGGCGGACAGCGCCAGCGCCTGGCGATCGCGCGGGCCGTCTTGCGGGACCCGGCGGTGCTGCTGCTGGACGAAGCGACCAGCGCGCTCGATGCCGAAAGCGAGCAGGCGGTGCAGCAGGCCCTTGCCGCCCTGTCCCGCGGGCGCACCACGCTGGTGATCGCGCACCGCCTCGCCACCGTGCGCCGGGCCGACCGCATCGTGGTGGTGGACGGCGGACGCATCGTCGCCACCGGCACGCATGACGCCCTGGTCCGTGGCGGCGGACTGTATGCCAGGCTGGCGGCGCTGCAATTCACCGAGGCAGCCTGACCCGCGTTACAATCAAGGCGGGAGCCGGGCCGGCGCTGAGGCGTTTGGAAGGCCATGAGAGACCCATTCCCGTTTGCCGCGTCGGCACCGCGGAACAAGGTGAGGGTTCGCTGCTGTCCATTGCCTGGCAGCGGCGATGGCGACAGTGCGTTGCCGGTGTCCGACGTGCTGGCGGTAGGCAGCGGCCCGGTCGCCACGGTGACGCGTCAGGCGCCATTCGGGTCAAGTTGGGTGGGGAGCGCGTGATGAAGCATGGAGTTCGGGTTGCGGTTCTGGCCGGCATGCTGCTGCTCGCAGGGTGCGGCCTGGTCGCCGCGCCCTGCCGGGTGGGCTCGGCGGCGCTGAAGATCGTGCCGGTGGTCGGTCAAGTCGCTGCGGCGCCGACGGACGGATGCGCGGACGTGATCGACCCGACGCCGACGCGCAGCTAACGATGCCTCCGCCTCGCCGCAGCGCTTGCCAGGCGTTCCGGATCCATCGAGCGGTCCCGGGAGGGATCACCGCATCAGCATCGCCTTGAGCGCCACCTGCATCTTGCGGCCATAGGGCGGCGCCAGGAACTCGAAGCCGCTGAACCGGCCCGCTTTATACACGCCCCGCGCGTGGGAGAACCGGCGGAACCCGTCCCGGCCGTGATAGGCGCCCATGCCGGACGGGCCGACGCCACCGAACGGCAGGTCGTCCTGGATGCAATGCATCAGCGCGCTGTTGATCGAGACGCCGCCGCTCACCGTGTGGGCCATCACGTCATCCAGGGACTTCGGATCGCGCGTGAAGGGATACAGCGCCAGCGGGCGAGGACGGTCACGCACGAACCTGGTCGCCTCCGTGAGCGTCTCGTAGCCGATCACGGGGAGGATGGGGCCGAAGATCTCCTCGCCCATCAGCGCGCCGTCGAGCGGCGGGTTCAGCACCACGGTCGGGCCCATGCGGCGCTCGCTATGCGCGTCGTCCAGCCGCAGCAGCCGTGCGCCACCCTGCTCCGCCTCGCGCAGCAGGCCGTGCAGGCGGTCGTGGTGGCGGTCCGTGACGATGGCCGTGTAGTCGGGATTGCCACCGACCCGGGGATACATCGCCTTCACCGCCCGGATCACGGCCTGGGCAAACGCCTCGACCTGCTCGTTCGGTACCAGGGCGTAGTCGGGGGCGATGCAGGTCTGGCCGGCGTTGAAGAATTTGCCGAGCGCGATCGTCTTGGCGGCTGCGGCCATGTCGTAGTCGCGGCAGACGATGGCGGGGGACTTGCCGCCCAATTCGAGCGTCACCGGAGTCAGCGTCTCGGCGGCCGCGCGCGCAACCAGGCGGCCGACGGCGGTGGACCCGGTGAACAGCAGGTGGTCCAGCGGAAGGGCGCAGACGGCGCGCGCCACATCCGGTCCGCCGGTGACGATCGTGACGGTCGCCGGGTCGATCGCGCCGGCGATCAAGCGCGCGAACAGGGCGGAGAAGCGCGGCACCAGCTCCGACGGCTTCACGATCACCCGGTTGCCGGCGGCGATCGCGTCCACCAGCGGGCTGACGGTGAGCAGCAGCGGGTAGTTCCAGGGCGAGACGATCGCGACCACGCCGAGCGGCTGCCACTCCACCCAGGCGCGGCCGGGCTGGAAAGCGATGTCCACCCGGCGACGCTCCGGGCGCACCCAGCGGCGCAGGTTGCGGCGTGCGTTGCGGATGGCGGCCAAGGCGGGCACCAGCTCCGCGACAGTGGTTTCCTGGTGGGCGCGATTGCCGAAATCGGCGGAGATCGCCTCGGCCAGCGCCGTCGCGTTCGCGCGCAGCAATTTGTCCAACGCGGCCAGCGTCGCCAGGCGCTGATCCAGCGGCGGCGGGCCGTCACGGTCATAGGCCTGACGCAGCATCTCCAGAACGCGCACGGGTGCGGCTTCGTCCCCGGGCACGGTGGTCAGCACGGCGGTGTTCATCGTCCGGTTCCCTCGTCGAGCAACAATCTAGGCGCGTCCGGCGAACGCGCGATAGGCCGATTGCCCAGCCCAGCCCCGCCGCTTACCGTCGCGGCCAAACCCTGGGAGCCACGCGCCGTGATCGAGCTGCACACCTACAACACCCCGAACGGCCGCAAGATCAGCGTGGCACTGGAGGAGATGGGCCTGCCTTACAGCGTGCACGTGGTGGACATCACCAAGAAGGAGCAGTTCGACCCGGCCTTCCTCGCCATCAGCCCGAACAACCGCATCCCCGCCATCGTCGACCCGGACGGACCCGGCGGCGAACGGATCAGCGTGTTCGAGAGCGGCGCCATCCTGCTTTATCTCGGCGAGAAGACCGGCCAGTTCCTGCCGGCGGACCTGCGGAGCCGGGTGCCGGTGCTCGAATGGCTGATGTGGCAGATGGGCGGGTTCGGGCCGATGCCGGGCCAGGTGCACCACTTCCTGGGCGTGAGCGATCCCGTGGACCAGCGTTACGGGCTGGAACGCTACTCGGCCGAAACCCGCCGGCTGTATGGCGTGCTGGACCGGCGGCTGGCGCAGGTGGAGTTCGTGGCCGGTCCGCTCTCGGTGGCCGACTTCGCGATCCTGGGCTGGGCCTGGCGCCACGAGCGGCACAAGGTGGACCTGGCCGACTTCCCCCAGGTGCAACGATGGTTTCAGGCACTGATGGCCCGGCCCGGGGTGAAGCGCGGGTTCGAGGTGGCGCTTTCCCGCTAACCCTCGATCGGCGGTTGTCCGCCCTCGCGGCGCTGCCCACTTCGGTCTGGTCATCGGACGGAGATCATCATGCGCCTTTATCGACTGCCGAAAGCCGAGAGCATCGACGACCTGACCTTGGCGGAGGCTCCGACGCCCGAGCCGCAGCGCGGCCAGGTGACGCTGCGGATGCGGGCCTGGTCGCTGAACTACCGGGACCTGATGGTCGCCACCGGCCGCTACGGCGCAGGCGGCACTCCGCCCAATCTGGTCCCGCTATCGGATGGCGCCGGCGAGGTGGTCGCGGTGGGTCCGGATGTGCGCCGGGTCAAGCTCGGGGACCGGGTGTGCCCGACCTTCATGCAGGGCTGGCTCGGCGGCGACGTGGTGGCGGAGTCGCGGATGCGCTCGCTGGGCGGCGGCGTGGACGGCGTACTGGCCGAGCAAGTGTTGGTGGACCAGGAGGACCTCGTTCACATCCCGCCGCATCTGTCCTACGAGGAAGCGGCGACGTTGCCTTGCGCCGGGCTGACGGCGTGGAACGCGCTGTATGGCGGCCGGGCGCTGCAGCCAGGCGAGTCGGTGCTGGTGCTGGGCACGGGCGGCGTGTCGGTGTTCGCCGCACAGTTCGCCCACATGGCGGGAGCGCGGGTGATTGGCACCTCCTCCAGCGCCGAAAAACTCGAGCGTGTCCGCGGCCTGGGCGTGTCGGACGGGATCAACTACCGCGACAACCCCGATTGGCGGCACGCCGTGTTGGAGCTGACCGGCGGCCGCGGGGTGGACTACGTGGTGGAGGTCGGCGGCGCCGGAACCCTGCCCAACTCGATCATGGCGGCCCGGGTTGGGGGCCAAGTCGGGCTGATCGGCGTGCTCACCGGCGGCCAGATCGATCCCACGCCGATCATGCGCCGCAATGTCGTATTGCGCGGCATCTATGTCGGCTCCCGCGAGATGTTCGAGTCGATGAACCGCGCGATCACGCAAGGCGGGCTGCACCCGGTGATCGACAAGGTGTTCCCCTTCAAGGACGCGGCGGCGGCCTACCGGCACCTGCAAGGGGCGTCGCACATCGGCAAGGTGGTCATCAGCCTGGGGTGAGACCTCGACCTGCTCCCTCTCCCACCCGCGGAAGAGGGAGCAGCGCCAACTTCGATCAGCTCGGCTCACCTACCTTATCCTGGGTCTTCGTCTCGAAATCGGACGCCTCGTGCCGCTCGCGCAACTGGCTGGAGGGCTCGCCCTGCACCCGGTTCACCATGCGGCCACGCTTCACCGCCGGACGCGCGGCGATCTGGTCGGTCCAGCGCTGTACGTTCTTGTAGTCCTGCACCTGCAGGAACACGCCGGACGCGCCATACATCAGCCCCTTGGCCAGTGACCCATACCAGGGCCACACCGCGATGTCCGCGAGGGTGTACTCGGACCCACCCAGATACTCGCTCTCTGCCAGGCGACGGTCCAGCACGTCCAACTGCCGCTTCGTCTCCATGGCGAACCGGTCGATGGCGTATTCGATCTTGATGGGCGCATAGGCGAAGAAATGGCCGAACCCGCCGCCGAGGTAAGGCGCGCTGCCCATCTGCCAGAACAGCCAGGACAAGCACTCCGCCCGCTTCGCCGGGTCCGCCGGCAGGAAAGCGCCGAACTTCTCGGCCAGATACATCAGGATCGAGCCCGACTCGAACACCCGCACCGGCTCCGGCCCACTCCGGTCCAGCAGGGCCGGGATCTTTGAGTTCGGGTTGATCGACACGAACCCGCTGCCGAACTGGTCGCCCTCGTTGATGCGGATCAGCCAGGCATCGTACTCGGCGCCCGCATGGCCGAGCGCTAGCAGCTCCTCCAGCATCACCGTCACCTTTACCCCATTCGGCGTGCCAAGCGAGTAGAGCTGCAGCGGGTGGCGGCCCACCGGCAACTCCTTCTCATGCGTGGCGCCGGCAACCGGGCGGTTGATGTTGGCGAACCGGCCCTCCCCGCCCTGCTTCCACGTCCAGATCTCGGGGGGCGTATAGTCCGGCGTCTCGGTCATGGCTTGGCCTTTCATGAACTTGGCCGAGCCTACCACAGTCCGAACAGGATGGCGCGCCCGGCGCCGTATCCGGGCGCGCCCTCTGGTCAGCCTTCGCTGTTGGCGTTGGCACTCAGCGCCACGAACGCCTGGTGCCCGTCACGCAGCACGCGCAGTGCGACCGCGGCGCCCGCCTTGGCCGTCCCGCGATGCAGTGCCGCCACCGCCTGCTCCGGCGTGCTGACCGGCTGGTCGCCCACCGTCTCCAGCACGTCGCCAGCCTGCAGCCCCGCTGCATCGGCAGGGCTACCCTGCTTCACCTGGGCAACCAGCACGCCGCGCTGGCCGTCCGGCAGGTTCAGCTCCTGCCGCGCCTGGTCGTTCAGCGGGGCCAGCGCCAGGCCGAGCTTCGGGCCGGACTGGTCCTGGTTGCCGCGGGACGCCTGGTCCTGGCCCGGCATCGCGCCGATCTGCACCTGCAGCGTCGTATCCTGGCCGTCGCGACGCACCGTCACCGGCTCCGACGTGCCGGAATGCACGTCCGCGACCACCTGAGCCAGCGCCCGCGGGTCCTTGATCGCTTGCGAGCCGACCTGGGTGATCACGTCGCCCGGCTGCAACCCGGCGGATGCGGCTGGGCTACCCTTCTCCACCTCGGCCACCAGCGCGCCGTTGGCCGAGGCCAGATGCAGCGCCGACGCCATCGCCGGCGACACCGCCTGCGCGCTCACGCCCAGCCAGCCACGCTCGACCCGGCCGTTGTTCTCGAGCTGCGCCACGACCTGCTTGACCAGGTTGGAGGGGATCGCAAAGCCGATGCCCACGCTGCCGCCGGAGGGCGAGTAGATCGCGGTGTTGACCCCGATCACCGAGCCGTCTTGCGCAAACAGCGGGCCGCCGGAGTTGCCGCGGTTGATCGGCGCATCGACCTGCAGGAAGTCGTCATACGGCCCCTCGCCGATCTGCCGGCCACGGGCGGAAAGAATGCCGGCCGTCACCGTGCCGCCAAGGCCGAACGGGTTGCCCACGGCCACCACCCAGTCACCGACCCGGGCGGCGTCCGAGTTACCGAGCGCCAGATGCGGCAACGTGCCGTCCGCACGCACCTGGAGCACCGCCAGGTCCGTCTTCGGGTCGGTGCCGACGACCTTGGCCGCCATCTTGCGCCCGTCCGCCAGCGTCACCTGGATATCCGTCGCATTGTTCACGACGTGATTGTTGGTGACCACGTGACCCTGCGCGTCGACGATGAAGCCGGAACCGAGCGCATGGACCACCTGCGCCGCGCCCTGGTTGGGCATGCCGAACATCCGGCCCATCTCGCGGCCCTGAGGCGTGCCCTCGAACGGCGAGGCGTCCTCGTCGGCGGCCTCATGGATCGTGCTGGTGATCGTAACGACAGCCGGGCTGACCCGCTGCACCAGGTCCGCGAAGCCGGGCAGCGCCTGGGCGGCGGGGTGGCTGGTGTCGATCGGCGCAGCGTGTTCGGGAGTCGTTTGCGAATAGGCGGGGGCGATCTCCCACCCGGTCACGCCGGCCATGGCGGTCGCGGCGAGCAGCGCGGCTGCGAAGGCCGGGCGGCGGAAGCGTTTGTTGAGCATTGGAGAGACCTCGATGATGCTGCCGAAAGGCCCTCTGCCATCGGCGTGTCGCTCATGTGCATCCCCGGCCATGGAGGTTCGCCAAGTGCGATCATGAAGATCGCGTCAGAGTCCGCCGTCAGAGCATCACCCGCACCTCGAGACCGCTGCCGTCGGCCTGGGCGGGAACCAGCTCCACAGTGCCGCCATGCGCCTCGGCCGCGGCTTTGACCAAGGCAAGGCCGAGCCCCGTGCCCGGCGTGCCTCGGCTGCGGTCCAGCCGGACGAAACGCTGCAACACCATGTCCCGCTCGGCGGCCGGGATGCCCGGTCCGTCATCGGCCACCGCCAGCACGGGTCTGCCGCCGGGCGGGCCAGGCCGGAGCGAGACCCGGATCGCGCCGGCGCCATGGGTCAGCGCATTGTCCAGCAAATTGGCCAGCATTCGCCCGAGCAACGCCGGGTCGCCGTGCAGGCGCAGTCCCGGCGCGACGCTGGCCTCGAGCGTGCGCCCAGCCTCCTCCGCCACCGGCGCGTACGCCTCCGCCAGCGCGCCGACCAGCGCCGAGAGGTCCAGGTCCTGCCTGGTTCCCGCCCCCGCCTCCGCCCGGGCGATGCGAAGCAAGGCGGCGAACGTCTCCAGCACCGCGTCCAACTCGCCGATCGCCCCCGTGAGCACAGTCTCGTCGGGCGGACGGTCCAGCGCACCCTCCAGCGTCTGCCGCAGGCGCTGCAACGGTCCGCGCAGGTCGTGTGCGATATCGTCCGTCACCTGGCGCTGCGCCGTGACCAGCGTTTCGAGCTTGGCCAGCATACCGTTCACTGTCGCCACCAGCCGGTCGAACTCGTCGCCGCGGCCCGAGAGCGGCAGGCGGCGCGAAAGGTCCCCGGACGTGACCAGCGCCGCCATGTCCGACACCGAGGCGAGCCGCCGCTCCAGCGCCCGGGCGGCGACGAAGCCCAGCACCAGGGCGAGCGCGCCGGACCCGGCGGATGCGATCAGCGGCGTCCAGGCCAGCGCCTGCGCCGCCGCCTCGACCGCCGACAAGTGGGTGGCCACCACGAGGTTGATCCCGCCGGGCAGCAGCGCACCGAGCGCCCGTAGCGGCGGCTCGCCCGGCGGGCGCAGGGTTGCGTAACCACGCAGGGCCGCCGGTGCACCGTCCATGTGGCCGGCGAGCGTTTGGCCGTCCGCCGTCTGCACCAGCACCAGCAAGGGCGCGTCCCGCCGCAGCGAGATACGCGCGGCCTCGATCAGCGCGCCGGGCCCGATCGTCTGATAATCGCGGATCAGCCCCTCGGCCTCCGACGCGAGCACCAGGTCCAGTTCCTCCCGCAAGGCCGTCTCCGCGCGCAGCCAGCCCCAACCCGCGCCGACCAACGAGAGCAGCAAGGCGGCTGCGGCGATCCCGAATGCGGTGCGCAGGGCGAAACTGCGCGGTAGCCACCAGCTCGCGTTGAGCCGCCCAACCGGCTCAGGCCCAACCTGCTCAGGCATCAAGCACGTAGCCGGCGCCCCGCACCGTGCGGATCGACGGTGGCCCACCAGAGGCCTCCAGCTTGCGGCGCAGGCGGCTGACATGCACGTCCACCACGTTGGTCGTGGGGTCGAAGGCAAAGTCCCACACCCGCTCCAGCAGCATCGTGCGGGTCAGGACCTGGCCCGGGTGACGCATCATGTATTCCAGCAGCCGCCACTCGGTCGGCAACAGCTCGACCGGCTTGCCATTCCGCGTCACCGCCCGGCGCAGCAGGTCCATCCGCAGGCTGCCGACGGCGAGTTCGGTCTCGGCAGCGCCCGTCGCGGCGGCCGGGCGGCGGGCCAGCGCACGGACCCGGGCGTGGAGTTCGGAGAAGGCGAACGGCTTGGCCAGGTAGTCGTCCGCACCCGCGTCGAGCCCCTCCACCCGCCGGTCCACCTCGCCGAGTGCCGTCAACACCAGCACGGGGGTGGCTATGGACGAAGCCCGGAGCGCACGCACGATGGCCAGCCCGTCGGGCGCCGGCAACATGCGGTCGGTCACGATCACGTCGAACTGTTCGGACATTGCGAGGAACAACCCGTCCTTGCCGGTGCGGGCGACCTCCGCCGTGTGGCCCTCCTGGGTCAAGCCGCGGGCGATATAGTCGGCGGTTGCCGGATCGTCCTCAATGACGAGGACGCGCATCAGGCGATTGCCGCGTTGCAAGCGTTACTTGCCTCGCAGGTTGCCCCCGTCCATAGCACCGGGCCGGAGCGGCCGCCGACAGGGGCGAGTGCGCGCCACTGGTGGGGATCGGCAGCATGATCTTGGTCATCCTGGGAATGCTGGCCCTCTTCGCTAGCGGCGCGTTCGTCTATCTCGGGACGAAGGGCATACAGGCGCGCGCGGACAAGTTCGACGCGGCCTATAGCTTCGAGATGGCAATGTCGAAGGATTACCAGCCGCTCCCCAAAGCTGGTTTCAACGCGGCCATCCTGGTTCTCATCCTGGGATTGCTGCTGCTGCTGGTTGCCGTCGGCTGCTTCGTCGCAGCAAGCACGCGGTAGGCGTTTCTGAGCCAGGGGACAAGCCGGATCCGGCCGTGTGAGCCGTGCCTGGCTGGCGGAGGGGGTGGGATTCGAACCCACGGTACGCTTGCACGTACAACAGTTTTCGAGACTGCCCCGATCGGCCACTCCGGCACCCCTCCGCGGCGAGCGGGTGTTAAGGGCGCAAGCCAGGCAGTGTCAACGGTGCTGGCTCGAGATAGGGATTGGAGCGGACGACGAGGTTCGAACTCGCGACATTCAGATTGGAAATCTGAAGCTCTACCAACTGAGCTACGTCCGCGCCGCGGCGGAAATTAGCGGGGCCGCGCGCAACGTGCAAGCAACCCGCTCCGATCAGACCCGGCGGACGAACACCCAGTAGCTGCTGCCCACCATGGCGCACTTCATGTGGATCTTCACCCGGGTCGGGTTCATCTTGTAGTCGAACACGTAGTCGAAAATCGCGTTCAGCTCGCCGGCACGCACTCCGGCATCGAACACGCCGCGAAATCCAGGCTTGTTGCAGCACGGCGCGATGTCTCTGAAGAAATTTCGGCCGATCACATCCTCCTTTTTGCGGCCGGAGATGCTGCCTTCCGTCGCGTTGTAGTTGAGCACCTTGCCGGTAGCGTCCAACTCGATGGCGCCGAACGTAAGCCTGTCGAACTCGGCCGGGGAGAGCCCCGCCATTGCGTTTTCCAGGTCGTCCTGCCCGAACTCGATGCGCGTAACGGCCGCCATGCCCAGCTTCCCTCGTGAGATGAGGCCATCATCCAGTGGAAAGGTTATGGCGGGGTTAATCCGCCGAACCGACACGGTCCCTTGACATCACGGCCCGCTCGCTCTTGATACCGGCCTTGCGCCCTCGGGCCGTGCAGGGGTGTAGCTCAATTGGCTAGAGCGCCGGTCTCCAAAACCGGAGGTTGAGAGTTCGAGACCCTCCGCCCCTGCCAGCCGCGAGTGCGACGCCCACGACCTGTTTTGGGGCCGCCCAGCATTCTTACGGATGGAGAAGAAGTCTTTGGCGTTCGCTCCGGTTCAGTTTCTGCGTGACGTGCGGGTCGAAGTCGGCAAGGTAACCTGGCCGACCCGCAAGGAGACGCTCGTGACAACGGGCCTCGTGTTCCTGATGGCCGCGGTCGCGGCCATTTTCTTTTTCGTCGTCGATCAGGTGTCGGGCTTCGGCGTGCGGACCCTGTTCGGGGCGAGCTAATCTAGTTCAGAGGTTCAAGGGTCGTGGCGAAGCGCTGGTATGTCGTGCATGTCTATTCGGGGTTCGAAAAGAAGATCGCCGAACAGGTGAAGGAGCAGGCCGGCCGCAAGGGTCTGGCGGACCTGATCGGGGATATCCTCGTGCCGGCGGAAGAGGTCGTCGAGCTCAAGCGTGGCCAGAAGGTGTCGGCCGAACGCAAGTTCTTTCCCGGCTACGTGCTGGTGAACATGGAACTGACGGATGACACCTGGCACCTGATCAAGGACACGCCCAAGGTCACCGGCTTCCTGGGCAACAACAAGCTGAAGCCGCAAGCCATCCCCCAGGCCGAGGCAGAACGGATCATCAAGCAGTCTGCCGAGGGCGTGGAGCGTCCGCGCCCCGCCGTGCTGTTCGAGATCGGCGAGCAGGTGCGGGTGGCGGACGGCCCGTTTACCTCATTCAACGGCACCGTCGAGGAAATCGACGAGGAGAAGGGCCGGGTGAAGGTGTCCGTCTCGATCTTCGGCCGGTCAACGCCGGTCGACCTCGAATACGGGCAGGTCGAGAAGGTCTAAGCAGCCGCAACGTTGCTCGACCTCACCCGCGACGAGATCACCCGCTACTCCCGCAACATCCTGCTGGCCGAAGTTGGCGGCATCGGCCAAGCCGCTCTGCGCGCCGCCCGGGTCCTCGTGGTGGGCGCTGGCGGTCTCGGCTGCCCGCTAGTGCTGTATCTGGCGGCCGCCGGAGTCGGCACCATCGGCGTGGTGGATGATGACGCGGTCGATCTCTCCAACCTGCAGCGCCAGATCGGCCACACCACCGGCCGCATCGGCGAACCCAAGGTGCGCTCCCTTGCCGCCAGCGTCGCGGCGCTGAACGACGGCACAGCGCTCGAACTGCACCAGATCCGACTGACGGCAGCCAACGTCGCCGGGATGATCGACGCGTATGACCTTGTGTGCGATGGCAGCGACAATTTCCCGACCCGCTACCTGCTGAATGACGCCTGCGTGCTCGCCCGCAAGACGCTCGTGTCTGCCGCCGTGCTCCGGTTCGACGGCCAGCTCGCCACCTTCAAGCCCGGCGGCCCGTGCTACCGTTGCCTGTATCCCACGCCGCCGCCCCCAGGCCTGGTGCCAAGCTGTGGTGAGGCCGGCGTGCTCGGCGCGGTGACCGGCGTGATGGGCACGCTGCAGGCGACGGAGGTGCTGAAGGAGATCATGGGCGTCGGGGACAGCCTCGCCGGCCGCCTTCTCGTCTGGGACGCGCTGGGCACCCGCTTCGAGACCATCCACCTTCCCAAGGACCCGACCTGTCCCGCCTGCGGCGACCATCCCACCATCCACGACCTTTCCGCCCATGCCTGAACTCCTTGGTGTGCTTCTGCTGTCGGGCACGCATGACCGGGCGCACTACGCCTTCGTGCTGGCCACGGGCGCCGCGGCGCTCGGCCGGACGGTCACGCTGTTCGCGACCAACGCCGGGTGCCGCGCGCTGCTGGCGGATTGGCGGGCGCTCGAGGGAGCGGAGCGGGACGCGGTGATCGCGGCGCGGGGCGTGGCCGGGCTGGACACCTTGCGCCAGGCGGCAAGCGAACTCGGGATCCGGATGATCGCGTGCGAGGCGGGATTGCGCGCCGAAGCGATCGAGCGGCAAGGCCTGCTGCCGGAGGTCGAAGTGGCGGGGGTGGCGACGTTCCTGGAAGCGGTGCGGGGCGGCCAGATCGTCTCCTGCTGAGCCGTGCTCTTGCGTTGTGGTGCCCGCCAGACCGTGCTCCAGTGGTGGCAACACGCGCGACCGAAAGCGCCGAAGGAGGAACAGATGCCCGCACGCTCCCGCCTGGCTGCGACAGCCGGGGCCGCACTGGTGGCCGCACTGCTGGCGGGAACCGCGCTCGCCCAAACGCCGGACGCTAGCACGCTCGAATCGTCGCAGAACCTCGCCAATGCCCATCCCGGTCCACGCAGCCTGCCCGCCCGCGCCATTCCCGTCCCGCAGGATGTGAGCCCGGCCGCGCAAGCCCTCGTGGCCGCCCCCTACCGGGTCCCGGCCTGGGACGCGAACCCGGGCAGCGCCGATGGCTGGCGCACGCTGGTCAAGCAGTTGGCGGACGCCGCCCTGCCCGGCATTGCCAAAGTGCGCGCCGACCTCGGTGTGACGATGCAGCCGACCACCCTCGGCGGCGTCCCCGGCTTCATTCTCACACCGAGCAGCATCCCGGAGGCGCATCGCAATCAGCTCATCTTCAACATCCACGGCGGCGGCTACGTCTACGGACCCGGCGAATCGGGAACGGTCGAGGCGGTGCTGATGGCCGGGCTCGGCGGCTACAAGGTGTTCGAGGTGGACTACCGCATGCCGCCGGACGCGCCCTACCCGGCTGCGATGGACGACGCGATGGCAGCCTACCGCGCCGTGCTCGCCATGTCCGACGCACGCCACGTAGCCGTCGTCGGGACCTCGACCGGCGGCGGCATGACGCTGGCGCTGATGCTGCGCGCGAAGGCGGAGGGCGTGCCCTTGCCGGCGGCGATGGCGCCCGGCACGCCCTGGGCCGACCTCACCGAAACCGGCGACAGCTACAAGGCCAACGAGTGGCTGGACAACGTGCTCGTCAGCTACAGCGGCTATCTCGGCCGCGCCGCCCTGCTCTATGCCAACGGCCACGACCTGCACGACCCGCAGCTCTCGCCGATCTATGGCGACTTCCACGGCCTGCCGCCGGCGATCCTCACCACGGGGACGCGCGACCTGTTCTTGAGCAACACGGTACGCACGCATCGCAAGCTGCGCGATGCGGGGGTGGAGGCGGAGCTGGAGGTGTTCGAGGGCTACTCCCACGCCCAGTACCTGTTCGACGCGAACGCGCCCGAGACGAAGGCCGCGTTCGGCGAGATCACGGCGTTCTTCGACCGGCACCTGGCAAACTGACAAACCCCGCTTGACCGGCCCGCTTGCCCGTTGGCAGGGAGGGTCATGTCCCGTATCGCTGCCGTCCTTGCCGTCGCCTTGCTGCTCGCCCCGTTCCAGCCCTCGGGCATGGCGGCGCAAACGGCCGCCGAGCATCCTGGCGCTACCCGGCCCGCCCCCGTTCACGCGGCCGCCCGGGCGTCTACCGCAAGGTCCCACGCTGCACCCCATGCCGGGCCGCACGCGCCGCCGGCAAAGCCAGCTCCGCCGCCAGCCCCTGCCCCGGTAGCGCCGCCCCCGGCAGTCACACCGGCAGCCCCCGTCGAGCAACCCAAAGGCACCAACACCGGCCTGCCGCTCCCCCGCTTCGCCTCGCTCAAGACCGATGAGGTCAACCTGCGGACCGGCCCCGGCCTGCGTTACCCGATCGACTGGGTCTACAAGCGGCGCGACCTGCCGGTGCAGATCGAGCGTGAGTTCGAGGTGTGGCGCCTCATCGCCGACGCGGACGGCGTGAAAGGCTGGGTGCACCAGGCGACCCTCACCGGACGGCGCAGCTTCGTCGTCATCGGCGTCGAGCGCATCGTGAGGGCGGGGGCGAACGACACCGCCGCACCCGTCGCCCAGCTCAAGCCCGGCGTCGTCGGCCGGCTGCGCGCCTGTGACGCGAATGCGGCCTGGTGCCAGGTGCAGGTTGGTGAGTATCGTGGCTGGCTGAAACGCGATGCGTTCTGGGGTATTTTTCCCGGGGAGGCCGTGCAGTGACCGATCTCGACCATGACCAGGTGTCAGAACCAGGCGATCAACCCGCCCGCGCCCATCACGACATGGGGGGCGTCTCGAAATTCCTCTGCGAGCCGATCGACACCGGCGCTCACGCGCTCGACGCCTTCGACCGCGAGGTGGACGCCATCCGGGGCCTGCTGGGCGCCAAGGGCATCATGAGCGTCGATGAACTGCGGCGCGGCATCGAGGCCATCCCCGAAGCGGACTATCACCGTCTGACCTACTACCAACGCTGGATCCGCTCCATTGCCGACAATCTGATGGCACGCGGCGTGATCTCGCCGGCGGAACTGGCGGCGGCCCTGCAATGAGCCTTCTGGCGCCCGGAACCCCGGTCCAGGTGCGCGCGGACTGGCCCGAGGAACGTGGGCCCGTCCACATCCGCACGCCGCACTACCTGCGCGGCCGGAACGGCACCGTCGTCCGCTACCTCGGTGAGTTCCCCAACCCAGAGGATCTTGCCTTTGCCCGGCCGGCTGCGCGCCTGCCGCTATATCACGTGGCGTTCAAGCCCGATGACATCTGGGCCGGTGCAAACGGCGCCGAGTTGCTGGTGGAGGTGTTCGAGCCATGGCTGCTGCCGACCTAACCTTGCTGCGCGCCGACAGCGACCGCTTGCTCACGGCGGTGCGCGGATTGCTCGAGGCCAAAGGCATCCTCACCGCCGAGGACATCGCCGAGCGTATCCGCACCACCGACCAGGCCAGCCCCGCCCAGGGCGCCCGCATGGTGGCCCGGGCGTGGGTCGACCCGGCGTATCGTGCGCTGATGTTGCGCAACGGCACCGAGGCGGCCGAGCAACTCGGCATTCCGATGCGCGGCGCCCCGCCGCTCGGCGTCTTGGCCGATGAACCCGGGCTGCATCACCTCGTGGTTTGCACGCTCTGCAGTTGCTACCCGCGCGCCGTGCTCGGCTATCCGCCCTTCTGGTTCAAGTCCGCCGGATACCGCGCGCGCGCCGTGCGGGATCCGGCCGGCGTGCTCGCGGAGTGGCGGACGGAATTGCCGTCCGGCACCGCCATCCGCGTGGTCGACAGCACCGCTGACTACCGCTGGATGGTGCTGCCGCTGCGCCCGGCCGGAACCGAAACCTGGACGGAGGAGCGCCTTGCCGGCCTGGTCAGCGAGGGCGACATGATCGGCGTCACCATCCCCATCGCTGAGCGAAGCTGAAACCCTGCTCCGGCGAAGACGTTGCTTGTCGGCACTGACAAAAGGGTTCCACGACCATGAAAACTGCTCTCGTTCTGGCTGCCTTGGCGCTCGCCGCCGGCGCCTCGCTCCACCCGGCTTATGCTGCCCATGCCGGTGCCCCCTACCAGAACGTCAACAAGGCGAATGACGCCGGCAACGACACCGGCGACTCGCAAGTTGACCAACTCAACGCGGCCCAGTTGAACCAGGGCGCCACACCGGCGCCCGCGCAGCCGATCACCCCACGAGGCGCCCCCCAGGGCAGCGGCAAGGCTGTCGGAGCTCACTAACCGCTACCGAAAACATCGGTCGTTGCGTAGGCAACTTTGTAACGACCGATGACGTTGCGCCAGTGACCGAAGTTTTTGGGGTGTCAAAATATGAAGACTGTCACACTGACCGCCGCACTGGCCGCCATCATCGCCGCCGGGTCGATTGCGCCGTCCATCGCCTACGCCGCGAACGCCCGCCATCCATACAGCCACGTCAACCACGCGAACGACGCCGGCAACCGGAAGGGTGACGCCGAGACCGATCGCCTGAACGCGCAGCAGCTCTCCCAGCACGCGAACGGGCAGTAGCCCCGCCCGGCGCCAGACGCACGGGGTTGAATCCCGGCGCGTCTGGCGCTAGGTAGTCTGCTCTCTACATTCTCCGGCTTTTTGGAGGGTGGCCCTAACCGGCCGCCTTTTTGTGTTTTGGACAACGACACCAGCGAACCGTCCGCACTTCACGTCAGTCTCGAGGCGCGCATCGTGGCCGAAATCGAGCTGACGATGACCCACATGGGCTACGAGATCGTACGCGTGCACGTTCTCGGACGCGAACAGCCGACGGTGCAGGTCATGGCGGACCGTGCCGATGGCTCGTTAATCACCATCGAGGACTGCGAACGCATCAACGACGTGGTGAGTGCGACGCTGGACGTGGCCGATATCATCAAGTCGGCCTGGACGCTCGAGATCAGCAGCGCCGGCATCGATCGGCCGCTCACCCGGGTGAAGGATTGGAACACCTATGCCGGGCACCAGGCCCGGGCCGAGACCAACATCCCGATCAACGGCCGCAAGCGGTTCAACGGTATCGTTCTGGGCGCCGACGAGACATCGGCGCGCATGCGGCTGGACGACGGCACGGATGTGGCGCTACCGCTACGCGACATGCGCCGGGCCAAGCTGATCCTGACCGACGCGCTCATCGCCGCCACTGCGCGGCCAAAGCCGACCGCGGGCGAGCCCGAAGACGACACGCCAGCGCTGAACTAAGGAAGCACAGAGCCATGGATACCGCCGTCTCCCGCCCTGAATTGCTGCTGGTCGCCGACGCTGTCGCGCGGGAGAAGTCGATCGACCGCGAGGAGGTGATCGAGGCGATGGAGCAGGCCATACAGAAAGCCGGCCGCGCCAAGTACGGCTCCGAGAAGGACATCCGCGCCACCATCGACCGCAAGACCGGGGACGTGCGGCTGTCCCGCTGGACCGAGGCGGTGGAGGTGGTGGAGAACGAGGAGACGCAGATCCCAGTCCACATCGCCCGCAAGTTCAAGGCCGATATCGAGATCGGCGGCCACCTGGTCGACCCATTGCCCCCGATCGATTTCGGCCGGATCGCAGCGCAGACCGCCAAGCAGGTGATCGTGCAGCGCGTGCGCGAATACGAGCGCAAGAAGCAATACGACGAGTTCAAGGACCGCGTCGGCGAGATCATCAACGGCCTGGTCAAGCGCACCGAGTACGGCAACCTGATGGTGGAGCTTGGCCGTGCGGAGGCCCTGCTGCGGCGCGACGAGCTGATCCCGCGCGAGAGCTTTCGCAACGGCGACCGGGTCCGCGCCTACATCTACGACGTGCGGGAGGAGCCGCGTGGGCCGCAGATCTTCCTCAGCCGCACCCACCCGGCGTTCCTGGCCAAGCTGTTCGCGCAGGAAGTGCCCGAAATCTACGACGGCATCATCGAGATCAAGGCGGTCAGCCGGGACCCGGGCAGCCGCGCCAAGATGGCCGTGATCAGCCGCGACAGCTCCATCGACCCGGTTGGCGCCTGCGTCGGCATGCGCGGCAGCCGGGTGCAGGCGGTGGTGCAGGAGCTGCAGGGCGAGAAGATCGACATCATCCCGTGGTCCGCCCAGGCGCCGACCTTCGTGGTGAACGCGCTGGCCCCCGCCGAGGTCACCAAGGTGGTGATGGACGAGGAAGCCGGACGCGTTGAAGTCGTGGTGCCGGACGAGCAGCTCAGCCTGGCCATTGGCCGCCGTGGCCAGAACGTGCGCCTGGCGAGCCAGCTCACCCGGTGGGACATCGACATCCTGACCGAGGCGGAGGAGAGCGAGCGCCGCCAGGAAGAGTATCGCCGCCGCACCGGCATCTTCGTCGAGGCGCTGGACGTGGACGACATGATCGCGGGGCTGCTGGTGACGGAGGGGTTCACCTCGGTCGAAGAGCTGGCCTTCACGCCCGCCGACGAGCTGGCCGATATCGAGGGGTTCGACGAGACGGTAGCCGGCGAACTGATCAGCCGCGCCGACCTGTTCCTGCAGCGCCGCAACGTGGAGATGGACGACAAGCGGCGGGACCTGGGCGTCAGCGACGACATTGCCGGCATTGAGACACTGACGCCCGCGATGCTCGTCCAACTCGGCGAGAAAGGCGTGAAGACGCTGGACGACCTGGCCGACCTGGCCGGTGACGAGTTGGTCGAGATCGTGGGCGAGGACGCGATGGACGCCGAAACCGCGAACGCCGTGATCATGGCTGCCCGCGCGCACTGGTTCGGTGAGGAGGAGGCCGCGGTCCCGGCGTCGGAGGAGGCTGGCAACGCCTGACGTCGCTCCCCTGACCGGCCTTCGCCCGCTTGCTGGTGAGGAGGCGCCGGACGATCCGCCCGAGACCGGTCCGACCCGGCGCTGCATCGTGACGCGCGAGCATGGAGAGCGCGCCCTCATGCTCCGCTTCGTGATCGGGCCGGATCGCACGGTGGTCCCCGACCTGCTTGCAAGGCTGCCCGGGCGGGGAATGTGGTTGAGCGCGCGTGCCGATGTGGTAGAAGCCGCTGCAGCTCGGGGCGCTTTCGCGCGCGCGGCACGCGGCCCGGTCATCATCCCGCCGGAGCTTGCGACCGCCATACGGGCCGGGCTCACCCGGCGAGTGATCGATCTGCTCGGACTGGCGCGGCGCGCTGGTCAGGCAGTCGGCGGTTACGCCAAAGCCCGCGAGGCGCTGGTCCAAGGACGGGCCGGTTTGGTGGTGCAGGCGGCTGACGGCAGTGACGACGAGTGCTGCCGCTTGATGTCTGGAGTGCGGGATGTGGCGGTTGTGCGGCCCTTGGCGGCGGCGGACCTGGGTTTGGTGTTCGGGCGTGACCATTTGGTGCACGTGGCTGTAGCACGAGGCCGGTTGGCAGACGGTTTGGTGGCGGAGACGAGCCGGTTGGCCGGGATGGCCAGCACGGTGGCAAAGATGAACAGCCCAGCGCCCAAGCGGCGCCGCGGTGCGGATCGAACGGACGGGTGAATGAGCGAGAACAATGACCAAGACGCGGTAAAGGGCCGGCTTTCGCTGCGCCCGGCAGGCCGCTTGGAACTAGGCCGGACGGTCGACGCCGGCTCGGTACGCCAGAGTTTCAGCCACGGCCGGTCCAAGGAAGTGCAGGTTGAGGTGCGCAAGAAGCGCCAGCCTTTTCCGGCTCCAGCAGCCACGCCGTCAGCCGCTCCCGCGGTGCCGGGTGCCCCACGGCCGGCGGCAAGCCCAGCCCGCCCCGCTGCAGGGGCTGGACGCGCGCTGACGGCAGGCGAGTTGGCCACACGGCAACGCGTGCTCGAGGAGCAAAAGCGCGACGCCGCCCGCCGCGAGATCGAACGCCGCGAGCAGGAGAAGATCTCCATTCTCTCGGCCGCCGAGGAGGCCCGCCGTCGCGAGGACGAGGCCGCCCGTGCTGCCGAAGCCGCGGCGCGCGAAGCCGAGATCCAGGCCCGCAAGGACGCCGAGGAAGAGGCGGCACGCAAGGCCGCGGAGGAGGTTTCGGCCGCGCCGGAGCCGGTGAGCGCCTCTGAGTCGCCCGCCGTGGTGGCTCCTGCCGCCAGCGCGGTGCCCGCGGCAGCGGTGCCAGCGGCCACAGCGCAGGCTGCAGCGGCCCCGTCCGCTGCGCCCGCCTCTCCCACCGAGACGCTGCGGCTCAAGCCGGCCCGCGCCGGAGAGGACGAGGAGGCACCGCGCCGCCGTCCCGGCATGGCCCTGCCCGCCCGCAAGGTGCCGGCGACCGTTGCCAAGAAGGGCGTCATGGGCCGCCGCGACGGCCGCATCGACGTGCAGGCCGCGATCGAGGGCGAGGACGAGAAGACCCGTTCGCTCGCCAGCGTCCGCCGCCAGCGGGACCGCGAGCGCCGCCAGCAGGAGCTCGAGCTGCTCCGCTCCGACGGTTTGAAGGTCACGCGTGACGTGGTGCTGCCGGACACCATCACGGTGCAGGAACTCGCAGCCCGCATGGCCGCCCGTGCCGGCGACGTGGTGAAGTCGCTGATGAAGATGGGCGTCATGGCCACCATCACCCAGTCGCTCGACGCCGACACGGCCGAGCTGGTGGTGCAGGAGTTCGGCCACCGTGCCCGCCGCGTATCGGAGAGCGATGTCGAGATCGGAATCGAGGGCGAGACCGATATCGATACCGACCTGCAGACCCGCGCGCCGGTCGTGACCGTCATGGGCCACGTCGACCACGGCAAGACCAGCTTGCTGGATGCCCTGCGCTCGACGGACGTGGTGCGCGGCGAGGCCGGCGGCATCACCCAGCATATCGGCGCCTACCAGGTGCAAATGCCGTCCGGCAGCAAGATCACCTTCATCGACACGCCGGGTCACGAGGCGTTCACCGCCATGCGCTCCCGCGGCGCCTCGGTGACGGACATCGTGGTGCTGGTGGTGGCGGCCGATGACGGGGTGATGCCGCAGACGATCGAGGCCATCAAGCATGCCAGGGCGTCCGAAGCGCCGATCGTGGTTGCCATCAACAAAATGGACAAGCCGGATGCGAACCCGGGCCGCGTGCGCCAGGAGTTGCTGAGCCACGAGATCGTCGTCGAGGAAATGGGCGGCGACACGCAGGACGTGGAGGTCAGCGCGCTCAAGCGGCTTGGTCTCGACAAGCTCGAGGAGGCGATCCTGCTGCAGGCCGAGCTGCTCGACCTGAAGGCCAACCCGGACCGTACGGCGGAGGGCTCGGTGATCGAGAGCCGCCTGGATCGCGGCCGTGGTCCGGTCGCGACCGTGCTGGTGCAAAAGGGTACGCTGAACGCGGGCGACATCGTGGTGGCCGGCGCCGAGTGGGGCCGGGTTCGCGCGATGACGGACGACAAGGGCAAGGCGCTGAAATCTGCCGGGCCGTCCACGCCGGTGGAGATCCAGGGCCTGTCCAGCGTGCCGCGGGCGGGCGAGCCGTTCGTGGTCGTGGAGAACGAGGGCCGGGCGCGCGAGATCAGCGAGTTCCGCCAACGTAAGCTGAAGGACACGGCAGCCGGCGCGCAAACCGCAGCGCGTGGCACGCTGGACGAGATGCTTGCCCGCATCCAGGCCGGCGAGCAGAAGGAAGTCGCTATCGTCGTCAAGTCGGACGTCCAGGGCAGTGCGGAGGCGATCAACGTCACCGTGCTGAAGCTGGCGCACGAGGAGGTGCGGGTTCGCGTGCTGCTGTCCGCCGTGGGCCAGATTACGGAGAGCGACATCCAGCTCGCCAAGGCGTCCAACGCGATGGTCGTGGCCTTCAACGTGCGTGCGACCAGCCAGGCGCGGGACCTGGCGGCGCGCGAGGGCGTGGATATCCGCTACTACTCGATCATCTACGAGGTCGCCGATGACATCGAGAAGATGGTCCGCGGCAAGGTGGCCCCGAAGGCACGCGAGAAGTTCCTGGGCTACGCCGAGATCCGCAAGGTGTTCGACATCACCAAGACCGGCAAGGTCGCTGGCTGCATGGTCACCGAGGGCTTGGTCAAGCGTGGCTGCGGCGTGCGGCTGCTGCGCGACGGCGTGGTGATCCACAACGGCGAGCTGAGCCAACTCAAGCGGTTCAAGGACGACGTGCGCGAAGTTGCCCGCGGCTACGAGTGCGGCTTGTCGTTTGCCGGCTTCAACGACCTGCGTGAGATGGACCAGGTTGAGTGCTTCGAGGTGGAGTACGTTCCTGGTTGAGCGCGGCTTGGATAAGCGCGGCCTCGATAAGAAGGGCGGGTCTGACCGTAAGCGCGGTCGGCCTGCACCGAAGGGGCCGACGCAGCGGCAGTTGCGGGTGGGGGAAGAGATCCGCCACCTGCTCTCCGCCCTGTTCGCACGGGCCGAATTCCGCGATCCGGACTTGATCGGGGAGCATGTGACGGTGGCCGAAGTGCGGATCAGCCCCGACCTGAAGAACGCGACGGCCTTCGTATCGCGGTTGGGACGCACGGATGTCACAGCACTTTTGCCAGCTTTAAAGCGGGCGGCGCCTTATTTGCGCGGCGAGCTGGCCAAGGGAATGCGGCTGCGGGTCGTGCCGCAACTGAGCTTCCAGCCGGACGAGGCAATCGAATACGCGATGCACGTGGACGCCCTGCTCAAGGCGCCCGAGGTCGCGCGGGATCTGGACGGAAACTGATCGCTTAGTGTGCGGCGACGATGACGGACGATGTCCGCTCTACGTCGCGCGGCACTGACGCGAGTTGCAAGTCAGCCATCGCTGAAACCAGCGCATCAGCGACGGCGTGGATGTCGCCCTCGGTCGTTTCGCCATGCGTAATGCAGGCCCGGATGGCCTCCTTCCCGCCGAACTTGCCAGCCGAAACCCAGGCATTGCCACCCTGCAGCACGCGCGCCACGATCGCTGCCACGGCGGGCGAACCCGGTGGTGGCTGGAGACAGACAACCGCCATCGCCGGGTCATTGACGACGGACCAGCCCCGCCCGGTCATGGTTTGCGCCAACAAACGGCCCAGCGTGACGGCACGCTCGACATGGGCGGCGTGCCCGGCCCAGCCTGCTGCGCCGAGCGAAAGAAACAGCCGCAACCCGGCGAACCGGCGGGACCACTGCGCCGTGGTCAGGTAGGGATCGATCCCTCGCTCGTGCGACGGCATGAAGCTGGTGCGGACATCGTACGTGGCCGTCAGGATGGCCGGGTCGGCGACCAGCACCATGCCGCAACCCATCGTCGTCGCAAACCATTTATGGGCGTCGATCGTGACCGAGTCCGCCGCCTCGATTCCGGCCAGCATCGGTCGTAAACGGTCGGAGACGACCAGCGCGCCGCCCCATGCAGCATCGACATGGAACCACGCCGAAGCGGCCTCAGCCACTTCGTGGCACGCTGCAAGAGGGTCGATCGCTCCGGCATTCGTGGTGCCGGCCGTGGCGACGACCATGACCGGCACGCAGCCGTCGCGGCGGTCAACTGCGATCTGGCGGGCGAGCGCGTCTACATCCATGCGGCCATCCGCCGCCGCTGGAACCAGCCGGGCGGCGCTGCGGCCGATCCCCGCCATGTGCGCCAGCTTGATCCAAGCCAGGTGGCTGTCCTGAGAGATATAGAACACCGGCGGCCCGGTGAACGCGCGGCTGCCGCGTTCGGCGAAGCCTGGCTCGGCCCGGGTCAGCGCGCAGGTCAGCGCCGTGCCGTTTGCCTCGGAGCCGCCCGAGGTGAAGTGGCCACCCGCCCCATCCGGCAGGCCGGCGCGCGCGGCGAGGGCGCGGGTCACGTGTGCCTCGATGGCAATGGCGGCCGGCGACGTGGTGGCCGTCGCCAGTTGCGGGTTGAGGGCGGCCACGATGCGGTCAGCGCATTGCGCGGGGAAACTGGGTGCCGGGTTGAACAGGCCGAGATAGCGCGGATGCGTCATATGCACGGTGCCGTGCGCCAATTGCTCGATCGACCAATCGCACAAATCCGCCAAGGGTCGAGGATGAGCGAAGTCGATGGCGTGCAACTCAGCGGCGAACCGGCCGGGGTCGAAATCGGGCGTTACCGGCCCTTCCCGCACTCGACCGTCCGCGTCGGCCAGCGCCCGCGTCAGCCTGTCTTCCAGCGCATGCCGGGTTTCGAGGGATGGGAACAGCGCTGTGCTCATGACGCAGCAAGCTGCCAGTCGCACGCGTAGTCACTCTGGGCGGCCACGATCTGGGCAAGCCAACGTTGGAATAATGCCACCGCCGGGCGGTGCCACCCCGGATCACCAGGCCGCTCGATCACGGCATCGAGCGCTGCGAGCGTGGAAAGCGAGGTTGGAGATCGCCGTAGTTTCGCGGCGACCGCTGGCGTCACGCTACCGAGCGGCAAGGCCGGCAGCACGCCCGTTCCCTCCGCCATCGCGCGCCGGAGATCGCGCCGGTATTCGCGCAGCAACGAGGAGGCATCGTATTCCGGATGGCCCTGGAGCATCAGGAACCAGCTGCGTCCCACCTTCTTCTCGAAACTGTCCAGGCCGTCCGTCCCGGAAGTAAGGCCCGGGCCGCGCGAGAGAATGTGGTAGCCTGCATCGGCGACGGCCTGCGCGTCCAGGTCGTAGTGACGTGAATGCGGCACCGGCCAATACCTCGGCGCACTCGACGTCAGTCCGTCCTGGCTCGCACGCTCGCAGCGGAACACACCGGAAAGCTTCGCCGGGAGCCGGCGCCGGGCCAGTCCGTCCAGGTGATAGACGGCGGCATGGGCGCCGAAACAGGACCAGAGAGCGGCGTCGGTGTTTGCCGCAGCCCAGTCCGCGACACGGGCCAGCAGCGGCAGGGACGGTTCCTCCGATAGGTGCTCGGCCTGCGGCGGCGTCCCGGTAACGATCAGCGCGTCCAACTGCGACCGCCACAATGCGTCCAACCCCTCGCACGTCGAGCCGACGAATGGATTGACCGCAAAACAGCGCAACTGCACCCGCAGCCGCGGTCGCATCCGGGCCGCCGCTTCCCGCAGGAGGCAGCCGAACTGCACCTCCGCGGTGCGGAACGCCGATGCGGGCATGTTGTTCACCAACCCAATGACGACGCCGGGCTCAGGATCGTGTTGGCGGAACGGCATCGCCTATGCCCCTCAGACTGGTTCGATCAAAGCGGCCGACTGGGTCGCCAAGGCGGCAGATTGGCTCCCCAAGGCGTCCGAATGGCTCGCCAGGGCCGCGGCGGACGCCAACGCCTGGTCCAGATCGGCGAGAATGTCATCGATATGTTCCACGCCGACGCTCAGCCGCACCATCTCGGGCGTGACGCCGGCATTGACCTGTTCCGCCGGGCTCATCTGCCGGTGCGTCGTGGAAGCCGGGTGGCAGGCGAGCGACTTCGAATCGCCGAGGTTGACGAGCCGCTTGACCAGTTTCAGGGCGTTGTAGAACGCGACACCCCCAGCCACGCCCCCCCGCACGCCAAAGGTGAGCAGCGAGCAAGCCTGACCGCCCAGGTAGCGCTCGACCAGGGCATAATAGGCACTGTCCTCGAACCCGGCATAATTCACCCACTCGACGCGGGGATCCTCGCGCAATGCCTGTGCCACGCGGCGCGCGTTCTGCACGTGCCGTTCGACGCGCAGCGCCACGGTCTCCACGCCCTGCAGCAGCAGGAAGGCGCTCAGCGGCGACAACGCCGCGCCGGTGGTACGCAGGCAGAAATTCCGGCAGCGCTCGATATAAGCCGTGGCGCCGAAATGCTCGGCATAGACCAGGCCGTGATAGGACGCGTCCGGCTCGTTCAGCATCGGGAACCGCTCGGCATTGGCTGCCCACGGGAACGTGCCCCCATCCACGATGGCGCCCCCCAGGGTCGTGCCATGCCCACCGAGGAACTTGGTCAGCGAGTGGATGACGATGTCGGCGCCAAACTCGATCGGGCGCAGCAGGACGGGCGAGGCAACGGTATTGTCCACCATCAACGGCACGCCGTGGCGGTGCGCCGCCCCCGCCAAGGCGGCCAGGTCTGCGACGTTGCCGGCAGGGTTGCCCACGCTTTCACAATAGACGGCCAGCGTGCCGCCATCGATCAGCGCCTCGACATCTTTTGCCTGATCGCTGCGGGCCAGACGGACAACGACACCCATGCGGGGCAATACGTGGGTGAACAACGTGTGGGTGGTGCCATAAAGCTGCGGCACGGAAACGATGTTGCGGCCGGGCTCGGCGAGCGCCAGGATCGCACTGTGGATGGCCGCCTGCCCCGAGCCAAGGCAAAGCGCTCCCACCCCACCCTCCAATGCTGCGAGCCGCCGCTCCAGGACGGCGACGGTCGGGTTGCTGATGCGGCTGTAGCGGAAGCCCTCCGCCTCGAGGTTGAACAGGGCGGCCGCATGCTCCGCACTGTCGAACTCATAAGCGACCGTTTGGAAAATCGGCACTGCCACGGACCGGACGTTGTTGTCAGCCTGATAGCCGGCGTGAAGAGCGATCGTCTCGGTGCGCATTTACAGTCTCCTCCATGCGGCTAGGTCAGCGGCACGCACCGGGTGGCGTCTTGCCCTACGTCGTGGAAAACAGAATCTCGTCATTCTTGAGACATACCGCGAAAACAATAACAGTTGCCATATTAGCGGCTGGAATACAACACTTCTTATCACACTGCCGAGAGACTGTTTTAATTGAGATCACCTGGATTGCGTAAGTTAGGAGATTAAGGTTTAGATATGAGACGCATCAGCAACGCCCACGGTAGGAGGTCCATATGAGCACGACCAGTCGTCATTTCGAACATGTAATCGCTGACATCGGCCAACTTCGTTGGGGCAGCCTCGCTATGGAGGAGTGCGTCGACGTCGCATGGGCATACTACTTTTTCTCGATCCAATTTCGCGAGAACCTCGAGATCGCTCGGCGCCTGCATCCGGCGGACGACAAGTTGCTCGATTTGGAGCAAGGCGAATGCGACACGAGCAATCTCTCGCCTTGGCCCGGAGTAGCCGCCCCCGGAGAGCGGATGAACCATGACGAGTTCATGCGCCGAAGCCTCGCACTCGGCCCGATGTCAGACGACAAACGGCAGAATTTCCTGACACATGGTAAGCGTTACCTGGACTGGGTTCGCGGGCTGGACCAGCCGACTCGGGCGATGAGCATTGCCAGCTATGAGGATGGCGGGCTCGAAGCCGTGTTCACCGCCATGCTCACCATGCCGACCTGGGACAACCCGGTGCTGATGGCGTTCCGGCATTTTCTTTCCGAGCATATCCGCTTCGACAGCGACCCCGATGCAGGGCACGGAGCGCTCGCTCGACATCTGCAGCCGGACGACCGGATCCTGCCGCTCTGGGTCAGCTTCCGAGAGCTGCTCATCACGTTCGTCCCAGGCTTGCAGCGGCCGGCAGCAATGCAGGCGGCAGAGTAACCCTATGCCGCTTTCGTCCCGTTCTGCACCGCTTCCTTGAGAACGTAGGTGTAGAAACGCACGGAGTCGGCCTGCTTCTCCCGGTAGACACCCTGGATCTCGGTGCTCAACCCGGGAAAGAGGTTTTCTGCGCGTTCGAAGGCAAGCAGGTAGTCGATCATCGGCGCCGACTGCCGGCCGATCCGCTCGCCCGGGATGATCGTCGCGATCCCGGGCGGGTAGACCAGCATCAGGGTCGCAGCGATCCGGCCGCGGATGGCATCGATCGGCAGATAGTCCACCTTGTTGCGGGTCAGCAATTGGGAGGCTTGCTGCGGCGTCATAACCAGTTCCGGTAGGTGCTCGGACTGGAATTGCTGGCGCTGCATCCGGCTGATCCCGGCCTCACGGTAGAAGGCGTGCATCTGTCCGCTCAGATCCCGCAGGCCGATCCCGTGATACCGTTGTGGGCGCTTGCGCACGAAGTCGGGGATGACGTCCTCCAATCGGGCATTCTCGTCATGAAGACGCTTGAATGTCACCAGCCAGCTCAGCAACGTGCCGGCCTTGCTGCTCTCCACACCCGGCGTGAGGAGGAAGAGGATACTGTGCAGATCATTCTTTTCGGGAACGATGCGGTTCTCGCGGAGATACTCGGCCAGCAGCACCGCGGGGACGCCATGCTCCTCGTACTCGCCCGTCACCCGGTCGAAGCCCGGCATCAGCAACGTCAGCTTGTTCGGGTCCGTCATCGCGTAACCCGACGCCACCTGCGTGAAGCCGTGCCAAGCCTCACCCGGCGCCAAACCCCAATAGGCCGGGTTCGCAGCCAAGTCGTCGGTCGTGACGTCTTCCCAAGGCACCTCGCGCGGGGCTGTATCCTCGGGGCCACGCCACATCACCCTTTGCGGCACGAACGGATCCGGGAACCAGCGCCGCGCCGGGTCGGTCTCCTTGGCGTCATACTCCCGGCGGATCATGCGCAGCTTCTTGCGCAATTCGATGCCGAGCCGGATTGTGTCGTCCCACAGCACCATGCCCGAGCGCCCCTTCATCATGTGGGCGCCCACGTCCAGCGAGGCAAAGATCGGGTAGAACGGCGACGTGCTCGCGTGCACCAGGAACGTCTCGTTGAACCGCCGCGCCTCGACGCGGCGCTCCTGCCCCTTGATGTGCCCATCCCGGATATGGATCTGCGACGCTTGTGAGAAGCTGGCCAATTGTTTGTGCGTCGACTGGGTTGCGATGATCCCAGGCTGGTCGGCATCCAGCCCGTCCAGGCCCATCGCGAACCGGCCGGCGTACAGCGGGTGGAATTTCATGAACCCGGCCCAGGCTTCGTCGAACAGAATGTAATCGCACAGCTTGCCGAGCCGCTCGAGGATCAGGTTCGCATCGTAGATCGTGCCGTCATAGGTGCATTGCTCGATCACGGCTGCACGGAACGGGCGTTCACGGCGCCATGCTTCCGCGTCGTCGACCAATGGGTTGGCGCGGATCGCTTCGCGGATGCGCGTCTCGTCGAGGGCAGCATAGTCGATCGGACCGATCATGCCGTAGGCGTTGCGGTCGGTCGGCAGATAGACGGGCACGCCCCCGGCCAGCAGCAAGGCGCCGTGATGGGCCGCTTTGTGGTTGTTGCGGTCGAACAGCACCAAGTCGCCTTGCGCGACCAGCGCGCCCAGCACGATCTTGTTGGAGGACGACGTGCCGTTCAGCACGAAATACGTCCGCTCGGCACCGAAAATCTTGGCCGCCGCCTTCTCCGCCGCCAGCGCCGGCCCCTCATGGGTCAGCAAGTCACCTAGCTCGAGGACGGAGTTATCCAGGTCGTCGCGGAAAATAGACGGACCAAGATGCTCGACGAAGATGCGCCCGATCGGGCTGCGGCTGTAGAAGATGCCGCCATTATGGCCGGGACAGGTCCAGAGCTGGTTGCCCTGCTCGGCGTAGTCCACCAACGCGCCGAAAAACGGCGTCTTGAGCGTCGCGGCGTAGTTGCGCAGGCGGCTGACCAGGTTGCGGGCGATGAACTCGGGTGTTTCTTCCGAGAGGAAAATCGTGCCGTCGGTGTGGTTCAGCACCTCGACCGGCACATCCTCCAGCCGCGTGCGGCGTAGCATCAACAACACCGGCATCTCGAGCCCACGGCGTCGCACCAGGGAAATCAACCCGGCGGGCTTGCTGAGCAAACCACGCTTACCCCAATCGACGACCATGCAGCCAATTGCGGCGTCGGTCTGGATGGCGAGTTCGGCGTCTTCGGTGTTGCGCGCGACCAGCACGGTGAAACCGAGACGCTCCGTCTCGTGGACAATCTGCTGCAGCCGGCCCCAATCGAGATCGGCGTCGTTGAACGACGGTGCACAAATCAGGAACTTGAAGCGGCGCTCATATTCCATGCGAGACCTCGGCGCATAGGTGCTTCGCGCCGATCGCGTCACCGTACAGGCATCGCAACGCAGCGCCCTCACACGGGATTGCTGACAGGCGGCGTCGGTCATTGCCCAACGCCGCCATCCCGGGCCGGCGCCGGCTAGGTCTGGTCCGGAGCGGGATCCATCTTGACCAGCATGGCCTGCGACGTCGGCAGCTCGATCGGGCGCTCGCGTTTGTCCGCGAAGAATTCGGCGAAAGCCTCGCGGACGCCATCGAGATAGGAGAAGTCGTGCGTCATCAGGACCCCGCCAGGGACCAGCCTCGGGTAGAAGAATTCCAGACAGGCGAGAGTGCTGGATTTCAGGTCCACGTCGAGATGCACGAATGAGAAGCGTCGATCGGCGGCAGGACCGGCCGTGTCCGGAAACAGGCCCGGGTAGAAGGTGACGTTGGGCAAGTCCGCGAGAAAGGACCGCACGCCGTCCAGCGAGGCGGCGTAATGGCCGGAGCGCATACGGTCATGCTCGAACGCCGCCGGGTCGGGCAGGCCGGAGAATGTGTCGAACAGATGCAACGGACGGCCGCCACTGGCCGAGCTGATGATTTTTGCCGAACAGCCTTGGTAGACGCCGACCTCCGCCATCTCGCCCTCGAACCCGCTCTGCGCGCGGGCGATCGAGTATAACGTGAAGGCTTCGTTGCCGCTCAGCAGCGACTCGCGCCCCGACCGTGCCTTACGGATCGCCGCCATCACGTCGGGTTCCTTGTGCCCCGTCAGCAGCATCAGTTCCAGCCGAGCCAATATGCCGATCGAGAGCGAGCGGACGACCCGGCTGGACGCAATCAGCCGGTGCAGGCGGGCGCTATTGAACCGCTTTGGCGGCAGTGCGGCTGGGTGCGAGACGACATCTCGCCCGAGCGGGAGCGTTGAGGTGGAGGAGATGGCATTATCCTTTGAGGCGCAGCCCGGAGAATCGGGGCCGCATGGCAAGCCCGGAGCGGGACTTGGCGGGCTAACGTCCTTACAGGCAGATACGTTTCATCTGAAACCGTAGCAGTTTGGTTAAACTGCTTATAGACCGCTCCCAGGCAGCAGGATGTGAAGTACGAGCAGTATAAGAAATAACGTCAGCAGGATTCGCAAGAACCCGCCGAAGAATCGCAGGACGGCGACGATGAACAGGACCATCACCACTAGAATGATAAGGGACTGTTGATTGCCAGGCACGCCCGCCTGATCCAGCAGTTGGTGCAATTCCGTTTCGATTACGGCGAAGATCGCCACGAAAAATGCGAGGATCGCGCTCATCCAGCGTTCCACGGTCGCAAGCGCGTCGCCGGTCGTATTCATGCAGGTACCCCGTTTCGGTAGCCGTTCTATCCACTGTTGCCGCGCCGTGTCACGCGAGAGTGGCTTGACGCCACCGCTCGCACAGCCAAACCGGGCTGAATGATACGATGGTTCGAGAGCATTCTGCGGCCGACCGCGCCACCCCCACCCGGCGAGCCGCCGCCCGGGCTGATGGCGTTCTATTGGCACTTCATGCGCCAGTCCAAAGGCCTGGTTGCGGCACTGTTTGCCGTCGGCATGCTGACCGCGCTGGTGGACAGCACGATCCCCGTCTTCCTCGGCCGTGTCGTGGAGCTGGTCAGCCACTACCAGCCGGCGGAACTCTGGGCGCACGCGAGGTGGCAGCTCCTGGGCATGGCGGCGGTGCTGCTGATCATCCGGCCCTGCGGCTTGCTGCTGCTCAATGTCGTCACCAACCAGGCAATCAATCCCGGGCTGATGAACCTGGTGCGCTGGCAGTCGCACTGGCACGTGGTGCGGCAAAGCTGGACGTTCTTCCAGAACGATTTCGCCGGCCGCATCGCCAACCGGGTGCTGCAGGCGGGGCCCGCGCTCCGCGAAAGCATCGTCGCGACCACCAACGCCGTTTGGTACATCATCGTCTATGGCGGCAGCGCCATGTTGCTGATGAGCCGGGCGGACGTGCGGCTGGCGATCCCGCTGGCGCTGTGGTTCGTGGGCTACCTCTCCTTCCTTCGCTTCTTCGTGCCGCGGGCGCGGGACCGGTCCCGCAAGATGAGCGAGGTGCGCTCCATGCTGACCGGCCGGGTGGTGGACAGCTACACCAACATCCTGACGGTGAAACTGTTCGCCCGTGCCACGGACGAGGACGCGCACGTCGCCGAAGCGGTGGACGAGCACACCGCCACGTCCCAGCACCAGCAACGGCTTATTACGCTGTGGGTCGTGCTGCTGCAGACGCTGAACGCCTCGATGATCGTGGGTACGGGCACGTTCGCGATCTGGCTTTGGGTGCGTGGGGACATCACGGTCGGTACGGTGGCGATGGCGCTCCCGCTGGCCTGGCAGGTGTCCAACATCGCCGGCTGGGTGTCGCAGAACGTGACGGCGATCTTCGAGAACGTCGGCATCGTACAGGACGCGATGCGGTCGATCGCCGTGCCCCGGCAGCGCCCGGATCTGCCGGGTGCGCGCCCGCTGATCGTGAGCGAGGGGGCGATCCGGTTCGAGCGGTTGCAATTCGGCTACGGCACCGAGCGCGGCGTGCTGCACGGGGTGGACCTGTCGATCCGTCCGGGCGAGCGTATCGGCCTGGTGGGCACGTCCGGCGCCGGCAAGTCCACGTTGGTGAACCTGCTGCTCGGCTTCTACACGCCTGAGGCCGGCCGGATCGTGATCGATGGGCAGGACATCGCGACGGTGACGCAGGAGAGCCTGCGCGGGCAGATCGGCATGGTGACGCAGGACACGTCGCTGCTGCACCGGTCGATCCGCGACAACATCCGCTACGGCCGCCCAAGCGCGCCGGACGCGGAGGTGGAGGATGCGGCGCGGCGGGCCCATGCCGACGCTTTCATCCGCACGCTGCAGGACTGGAACGACCGCCGCGGGTATGACGCCCATGTCGGCGAGCGCGGCGTGAAGCTCTCGGGCGGGCAGCGGCAGCGGGTGGCGATCGCCCGGGTGATCCTGAAGGACGCGCCGATCCTGGTGCTGGACGAGGCGACCAGCGCGCTCGACTCCGAGGTGGAGAACGCAATCCAGGAGCAGTTGGACGGGCTGATGGAAGGGCGCACGGTCATCGCTATCGCGCACCGGCTATCGACGCTGTCGCGCATGGACCGGATCGTCGTGCTGGATGCGGGGCAGATCGTCGAACAAGGCACCCACGCGGCGCTGCTGGCGCAAGGCGGCGCATATGCCGGGCTATGGCGGCGGCAGTCAGGCGGGTTTCGTGAGGACGCCAGCGCAACGATCAGCGTGGGCTGACGCCGGCGCGGCACGTGCAACCATCCCGCCCCCGTTCTTGACACTCCTGTAACCCGCCGTTAGCAAGCCCACGCCTTCTGACGGCTCGCACCAGCGGGCGCGGAGAGCACGGATGAGTGACGATTTCGAGCGCCGGCTCAGGGCTGCACAGAACCGAAGGGCAACAGCGGAACCCACCGCGAAGCCCTCCGGTCCGTCGCCTTGGGGTATCGGCACCAGGGTCGGGGTGGAGCTGCTGTCCGCTCTGGTCGTGGGGTTGGGGCTTGGCTGGGCGCTCGACCACTGGCTGCATACGACTCCACTGTTCCTGGTGGTGTTTGTGCTGCTGGGTGGGGCGGCTGGGATTGCGAATGTGTGGCGCCTGATGGTGCCGAAATCGGCCAAGGCGGCCGACGAGAAGGGACGAAACCTTGGCTGAGCAGTCAGCGCCGACGATCGACGCACTCTCGCAGTTCAAGCTGCACCACGGCTGGGGCCTGATCGGCAAATCCGTCAACTTCACCCAGGCCAACGCCTGGATGGTCGCCGGCGGCGCCATCGTGCTGTTCATGCTGGTCTACGGTATGCGTGGCCGCGCCATCGTTCCGGGCCGGCTGCAATCGGCCGCAGAGATGAGCTACGGCTTCATCGAGAAGATGTGCCTGGATCAGATCGGCGAGGAGGGGCGGCGGTTCTTCCCGTTCATCTTCACGCTGTTCTTCTTCGTGCTGATGGGCAACCTGCTCGGTCTGCTGCCCTTCGCCTTCACCTACACCAGCCATATCGCGATCACCGCGGCGCTCGCGATCATGGTCATCGTTTTCGTGACGATCGTGGCGATCCGCGAGAACGGGCACCACTTCTTCACCGAGTATTTCTTTCCGCCGGGTGCCCCCAAGCTACTGGCGCCGTTGATCATCCCGGTGGAGATCATCTCCTATCTGTCGCGGCCGGTCAGCCTCTCGATCCGTCTGTTTGCCAACATGGTCGCCGGACACGTGATGTTCGAGGTGTTCGCGACCTTCATCCTGATGCTGTCGGCTGCCGGGTTCCTCGGCACCATCGGCGCGATCGGGCCGCTGGCGATCAACGTCATCCTGGTCGGGTTCGAATTGCTGGTCGCCTGCTTGCAGGCCTACGTGTTCGCCATCCTGACCTGCATCTACCTGCACGACGCGGTGCACCTGCACTAGCGCCGACAGTTCGCCTCTCCTCTTTTCCAACACTTAGAAGGACTAGCATTCCATGGACGTCGCCGCTGCAAAGGCCCTCGGGGCTGGTATTGCCGTCATCGCGCTCGCGGGCGTGGGTATCGGCATCGGCAACATCTTCTCCGCCCTGGTGACCAGCGTGGCGCGCAACCCGTCCGCCCGCGACCAGGTTTTCGGCCTGGGCATCCTGGGCTTCGCACTGACGGAAGCGGTCGCACTGTTCGCCCTGCTGATTTCGTTCCTGATCCTGTTCACCTGATCAGGCCTGCCGCTATGCGCCGCCTGCTCCTTGGTGGGACCGCTCTCCTCCTCATGGCCGCTGGGCCGGAGAAGGAGGGCATGCCTCAGCTCAACTTCGCCAACCAGCTCACCACCAGCCAGATCGTCTGGGGCGCGATCATCTTCGCGCTGCTGTACGTCGCATTTTCCAAATGGGCGCTGCCCAAGGTGGGATCGGTGGTGGAGGACAGGCGCAAGCGCATCGCGGGCGACCTTGATACCGCGCGTGGGTCGAAGGCCGAGGCGGATGCGGCGGTTGCCGAACTGACCGCGGCGACCCGTATGGCCCGGTCCGAGGCGCAGGCTTCGATTGCTGCAGCCACGCAGCAAGCCAAGGCCGAGGCGGCCAGCCAGGCAGCAGTCGCCAATGAGCGGCTCGATGCCCAGTTGTCCGAAGCGGAAGGACGCATCGCCGCCGCCCGTGCGTCGGCGATGGGGGCGCTGCGCCAGGTGGCCGGCGAGGCTGCGACTGCAGTCGTGCTCCGGCTGACAGGCCAGCAGCCGGACGGCGCAGTGGTCGACCGTGCCGTCGCGTCCCGCTTGCCCGAAGCGGCCAACGGTTAAGGGGGTTCGTCGTGCACGGATTTTTCGGCGAGCCGCGGACCTGGGTGGCGATCGCCTTCGTCATTTTCTTCGCAATCTTCGGCAACAAGCTCTGGAAAGCGCTCGCGGGAATGCTCGATCAGCACGCGGCTTCTGTCCGGGCCGAGTTGGATGAAGCAAGCCGGCTTCGCACGGAAGCCGAGGCGATGTTGAGGGATGCGCAAACGCGGCGTGAAGCGGCGCTGACCGAGGCGCGCGCCATGCTGGACAGTGCCCGCGCCGAGGCAGCGCGGGTGGGCGAGCAGGCGCGGCTGGACGCAGAGTCGGCAGGCCGCCGCCGCGAGCAGATGGCGATGGACCGGATTGCGGCTGCCGAGAAGGCTGCTGTGAGCGACGTGCGCTTGGCTGCAGCAGATATCGCGTCGCGTGCGGCGCAGGACGTGATCGCGGCGACGCTCTCGGCCGAGGGTGATGCGCCTTTGATCGACCGGGCGATCTCTGGCCTTCCAGCGGCCTTAGGCCGGCGCGCCGCCTAGCAAGCCGCGGCCCCGTAATCCCCAGTACCGGTTCTTGAGAGGACGACCGCCCTGTTGCGGGGTGCAGGGCAGCGCTCCGCTGATTTACATACGCCGCACCGGGATCGTCCAAGCCATTACCAAAGCCAACCCGGTGAACCCCGCGATCGCCAAGAACGCCGACCGGAATGCGTCCCGGATCTCCGCCGAAGCTACGGCCCGGTGCGCCGCGTCCAACCCGGCCATCGCCTCCGGTCCCCGCTCCACCATTTGGGCGAACAGCGTAGCCGTCCCACGGTCCGTTGCGGACAACACCGCGAACAGCACCGCCCCTACGATCGCCGTGCCGAATGCGGCACCCACCGAACGGCTGAACTGCACCGAGGCCGCTGCGGCCCCTAGGTTAGACCGGCCCGCCACCAACTGCACCGTCAGTTGCACCACCGGCATCGCGGTGCCCAGGCTGATGGAATACAGCACGAATACCGCCGGCACGGCCGTGTTTGACAGCCGGGGCGCCGCGACCGCCAGGATCAGCAGGGCCACCATGGTGAAACATAGCCCGATCGAGGGAAAGATCGCCGTGCGCTGCGTCTTGGCCATCATCCGCCCGGTGAACATGGAGCCGAATGCGATCCCTGCCGTCATCGGCAGCAGCATCAACCCCACATCGCTCGGCCCGATGCCGCGAACCACCTGAAGCCAGATCGGAACGAAGGTCACCATCGAGACGAGCATCGCCCCGACGCAAGCGCCCATCAGGTCGCATCGCCAGATCGCACTCTGCCGCAGCAAATTGAGCGGCAGCAATGGGCTCGCGGCCCGGCGCTCCTGCCGCAGCAGCAGCAGCAGGGCGCCGATCGAGACGGCGACGAGCAAACCCACCACCGGCAGGGACGCCGGGTCGAAACTTTGCAGCCGCTCCAGCGCGAGCAGCATCGGCGTGATGAAGGCGGCGAACAGCACGACCCCCAGGAAGTCGAATTGCAGCCGTCCACCCCCGGACGGGCGCCGGGGCAGCCGGATCGCCAGCACTGCCGCGGCAAAACCGAGCGGAAGGTTCACCATGAACACCGATTGCCAGCCGAAATGCTGCGTCAGCCAGCCGCCCGCCACCGGGCCGAAGGTGGAGGACGCGACGAAGATCGAGGCGAGGTAGCCCTGATAGCGGCCCCGCTCCCGCGGCGGCACCACCTCGCCCACGAGCGCCTGGCTGGTCGTCATCAACCCGCCGCCGCCCAGACCCTGCAGCACCCGGGCCGCCGTGAGCAGCAGGATGGAAGGCGCCAGCGCGCACCCGACCGACGCCGCCACGAACAGCGCGAGCGCCACGAACAGCAACCGCCGCCGTCCCAACACGTCCCCAAGCCGGCCATAGACGGGTGCGGCGATGGTGGTTGCGACCAAGTAGGACACCACCACCCAGGACACCCGCTCCACATCGCCCAGCGACCCGGCGATCGCTGGCAGGGCCGTCGCCACGATCGTCTGGTCCACCGCCGCCAGGAACATCGGCAGCATGATCGAGGGGAAAACGGTGAAGAATAGTTGGCGAGCGGTGGGTTCCTCCGCCCCCGCCAAGCTCGGGGGTGACGAAGGGATCGGCTGGGCAGAAGACGACATACGCAGAGTGTCCGCCCGGCTGCCCCGCCAGGACACCGCAGGTCAGATCACGATCCCGCGATCACTCGCCCTCTGGACGTGAGGGCGTTCGCCCGGGATCATGCGGCCGTGACGAACGAACCCCTCCCGCTCGACGGCTTGCCGATCCGGCGCAGGCTTTGGGCGGTAGCGACAGTGACGCTGGCGGTCAGCCTGGCCTCCATCGATACCTCCATCGCCAACGCCGCGCTGCCGACCATTGCGGTGGATCTGAACGCGACACCGGCCGCCTCGATCTGGGTGATCAACTCGTACCAACTGGCCTTGGTCGCCTGCCTGCTGCCGCTGTCCTCATTGGGGGAGATCGTGGGCTACCGGCGGGTATATGGCTGGGGGCTGGCGATGTTCACGCTCGCCTCGCTGCTGTGCGCGCTGAGCTGGTCCTTGCCGACGCTCACGGCAGCACGCGTGCTGCAGGGGGTGGGCGCGGCCGGCATCATGAGCGTGAACACGGCGCTGATCCGGTTCATCTACCCGGCGCGGCGGTTGGGCCAGGGCGTCGGCTTCAACGCCATGACGGTCGGCGTTTCCACGGCACTCGGGCCCACCGTGGCGTCGGGCGTGCTGTCGGTCACATCCTGGCCCTGGCTGTTCGCCATCAACGTGCCGATCGGGGTGTTCGCGCTCTTCCTGGCCGTGCGCTACCTGCCGCTGACGCCACGCGGGCGGCACCGGTTCGACCTCGTGAGCGCCCTGCTCAACGCAGGCACGTTCGGGCTGCTGATCCTGGGCATCGGCGAGGCGGCCCATAGTGCGTCCGGCCTGACCACGGCGGCCGTGCTCGGCGGGGCGTTGGCGTGCGGTTTCTTCCTGGTGCGGCGCCAGTTGGGTCTGTCCGCGCCGCTGCTGCCGGTGGACCTGTATCGCCGCCCCCTCTTCGCGCTCTCCTCGGTGACGAGCATGTGTTCCTTCGCGGCTCAGGGGTTGTCCTTCGTGTCGCTGCCGTTCTTTTTCCAGAACGTGCTGGGCCACGACGCAGTGCAAACGGGGCTGTTGCTGACGCCCTGGCCAGTGGTGACAGGGCTGATGGCGCCGGTCGCCGGGCCGTTGTCGGACCGCTATCCGCCGGCGATCCTGGGCGGCATCGGCATGATCGTGCTCTGCGCCGGCTTGACGCTGATGGCGACGCTGCCGGCGCATCCGAGCGATGTGGCGATCGTGTGGCGCATGATGGTGTGCGGCGCCGGATTCGGGTTCTTCCAGTCGCCGAACCTGAAGGCGATCATGTCCTCGGCCCCGCCTGAGCGCAGCGGCAGCGCCAGCGGCATCGTGGCGACCTCCCGCCTGGTCGGCCAGTCCACAGGGGCCGCGTTGGTGGCGCTGTGCTTCGGCATCTCGGCGCTGCACGGCCCGGCGTTGGCGCTGACAATGGGGGCGGTGTTCGCCGGGGGCGCGGGCATCGCAAGCTTCTCGCGGCTGCTGGCGCGCTAGCAAGGCTGCCCTATCTCGGCAACAGAACCCGGCCAAATGCACGCGCCATTCCCATGGGAGCCGTCATGTCCCGTCTGTGCCTTCTCAGTTTGATCGTACTGGCCGGATGTTCGGCGTATGATCCCCCGGTGGCGGGTGACCGCTCGAGTGCCAAGTACAAGTCGGACATCGCACGGTGCCGCAAGGAGGCCAGCACAGCGTCCGCAAAAAAAGCGAACGCGACGCCGCAATCCTTCATCATGTCCAATTTCGACTCCGGCGCGGCGGAGCGGCAGAACGTGGTGACGTGCATGCAGGTTCGCGGCTACGCGCTCCGGACGAACCCCTAGCCGGCGATCTCGCGTCCCATGGCCAGGAACTTCTCCCGCCGCTTGGCAATCAGCGCGGCGCCGTCCAGGCCGTCCAGGCCGGCCAGCGCCAATGCCACCGACTCGGCCACCATCGCCATCGCCCCCGCCGGGTCCCGGTGCGCGCCGCCGAGCGGTTCGGCCACCACCGTGTCCACCAGGCGCAACGCCCGTAGGTCCTCCGCCGTGAGCCGCAGCGCCTCGGCCGCCACCGAAGCCTGCGCCGAGTCGCGCCACAGGATGGAGGCGCACCCCTCGGGGGAGATCACCGAGTAGATCGCGTGTTCCAGCATCAGCACCCGGTCCGCCGCCGCGAGCGCGATGGCGCCGCCCGAGCCGCCCTCGCCGATCACCGTGGCCACGATCGGCACCGGCGCCTGCAGGCATGCCTCGACCGAGCGGGCGATCGCCTCCGCCTGTCCCCGCGCCTCGGCGTCGATGCCCGGGAAGGCGCCGCTGGTGTCAACGAAGGTCAGCACCGGCAGGCGGAACCGGCCCGCCAACTCCAGCAGGCGCCGGGCTTTGCGATACCCCTCCGGCCGGGCCATCCCGAAATTGTGCCGCACCCGGCTATCGGTGTCGTCACCCTTCTCGGTGCCGATCACCACCACGGGCCGGCCACGGAACCGTCCCAGCCCGCCCACCACCGCCGCGTCCTCGGCAAACGCGCGGTCCCCGGCGAGCGGGGTGTAATCGGTGATCAGCGCCGCAAGATACATCAATGCCTTCGGCCGGTCCGGATGGCGCGCGACCTGCGCCTTCTGCCAGGGCGTGAGGCGGGCATAGGTGGTGCGGAGCTGCCTGTCGGCCTTGTCGGTGAGCCGGCTGATCTCCTCGGCGATGTTGATCCCGCCGGGCTCCTGCATCTGGCGGAGTTCCTCGATCTTGCCTTCGAGATCGGCAATCGGTTTTTCGAAATCCAAATAGGGTCGCATGGCCGCAGGCTGTAGCCAGATCGGCAGGTCGCGGCTAGCCTCACGCAATGTCGATCAAGGGCCAGGCCTACATCGTAGGCGCATTCGAGCATCCCACCCGCAAGGCGCCGGACAAGACGGTCGCCCAGCTCCACGCCGAATGCGCCGCCGGCGCGCTGGCCGACGCCGGGCTCACGAAGGACGACATCGACGGCTATTTCTGCGCCGGAGACGCACCCGGCATGGGCCCGGTCAACATGGCCGATTACCTGAACCTGCGCGTGCGCCACCTGGACAGCACCGACCTCGGCGGCTGCTCCTACATCGCGCACGTCGCCCACGCGGCGGAGGCGATCGCCGCCGGGCGGTGCCAAGTGGCGCTGATCACGCTCGCCGGCCGGCCGCGCAGCGAGGGTCACTCCGGCACCAACGCCCGCCCGGTCAACGCCGCCGTGCCGGATGCCGCATGGGAAGCGCCGTTCGGCCCCACCACCCCCAACGTCTACGCCCTGTGCGCCGCCCGGCACATGTATGAGTACGGCACCACCTCGGAGCAGCTCGCCTGGGTCAAGGTCGCCGCCAGCCACCACGCGCAGCACAACCCGAACGCCATGCTGCGGGACGTGGTGACAGTGGAGGAGGTCGTGGCCTCCCCCATGATCTCGGACCCGCTGCACCGCCTGGATTGCTGCGTGGTCAGTGACGGCGGCGGCGCCCTGATCGTGACCAGCGAGAGCGTGGCCCGCGGCCTCAAACGCCCCTTGGTGCGGCTGCTCGGCGCCGGGGAGGCGTTCAAGGGCCAGATGGCGGGCGCCGTGGACCTGACCTATTCCGGCGGCCGCTGGTCCGGCCCGGCCGCATTCGGCATGGCCGGGGTCACGCCCGCGGACATCCAGTACGCCTCGATCTACGACAGCTTCACCATTACCGTGGTGATGCAACTCGAGGACCTCGGCTTCTGCGCCAAGGGCGAGGGCGGCCGGTTTGTGGCCGACGGCAACCTGATCAGCGGCGTCGGCAAGCTGCCGTTCAACACCGACGGCGGCGGGCTCTGCAACAACCACCCGGCCAACCGCGGCGGCATCACCAAGGTGATCGAGGCAGTGCGCCAACTCCGCGGCGAGGCGCACCCGGCGGTGCAGGTGCCGAATTGCACGCTCGCCTTGGCCCACGGCACCGGCGGCTTGCTCGGCAGCCGCCACGGCTCGGCCACGCTGATCCTCGAACGCGTCTGACGGACATAGCCATGACCGACCGCACCCTCCCCGCCCCGCCGATCACGCCCGAGAGCGAGGCGTTCTATGCCGCCGCCAAGGAGGGCCGGTTCCTGATCGGCCGCTGTACCGGCACCGGCCAGTATTTCTGGTATCCGCGCGCTGTCTCCCCTTTCGATTTCGGCCCCGCGACCATGGAGCCGGCGTCCGGACGCGGCACGATCTACAGCTTCAGCCCGATGCGCCGGGTGAACCCGGTCTATACCATCGCCTACGTGACGCTCGAGGAAGGGCCCACGATGATGACCAACCTGGTCGATTGCGACCCGGACCAGTTGGCGATCGGCCAGGCCGTCACACTTGTCTGGAAACCGGCCGCGGACGGCACCCCCGTCCCGTGTTTCAAGCCGGAGTGAACGAGGGGTAACCCGGCGATGGACATGAACGAACTCACCGACGAGGCCTTCCGCGCCGAAGTGCGCAGCTTCGTCCAGGCTAACTACCCGCCCGAGCTTCGCAACCCCGCCCAGCGCCTGCACTGGGAGCAGGCCAAGCCCTGGTACATGACCCTCTCGCGCCAAGGCTGGCTCGCCCCCGCCTGGCCGCGCGAGCACGGGGGACTGGGGCTGTCCGCCGCCAAGCAGCTCATTCTCATGGAGGAGTACGAGCGCCACGGCGTCGCGCGCACGCCCGACCACGGCATCATCCTGCTCGGCCCGCTGCTGATCCGCTACGGGACAGAGGCGCAGAAGCACCGCTTCCTGCCCCGCATCCTCTCCGGCGAGGACATCTGGTGCCAGGGCTACAGTGAACCCGGCGCCGGGTCGGACCTCGCCGGGTTGCGCACCGAGGCCGTGCTGGATGGCGACGAGTGGGTCGTGAACGGCCAGAAAACCTGGACCACCCTGGCCTCGGACGCGAACTGGATCTTCCTGCTGGTCCGCACCGACAAGGCGGCAAAGAAGCAGCAAGGGATCTCCTTCCTGCTCGTCCCGCTCGACCAGCCCGGCGTCACCGTGCGGCCGATCATCAACCTCGAGATGCATGACGAGTTTTGCGAGGTGTTCTTCGACGACGTGCGGGTGCCGAAGGACAATTTGGTCGGCCAGGTGAACCAGGGCTGGACCATGGCCAAGGCGCTGCTCGGGTTCGAACGGATCTTCCTCGGCTCCGCCCGCCAATCCGCCTATGCCCTCAGCCGCCTGCGCCAACTGGCCGAGCGCATGGGCGTGCTGGACGACCCGGCGTTCGCCGACCGCTACACCCAGCTCCGCCTCGACCTCGCCGACCACAAGGCGCTGTTCGAGGTGTTTGCCGAGAAGCTGCGCAGCGGCGAGACGCTCGGGCCGGACGTGTCGCTGCTCAAGATCCACCAGACCGAGCTGTATCAGCGCATCACCGACGCCATGCTCGAGATCAGCGGCGAGCATGCCGGCCTGCTGGACCCGATCGGCGGCAACCGCGAGCTGCATCCATCCGGCATGTTCATCCAGGCCCGCCCGACCACGATCTATGGCGGCACGAGCGAGATCCAGCGCGGCATCATCGCGAAGAACGTGCTGGGCTTGCCCGGCTGACGCAGTTCGACGACGCGTTCCGCTGCCAATTGCGCGAACTGTTCGCGTGGCGGCGGGACGTGCGGCATTTCCTACCCACCCCGGTCGACCCGGCGCTGCTGGACCGGTTGTTGCACCTGGCCTGCCTCGCCCCCTCGGTCGGGCTGAGCCAACCCTGGCGTTTCGTGACCGTCGACGACCCTGCCCGGCGCGAGTCGGTGCGGGCCAGCTTCACGCGCTGCAACACCGCCGCCCTCGCCGGGCAGACTGCCCGGGCCGCTGACTATGCCGCGCTCAAGCTCGCCGGGCTGGACGACGCGCCCTGCCATCTCGCCGTGTTCGCCGAACCGGACCCAGAGCAAGGCGGCGGCCTCGGACGGCAGACCATGCCGCAAACCGCCGCCTACTCCGCCGTGCTCGCGATCCACACGCTCTGGCTGGCGGCGCGGGCCGAGGGGCTGGGACTGGGCTGGGTGTCGATCCTGGACCCGGACGCAATCCGGTCGGCGCTGGATGTCCCGTCGCCGTGGCAGTTGGTCGGCTATCTCTGCCTCGGCTACCCGAGCGCGGACCATGCGACACCCGAGCTTGAGCGTCTCGGCTGGGAGTGGCGCCGGCCGGATCCCGTGGTGCTGCGCCGCTGAACCGCGATCGCCACTGCGCCGTTAGCGCCCAATGACACCGCGCAATATCCGCCTTGCCAACGGCATGGAATCGCCAAAGACCCGTCCGCCGCTCGAGAGCTTCCTGCTCGCCTACGCAGCGATGATCCCACTGGCGGCCGAAGCCTGCGCGGCGCTTGTGCTCCATGGCTCCGCACTCGTGTTGGTCGTGCATTTCGCGGTTGCCTGGGCGGGCGCGTTGTTGTGCTTCTTCTCCGGCGTGCACCGCGGACTCAGCTTCCGCCAGCCCGGCGGCCCGAGGCTGTCGCAACTGGGCGACATGATGTGGCTGTTCGTGATCGGGGTCGCGTCGCTGATGTCACCCTGGCCGGGGCCGTCGATCGTCCTGCAACTGGCCGGGTTCGCCAGCATGGCCGTGCTGGACCCGCTGGCCGCGATCCACGGCGAGGCGCCCCGCTATTTTGCCCGGCTGCGGCCGGTCCAGTTGCTGATCCCGGTCGCGAGCCTGGCCGTGCTGCTGTGGCGGGTGCTGGCCAGCCACGCCATGTAACTCAGAGCGTCGAGACCCGGCGTTCGCAGTCCGGAGCCGCCAACCGCTCCGGCTGCAGCGCCAATCCCAGTCCCGGCGCATACGAAGGATATACGAAGCCGTCGCGGATATCGGGCAGGCCAGTCACGACGTCCCCATACCAGCCGGAGGTGAACGCGCGCACCGTTTCCTGCACCAGCGTGTTCGGGCAGTTGAGCGACAGGTGCACCGAAGCCGCCAGCACCACGGGGCCCGTGCAATCGTGCGGCGCCACCGGCCGTGCCCACGCCTCGGCCAAGGTCGCGATCTTCTTCGCCTCGCCCAGCCCGCCGCACCAGGACAGGTCCAGCATCACCACGTCCACCGCGTCCGCCTGCAGGAACTCGCGGAATGCCCGCCGGGTGGCAAGCGTCTCGCTGGCGCAGATCGGCACGGAGGTGCGGGCGCGCAGGCTGGCCAGCAGGTCGGCGTTGACCATCTTGATCGGGTCCTCGACCCAGAACGGGTCATACGGCGCCAAGGCGTGCAGCACCCGCTCGGCCGCCAGCGGAGTCCAGAGTGAGTGAAGCTCGGCCATGATGTCCATCTTGCCGCCAACGGCTTCGCGGATCTTGCGAAACGGCATGAGCGCGCGGTCCAGCTCGGCGGCCGAGACGCTACGGCCCTCCGTCAGTTCGGCCGCCATGTCGAACGGCCAGATCTTCATCGCCGTGATGCCCTGCTCCAGCAGCGAATGGGCCAACTCGTCGGGGCGGTGGAGGAAGGCGTCCAGGTCCTCGTACGGGCCAGTCGCGACCCCGGTGCCCCAGTTCGCCGCCTTCTGCCCGCCCTCGGCGCGGATGTAGCGGTAGCCGGCGCAGGTATTGTAGATGCGCACCCGGTCATGGCTCAGCCCGCCCAGGCATTGCCACACCGGCTGCCCGGTCGCCTGCCCCTGCAGGTCCCAGAGCGCGATATCCACGGCGGACGCCGCGCGCATCTCCACGCCCGAGCCCGCGAAACCAAGGTAGCCGGTCTGCAGCGTGCGGGCGTGGCGGTCGATCTGGCCCGCCGGCTTGCCGAGCAGCAAAGGGGCCACGGTCTCATGGATATGCGCCTCGACCGCGCGGGCGCCGAAGAAAGTCTCGCCCAGGCCAACCAGCCCCTGGTCGGTGTGGACATGGAGCCAGAGCAGGTTCGGGAACTCGCTCAG
>CAXTVQ010000015.1:13945-28563 GCA_964247705.1 uncultured Acetobacteraceae bacterium | reverse complement strand
TGCGGCTGCCCTGCTTCTGGTCAGTACTTGCTGCGCCACTCTGCGCTCAAGCCTGAATTGCGGCTACCTGACGAGAGTTTAACGACGGACGATTACATTGTAGCCGTTGTAACGTTGCTGGCGGTTTGGTAGGTGTGAGCAACCCACAAGGAGTAAGAGCCGGTGTCGAAAGCCTCGAAGCAACGTTCGATGTCAGCAGCCTATGCCGCCTCGATCTCGCGTTATTGCCTGCTTGGCCTGATGCTCGCCACCACGGCCGTTGGCGTGTCCCATGCGCAACCGATGCTGTATTCGCAGCGGCTGCCCGAGGGCACCGTCTACATCCGGCTGGCAAGCGCGCTGCCGGCGGCAGCAAGCGTGGGCACCGACTTCGCCGGACCGGTCTCGCTCGGCAACGCGGACGCGACCCGTATCTCGCCGTATTTCGTCGCCGGCAACGCCGGCGGCAAGACGGTGACGCTGCAGGTGGACCAAGGCGGCAAGACGGCGACGGCGACGATCCAGCCAAAATCCGGCACCTTCATCACCGTCGTGCTGGAGGAGAAGGCGGGCGGCGTGGCGGCCACGATCGTGACCGACCATCCGGAGTACAACCAGCTCAAGGCGCGGCTCGCATTCTACAACGCCACCGGCGATTGCCCGGCCGGGTCGCTGTCCGAGGGCGGCCATCCGGTGTTCTCCAACGTGGCGCCGGACGGCATGATGACGCGCTCCGTCAACCCCTCCACCGCCACGGTCGTGGCCGCCTGCGGAACGGACAAGACCAAGCCGCTCGACCTGGGCAAGCTCGACGAAGGCGGGCTGTACAGCGTCTGGTTGATGAAGCCCGGCGGGCAGCCGACCGCCTTCATGGCGCACGACACGATCGCGCCGCCACGGGGCTGAGCGTGATCCGCGCCGCCTAGGCCGCATTTCCGGCCCCAGCGATCCCACGCTGCTTGCAGATGGGTTTGCGGGCGGAGCGGCCCGGCGCGGCCGGGGAACACCCAAACGCATCCTTGCCGGACCGCCACGCCGCCATGCTACATGCGGCATGATCTCGCTCCTCCTCGCCGGCGCCGTGTTCGCCGCCATCCACATCGGCGTCTCAGGAACGCAGCTTCGGGACACCCTGGTGGCCCGGATGGGCCTGCGCGCCTACATGATCCTGTTCTCCGCCGCCTCGGTCGGCGCGATCGCGTGGCTGGTCACGGCATACAACCTGGCGCCCTACGTGCCGACCTGGGGCATGCTGCAATGGTGGAAGCCGATCCAACTCGTGCTGATGCTGCCGGCGTTCCTGCTGGTGGTGGTGGGCCTGACCACCCCCAACCCGACATCGGTCGGACAGGAGGCGCTGGTGGACCGTGCGCCCGGCGGCATCCTGCGTATCACGCGCCACCCATTCCTCATGGGCGTGGCGATCTGGTCGGTGGTGCATCTGGTGGGCAACGGCGACGTCGCGTCGCTGCTGTTCTTCGGCGCGTTGGCGGTGGTGTCGATCGCCGGCCCACCTTCGATCGACGCCAAGCGGCGCCGCGCGCTGGGGCCGGCGGCGTGGGACGCGTTCGCCTCCCGCACCTCGATCATGCCGTTTGCCGCGATCCTTGCCGGGCGCAACACGCTTGCGCTGCCCGAACTCGGCGCATGGCGGCCGGTCGCCGGGGTCGCGGCCTATGCGCTCATCCTGGGCGGACATAGCCACCTGTTCGGCGTCAATCCGTTCCCTTGGTGACCGGCCCGGTGAGCTGGATCAGCGTCGTCTGCTCCAGCCCGTCGCCGAACCAGGCCGAGATCGCAGCCTCCCGCTCGCCGATATAGCGCACCGCGCCGGCTTCCTGCAGCATCGGCAGGTCATGGCCCGGAATCACCACCGTCCCCGGACGTCGGCGCCATAGCTGCCAGATCAGCTCGATCGAGCGCGCGCTGACCGCCGGGTCATAGGTCATGTCCGTGGTGCGGGAGACGAGTTCGGTGCGGTTCTTGGCCGCGTCCCCGGTAAAGATCACGTCCGCGTCCTCGCCGTGCAACACGAACACCAGGCATCCCGGCGTGTGACCCGGCGCCAGATGGGCCACGATCCCGGGCAACACCGCGTCCCCCTCCGCAACCGTGACCGCGGTGGGCCAGGCCGCCAGCTCGCGTACATACAGCTCGGGAACGGGCGTCTCGCCCCACGGCTCCTTCACCGACCACGCCAGTTCGGCGCCGCCGATCACGATCCGAGCGTGGCTGAACAGCGTCCAGTTCACCGAGTGATCGAAGTGCGAATGCGTCAGGATCACGTCGGTCACGTCCGCCGGCTTGAGGCCGTGCCGCGCGAGATGGCCGATCAACGGGCCGCGGATGTTGAACGAGCCCACGTCGATCAGCGCGACCCGGCCATGCCCGCGCAACAGCACGATGCTGCTCCAGCCGAGGCCGCCATGGCAGACGGACTTGCCCGGATAGCCGGTGACCAGGATGTCGATCGCGTATCCACCTGCCTGCACTGGCCGCTCTCCCTTGCCTGTGGCGCTCACTGAGGGGGCGCCCCGCGTGCCGCTCGCATTGTCCCTTTATGCGTCCCAGCCGCAGAGTCACCCCGTTCCGCCACGCCAGCAAGTGCTTGCGGCGGAGGGCGGTCGCGCAGACCTGCAATCACGGATCATCCCATGCCCTTCGGCAACACGAGTTCAGTTGTCTCGATATCCCGCCCAAAACCGGCGGACACGCTCTCCGACCTGTTGGACCTGCTCGGGCCAGTGGACGGGCTGCATGTCCTGGTAATCGGGCCGGGCAGTCTGGACGCCATGATGGCTCTGTATCGCCGCGGGGCCGCGAGCGTCACGGGGCTACGCGCAGGGTGCGTGCTGCGGGTGCCGGCGTCCGATGCGATGCTGGTTCTCGGTTTGGCGGAACCGGGGCTGGTGAGCGCCGTGGCGGCGCAGGCACGGCGTTCACTTCAGCCATTGAACGGCATCGTGGTTCAGGTGGCGCACGATGCCCCGGCGGGCCTGCTGCCCCAGTTGCGGCACCGGCTCGTGGAAAGCGGGTTCAGCCTCGGGCGTGCGGCCACGGTCGGCGGATGCCCCGTCATAGCGGCGGACCTGCCGCTCTACGGGCATCTGAAATGTGCGTAGTCCCATGCGGGTGATCTCCAGCCGCATCGGCGGGTTGGCCAACATCGCCATCAGCGTGCTGATTGCGATGGGCCTGTCGATGATCGTCCGCCCGGTTACGGCGACGCTGAACGAGACGCTCGGCACGGTGTGGCCGTTCTCCACCGTGCACTGCGACTCGCGCACATCCCCCGGCTGCGAACCGGACCAGGTGCTGCCGGCCGGCCGTGTCGGGTTTGCCGAGCGGTGATCATGAGCGAACCCAAGCCGCTGCCGGTGCGCGGGCTGGACGCTGCGTCGCGCCGGGTGATGCTACGGCTTTGCGTCGAACTCGGCTGGTTCGCGATGGTCGCCTCGGCGCCGATGATGGCCGGACTTGCCTCGGTGGCCAACGCGGCGGCAGCGTTCGGCAGCTATTGCTCGTTCGCGGCCCTACTGCGCGTGTTCATCGCCGCACGCCGGGGGGAAAGGCCGTGCGCACCCACCCTCAATAGCTGGGACGAGTGCCTGGCCCTGGTCGCGGTGACGTCGCTGGCCTATTTCGCGGCGCGAATGCTGACATGAACTACGATTGCTCCAGGGCAGCGATGTCGGCATCGGTGAAGCCGAAATGATGGGCCAGCTCATGCACCAGCACATTGTGCACGAGCTTGCCGAGGTCCTCACCGGTCTCGATCCATTCCAGCAGGATCGGCTCGCGGTAGAGCAGGATCATGTCCGGCTCATGCGCCGGCTCACTGCTGCTGGCCAGGTGCATCGGCACGCCCCGATACAGCCCAGTCAGGTCGTAGCCGCTCTCGATGCCCATCGCGTCCAGCGTCTCGTCGTCCGCCATTTCCTCCACCACGATAGCGATCCGCCGGGCGTGCTGAGTAAAGCGTTCGGGGATCGACGCTAGTGAGCGCTCGGCAAGGGCGACGAGGTCTTCGAGGGAGGGCGGGGTCAGGGACATTCGTCATACTAGACAAAATCCAGCCCGCTGCGCACCCTTTGAACCATGACGATCGCTCCCCTTTCCACGGCCGAGGTCGCGACGCTCGGCATGCGCCTCCCGGCGTGGTCGGTGGTGGAGGGGCAGCTCCGCCGGTCCTTCCGTTTCGCCGATTTCAGCGCCGCCTGGGCCTTCATGTGCCGCGTGGCACTGCTGGCCGAGCAGCAGGACCACCATCCGGACTGGTCCAACGTCTACAACCGGGTGGAGATCGCGCTCAGCACCCATGATGCCGGGGGTCTGACGGCGCGCGACGTGCGTCTGGCGGAGGCGATCGATGCACTGATGCCACAGGGGCCGGCCTGATCCGTTCCGTTACGGTTGCGGCTTGCGAGGGTCGCGCGAAACCGGTACGCCGGATGAGCCCCATGGCCCTGACCCGCACCCTTCGGACATGCCGCTTCGTCTGGCTGCTCGCAGCAATGGCGCTGTTCGGCCAGATCGTCGGCGCGGTAGCGATGCCCGAGATGGCGCAGGGTCCCGGATCCGGCCCGATTGGCGCGATATGCGGCATAGATGGTCCCAATCCGGGCCAAGGGCCGCTTCACCATCAACACCACGACTGCGCGGTCTGCCCGCTCTGCGCCGCGGCCGCATTGCACGCCGTCCTGCTCTCACCCGCGCCGGTGCTGGCTTTGCCGGTGGTGACCACGTCCGCGGCACCGGGTCTGCTGCCGCCGGCACGCGCGCCGCCTTCCTGGCAATTCGACCAGCCTTTCCCGCGAGGTCCGCCCGCTTCCGCCTGAGCCACGCCCAACGGTGTCCCTCTCGCGAAAGTCTCTGTCATGGTTCGATCCTATCCCGCCGCACTCGCGGTGGCCTGCGTGTTTGCCTTGCCCGCCGCCGCTCACGTCATCGCCGGCAACCGGGTGTTTCCCGTCACCCTCACGATCGACGATCCAGGCGTGTCCGACGAAGTCTCGGTCCCCGCCTTCACCTACGGCCGCCAAGGCGCCAACGGCGGCACGGGCCCCAGCCATGAGTTCGATTTCGGCTTCGAATACGACAAGACCATCACCGAAAACACGGCACTGATCTTCAACGACGGCTACGACGTGATCCAGCAGAACGGGTCCAAGACGCAGGCCGGGTTCGAAAACCTGTACGTCACGGGCAAATGGCAAGCGTACACGAATGCCGCCCATGAGTTCGTCCTCTCGCTCGGCATCATCCGCGAGATCGGCGGCACCGGAACCACCCACACCGGCGGCGACCGCTACGGCTCGACCGCCCCCACCGGGTATTTCGGCAAGGGCCTCGGTGACCTGCCGATCGGCTACCTCCGGCCCCTCGCCATCACCGGGGAGCTGAGCTACGTGGTGGCGGACCACAAGCTGAAGTCGCTGCCGCAACAGACGGCCGCCGGGTCCACCCTCTCGACGCCGTTCGACACGGGGATAGCGGCGCAGTTCAACAACGGCAGCAACAACGCCTGGTCGGGGGGGCTGACGGTGCAATACAGCATCCCCTACCTGCAGAGCCAGGTGAGGGACTTCAACCTGCCGTCCTTCATCGGCAACCTGATCCCGGTCGTGGAGTTCACCTGGTCCTCCCCCGCCTCCACCCCCAGTTCCCAGGGCGTCACCTGGACGGCGGCACCCGGCGTGATCTACCTCGCCCAGTGGGGTGAGATCGGCCTCGAGGCGCTGATCCCGCTGAACCGGACCACCGGCACGACGGTCGGCGCCGTGGCGCTGGTGCACTTCTTCCTCGACGACCTGATGCCGAACACGCTCGGCAAACCGATCATCCAATAGCGGAGGCCCGGCATGATCCGCATATCGCTCCTCATCCTTACCTGCCTGGCGCCGCTGTCCGCCGATGCCCACGCGTTGCTGAAGAAAGCCTCGCCCCTGGTCGGATCCACCGTGACCACCCCGCCCGTGGAGGTCGGGCTGGATTTCTCCGAGGGGGTGGAGCCGGCCTTCTGCACGGTGACTGTCACCAACGCGGCCGGCGCGCGGGTCGACCACAACGATCTGCACGGCACCGGCGCCCATTTGGCGGTGGGGGTGGGCCCGCTGACCCCGGGCACCTACAAGGTCGTATGGCACGCGCTCTCGGTGGACACGCACCGGACCGAAGGCAGCTTCAACTTCACGGTCGGGCAATAAGCGCCACGGTGAAGCGGGTCGGACTGCTCGCGTTGCTGCTGGGCGTGGCAGCAGCAACGCCCGGCTTGGCCGATCCTCGCCGGCTCGATTTCCTCGGCGTGAACCTGTCCGGCGCGGAATTCGGGGCGCTGGACGGGTCTCGCCACCGCACCCTGCCCGGCAAGCTCGGGACGGACTACATTTTTCCGACCCGGAACGAGATCGATAGCTACGCCGACGCCGGCTTCAATGTCGCTCGCCTGCCCTTCACGTGGGAACGGCTGCAACCCGAGCCGAACGGGCAGCTCGACGCGGGCTATCTCGCGGCGCTGGACACCGTCGTGGACGCCGCGGCGGCCAGGCGCATGGTGGTGATCCTGGAACCGGCCGGCTTCGGCTATGGCTACGGCGCCCTGATCGGTACCGGCACGCCGGACAGCGCCTTTGCCGATCTCTGGCGCCGGGTAGCGGCCCATTACGCATCCCGGCCCTCGGTGCTCTTCGGCCTGATGAACGAGCCGCACGACCAAGCGCCTGCTGATTGGCTGCACTCGGCACAGGCCGCGATCGATGCCATCCGCGCTGCCGGGTCCAAGCAGGAGATCCTGGTGCCGGGCACCGATTACACGGCCGGCTCGACCTGGTTGAGCCGGGGCAACGCCGCCGTGTTTGCTGACCAGATCACCGATCAGGCGGGCAACTTCGCCTTCGAAATCCACCAATACAACGACGCCGACCAGAGCGGACGCAGCGCGACCCCAGTCTCCCCCACCATCGGGGTCGAGCGGCTGGAGCGGGTCACCGCATGGGCGGAGGCGGGCCATCACCGCCTGTTCCTGGCCGAGTTCGGCGCCGGCGTCGGCGCGGACAGCATTATGGCCATGCGCAACCAGGTCGCGTTCGTCCAGGCACATAATGGCGTGTGGCAAGGCGCTGCGATCTGGGGTGGCGGGCCATGGTGGCCGCCGGGCTACCCGCTCAGTGTCGAACCGGTCGCCGGTAGCCCGCAGCTACGGGCGCTACACGATTTCCTGCCACGTGCTTCTCCCTTTTCCGCGGGCGGGAGAGGGCCCGGGTGACGCCGCGAAAACAGCATTCACCTACTCGATCACGATCCGCGGCCCCGCGTTCACCGGCGTGGCGAGCTTCGCCCAAAGCCGCGTCGCCAACGCCGCATAGGCCTGCCCCGCCGCACTGTCCGGCGCCGCCGCCGCAACCGGCCGCCCGGCATCCCCGCTTTCGCGGATGTCCAGCAGCAGCGGGATCTCCCCCAGGAACTCCACCCCGAGCCGCGCCGCCTCCCACCGCGCGCCGCCATGGCCGAACAGCTCCGCCCGATGGCCGCAAGCCGGACAGCAGTAGAAGCTCATGTTTTCCACCAGCCCGAGCACCGGCACCTGCGTCTTCTCGAACATCCGCACGCCGCGCCGCGCATCGGCCAACGCCACGTCCTGCGGCGTGGACACGATCAGCGCGCCTGCCAGCTTGAGCTTCTGCGCGATGGTGAGCTGCGCGTCGCCCGTGCCCGGCGGCATGTCCAACACCATGATGTCGAGCTCACCCCAGTCCACCTGGCCCAGCAACTGCGTCAGAGCCCCCATGACCATCGGGCCGCGCCACACCATCGCCGTCTCCGGATCGACGAGTAGGCCGATGGACAGCCACCGCACACCCCACGTCTCGAGCGGCACCATCCGTTCGCCCTTCATGTCCGGCTTACGGTGCACGCCCAACATTTGCGGCAGGCTCGGGCCGTAGATGTCGGCATCCAGCAGCCCGACCCGGTGCCCGGCCCGGGCCAGCGCCACGGCCAGGTTCACCGCCGTGGTGGACTTGCCGACGCCGCCCTTGCCGGACGCGACGGCCACGATGTGCTTCACTCCTGGCAGCATTTCGGTGGATGCCGGCGCCGGCTCCGGGGCGGCGGCCCGATGCGCCGTCAGCACGGCCGAGGCGTTCAGCACCCCCGGCAGCCCGGCGACCAGCGCCTGCGCCTGTGCACGCACGGCCTCCATCGCCCCCGCCGTCTTGCGGTCCGCGAGCAAGGCCAGTTGCACCATGCCATTCCGCACCACGACGCCCTCGACCAGTCCGGCGCCGACGATGTCGCGTCCAGACGCCGGATCTTTCAGAGTACGCAGTGCTTGCAGAACGGCCGCCTCGGTGATTTCGGCCCTGCGTCCGTTCTCGGCCAACTTTCAAACCCCCAACTTGCAAACAACTTGCGTCACGTCATTATACAGTCCAGCCCCGTTGGGTGCCGGCTATGCGTCGTGGATATGGCGCGCGGACGCAGCGATGCCAACGCCGTCCAGCCGAACGATCTAGGAGCGCGGCGAGCCATGCCTTGGAATTCTGGCGGTAACGACCCGACCCCCGGGCCCTGGGGTTCGCCCGGCGGGCGACCCGGCGGCAACGGCAAGCCGCCGCCGAATCGCGGCCCTTGGGGCGGAGGCAATGGCGGCCCGGGCGGGCCCGGCCAGTTGCCCGACCTCGATCAACTCATTGCCCGGATCAACTCCGGATTGCGCGGCATGTTGCCGAATGGGCCGGGCGGTCCCCGGCGCGGCACCGGCTTGCCCCGTGCGGGCGGGCGCGGCTTGTTGCTCCTCGTCCTACTGATCATCGCCGTTTGGCTCGCCACCGGCTTCTACCGCGTGCTGCCGGACGAGCAGGGCGTGGTGCTACGCTATGGCGCCTTCAACCGCACCGCATTGCCAGGCCTGAACTACCACATCCCCTGGCCGGTCGAGACCGTTCTGACCCCGTCCGTCACCCATATCAACCGCATCGAGATCGGATCCATCCAGAGCAGCGATACGTCCATGCCGGCCATCACAGGTGGTCGCTATGGCACTGGTCTCAGCGGCGCGGTGCAGACCAACTTGGCTGAAAGCCTTATGTTGACTGGCGACGAGAACATCATCGACATCGACTTCGCTGTGTTTTGGAAGGTGCGGGACGCCGGCGACTACCTTTTCAACACCCGCAACCCGGACAATACCGTCAAGCAGGTCGCGGAAAGTGTCATGCGGGAGGTTATTGGCCACACCCCGATCCAGCCGGCGCTGACCGAGGCGCGAGCCAAGATCGAGCAGGATACGCTGACGGGAATGCAGGCGATTCTGGACCAGTACAAAGCCGGGGTGGAGATCACCCAAGTGCAGCTCCAGAAGGTGGATCCGCCGGCCGACGTGATCGAGAGCTTCCGTGACGTGCAGCGCGCGAACACCGATGCCGACACGGCGCGCAACCAGGCCGAGTCTTACCGCAACGACATCGTCCCACGCGCTCGCGGTGATGCGGCGGCGATCGTGGCCGAAGCAGACGGTGCGCGGCAGGCCGCCATTGCCCAAGCCAAGGGTCAGGCACAGGGTTTCGACAGCATCTTCAAGGCTTACCAAGCCGCCAAGGATGTGACGCTGCGCCGCCTGTATATCGAGACGATGCAGGCGATTGTGTCCAAGACGCCCACCACAGTGCTCGGCGGTGAGGGACAGCAACAAGCCCTGCCCTTGCTGAACCTGGGCGGTGCCGCTTCCACCGTTTCCGCCGCGCCGAGGGCAGCGCCATGATGCGCAATTCCATCATCGGGGCAGCCGTTGCGATCCTTGTGATCGTGGTAGCGGCGGCGTCGTCCCTGTTCACCGTAAGCCAGACCGAGCAGGTGCTGATCACCCAGTTCGGCCAGCCCATCCGCATCATCGCCCAGCCCGGCCTGCACGTTAAGGTCCCGTTCATCCAGACTGTGATCTACTTCGACAAGCGTTTGCTGGACTACTCGACCCCGAATGAGGAAGTCATTCTCGGAGACCAACGCCGGCTCATAGTCGACAGCTTCACGCGGTTCCACATCACTGACCCGCTGCAGTATTATCAGGCTGTCGGCGCCCAGGAGGATGGGATCCGTGCACGCCTGAACTCAGTCGTCACGTCGGCATTGCGCCGGGTGTTGGGGAACGAACAACTGCTTGCAGTGCTGTCCACCGAGCGTGGCCGGATCATGACGTTGATCAAGAACGAGGTGAACACGGAAATGCGCGGCTTCGGTGTCTCGATCGAGGACGTGCGCATCCGCCGGGCCGACCTTCCGGAGGGCAACACGCAAGCGATCTTGGCGCGGATGAAGTCCGAGCGGCAGCGTATAGCGAGCCAAGCCCGCGCCGAGGGCGCCGAGGCTTCGGCCAAGATCAAGGCAGATGCCGACCGTGACCGCACTGTGCTGTTGGCCGACGCCCGCGCAACTGCGGACACGCTGCGTGGCCAAGGCGAGGCCGCGGCGATCGCGACCTTTGCCGCGGCGTTCAACCAGGACCCTCACTTCTTCTCTGTCTGGCGGACTCTGCAGGCCTACCGCGACGGGTTCGCAGGCGGCCAGTCCCGGCTGGTGTTGTCCACCGATAACGATTTCTTCAGGATGCTGAAAGATGCTCCTGTAGCAGCAGCGCCTTAGAAGCTGGTTGAAACGGCATACGCCGACCCACCTGTGATTTGCCTCGCCTTGCCTGCGTGAGCATCATCGCCTATCCGACCAAGGATTGAACACTATGCGCCTGCTCTCTTTGCGCGCCGCAGCTTTGGCCACAGCGTTGGCCCCAGTGACGGTTCCTGCCGCCGCCCTGCTCGCACCGTTCGCAATCCCTATCTCCGCCTCAGCCCGCGGCGTCCCGGATAGCTTCGCGGATTTGGCGGCAACCTTGGCGCCCGCCGTGGTCAACATTTCCTCACAGCAGACGGTCCAGGCCAAGGCCGACCGGCCTGACCCGGACGAACCGCAATTCCCCCAAGGTTCGCCGTTCGAGCAGTTTTTCCACGACTTCATGGAGAAGCATGGCGCACCCGGTCACGGCGACAATGGTGGCGGTGGCGGTGATGACCAACCGCGCCGTGGTGTCGCACTTGGGTCGGGCTTCATCGTTGATCCGACTGGCTATATCGTGACGAACAACCACGTCATCGAGAACGCGGACGAGATCACCGTCACCTTGCACGACGGAACCTCGCTGAAGGCCAAGCTGATCGGCCATGATGACAGGGCAGACGTGGCCTTGCTCAAGGTGGAAAGCGACAAGCCTTTGCCAGCCGTGCCTTGGGCCGACAGCGACGGCGCACGGGTCGGGGATTGGGTGCTGGCGATCGGCAATCCGTTCGGCCTGGGCGGATCCGTGACAGCTGGCATCGTCAGCGCCCGTGGGCGTGACATCCACCAGGGCCCCTATGACGACTTCATCCAGACGGACGCTGCGATCAACCGTGGCAACTCTGGCGGCCCGCTCTTCAACATGGACGGCCAGGTTATCGGCATTAACACGGCCATCTACTCACCTTCCGGCGGGTCCATCGGCATCGGCTTCTCGATCCCGTCCAACATGGCCAAGCAGGTCGTTGACCAATTGCGCAACTATGGCCATGCCCGGCGAGGTTGGCTGGGCGTGCAAATCCAGCAAGTGACGCCAGACATCGCTGACGGGTTGAACCTCCACCCGGCACGTGGCGCCATGGTCGCCAGCGTCACCGACGGCGGCCCGGCAGCCAAAGCGCAGATCCACGGCGGCGATGTGATCCTCAAGTTCAACAACGCCGATGTAAAGGATATGCACTCTCTCCCGCGTATCGTTGCTGAGACCGAGATCGGCAAGGACGTGCCGGTCGTGGTGTGGCGCGATGGCAAGGAGACGACGATCACGGCTTCGATCGCCGAACTTCCGGATGACGTGCAACAGGCAAGCGCCACCACGACCGCACCTGCGCCGAAGCCTGCCAACACTCCGGTCACGATCACCGGGCTAGGCTTGAAAATGTCTCCGATCACGGACGATTTGCGTAGCAAGTATTCCCTGTCGGCCGACCAGAAAGGCGTGGTCGTCACAGATGTCACCAACAACGGCCCTGCCGCCGGCCGCGGCTTCAAGCCAGGGGATGTCGTCGTCGAAGTCCAACAGGAAACGGTGGCCTCACCGCAAGACGTGCAGGACCGTGTCGACCGTTATCGCAAGATGAACCGCAAGACAGTGCTGATGCTGGTTCAGAACACTGACGGGATGCGTTGGGTGCCTCTGCCTCTCACGCCAGACAACAAGGGCGGTTAGCAGCATCTCTGGGCGACATGGCGCACAGTGCCCGCTCTACGCATGATCGTAGGGCGGGCACCGTTCGTCTTTTGATGGACGGATGAACACCCAGCCTACATTACCCGTTTACGCCCAGCCTCCGCTTCCTCCGGCATCTCCACATCGATCTCGAGCGTCGAAACCGAGTCGCCCCGCTCCAGGTTCACCCGCACCTTGTCCCGGTCGATCGCGATATGCTTGGCGATGACTTTGAGGATCTCTTCCTGCAGTGTCGCCGCCAAGTCGTTGCCGCCGACGAACGCCCGTTCGTGTTGCAACAGGATCTGCAACCGGTCGCGTGCGACCGGCGCCGAACTCCGCCGCGCAAACAGCCCGAAGAAGCTCATGCCACCCGCCTCCCAAACAGCCGCCCGAGTAATCCGCCCTTCTCGCCATGCACCGTCATCGGGATGGTCTGCCCCATCAGCCGTTTCGCTGCATCGAAATAGGCCCGCGCCGGAGGGCAGTTTGGGCTGCTCAGCGTCACTGGCGAACCGAGGTTTGATGCCTTGAGCACCTCCTCGCTGTCGGGAATGATGCCTAGCAATGGAATGGACAGGATTTCCAGCACATCATCCACCTTCAGCATGTCGCCACGCTCGGCCCGAACCGGGTCGTACCGGGTGAGCAACAGGTGTTTCTCCATCCGCGCACCCTGCTCCGCTTTCAGCGTCTTGCTGTCTAGCAAGCCGATGATCCGGTCCGAGTCGCGCACCGAGGACACTTCGGGGTTCGTGACCACGATAGCACGGTCGGCAAACTTCATCGCCAACGCCGCGCCTTTCTCGATGCCCGCCGGGCTGTCGCAGATCACCCAATCGAACTTCTCGCGCAGCTCGCCCACGACCCGCTGAACGCCATCCTCATTCAGCGCGTCCTTGTCACGCGTCTGCGAGGCTGCCAGCAGAGAGAGCGTTTCCACCCGCTTGTCCCTGATCAGCGCCTGGGCCAGTTTCGCGTCCCCTTGCACGACGTTGATCAGGTCGAACACCACCCGGCGTTCTGCCCCCATGATCAGGTCCAGGTTGCGAAGCCCCACGTCGAAATCGACGATCACCACCTTCTGGCCGGACTGCGCCAGGGCCACTCCGAGCGAGGCGGTGGACGTCGTCTTCCCCACTCCGCCCTTGCCGGATGTAACGACCAGCACCTCCGCCATAATGCTCTCCTTCGTAAACGTTTACGCTACCAAAGACTGCCGCTCGATCAGTCCAGCAACACGATTGCGACCGAGTCGCCGTCCAGCGTGGCATGCACTGCCTTACCACGCAGCGCCGGGTTCATGTCGTCCGCTACCTTGTAGATGCCATTTATGGCAATCAGTTCAGCCTCGTTCTTGCGGCAGAACACGGCGGCTGTGGCCTGGGTGAACCCGGCGATCGCACGCCCCCGCAATGTTCCATAAACATGGATGGAGCCGCCGGCGATCACCTCTGCCCCGGACGACACCGAACCGAGCACGGTGACGTCACCCTTCTCGAAGAAGACGCTCTGTCCCGACCGGATCGGACCGCGGAGCACCAGCGATGTCGGCTCAGGCGGCTCCGGAACCTCATCGAGGATTTCCACGAACCGGTCCGCCCGCCCATTGGTGGCGATTGGCGGCCGGCCCCAAACCTCGCTATCGGTCCAGCCAGGCGCCGCACCTTCGACGCCGATGATGCGCATGTCCCGCTTCTCCAATCGCTCGACAAGCTCTTCGAAGCGATCCTCGGTTCCGGCTAAAGCCGAGAAGTCCACGATCACCGGACGCCCGTCGAAGAACGTCGGCGAGCGCGCCATCTGGGACCACAGTGCCTCGAGCCACTCGTCCAGCGGTGGCTCCGGCATCAGAACCAGAGCGACGAACGAACGGCCCTTGATCCGGAGCGAAGGTTTGGCGGTCGTGGACAACGGACTGAGGATCTCCCAGGGCACATGGCGGATGACGCAGCTTGGAGCATCCGCCCCAAACCGGCGCAAGCCGTCCTTTACGCAGCCGTATGCGGACAGGCCTGCTACGATCATCCCCCCGTAGACGCGCAGGCATGGTCGTCGGCGTCAACCGCGATCGCCGGTCCACCGTTTTGCCACGGAACATCGACGCGTGTCACCGCGCTAAGCCCGTCGCTACGATCCGTTAACTCGCCTGCGTCTAGGATGGCGCTGGTTAACTGCGGAGGGCTCTGCTTTGGCGGACGACCCATTGATCGACGGGCTTGGTGTCGGGAAAGGTCACCGGGTTTGGGCAGCAATTGTAACGGTCGTGCTCGCCATGGCAGCGATGATCTGCCTTCCTCATGGGGACCTACGGTTTCAAGCCAACCCAGGTTTCGTGCCGGCCTTGGACGTCCCGCGCATTCTT
>CAXTVQ010000015.1:0-13845 GCA_964247705.1 uncultured Acetobacteraceae bacterium | reverse complement strand
GCGGCCGGGGCGTTGGCAATGATCGCAACGATTGGGCTGCCTTGGCTTCCGTTGCTCATCCGAGACGGTAATTACAGCGGCTTGGTGACCGGCGGTGTTGGGCCAGGTATATTGCTCCTGACGCTTGTCGCGGGGTTCCTGGTGCTGTTCCGGCTCCGCTGCCGGGAGATGCTGTCCCTCTGGCTTACCGTTGCCATGTTCGCTGCATGTCTGGACGTCGAACTGACGCTCTCCGGAACGAGTGAATTTACCCTTGGATGGTACATGGCGCGTGCCGTGAGCCTGCTGGCCGCATTAACGGTGCTGTCCGCGTTGCTCTGCGAACTGATGCAGGAGGCGGGCCGTGTTGCAAAGGCTAACGCGCAACTCGAACAGATGCTGCAGACGGACGTCCTGACCGGCCTTGCGAACCGCCGTGCTTTCGAACAAGCGCTCGATGCGGAATGGCGGCGCGCACAGCGGGAGCAAACGTCGATCTCGCTGCTGATGATCGACATCGACTGCTTCAAGGGATTCAACGACCGCTACGGCCATCCCGCCGGCGATCAATGCATCCGGTCCGTGGCCAACGCCTTGGTCGCACAAGCGTATCGCCCGGCCGATATCGCGGCGCGGATCGGAGGCGAGGAGTTCGCCATCATCCTGCCGGTCACCGAGGAAAGCGGCGCGCGCCAGGTCGCCGAACGGCTGCGTCTCAGTGTCATCGCGCTGAATCTCACGCACGAGGGCAGTGAGACGGGCTTCGTGACAATCAGTGTTGGTGCGGCGACGATCCGGCCCTACGCCGTCGAGGAAAGTTCAGCCCAGCTTGTAAGTTGGGCTGACCACGCGCTGTACCGTGCCAAGACGTCCGGCCGTAACACCATCCGCAGTTCCAATCTGCCACCTCTGGCACTCGAACGGGTCTGAGCGGCTCAGCCCGTTATATGGATCGCGCGAGCGGTCGCTGCGTGAAGTCGGGAGGCACCGCCCCATTCGGCCCGGCGGCACCGTTCTTGCCAGGCGTCCCCTGAACCGAGGACCCGCTTCATGCCCGACCGCTTTCATCTTGCCTGGTTCTGCAACTTCTCCGCCGGCGAGTGGAACCACACCTACGCCCCGCCAACCCCACCTTGGGACGGCAAATTCTACGTGGAAATGGCGCAGGCAATGGAACGCGCCTGTTTCGATTACATCATGCTGGAGGACACGCTCATGGTGTCCGAAGCCTATCGCGGCACCGCCGAAGCCACGCTGAAACATGCACTCCAGGCCCCCAAGCACGACCCGATGCCGCTCGCCGCCATGATCGCCGCCGGCACCAGCCGCATGGGCGTGGTCGCAACCATGTCCACCATGGCCTACCCGCCGTTCATGCTGGCGCGGCTCTGCACCACGCTCGACCACATCGCCGGCGGACGCTTCGGCTGGAACATCGTCACCTCCGGCGAGGACGCCGCTGCGCAGAATTTCGGCATGGACGCGCTACCACCCCGCGCAGACCGCTACGCGATGGCCGACGAGTACGTGGAGCTGGTCTGCCGCCTGTTTGGGTCCTGGGCACCCGGCGCCGTCGTGATGGACCGCGAGACCGGGACCTTCGCCGACCACACCAAGGTCAAGCCGATCCACTTCGAGGGCAAATACTTCAAGTGCCGCGGCCCGTTGAACACGGTTCCCTCGCCCCAGGGTCGCCCCACCTTCGTTCAAGCTGGCGGCTCCCCCCGCGGGCGGGAATTTGCCGCCCGCACCGCCGATAGCATCATCGCCGTCGCCAACGGGCTAACTGGCATGAAGGCCTACCGCGACGATATCCGCACCCGCGCCTCGGCCGCTGGGCGCGACCCGGACGACATCAAGGTGTTGTTCCTGGTGTATCCGGTGATCGGCGAGACCACGGAGGAAGCCTGGGCCAAGCACCACCGCATGGTGAGCGCCCCCGCCTTCATCGAGGCCGCGCTGGCCGCAATCGGAACGGTGACTGACATCGATTTCTCGCAGTTCGATCTCGACCGCGAGCTGCCACACCTCACCACCAACGGCGAACAAGGCTCGCTCGATAAATTCGCCCAGTGGGGTAGCGGCAAGACCCTGCGCCAACTCGCCGCCGAACGTTACGAAAGCGGCCTGCAACTCATCGGCACACCCGACGAAGTCGCGCAGAAGATGGGCGACGCGATGGCGGCCATCGGCGGCGACGGCTTCTTGGTAAGCACGCCCTTCCAGCGCGTGAGCCGGCGCTCAGTGGTCGAGATCACGGAAGGATTGGTGCCCGCACTCCAACGGCGCGGCCTGGTCCGGACCAAATACGAGGGCAGCACGTTGCGGGACGTGCTGCGGGAGTTCTAGCAAGCTGTGCACGCTCGATGGCATGAACGTTGCTTCTCCGGATGCGATCTTCGGAGACCAAAGATGCGTCTGACCCACCTTCTGTCCGCACTCGGCCTAGCGCTCTCCCTTAGCGTGGCTGCGCAAGCCAAGGACTACACGGCGATCCGTTTCGGCATGGACGCCAGCTACGCGCCGTTCGAGAGCGTGAACCAACAGGGGCAGATCGTCGGCTTCGAAGTCGATTACGCCAATGCCATCTGCGCCAAGATCAAAGTCACCTGCACGTTCCAGAATCAGGATTGGGACGGCATCATCCCCTCCCTGCTGGCCAACAAGTTCGACGTCATCCTCTCCTCGATGAACATCACCGAAGCACGCAAGCAGAAGGTGATCTTCTCGACGATGTATTACGCAACCCCGCCAGTCTTCGTTGGCCAGGCAGACAACAAGAGCGATGACGTCTCGCCGGCCGCGTTGAAAGGCAAGACGATCGGAACGCAATCCTCCACGATCCACTCGGCCTACCTGGAACGATTCTACAAAGACTCCGAGATTAAGCTGTATCCGACCCAGGACGAGCCGAACCTGGATATTGCGAACGGCCGGCTCGACTACGTGGTAGGCGACATCCTGGTGGAGCAGGACTTCATCGAGAAGAAGGGCAACGGCTGCTGCCGCGTTGTTGCCGAGATCAAGCGTATACCGGACATCCACGGGCCCGGCGTCGGTGCCGCGTTCCGTCCAGAGGACACGGCGCTGCGGGATCAGTTCAACAAGGCCATCGCCGAGCTCGACGCCGACGGCACCTACAAGGCGCTCGAGGCGAAATACTTCAAAACCGACATTCGCGGGGAGTAAGCGCGCGTGGCGGCATTCGGCCTCTTGTTCGGGCCGAATGGCTGGGCGCCGTTGTTGCTCCGCGGCGCTTTGATGACGATCGCCCTGGCCGTCGCCTCTGTGCCGGCCGGGTTTGGGGCCGGGCTGCTTCTGGCATTGCTGCGCCGGTCCAGATCCCGGCTCGTCCGGTCTGCCGGTGAAGCCTACACGACATTTTTTCGCGGCATCCCGGATTTACTCGCCCTGTTCATCGTGTATTTCGGGCTGCAGGCACTGGTCGACCGGCTCGGCACCGCATTGGCCCTGACCGAACGGTTGGAGGTCAGCGCCTTTGTCGCCGGGGTGATCGCGCTCAGTGTGGTCGCATCCGCCTATTCCAGCGAGGTCTGGCTCGCGTCGCTCTCCGCAGTGCCGCAAGGGCAGATTGAGGCGGCACGCTCCCTTGGCTTGGCTAGCCGCCATGTCTTCGCCTTCGTCACTCTGCCGCAGTTGGTCCGGGTGGCGCTTCCGGGTCTCGGCAATATCTGGACGATCCTGCTGAAGGACACGTCGCTCATCTCCACCTTGGCCGTGATGGACCTGCTGCGCGCGGCGTCGGAGGCGGCGAAGAACACGCGGGATCCTCTGCTTTTTTACAGCGCGGCAGCCGCCGCCTATCTCGTGATGTCGATCGCCTCGGCAATCGGCCAATCCGTCCTGGAACGCCGGTTCAACCGCGGTTATGCCTAAATGGCCGGATGGCTCGGGTTCATCGTCAACCTTCCCTTACTGCAAGAGTATGGCTGGCGGCTGTTGGCTGGGTTGCAGATCACGGCGCAGGTCGTGTGCTTGTCGTGCGCGATCGGCTTCGCGCTGGCCTGGCCGATCTGCATGGCGCGGATGTCGCGCAACCGTCTTCTGTCTGCGGCGGCCCTGTCCTACGTGACGCTGTTCCGCGGCACGCCACTGCTGTGCCAACTCTACCTCGTGTACTACGGCGCTGGCGAGGTACGGCCGGCATTGACCAATCTCGGATTGTGGACTTTTTTCCGGGATGCCTTTTTCTGCTGCATCTTTGCATTCAGTCTGAACACCGCCGCCTATCAAGCGGAGATCCTCCGCGGCGCGATTACCGCCGTGGGCAAGGGACAGCGGGAGGCAGCGGCGGCGCTTGGGTTGTCGCGCTGGCGCACCGCGCGTCACGTCGTACTTCCACAAGCATTGCCCGTGGCGCTTCGCCCTTTCGGCAATGAATTGGTCAGCATGATCAAGGCGAGCGCTTTGGCGGCAATTGTCACCCTGCTCGACCTGATGGGACAGACACGGCTGATATTCTCCAGGACGTTCGACTTCTCGGTCTATCTCTACGCCGCAATCCTTTACTTACTGATAACGGAGACCATTCGCCGGTTCTGGCTCGTCATCGAACGGCGGACGTCTCGTCACCTTCTAGCCGCAACCGAACGGGGGACGCCTGTCGTGGACCGCACCACGATGCAGGAACGGGCGTTGCAAGGTGGACTGACGCTCGCCGAGCCGTGATCCACGCCCAGCAAAGTCGGACCCATTTCCGCCATTATCCCGTTCGAAACCGGGGGTAACACCTTGGATTGAGTGTCAATCATGACGCCCTTACGTCGTTGTGCGTTCGTGGGAGCTGCGGCACTCGCCGTAGCCACACTGTCTGCCAGCCCCGCCAAAGCGTTCTATGGCGGCTTCCGTGGTTACGGATACGGCTTTGGCGGCTTCTATCCAGGCTTCGGCGCCGGTCTCGCGTTGGGCGGCCTGTATGGGGGGTATTACCCACGGCCATATCCATACTACCCGCCGGTCTATGTGGCGCCGCCCGTCGTCTACGTGCCACCGCCCGTGTTCCTGCCGCCGCCACCATTGGTTTATGCCGAGCCGCCTCCAAGGCCGCGGCGCGTCGTGCATCACGTGGTCGTCCATCGCACAACACCACAATGCCGGTGTGCGCCTGTGCTGCCGTCCACCGTGCCGGCGCCGTTGCGGGATGTCCCTTCGCCGGGCCCCTAAACGGAAACGAAATAAGCCCTTTGTTAACCGGGCAAGCCCAGGATAGGAGAACATGTCCCTACAGGGCTTGCCATGGAATTCGTGTCGGATTTTGCTGATCAAGCCGTGATGTTGCCGTTGGCTTTGGTCGTGCTGACTGGGCTGGGCGTTTCGGGTTGTTATCGCGCTGCCGTTGCATGGTCCGTTGCCGTGTTCGGAACGTTTGGCCTGATCTTGCTGCTCAAGGCAGGTTCTTTGTATCTGATGGCCGTTTTCGGCAGCGATTATCGCTTCAGTCCCAGCGGCCATGTGGCAGCCGCCTCTGTCGTATACGGCGGCCTAGCTGTGCTGCTCTTGTGGGATGCCGTTCCGCGGGTCTGCATCGCGGCTGCGACCGTGGCCGCGGCGCTTGTCATCGGTTACTCCCGGATCAGTCTTGGCGCACATACGCTGGCAGAGGTGTTGACCGGTGCCGGGATCGGCTTCGGCGGCCTAGGCATTTTCACCGTATCGATCGGGCCACGCCCACGCGTTGCCCAGTGGCCGCTTCCAGTCGTGGCCAGCCTTACGATCTTGGTCCTGCACGGCTTCCATTTGCCGGCCGAGGAGGCAATCCGGCTCGCCTCGATGAGTTGGTGAACGACTTGGGCCGGATGGCTGTGTCCTACCCGGCTGGCTTGCAATGGGAGGCTGAACCTTACCCGGCAATCCCGGCTAAACAGGCCGGGTTCATCGCGTGGCGCATCTTAGTGCTTTGCGTGTTCCTGTTTTCGACGGCCGTTGCAATCAGCACGGCCTGGATGCTGCTTCGGCCGGCTACGGTCGTACAGACCCGCATCGGTGCCGAAGCACCCGGTCCATCGGGACGGGCCGCCTTGGCAGAAGCATCTCTTCGGATGACGACGGCAGTCGACCGCTCCGTAACCCTGGACGACCACGGAGAGGCCCTCGTTGTCACCGTCTCAGCCGCCGACCCTGCAGCGGCCCAGTCGGCTGCACACGCCGCAGCGGATGCGTTGCTCAATCTGTTGCCAGTTACGGTATCAGACCCCGCCCAATCCAGCCCCAGCCCCCCACTGGCCGTCGATCGAGCTTCCGTTGAACATTCCTCGTTGACAGCAGACCGCAACCGGCTCCAGGCGGCGCTGGAAGCTGCGGACGCGCAACTATCGACGGTTTCTGCGTCACTGACTGGCATCGTGCGGGATCTGGCGGCCAATGCCCATGCCGCGACGGAGCGGAAACCTGGTCAAGACACCCTGGAAAAGGCCGCGACAGCCCTAGCAGATCTCCAACTTCAACGTATTCAGCTTCAATCCCACTACCAAGATGATTATCCGGCGGTTGTCGTGCTGAATGGCCAAATCCGCGCCTTGCGCACTTTCGTGCAGGAAGAAGAACATCGCGCGAGCTTGGCAGCGTCCCACACACCTGCCGATGCCGGACTGAGTTCGGAACGGGACCGTCTACGCGCTGAACTGACCCGTTTGGGAGATCGCCGAATTGAGATTGCCACCGATCTCAATGTTGTAATGCGCGCTCTGGCACAAGCGCCCCAACAGCATGTAATGCCGTTGCGGCCAGACCCCGGTTCCGCTGGGACGCCACTTCTGTCCCCGCTCCTGATCGAGGGTGCAACGGTGATGACCTCCGGTCCGGATTTCCGCTGGCTGGTCGCTTCCGCACTAGGCGCTGTTGGCCTGCTCTTAACGCTGTTAGCATGGTTCAAGCCGGTACATCGCTACCAGCCTGCTTCAGCCAAGCTCATCGTGCAGCAGCCTGCAATGCTCATGCTACCACTCAGCTTGGCGCCTACTCTACATGGTGGCAGTACAGAGGCCAAGTTGGCGGATGAGAACCCAGCCGTGCATGCTTAGACTTCCGAAATCTAGAAGACACGGCCATAATCAAGAGATTATACCAAGAGCATAACAGGCCTGTTTAAAGCATTTCTCGAGACGGGCGAAATGTACCTCGCCCGTCGCGCCGAACCGAACTTGATATCACCGCCCGGTCAGAATCCGCTCCATGAGTTCCTTTACGGTCGGGATGAAACCATTGGAATAAAATGGGTCAGACGCGAACCGGTAGGCGTTGTGGCCGCTAAACATCAAGTTGCTATCCAGCGCCGTTTGATCGCCACGGTCATCCCGCACGGCCTGCAATGTCTTCTGGATGCAGAAACTCCGCGGGTCAGCCTTCTTCCCCGTCGTAAACCCAGTGTCATGCTGCGACCAGTTGGAGAAGCGGCACTGGCTTAGACAGCCCATGCAGTCCGTCTGATCCTGCAGGATTTCTGCGGCCTTGCCCGGCGTCACGAATACCAGCGTGCTATCCGGCGTACGCAACGCTTCGGTGAACCCGTCCCGCACCCACCGCTCCGCGCGGCCAAGGTCCATCGGCGTCAGGTAAACGATCCGTTGCCGCGGTCCCACGCCAAAGGCTGCCGTGTGCTCACCGACCGGTTCCATGGTGTAGGCCACTTGGTGGTCGGTCCGCTCACGCAGTTCCTGGATATAGCCGTTATTGACCGCGGATGAGTAGAATCCCGTCGGGCTGAATTTGTTGAGGAAGACATCGCCCTCCTTCAGCGTCAGCAGTCGCTGCTTCCAGGCGTCACCGATCGGGCTCTCCTGGGTCAGCAAAGGCCGGGTTCCGAACTGGAACGCAATCGGGCCGAGTTCCGGATTATCGATCCAATGTTCCCATTCCTCGAGCCACCAGACCCCTCCGGCCATGATGATCGGCGTCTCACCCAGTCCGAAACTGCGCATCAGCTTGCGCAGTGCCAAGACACGTGGGAATGGGTCCTCCGGCTTTTCCGGATCCTCGCCGTTCGTGAGGCCATTATGTCCGCCCGCCAGCCACGGATCCTCGTAGACGACCCCGCCCAAAAGCAAAGCCGCTTTGGAGTAAGCCCGTTTCCAAAGCGCGTTGAACGCCCGCGCCGATGAAACGATCGGGTAGTAGTGCACGCCGAACCGCGCCGCGATGTCGCTCAACCGATACGGCATGCCAGCACCACAAGTCAGGCCGTGGATCAGGCCCTTAGCCCCCTCGAGCACTCCGGTGATCACTCGCTCAGCCCCGCCCATCTCCCACAGGATATTGGCGTGGATGCGGCCCTGCCCGCCCGATAACTCGTGCGCACGTTGCGCTTGCGCGATGCCACCACGGATGGCGAAGTCGATCAGTTCCTCATGGCGCTCGCGACGCGTGCGACCGTGGTAGATCTGCGGCTCGCGACGGCCGTGCTCGTCATAGCTGTCGGCGTTGACGGCGCTGAACGTGCCAGCACCCCCCGCCTGCGCCCAATGACCGGACGAGACGCCGGTCGATACCGACACGCCTTTTCCGCCCTCAACGAGCGGCAATACATCCACTCCGCCCATGCGGATCGTGTTGATCGACTTCATGCCCCGTCGAGTCCCTGGACTGAAACAAACGGTAATATGTGCGGCTAAACCAATATTTGCTAGGGGCAGGCTTAAGGGATCCACCCTCGCCCGCCCCAAACATCATCTTGGTTGAGCTTCAGGCGGCGTCGGCTTCTCGCGGCCGACCACCCTTGGCACCCACCTTATCCGTGATGTCCTCACCGGTGGCTTGGTCAACGACACGCATCGACAGCTTGACCTTGCCGCGATCGTCGAAGCCAATGACTTTGACTTTTACGCTGTCGCCCTGCGCCACGATGTCCGTTGTCTTATTGACCCGGCCTTGCGACAGCTCGCTGATGTGAACCAGCCCGTCCCTTGTGCCAAGGAAGTTCACGAACGCGCCAAATTCGGCCGTTTTGACCACCTTGCCATTGTAGATCACGCCCACTTCCGGCTCCGCCACGATACCGCGGATCTTATCGATGGCAGCCTGGCTGGCCTCCTCCGTGGTGGCTGCGATCTTGATCGTGCCGTCGTCCTCGATGTCGATCTTGCAGCCGGTCTGCTCGACGATCTCACGGATGACCTTGCCGCCAGTGCCGATGACCTCGCGGATCTTCTCCTTGGGCACGGTGATCGTGGTAATCCGCGGGGCCGTCGCCGCGACATGGCCGCGCGCACCGGCCAGCCCTTTGGCCATCTCGCCCAGAATATGCAGCCGGCCCTCGCGCGCCTGCTCCAGTGCCGTCTTCATGATCTCGAACGTGATGGACGTGATCTTGATGTCCATCTGCAAGCTGGTCACGCCGACTTCGGTCCCGGCCACCTTGAAGTCCATGTCGCCGAGATGATCCTCGTCACCGAGGATGTCGCTGAGCACGGCGAACCCGCGGTCCTCCTTGATCAGCCCCATCGCGATCCCCGCCACCGGGCGCTTCAACGGCACGCCTGCATCCATGAGCGCCAGCGAGCTGCCGCACACTGTCGCCATCGAGGACGAACCGTTGCTTTCCGTGATCTCGCTCACGACGCGCAGAGTGTACGGAAATTCCGTCTTGGTCGGCAGCAGCGGGCGAACGGCCCGGAACGCAAGCTTGCCATGGCCGATCTCACGACGGCCCGGGCTGCCCATCCGGCCAGCCTCGCCAACCGAGTAGGGAGGGAAGTTGTAGTGCAGCATGAAGTGCGCACGGCTCTCGCCCTCGAGCTGATCGATGATCTGCTCGTCCTGTCCCGTGCCGAGCGTCGCTACGCACAGCGCTTGAGTCTCGCCCCGGGTGAACAAGGCGGAGCCGTGCGCACGTGGCAGCAGGCCCACCTCGGCGATGATTGGCCGCACTGTCTTAGTGTCCCGCCCGTCGATGCGCAGGCCGGTGTCCAGGATGGCGTTGCGGACGATGTCGGCCTCGAGGTCCTTCAGCATCCCCTTGGCTTTCTCGGTGTCCAGCCCCTCTTCGGTCAACTGGGCCACGGCGGCCTTCTTGGCGGCGCCGACCTTGTCCTGGCGGACCTGCTTCTGGCTTTCGCGATAGGCTTCGGCAAGCGGCGCGCGGGCCACGTCGCCGAGCCGGGTCTTGAGCGTGGCCAACTCGGGCGCCGGCTCCGGCATGTCCCACGGCTCCTTCGCCGCGTGCTCGGCCAGTTCGATGATCGCCTGGATCACCGGCTGGAACTGGGCATGGCCGAACTCGACGGCGCCGAGCATCACGTCTTCGGCAAGCTCATGGGCCTCGCTCTCCACCATCAGGACGCCCTCGGCGGTGCCGGCGACGACGAGGTCGAGCTTGAAGTCCTTCATCTGCTCGAGGGTCGGGTTCAGAACGTAAGCGCCATCGATGAAGGCCACGCGCGCCGCCGCGACCGGGCCGAAGAACGGGATGCCTGACAGTGTCAGAGCCGCCGAACAACCGATCATGGCGACGATATCCGGGTCGTTCTCCATGTCGTGGGACAGCACGGTCGCCACTACCTGAACCTCGTTGCGGAATCCCTCGGGGAACAGCGGGCGGATCGGGCGGTCGATCAGGCGGCTGACCAGCGTTTCCTTCTCCGAGGGCCGGCCCTCACGCTTGAAGAAACCGCCCGGGATCTTGCCGGCGGCGAACGCCTTCTCCTGGTAGTTGACGGTGAGCGGGAAGAAGTCCTGGCCGGGCTTGGCGGACCTAACGCCAACGGCCGTGCACAGCACGATCGTCTCGCCGTATGTCGCCATGACAGCGCCGTCGGCCTGGCGGGCAATCTTGCCCGTCTCGAGCACGAGCTTGCGCCCGCCCCAGTCAAGTTCCTTGCGGAAGTGATTGAACATACGTGTAATCCTACGCTCGCGCGCGGGGCCAGCGGACGGACCGGTGCGGGTGCGGCGTCTCGGGCGGCATGGCGGCGCGGGGATTAAGCCGCGTCCACGTGGCCGAAGGCGCCGTCGCAAACCGGGTGCCTCAGGCACCGGCGCGGTATTGCCCGGCGCCACCATTGGCGCCGGGGTGGTCTTGAGACGCTCAGCGGCGGAGTTGCAGGCGCCCGATCAGCGTCGTGTATCGCTCGTTGTCTTTGCGTTTCAGGTAATCGAGCAGGCGACGGCGACGGCCCACCAGCATCAGCAAGCCGCGCCGGCTGTGGAAGTCCTTGGCGTGGGTCTTGAGATGCTCGGTCAGATTGCCAATGCGCTCGGACAGCAGAGCGACCTGGACTTCGGGGCTGCCGGTGTCGGCCGCTTGTTGGGCGTAGTCCGTGATGAGCGCGGTACGGCGCTCGGCTGTAATCGACATCGGATTTCCTCCGGAATGGGGTTACAAAAGGCGTTCCGGCCGCAGCATGCCCTCGGACATACGACACAGGCCGATCACGCGCACCCCCGCCATGGCACGGGCCAACCCGCCATCGGGATCGGCCGTCCGTGGAATGCGCCCCATCAAGTCCACCAGGCTGATTGCTTGGCCACGAGACAGGAAGAAGGCCTCAGCCTCGGTCAAGGCCAGCGCCGGGATGTCGGCCAGCGCGGTCGCGACCGGAAGCAGTAGGTCCGGGGAGGCCGGCACGCTATCCTCCCCCGCCGCGCATTTGTCCAGTGAAATCGCCTGATCGGCAACAAACGGCCCGACCCGCAATCGGCGGAGCGCCGCGACGTGGCCCACTGTGCCGCACGCGATCGACAAGTCGCGGGCGAGCGAGCGCATATAGACGCCCTTGCCCGATTGCACGGCGAAAATGGCGCTATCGGCATCTGGCCGCTCGATCAACTCGAACCGGTCCACCCGCGCGGGCCGCGCCTCCAATTCGGGCGCCCTACCCTCCCGCGCCATGTCGTAGGCACGTTCGCCTGCGACCTTGATGGCGGAATAGATCGGCGGCACCTGCATGATGGCGCCGCGGAACGCTGGGAGAGCCGCCTCGAATTGCGCGTCGGTTGGGCGCACGCCGGAGGTTGCGGTGATGGCGCCGTCCGCGTCGTCGGTGTCGCGCGCCTCGCCGATCCGCAGCGTGAAATGGTAGAGCTTGGTGCCGTCCATGACATAGGGCACCGTCTTGGTCGCTGCACCAAAAGCGATCGGCAGTACCCCGGTGGCGAGCGGATCCAGCGTGCCGCCATGCCCGGCCTTCTGCGCGTCGAAACTGCGGCGCACGCGGTTGACCACATCCGTGCTGGTCATGCCGGGTGGCTTGTCGATGATGAGCCACCCGTCGAGCGGGCGGCCGCGGCGTCGGCGCATGGCGTGGGGTGACTTTCGATGGAGCGAGGAAGGACGGGGGCGGCAGGAGTTAGTGGGGGCAGGATGCGGAGGCAACCTTTTCTCGAAGGTGAGTGCCGGATCACCCGGGAGACGCCGGACCAGCAGGAGGTACACGATCTGCTGCGGCAAGCCGACGCACGCTCGGCGTCGCTATACCCGGCCGAGAGCCGTTTCGGTTCCCCCGTCGATGCCCTGCTACGCCTTGACGTGCGGTTTTTCGTTGCGCGTGTGAGCAGGGTGGCGCTTGGCTGCAGCGGCTATGCTGTGGAACCAGGTGGCTGGGCTGAGGTGAAGCGGGTCTTTGTGACCCAAGAGGCCCGGGGGCGAGGAGTCGGGCGAGCTCTGCTCCACGCCATCGAACGAGCTGCCCAGGCAGAGGGTGTCACGTGTTTGCGTCTCGAAACGGGCGTGAAGTCGGTCGAGGCGGTCAGTCTCTATGTTCGGCTTGGGTTCACCGAACGCGGGCCGTTCGGCGCGTATGGCCCGGATCCGCTTAGCTTGTTCATGGAAAAACGGCTGATCGAGGGTGCGGCGGCGGACGCTGTCCGCCCTACTCGGGAGTAGGGTGGACGGTGTCCGCACGGCGCAGCACACGTGCTGTCAAGCAGCGACGGCGGTCACACCATGCAGCAAGTCCGCCAACGTCGTCCGCGCTAGCGCCCTCTCAAGCGCCCGTTCCGCCGTGCCAAACGCCTCGCCCAGCACCGCGTGAACCCGGCACCCCACCGGGCAGCGCGGATCCGGGTTCGCGTGTAACGGCAGCAGGGGTCGTGCTGGGCCGGCGTTCACCGCCCGCCAAACGTCTTCCAGCGTGATCTGCTCGGGCGGGCGTACCAATTCCGCGCCGCCCGGCCCGCGGCGGACCCGCACCAGCCCGGCACGTGCCAACTGCCCCGTGATACGGCGGATCACGACCGGATTGGTATTGATGCTGGTTGCCAAACGCTGGCTCGTCGACGGCTCGTGCCCGTCCGCTGCTACCATCAGCAGGATGTGGGCGGCGACGGCGAACCGCGTGGGTACCATGTGACCATAATGCGACATTGCTTACCGGGTTCCAACAGTTCCCTTTCCGTTCGAGCGGCGGTAACACTCCGCGATGGAGATTTCGCTGCCCGAACGCCAGCTTGCCATCCGCCGCGCCGCCGCCTCGCTATGCCAGCAACTTGCCTGGGTCGCCTTGCACGAACTGCCATTGCCGAATGGCCGCCGGGCCGACCTGCTGGCGTTACGGCCCGATGGCGGCTTCGTGTGCATCGAGGTCAAATCCGGCCCGCGCGATTTCCTCACCGACGCGAAATGGCCGGACTACCGGGCGTTCTGTGACGCGTTGTATTTTGCGGTGGACGACGCATTCCCGCTCGACCTGCTGCCCGCAGACACCGGCCTGATCGTGGCCAGCGGGCGCGAGGCCGACATGGTGCGGTCCGCCCCGTCCCATCCCCTCCCGCCAGCCCGCCGGCGAGCGCTCACGCACCGGTTCGCCACCGTTGCCGCCGCCCGGCTGTCGGCGCTCGAAGACCCGGCGGTTACTGCCTCGTGGCGCTCGGCGCTGCGGGCTGAGTGATCCTGGCGCTCGGCGCTGCGGGCTGAGT
>CAXTVQ010000014.1:23252-74943 GCA_964247705.1 uncultured Acetobacteraceae bacterium | reverse complement strand
GTAGATGAGCTGCGCCAGGTCCTCGATCGAGTAGATGTCGTGGTGCGGCGGCGGGCTGATCAGCGTCACACCCGGCGTCGAGTGTCGCAGCTTGGCGATCAGTTCCGTGACCTTGAATCCGGGAAGCTGCCCGCCTTCGCCCGGCTTGGCGCCCTGGGCGACCTTGATCTCGATCTCCCGGCAGGCATTGAGGTACTCGGCTGTGACGCCGAAGCGGCCGGAGGCGATCTGCTTGATCGCGGAGTTCGCGTTGTCGCCGTTCGGACGGGGCTTGTAGCGCGCTTCGTCCTCGCCGCCCTCGCCGCTGTCGGAGCGGGCGCCGATGCGGTTCATCGCGATCGCCAGCGTCTCGTGTGCCTCGGGGCTGAGCGCGCCGAGCGAGATGCCGGGCGCGATCAGGTGCTTGCGGATCTCCGTCGTGCTCTCGACCTCGTCCACCGGAACGGGCGTGTGGCCCTCGGTGAAGTCCAGCAGGTCACGCAACGCCACCGGGGGCTGCCGCCGCACCGCCTCGCTGTAGCGCATGTAGGTGGCGAAACTGTCGTTGCTGACGGCGGTCTGCAGCGTGTGGATCAGGCTGCCTTCGAACGCGTGGGTCTCACCGCGGCGGCGTAGTTTGTAGATGCCGCCGACGGGCAGGGCGATCGCGTCCTGGTCCCAGGCGGTGCGGTGCAGCGCCAGCACGTTGCGCGCGATGCCGGGCATGCCGATGCCGCTGATGCGCGACTGCATGCCGGGGAAGAACTCGGCGACCAGGGCGCGGGACAGGCCGATCGCCTCGAAATTGTAGCCGCCGCGATAGGACGAGATGACGGAGATGCCCATCTTGGACATCACCTTGAGCAGGCCCTTGTCCACCGCCTTCTTGTAGCGGCGCACGGCGTCGCCCAGCGTCGCAGCACTGAACAACCCGCGGCGATGGCGGTCCGCGATGCTCTCCTGCGCGAGGTACGCGTTGATCGTGGTGGCGCCGACGCCGATCAGCACGGCAAAGGCGTGCACGTCGACACACTCCGCCGAGCGGACGTTCAGGCTGGTGAAGGTGCGCAACGAGGAGCGCATCAGGTGGGTGTGGATCGCTGCCGTGGCCAGGATCATCGGGATGCCGGCGCGGTCTGGCCCGGAGTGTTCATCGGTCGCGATGATGTGGGTGCACCCGGCGCGCACGCCCTCCTCCGCCTCGCGGCGGATGCGGTTGATGGCGGCCCGCAGGTCGATGTGGTTGCCCTCCACCGGCACCGTGCAATCGATCACGCAGACGTTCTGGCCCATGAACTCCTGCATTGCCGCGAACTCGGCGTTGGACAGCACGGGGCTTTCCAATTGCAGCAGGTCGAGCTGGTCAGCCGCCTCGTCCAGCACGTTGCCGAGGTTGCCGAGGCGCGTTTTCAGCGACATCACCCGCGTCTCGCGCAGGCTGTCGATCGGCGGGTTGGTGACCTGGCTGAACGCCTGGCGGAAATAATGGTGCAGCCCGCGGTAGCGCTCGGACAGCACGGCGACCGGCGTGTCGTCGCCCATGGAGCCGACGGCCTCGGCTGCGTCCTCCACCATCGGGTGCAGGATCATCTCCAGCTCCTCCAGCGTCATGCCGACGGCAAGCTGACGGCGGCGGAGGGCCTCGCCCTCGTAGAAGGACGGCTCCGGCGCGTCCGTCTTCACGATGCGGTCGATCTGGGTGATGCGCCGGGTCCAGGTGGCAAAATCCTGCCGGCCGGCCAGCATGTCCTTGACCTCCTCGTCGGAGTAGAACGTGCCCGTGTCGAGATCGACGGCGATGGACTGGCCCGGACCCACCCGGCCCTTGGCGCGGATATCCCGCTCGTCGAACTTCACCATGCCGGCTTCGGAGCCCACCACCAGCAGCCCGGTATGGGTCAGCGAGTAACGCAGCGGGCGGAGGCCGTTGCGGTCGAGCCCGGCCAGCATCCAGCGGCCGTCGGTGGCGGCCACGGCGGCCGGGCCGTCCCACGGCTCCATGACGGCGTTGCAGTAGAGGAACAGGTCCTTGTGGGCCTGTTTCATCGAGGCGTCGGTGCTGATGGAGGCGGGGATCAGCAGCGCCTTGGCCATCGGCGCGTCCCGTCCGGCGCGCACCAGCAGCTCGAATGCACTGTCCAGGGCTGCGGTGTCGCTGCTGCCGGCCTGGATGACGGGCTTGATGTCCTCGATATAGGGGTCGAGCGCCGGGTCCGAAAGCCGGGTCTCGTGGCTCTTCATCCAATTCACGTTGCCGCTGATGGTGTTGATCTCGCCGTTGTGGGCGAGCATGCGGAACGGCTGCGCCAGGCGCCAGGTGGGGAATGTGTTGGTCGAGTAGCGCTGGTGATAGATGGCAAAGCGGCTGACGAAGCGCTCGTCCAGCAGGTCCGGGTAGAAGTCGGTCAGGTTCTCCGCCAGGAACATGCCCTTGTAGATGATCGAGCGGCAGGACATCGAGCAGATGTACAACTCGGCGACCTGGGCCGCGATCGCCGACTTCTCGATGCGGCGGCGGATCACGTACAGGTCGCGCTCGAAGGTGGCCTCATCGGCGCCGGTGGCGTTGCGCACGATGATCTGCTCGATCTCGGGGCGGGTCGCGTTGGCCTTCTCGCCGATGCAGCGCACGTCGATCGGCACCTGGCGCCAGCCGTGGATGGCGTGGCCGAAATTCAGGATCTCGGTCTCGACGATCTGACGGCAGCGTTCCTGGGCGGCGAGGTCGGTCTTCGGCAGGAACACCTGGCCGACGGCGATGCGCTGGTCCGGCAAGGCGTCGCCGCCGCGCTGGATGTGCTCGGCGAAGAAATCCTGCGGGATCTCGACATGGATGCCGGCGCCGTCCCCGGTCTTGCCGTCCGCGTCCACGGCGCCGCGGTGCCAGACGGCCTTGAGCGCGTCGATGCCCGCCTGCACCACGTCGCGCCGGGCGCGGCCGTCCAGCGATGCGACGAGGCCCACGCCGCAATTGGCGTGCTCGTCCTGGGGACGGTAGGTCTCGTGCAGCAGGGCGGCGTTGGCGTTCCAGTCGGCGATGTGGTCCATGGTGGAACTCCGTTTTCTCCCTCACTTGCTTGCGGGAGGGTCGGGTGAGGGTGCGATCGTCCAACACGGGATGGTTTTGGCCAAGCAGCCTTCACCCCGGCCCTCTCCCGTGAAGGACGGAAGAGGGAGTAGTCTGCTATTCCGCGGCTACGGCCAGTGCGGCCTGCTGCATGTAGTCGTGCATCCGTGCGGCGGCGTCCCGGCCGTCCTTGATCGCCCAAACCACGAGGCTCGCCCCGCGCACGATGTCGCCCGCGCCGAACACGCCCGGCAGCGTGGTCATCTGAGTACGGTGATCGACTGCGAGGGTGCCCCAGCGGCTCACCTCCAGCCCGTCCACGCCCCAGAGCTTCGGCAGCGGCTCCGGGTCGAAGCCGAGCGCCTTGATCACCAAATCCGCCTCCAGCGTGAACCGCTCGCCCGAGGGTTCGACCGACTGGCGGCCAGATGCGTCCGGCATGCCGAGCCGCATGCGCTGCACCATCACGCCGGTGACCGTGTCGTCGCCAAGGAACGCCTCGGGAGCGGAGAGCCAGACGAACTCAACCCCTTCCTCCTGGGCATTCTTCACCTCGCGCATCGAGCCCGGCATGTTGGCCTTGTCGCGCCGGTACAGGCACCGCACCGAGGCGGCGCCCTGGCGGACGGCGGTGCGCACGCAGTCCATCGCCGTGTCGCCGCCGCCGATCACCACCACGCGTTTGCCGTCGGCGTTCAACGCGCCGCTATCGAATGCGGGCACGCTGTCGCCAAGGCCCTGGCGGTTGGAGGTGGTGAGGAAGTCGAGTGCGGGCACAATGCCGGAAAGCCCGGCGCCAGGCCCGCCGATGTCACGCGGCTTGTAGACACCGGTCGCGATTAGCAGCGTGTCGTGCCGGGCGCGCAGGTCTGCCCAGGCAAGATTTTCGCCGATGCCCTGGCCGAGGTGGAACTCGATGCCGCCTTCCTCGAGCAGCTTCCAGCGGCGCAGCACGATCTCCTTCTCCAGCTTGAAGCCGGGAATGCCGTAGATCATCAGCCCGCCGACCCGGTCATACCGGTCGTAGACGTGCACCTGGTAGCCCTTGGCGCGCAGCATCTCCGCCGCCGCCAGCCCGCCCGGCCCGGCGCCGATGATCCCCACCGATTGCGGCCGCTCCTGCCGCGGACGCAACGGCTTCACCCAGCCCTGAGCGAAGGCGGTATCCGTGATGTGGCGTTCGACCGCGCCGATGGTGACGCTCTCGAAGCCTTTCTCGATGACGCAGTTGCCCTCGCACAAACGGTCCTGCGGGCAGATGCGGCCGCAAATCTCGGGGAAGTTGTTGGTGGCGGAGCTGACCTCGTAGGCCTCCTCCAGCCGCCCCTCTGCGGTGAGCTTCAGCCAGTCGGGAATATTGTTGGAGAGCGGACAGTGAATCGAGCAGAACGGGATGCCGCACTGGCTGCAGCGGCTGGCTTGCGCGCTGGCAGCCGCCGGGTCGAATTTGCGGTAAATCTCGTCGAAGTCTTCGCGCCGCTCGGGCACAGCGCGTTTCTCGGGCGTCTGCTGCGGCAGGCGGACGAATTGCAGCATGCGGTCGGCCATAACGGTTCGCTCCCAACGACGGCGCGAACGGTCATATACGGCGATGGAACTCGATTGGCGAGACTGAAATCACCATTAGGGCCGAACCGGGCGTAATTTCAGGTATGTTTCTCACGCGTAACGCCTCGTAGCCTACCTGGGCCGACAAACAATGCCCGGGACGGTCCTATCGCGTCAGGCGGGCATCCGCTCCAGCTTTCCCCCGCCCGGGCGGTAGCGGTCCAGGTAGTCCGGCACGATCAGCTCCACCGGCGTCGCGGGCACACCCAGTTCCGCCAAACCCGGCATCCCTGCCGTCACGATGTTGTCCTTGGACAGTAGCAGCAACTGGTCGCGCGTGAACGGCTTGGTCGGCAGCAATTCGGCCAGGGACGCCTGAAACCGCGCGATGCCCATCGGGATCTCGATCAAGGGGCGCTTACGCCGGGTCTCCTTCAGGATGTAGGCCAGGATCTCGCGGAAGGTCCAAACCCGGGGGCCGCCCAACTCGTACGTCTTGCCCGCCGTATCGAGCCCGGTCAGCCCGGCCATCACCGCCTCGGCCACATCGCCCACGTAGACGGGCTGCATCTTGGTGTCGCCCGCGATCACCGGCATGAAGGGCAGCACCTGCGCCATGGCGCCGAAACGATTGAAGAACTGGTCCTCCGCGCCGAACACCAGCGATGGGCGAAGCACGGTGGCAGCCGGCATCGCGGCCAGCACCGCCGCCTCGCCGGCGGCCTTGGTCTGCGCATAGACGCTCGGGCTCGCCGCATCCGCCCCGATCGCCGACACCTGCACCAACCGGCTCACCCCGGCCGCGGCGGCCAGGCTGGCGATACGGCCGGCGCCCTCGGCCTGGATGCGCTGGAAGTCGCCGCGGCGCCGCTCGGCCAGGATGCCGATCAGGTTCACCACCAGCTCCGCCCCTTCCACCGCGCGCGCGATCGTCGCCTCGTGGGCCAGCGAGGCATACATCGGCACGATCTGCGCCACCCGGCCCATCGGGCGCAGGAACATCGCGCCTTCCGTGTCGCGCACGGCGATCCGCACGATGTGGCCGCGCGCAGCCAGGCGCTTGACGACGTAGCGGCCCAGAAAGCCCGACCCGCCGAAGACAGTCGCGACGGTGCGCGTTTCCATAGACCTTGGCCCTCGCTGTTGGATGCGCCTCAATATGCGGTAGCGGCGTCACCCTCAAGGCAGCTTGCCGCGACAATCGCAAACGCGGCGGTTTCGCCCATTGACGCCCCCTACCCCGCCCGCTACATCGCCGCTCCACCGCACGCCGAGTGCATGCCCAGGTGGCGGAATTGGTAGACGCGCAGGTTTCAGGTACCTGTGTCCGAAAGGACGTGAAAGTTCGAGTCTTTTCCTGGGCACCACACTCCATCATCGGCGCGAACCATGAAAGCGTGCCGGCGTGACCACTCAGTTCCTGCCTAACGCCACCATCCACCTCCACCGCGGCGACCTTCCCGAGGACCTTGCGTTCGGGCCCGTGGTCGCCGTCGATACCGAAGCGATGGGATTGAACTGGCACCGGGACCGGCTTTGCCTGGTGCAGCTCTCTTCCGGGGACGGCACCGTCCACCTGGTGCAGATCATTCCCGAGACCCTCGGCGGCAACGGCTACGATTGCCCCAATCTCAAGCGGTTGCTGGCGGACCCGGCTACCATGAAGCTGATGCATTTTGCTCGGTTTGATGTGGGCCTGCTGCAATACGCGCTCGGGACCGCCGTAGCCCCGGTTCGTTGCACCAAGATCGCAGCCAAGCTCGTGCGCACGTTCACCGACCGCCATGGCCTGCGTGACCTTTGCCGCGAGCTGCTCGGCGTCGACATCAGCAAGCAGCAACAGACTTCGGATTGGGGGGCGCTGGAGCTGACCTCCGACCAACTGGCCTACGCCGCGTCGGACGTGCTCCATTTGCACGCGTTATGGGCCAAGCTGGAAGCGGCGCTCCGGCGGGAGGGTCGGCTCGAACTGGCGGAGGCGTGCTTCGCTTTCCTGCCCACCCGCACCCGGCTCGACGCCATGGGTTACAACGATCCGGACATCTTTTCGCACTGAAGCGAGCCGACCGAGTGCAAAGCGAGCCGATTGAGGCAACCGGAACGCAGTATTAGCTGTTGCTAGGTGGCAACATCGGAGCAGGACCCATGCGCGTCCCTCTCAGCTTGATCGCCGCCGTGCTGAGCTTGCCATTGATGGCCGGACCATCGTTGGCCCAACCAGCACCGGACCCGCAAACCCTGGCACTCGCCAAGCAACTCGTTCAGAAGTCGGCCGGCGACCGGGACCAGGTGCTCGGCAGCATGGGACGGCCGATGATCGGGCTGATGCAGCAGATGGGCGTTACCGACGCAACGAAGGCGCAGCAGATGGTCGACGAAGCCATCATGCCGCTGTTGCGTGAACACTACGACTCACTGGTGGACATACAAGCGCAGTCCTATGCCAACACTCTCAGTGCCGTCGACCTGAAAGCCATTTTGGCCTTCTACAACACGCCAGCGGGGGAGGACCTGATCAAGGCCCAGCCGCAACTGAACCAGGCGCGTGTTGCCGGACTGACGCAATGGATCGGCGCACTGCAACCGGAGATTGCGGATCGGGTTCAGAAGACTGCCAAAGCGCACGGCTGGACCAATGGTTGAAAAGGTTCGCATGCGGCGGGACTTGGTTCAGCACCGGACCGTTGGCATGGTTCTTGATTGGGTTACATCCACGTAAACAACGCTCGCATTGACCCGCTACCGGCAGGTGTCCATACCATAGGGCATGAGCCTCGCCGTCACCACCGAAACCGATACCCTCGTTGCGCGGTCCGTGCTCACGACCGAAGCCGCCGGGTTGCACGCGCTGGCTGCGTCGCTGGATGAGAGCTTCGACCAGGCGTCCGATATATTGGCCGGGTGCGAGGGCCGCATCGTCACCTCCGGAATGGGCAAGTCCGGGCATATCGCACGCAAGGTCGCGGCGACCCTTGCGTCTACCGGCAGCCCAGCGATCTTCGTGCACCCCGCCGAAGCGTCCCATGGCGACCTCGGCATGGTGCAACCCGGCGATGCCCTGCTGCTGTTCTCCAACAGCGGGGAGACCACCGAACTCGCCGACCTGATTGCCCACGCGCGGCGCTTCGGCATGCGGCTGATCGCCATCACCGGCCGGGCTGGCTCGACCCTGGCGCTCGCCGCCGACGTGGCGCTCCTGCTGCCGCCCGCCCCCGAAGCCTGCACCGTGACCTCGGCGCCCACCACGAGCACGACGATGCAGTTGGCCCTGGGTGACGCGCTCGCCGTCGTGCTGCTGACCCGGCGTGGCTTCACCGCCACCGAATTCCGCGACTACCATCCGGGTGGCCGGCTCGGCGCCCGGCTGAGGCGGGTGCGCGACCTGATGCATGAGGGCGACGCCGTGCCGCTCGCTCCGCCGGGGATGCCGATGCAACACGCGCTGCTGCTGATGACGGGCAAGGGTTTCGGCTGCGTGGGCGTGGTGGAGGCCGGGCGGCTGATCGGCATCGTTACGGACGGCGACCTGCGCCGCGCAATGGGGCCGGGTCTGCTGGACCAGCCGGTGCGCGCGGTGATGACAGCCGACCCACGAACGATCCGCCCGGACGCGCTGGCTGTAGACGCGTTGCGGACGATGAACGAAGGCGACCGCCGCATTACCAGCCTGTTCGTGGTGGACGCCGCGCAATGCCCGCTCGGCATACTGCACGTGCATGATTTGCTGCGGGCCGGTGTTGCATGAAGGCCGTTGCATGAGGGCCGTTGCATGAGCGTAGCGCCGCTTCCCCGCCCGCGTACGGACCGGCTGACGACGGCGACGACGCATGCCCGCCGGCCGCCGTCGAGCCGCAAGATGGCCAGCCGCCGCCGCACGGTGGCCTGGGCAAAGCGGTTGCTGCCCGTGGTGGCGATGCTGATCCTGGCGAGCCTCGCACTTTGGCCGCAGATCAGCGCCGAGTTCGATAACGCCCGGATCCACTACAACAAGGGCGGTTTCGCAGCCGACGTGAAGGCCGGCAAGCTGCTGCGGGTGCGCTACCACGGGCAGGACTCCCGCAACCGGCCCTATACCGTGACAGCGGACGAGGCCGAACAGATCGGGCCCGAGCGCATCAACCTGACCATGCCGAAGGGGGACGTGGTGAGCGAGAACGGATCCTGGACCTACGGCGAGTCGATACACGGGGTTTACCGCCAGCATGCAGGTTTGCTGGACATGTCGGGCGACGTGATCCTGTACCGCGACGACGGCATCACCATGCGCACGCAGTCCGCGGCGATGGACCTCAAGCAGGGGGCGGCGGCCGGCAACGAGCCGACCCATGTCGAAGGTCCGTTCGGCACATTGGACGCCCAGGGTTTTGCGCTGGTGGACAAGGGCAACGTGATCCAGTTCGCCGGGAAATCCCGCCTGCTGTTGAATGGGACTCATCACTGATGCGCACTCGACTTGCGGCTGCCTTCCTGGTCGTCCCGCTGCTGGCGCCGCTTACCGGGCGCGCACAAGGCATTGATATGACGAAGGGCGGGCCGGTGGAGGTCACGTCCGACAACGGCATGGAGTGGCGTCAGAACGAGCAGGTGATCATCGCCAAGGGCAACGCGAAGGCGGTTCGGGGCGATGTCACCGTCATTGCCGACGAACTGATCGCGCACTACCGCAAGAAAGCCGCGGCTCCGGGCGCTGCGCCGACCCCGGCCGCCGCTACGACCCGGCCTGCAACACCTGGGGCGGGGACACCTGGAGCGGGGACGCCTGGGGCGGGGACACCTGGGCCGGGAACACCTGGATCCACGGCGCCAACGCCGGGTCCGGCTGCCGGCTTGCCTGATGACACCGGCAACAACGAGGTCTACCGGCTGGAGGCACAGGGCAACGTCCATATCTTCACGCCGACGGACCAGGCCTTCGCCGACCACGCGGTTTACGACATCGATCAGGCGGTGCTGGTGCTGACCGGCCACGATCTGCACATCATCACGCCGCAGCAACTCATGACCGCGCGCGACGTGATGGAATACTGGTCGCAGAAGCACATGGCAGTCGGCCGCGGCAATGCCGTGGTCATAACCAATGACGGGCGCCGGGTCGCGGCGGACGTGCTGGTCGGCTACACGGCGGACCCGAACGCGCCCGCGGGCGCGCCCGTCCAGAAGGTCGCGGCGACGGCTGCACCACCGGCCAAGCCGGGGTCCGACCCGTTGCTGAACGGGGCAGGCGGCAAGCTGCAGCGGGTGGATGCGTTCGGCCATGTCGAGGTGCGGACGCAGGCGGAGATATTCCACGCCGACAAGGGCGTTTATGTGCCGGACACCGGCATCGCGCGGCTGGCCGGCAACGTGCACCTCACGCGCGGGCAGAACCAGCTTAACGGCGACGAGGCGGTGATCAACCTCAAGACCGGGGTGTCCACGATGGAGCGCAACCCGGGCAGCCGGGTCGAAGGCCTGGTGGTGCCGAACGACGCACAGACCAGCCCGCCTGGGGGTGCCGGGGCAAAGCCGGCCAACTCAACCAAGCCGGGGCCGGGACCGGCCAAGCCAGGAGCAGCAACGAATTGACCGGAAGCCTCAGGGTCATCGACGGCGGCGCCGGGCTTACCGCAAACGGCGTGGGCAAGACGTACAAGAAGCGCCCGGTGGTGCGGAATGTCTCCGTCAATGTCCGCCGCGGCGAGGCTGTTGGACTGCTCGGGCCGAACGGCGCGGGCAAGACCACGACGTTCTACATGATCGTCGGTCTGGTGCGGCCGGATACGGGGTCGATCAGCCTGGACGGGCACGACATCACCGGGCTGCCGATGTATCGCCGCGCCCGGCTCGGGATCGGATACCTGCCGCAGGAGGCCAGCGTGTTCCGTGGGCTGACGGTGGAAGGCAACATCATGGCGGCACTCGAAGTCGTCGAGCCGGACGGCGACAAGCGCGAGTTGATGCTCGATGAATTGCTGGCGGAGTTCGGCATCGGCCACCTGCGCCGCACGCCCGCCCTCGCGCTGTCCGGCGGCGAGCGGCGCCGGGTGGAGATTGCGCGCGCCTTGGCCACCCAGCCCGGCTATATCCTGCTGGACGAGCCACTGGCGGGCATCGACCCGATCGCGGTGGGCGAAATCCGCGACCTGGTCGGCCATCTCAAGGACCGCGGCATCGGCGTGCTGATCACCGACCACAACGTCCGCGAAACGCTGGAAATCATCGATCGGGCCTACATCATGCACGACGGCCAGTTGCTGATGGAGGGCCGCCCTCAGGAGGTGGTGATGCACGAGGACGTGCGCCGCGTGTACCTTGGGGAAAGGTTTAGCCTGTAGGCTGCGAGCCATGTCCATCGGTCCCAGGCTCGAATTCCGCCAATCCCAATCGCTGGTGATGACCCCGCAACTGCGGCAGGCCATCAAGCTGCTGCAGTTTTCCAATCTCGAGGTCGCCGCCTACGTGGAGGAGGAACTCGAGCGCAACCCGCTGCTGGAGCGGGACGAGCGGTCGGAGGCACTGCCGGAGAGCACGGCGCCGGACCAGCGGCTGGAGTCGCTCGATGGCCTGGACGCGGCGGACCTGCTGCGCCGCGAGAAGCTGCCGGACGTGGTCGAGGCGGACCACGCCAACAGCTACGACAGCGGCAGCGTGAGCGACGGCTCCGCGGCGTTCGCCCGGGACGGCCGTGGCGGGCGCGGGTTCGAGGAGGACGGCCGCGGCACCGACGATCTGCAGGAGGCGCCGCGATCGTTGCGCGAGCACTTGGCCGAGCAATTGCGGCTGAGTTTCCCCGAGCGGGTGGATCGGTTGATCGGCGCCCACCTGATTAGCCTGCTGGATTCGGCTGGGCGCGTGAGCGTCGACAGCACCGTTCTCGGCGAGGCCCTCGGCATCGAGCCCTCGCGGGTGGAGAGCGTGCGCACCCGCATGCAGCGGTTCGACCCGGCTGGTCTATTCGCACGGGACCTTCGGGAGTGCCTGGCCGCGCAACTGGCCGACCGTAACCGGTTGGACCCGGCAATGGAGATCCTGCTCGACAACCTGGACCTCCTTGCCCGGAGGGAGCTGCGCCGCCTGCGCGAGCTGTGCGACGTGGATTCCGAAGACCTTGCCGACATGATCGGCGAGATCCGCGCGCTGGATCCGAAGCCGGGTGCGCTGTTCGACATCATCGCACCGGGCGCGATCCTACCGGACGTGCTGATGCGCCGCGTCCCTATCCGCAGTGAGGAGGGCGGGGACTGGGTGCTGGAGCTGAACCCCGAGACGATGCCGCGCGTGCTGGTCAACGCCGGGTTCCACGCCCGGATCGCGACCCGTGCCAAGCGGGAGGACAAGGTGTTCCTGGGCGAGCAACTCTCCTCGGCAAACTGGCTGGTGAAATCGCTGCAGCAACGGGCGCAGACCATCCTGAAGGTCTCGGCCGAGATCGTCCGCCGGCAAGACGCCTTCTTTCGTCACGGCGTCGCCCATCTCCGGCCGTTGATCCTGCGAGACATCGCGGACACGGTGGAGATGCACGAGAGCACCGTGAGCCGGGTGACGGCGAACAAGTACATCGCCACGCCCCGCGGAACCTTCGAACTTAAATATTTCTTCACCACAGCCATCGCCGGCACCTGCGGCGAAAGCCACAGCGCCGAGGCAGTGCGGCAGCGGATCCGGGCCATGGTCGTTGCCGAAACGGCGATGGACGTCCTGTCAGATGATGCGATCGTAGCCGCCTTGCGTCGGGAAGGCGTGGACATTGCACGCAGAACGGTGGCCAAATACCGGGATGCGCTGCGCATACCGAGTTCGGTGCAGCGTAAGCGGGAGAAAGCACTGCCGGCCTGAGCAGGGCACCCCGCCAACAAGGAGGCACAGCCCGATGCAAATCACGGTTTCCGGCAAGCAGGTGGATCTTTCGGACGCACTGCGCACGCGCGTAGCGGACGGGCTGGATACGATCGCGGGCAAGTATTTCGATGGCGCGTTGGAAGCGAACGTGACGTTCAGCCGCGCGCGGTCCTTCTTTACCTGCGATATCAACGTGCATGCCGGCCGTGGGCTGACCCTGCGCGGCGAGGGAGAGGCGGCGGACGCCAATAGCGCGTTCGACGATGCGGCCGAGCATATCGCCAAGCGCCTGCGGCGCTACCGCCGCCGGGTCAACGAGCACGCCCGGGATTCGGCGAACCGCGAGCGGCCGCAGCCCGCCCGCCAATACGTGCTGCGCCAGGAGGACGAGTCTCCGCAAGCGCCGGCGGACGGCCATGCCGAGGCGTTCGCAACAGTGATCGCCGAGACCACGACCACCATCGACAAGCTGACGGTCAGCGAGGCCGTGATGCGGCTGGACCTGGCGGACCAGCAGGTGATGATGTTCCACAACAGCACGACCGGGGAGCTGAATGTGGTTTACCGGCGCACAGACGGCCATATCGGCTGGATCGACCCGGCGGCGAAGGCCGGGTAACGCACGCCAGATCGTCAGGAAGCGCCGGGAACCCACTTGCATCATGATTGGTGGCGGCAAGTTGCCGGAGAAGGGCCACTCGCTGGAAGCGGGCAAGACCCCATGAGACGCCGCATTGTCGGTCAAGGCTTGCTGCTCACCGCCGCGGGCCTAATTGGCCGGGCGTAGGCGCAAGAACATAGGCAGCACGGATCGTGCTGCAGGTCGGCAGTGCAGACCCTGGGCTGATGGCGACGGCGCTCGGCAACATCCATAACGCACACGAGACGTATGCCGCCCGCAGGAGCAGGGTTGGAGCTACGTCCGAGTGTAGGCCGCCCGCTCGGCGCTTAGTGGAAAGCCCACCGTAGCGTCTGCGCAATCCCGAGCGTGCCGGCGCGGACCAGCGGCCGGCTGAGCACCGGCGCGGACAGCCCGTGCATCCGCCGCGCCCATGATGGCAACAGGTCTATCCCCGCCTGAAGCGTGAGCGCCTGTAACGGTTCGGCAAGCCGGCTGGCGGCTTTCTGGTTCAGAACCAACCGGGCAACCTCGCGTGTGCGGTCGTCGCAGACCAGGTGGGGGCGGACCGCGGCGATCAGCTTGCGTGCCGCGGCTCGCGTACGGGGCACTGGATCTGCCCCTAGCGCCGCACCGACACGCGCCATTTCGGCAAAATAACGGTCTTGGTCGGCGGCAGACATCATGGGATCGGCGTAGCGGATCCAGGCATCGAGAAAGCTTGTGGCCTCTGTGACATGCACCCACGCCAGGGACGCCGGGTCATTGGCGGAGTAAGGGTTCCCGCTCGGGAGCGTGCCATGGACCCGATCGTGAATGCGGCGGACGCGTGCGATCATCGCCTCGGCCTCGTCCTTGCCGCCGTAAGTGGTCATCGCGATGAATCGAGCTGTGCGCCGTAGCCGGCCGTGCATGTCGGCACGGAAGTTCGAGTGGTCCCAGACACCGGCGAGCACTGCGGGGTGCAACATTTGTAAGAGCAGTCCCGCCACCCCGCCCACCATCATGGACGTAACGTCGCCATGGACGCGCCACGCTACGGACTGTGGTCCAAACAAGCCATCGGTGCAGCGCTTCACCGGCGTTTCACCGCGAGACTTGTCATTGAAAATTGCAACGACGCTCGAGGCGATTGCCTGTTTCAATGGGCGGGCGACCAACGTGGCGAGCGTTTCAGGCGCAGACCGGACGGTTGTGGGGTAGGCCATCAGCCGGCCAACGGAAAGTATATCATTGGCTAGACAGTGGGACGACAAGTCTGCGGCGCAAGTTGTGTGGCTAGACGGATTTAAGCCGCAGTGGCCGCCGGCTTGGCTGAAGGCCGCCAAGCCGCATGGCCAGCCGCGGAGAGGGCCGCCGCACTGGTCAGTGCACGAGCGTCGGGATCATCTCGTGCTGAACAATTGCGGCCAGTGCCAGGTTGCGATCCTCCGCCACCGCCATTGGCGAGCCATCCGCACCGTGGATTGCGAACATGGCCGTGCCGTTCAGCATCACTGGCTTCACATAGGCCAATTGCGACAGGCCAAGCTGTTGGAGCTGGTCTTGCGTGATATGCCGGACGTCAAACTGTACGGCGGTCTTGGTGTCCATCGTCTCAACGGAATCGATCATTTTGTGCTCCTCGCACAGGCTCCCGGAGCGGCGAGCCACATGCTTCACGTTTGGCCGCGGCTACAGTTTCCGGGCCCAGTCAACCAATTTGGAACAATCTAGTCTTTCTCAGCCGCCGATTGCACGAACTTTTGTTCCGAGTCGACAACTTTCGCAGCGCCCGATCGGGTAATTGGGATTGTCTTGACCCGGGTTTCCGGCAATGGCCGGGCAAGCTCGATGTGCAGCAAGCCACTGTCGAGCCACGCCCCTTTGACCTCGATGCCCTCCGCCATCACGAATGCACGCTGGAACTGACGCGCTGCGATCCCTCGGTGCAGGAATATGCGGCCCTGCGAATCGTCAGTCTGCCGGCCACGGATCACCAACTGGTTATCCTCCTGCGTGATCTGCAGATCGTCCATCGTGAACCCGGCGACGGCCAAGGTGATCCGTAGCGTCGTGCCGTCGACTTGCTCGATGTTGTATGGCGGGTAGCCGTCCGACGAGGTCTTGGACGCACGTTCGATCATCTGCTCGAGCTGATCGAAACCCACGAAGAACGGTGACGCGAAAACCCTGGTAGACGACATGGCGGCCTCCTCCTTGGAGCGAGACGATACCGGAGCCCGCAACGGCACTCCGAGTGCGAACACAGATTGACGCGGCCGGTGCCTATTTCAAGGGCATTTCGGCCCGCGCACCTGTGCCGCGAGGTCCACGGTCCGGCCTCGTCATTGATCGGCGATGGCCGGAAAGCTACATGCGCAAGGTATGTCCGCCGCGATAGAAACCCTTCCGATCCTGATCACGCCGCATGCCTCCCTGCGCACCAAGGCTCGTCCCGTACGGCCGGAGGATGCGGATGCGGTGCAGGCGCTCGTGCCCCGCATGTTCGAGACGATGTACAAGGCGCCCGGCATCGGCCTGGCGGCACCGCAGGTGGGCGTCGGGCTGCGCGTGGTCGTCGTGGACTTGATGCCGGATAACGAGCCCAGGCCGCTGGTCCTGATCAACCCGCAGATCGTGGCTGTCAGCGACGAGTGGTCTACACGGGAGGAAGGCTGCCTGTCGGTGCCGAACCAGTATGCGGATGTCTCGCGTCCGGCCCGCGTCACGATGCGCTATCACGACCTGACCGGGGCGCAGAAGCAGGTGGAGGCCGAGGGGTTGCTGGCCGCCTGCCTGCAGCACGAGCTGGATCATCTCGATGGCGTGTTGTTCGTGGACCACCTTTCCGCCCTCAAGCGCAACATGCTGCTGCGGCGGCTGGCCAAAGAGATGAAGCAGAAGGCGGCTGGCTGATGCGGCTGGCGTTCATGGGTAGCCCGGATTTCGCCGTGCCCGCCTTGCGGGCGCTGCACGGCGCCGGCCATGAAATCGCCGCCGTCTACACCCAGCCGCCCCGCCCGTCCGGCCGCGGCCAGCACGTCACGCGTTGCCCCGTGCACGTCGCGGCCGACGCTTGGGGCTTGGCCGTGCAACACCCGGCCTCGCTCAAGCGCGACCCGGCGGCACAAGCCGCGTTCGCAGATCTGCGGCTGGATGCGGCGGTGGTGGCGGCCTATGGGCTGATCCTGCCGCAGGCCATGCTGGACGCGCCTCGGCTCGGCTGTCTCAACATCCATGCCAGCCTGTTGCCCCGGTGGCGGGGCGCAGCGCCGATCCAGGCCGCGGTGCTTGCGGGTGACACCGAGAGTGGTGTGACAATCATGCAGATGGATGCCGGGCTCGATACCGGCGCCATGCTGCTGGCGGGCAGCGTGCCGATCGGCCCGCGGGGCACCGCCGCCCTCCTGCACGACGAGTTGGCCGAGCTTGGCGCACGGCTCATCGTCCGCGCCCTGGCCGAACGCCTCCGTCCCGAGCCGCAACCAGCCGAGGGCGCCAGCTATGCTCCCAAGCTGTCCCGGGCCGATGGCGAGCTCCACTGGACGGGAACGGCCACCGAGCTCGACCGTCAGGTTCGTGCGCTCAATCCCTGGCCGGGCACGTGGTGCCGAATGGGCGACGAGGTGCTCAAGGTGCTGGAAGCCGAGCCTGCGACGAAACCGGCGAACGTGCCGCCCGGCACGGTGCTGCACGGGCTGGAAGTGGCGTGCGGCGCGGGAGCGCTGCGTTTGCTGCGGGTGCAGCGCCCGGGCCGCGCGCCGATGGCGGCCGACGCCTTCCTCCGCGGCACGCCGGTGCCGGCCGGAACGCTGCTCGGGGCCGCGTGACCGAGCACAAGCAGGGGCACGTCCCGTTTGCCTTGCTGATCGAGTACGACGGCGCTCCCTTTGCCGGATGGCAGATCCAGGAGGGCGTGACGACGGTCCAGCAAGTGCTGGAGGAGGCGGCGGCCAAGCTGACGGGCGCGCCCGTGGCAAGCGTCGTGGCCGGGCGCACCGATGCCGGGGTCCACGCCGCGGGTCAGGTGGCGATGCTGACGTTGCCTGCACGCCTGTCGCCGGACCGGGTGCGGGACGCGCTGAACTTCCATATGAAGCCCTACCCGGTCGTCGTCCTGCGCGCCGCCCTGGCGCCCGACGGCTGGAACCCCCGCTTCTCCGCCACGCGGCGGCTATACGAATACCGCATCCTCAACCGCCGCCCCCGCCCGGGCCTTGCTTTGGGCCGTATGTGGCATCTTCCCCATCCACTCGACACGGACGCGATGGCGCGGGGGGCGAGCCACCTGCTCGGCCGGCATGATTTCACGTCTTTCCGCGCCGCTGCCTGCCAGGCAAAGAGCCCGCTGCGCACGCTCGACCGGCTGGACGTGTGGCGCGAAGGGGACGTGATCCATATCGTGGCCGAGGCACGCTCGTTCCTGCACCACCAGGTGCGCACCATGGCGGGGAGCCTGGCGCAGGTCGGCAATGGGCGGTGGCCGCCGGCGCGGATGGCCGAGATACTGGTCGCGCGGGACCGGTCCGCCGCCGGCCCGAATGCGCCTGCCGAAGGGCTGTGCCTGCGGGCGGTGTTCTACGACGCCGGCGGACCGTTCACCGCGTAGTCGGCCAGTTGCGGCAGGGCGAACATCGCGAACGTCACGAGATCAACGGCGATCACCATCAGCAGCGCGCGCCCTGGCCGCAGCTCCAGCGCGTGGCGCGCCAGAAACCAGTGCAGCCAGAAGGCATAGATCGCCAGGCACGCCAGCCCGACGGAGGCCGCCCCGTTCTCGCTCACGCCGCCGGCCATCAGCAGCGCCATGAGGACCATCACCGCCACCAGCGCCATCGGCCCGGCCCACTGGCACCAGCAGAACGCGACGGCGAAGCGGAACCATTGGTTGGCCCGGTCCCATCGCCGCGCGATCTCGAACGACACCACCAGGGGGCCCAGCAGCAGGACGGTGAACGCCGCCATGTCTTCCACCGCCTCGCGGCTGCCGGTGATCAATCCGAGCACGGCACCCACGAGCAGGAAGGCCACCAGCGGCGCCAGCGCCCCCAGCACGGCCTGGGCCGAGTCGCCGAATTGCTGCAGCCCGTCCTTGCGCCCCCGCGCGACCCGGGTGATGGCGACCAGCACGGTTGCCATCCGCGTCGGCGTGTGGATGGGCGGCTTCATCCGGCGAACCCCTGCAGCACGGCCCGGTAGACCGCGGTCAGCGCGTGCAGGTCCGCGACCGGCACGTTTTCATCCGCCATGTGCATCGTGGCGCCCACCAGCCCGAACTCCGCCACCGGGCAATACCGGGCGATGAACCGCGCGTCCGAGGTGCCGCCGCCCGTGTCCAGCCGCGGCTCCCGCCCCGTGGCCGACGACACCGCCGCGACCAGCCGCTCGATCTCCGGTCCGGGGCTGGTCAGGAACGCTTCGCCGCTGACGCTCACCGCCACTTCGGAGCGGTCGCCGTGGCGGGCGTTCACCGTCTCCAGCCACCGCTGGAGAGAGGCCCCGGTATGCCGGTCATTGAAGCGTATGTTGAGCCGCGCGCTCGCCTGGGCGGGCACGACGTTGGTGGCCGGGTTGCCGACGTCCACCGTGGTGACCTGCAAGCTGGTCGGCTCGAACCACTCCGTCCCTTCGTCCAGCGTGGTGCCCAGGATCTCCGCCAGCATCCAGGTCAGCCGGTGAACCGGGTTGTCCACCCGCGCCGGGTAGGCCACGTGGCCCTGGGTGCCGTGCACGGTGATGCGCGCGTTGAGGCTGCCGCGGCGGCCGATCTTGACCACGTCGCCGAGCTCCGCGGCATTGGTGGGCTCGCCGACCAGGCAGAAATCCGGAATGTGGCCGTGCTCCGCCATCCACTCGAGCACGCGCACGGTGCCGCCGGTGGCGGGCCCTTCCTCGTCCCCCGTGATCAGCAGGCTGACGGACCCGGCGCCCGCCGGTTCCGCCGCCACCGCGGCCAGGAACGCGGCCACCGCGCCCTTCATGTCGCAGGCGCCGCGGCCGAACACGGCGCCGTCCCGCAACTCGGCCCCGAACGGGTCCGTCGACCAGGCCGCCTCGCCGGGCGGCACCACGTCCGTATGGCCGGCGAAGCATAGGTGGGGCCCGGCTTCCCCGCGGCGGGCGAACAGGTTGGGCGTGCCGTCGAACGCCAGCCGGTGCAGGGTGAAACCGAGTCCGGACGCCGCCTCCGCCACCACGCCCAGCGCGCCGGCGTCGGCCGGGGTGATGGACGGGCAGCGGATCAGCGCCTGGGTCAGGGCCACCGGGTCGAGCACGCGCCTGTCTAATCCCGCAGCAAGTCGTTGATCGAGGTCTTGGACCGGGTCTGCGCATCCACCCGCTTGACGATGACCGCGCAGTAGAGCGACGGGCCCGGCGTGCCGTCCGCAAGCGGCCTGCCCGGCAGGTTGCCCGGCACGACAACGGAGTACGGCGGGACCTTGCCCATGAACACCTCGCCCGTGGCGCGGTCGACGATCTTGGTCGAGGCGCCGAGGAACACGCCCATCGACAGCACGCTGCCCCGCCCGACGATCACGCCTTCCGCCACTTCGGACCGTGCGCCGATGAAACACTCGTCCTCGATCACCACGGGGGCGGCCTGCAACGGCTCCAGCACGCCGCCGATCCCGGCCCCGCCGGAGATGTGGCACTTGCTGCCGATCTGCGCGCAGGAGCCGACCGTGGCCCAGGTGTCGACCATGGTCTCGGCCCCGACATAGGCGCCGACGTTGACGAAGGACGGCATCAGCACCACACCCGGCGCGATGTAGGCGGAACGGCGCACCACCGAGCCCGGCACTGCGCGGAACCCGGCCTCACGGAACCGGTTGGCGCCCCAGCCGGCGGTCTTCAGCGGCACCTTGTCCCAGGCGCCCCCCTCCATGGCTGCCGAGTCGTTCAGCCGGAACGACAGCAGCACGGCCTTCTTCAGCCATTCGTGCACCGTCCATCCAGGCCCGCCCGGGCTCGCCACGCGCAACTGGCCGGCGTCGAGCGCCTCGAGCGCAGCCTCCACCGCCTCCCGTGCGGCACCCTTGGTGGCGCTGGTCAGCGTGTCCCGCTCTTCCCAAAGCTGCTCGATGGTGCTGCGCAGGCTGGCGTCGGACATGGTGGTGAAGACTTTCTCTCTCGCTCGGCGGCGGACCATGCGCAGGCCCCTATTCGCTGTCAAACGGGCTGCCGCTTGGTCTCGTCCTGTAGTGCGCTCGTCACTAACGGAGCGTTTACCGGTTCGGCACAAAATGACGGGGGTTGGAGCGGGACGGATGCATGGACGAGGCAAGGACGAGCGTGACCGGGGCGGTGAGGATCATACCGCGGGCGGTGCGCACCGGGGCGGCCCTGCTGCAAGGGGCGCTGCTGGATAGCCGGCAGCGCTGGCGCGATTTCGTAGCCCTCGCAGCCGATATCGCGTTCGAGACCGATATCACAGGGCGGATCACGTTTCTGTCGCCGGAGGAGGTGCTGGGTTGGCCTGCCGACACCCTGCTCGGCCAGCCCGTTTCAGCGCTGCTCGCCATGGCTGGGGACGGTTCGGATCCGTTCGCCGCCGGACCACCGTTCCAGGGTCGCCGCGTATGGCTGCGGCAAGCCAATGGCGGCAGTGGTTGCTTCGCGATCTCGGCCGCCCCGATGATGTCGGGTTCGGAGTGTGTCGGCTTACGCGGTATCGCGCGGAATATCACGGCGCAGGAAGCAGAGGAGGCCAAGATCACGGCGGCCCTGTGCCGGGGCGAGGTGGTGCAACACATCCTGTGGCAGATGCGGCAGGAAGTGTTGGCCCCGCGCATGATGCAGGCGGTCCTGGAGGGGCTGTGCGCGGCCCTGGGGGCCGATGGCGCGGTGGTCCTGAACCTCCTGGCCAGTACGGCCGACGGCGCCGTGCTGCACCAATCCGGCGCGGATGGGACGGATTTGTTGGCCGGCCTGTTCGAGCTGCTGCAGTCCGACACGACCGACCCGGCGGTGACCGTCATGACCGGTCACCCGATCCTGACCTGCCCGAGCTACACCCGCTTCGGGGACCGCACCGGGTTGTGCGTCTGGCGCAGCGCCGGCGCGCTGGCCTGGACGGAGGAGGACTGTTCGCTCGCCTCCTCCGCCACCGCGATCATCCGGGTGGTGCTGGAGCATGAGGCGATCCAGCGCGAACTGGCGTTGCAGGCGCGCACGGATCCGCTGACCGGGCTGCTCAATCGCCGCTCCTTCGTCGAGGAGGTCAATCGCCGGATCGACCGGCTGGAGCGCGAGCGGATGCCAGGCACGCTGATGTACGTGGACCTCGATCATTTCAAACGCCTCAACGATTGCTGTGGGCACGATGTCGGGGACGACGCGCTCGTCATGATGGCGGGGATGCTGCGCAACGCGGTCCGTCCCTCTGACATCGTGGCCCGTCTTGGGGGTGATGAATTCGCATTGTGGCTGGACGGCTCGGACGAGCTGACGGCGGCCGAGCGGGCGGAACGCTTGCGGGTGGACGCGCCGGGCTTGCTGGCGGCCGGTCTCCCGGCCTTGGCCCCTGCCCTTTCCACCTCGATCGGGATAGCGGCCCGCCACCCCCATCTGGCCGAAACCCTGGAGGATGTGATGCGCCGGGCCGATGGGGCCATGTATGAAGTCAAGCGCGCTGGGCGGGCGCATTGGCGCGTCGCCCTGAAGCCGGCGCCGCCGTAAATGCCTGCCGCATCGCCTCCAGAAGCGCAGATCCCGGGCACGACGGAGTCGGACAGCCGGGTCAGGCTCGCCGCCGACCCGGCGACTCCGCACGGTCAGCTAGCCGGGCTGGTTGCCGACGGTTCGGTGACCGTGCGTGCGGCCCTGGCGCTGAACCCGTGCACGCCGGCGATCGGGCAGCACCGCCTTGCCGCCGATGCGGACGAACGCGTCCGGCTGTTGCTCGCGCGCAAGCTGAGCAGTGCGCTGCCCAGCCTGTCCGCGCCGGCCCAGGCGGAGCTGCGCGACCGCACGGTCGCCATCCTCTCCGGCCTCGTGCGGGACGAAGCGGTGCGGGTCCGCGCGGTCATTGCGGCGGCGCTGGCCAGTCTGCCGGACGCGCCGCGCGCCGCCATACTCACCTTGGCGGAGGACAGCGCAATCGAGGTGAGCGAGCCAGTGCTGCGCCTCTCGCCGCTGCTCTCGGCGGAGGATCTGATGGCCTTGCTGGCGGCGCCACCGCATCACCGGACGGCGACCGCGATCGCCTGCCGCGCAGGCCTGCCGGAGTGCGTCGCCGACATGATCGCCGCCGGCGCTGACAGCCCGGCGATCCGCAGCCTGCTCGCCAACCAATCCGCTGCGATCCGGGAGGCAACGCTCGACGCGCTGATCGCCCGCGCCGCTACGGAGCCGGAGTGGCACGCGCCGCTGGTTCGCCGCCCCCGGCTGCCGGATCAAGCGGCGCGCGCACTGTGCGAGATTGTCGCCGGCCACGAGTTGCGGGAACTGGCGGGCAGAACGGACTTGTCGGTGGATGTGGTCGCTTCGATCCGGCACGTGCTGGCGGGGCAAGCCCGTCCCGGGCAGGACGCTGCCGCAGTGACGGACGAGCACCTGGTCATCATGGCGCGCCAGATGGACGAGCGCGGCGAGCTGGACGAGGCCAGCCTGCTCGCATGCCTGCGCGCCGGGGAAGGCCGGCAGGCAGGCGCCATGCTGGCGGTGGCTGCCGGTGTCGGGTTGGACATCGTGCAGCGTGCGACGTTGCTGCGCAGCGCGAAAGGGCTGATGAGCCTGGTATGGCGAGCCGGGTTCTCGGCCAGCGCGGCCGGCCCGGTCCAGACGGCGCTCGGCAAGATCGCTCCGGCTGTCGTGCTGCGGGCGACGCGGTCCGGCGAGTTCCCGTTGAGCGTCGAGGAGATGGGCTGGCAGCTTGATTTCCTCACTGGCAACGGCCGCTAGCGCATCGCCCGCGCCGCCATTTGCAGCTTCCCCTTGGCGAACGGTGTGCAATCCGCAGATACTGTAGGCATCACAAGCCCGGGAACAGTCCTCATGGCCACAAAATTCGGTCTCGCCCAGCCCGTTCGCCGCGTCGAGGATCCGCGCCTGCTCAAGGGCAGCGGCCGCTATACCGACGACATTGCGTTGCCCGGCATGCTGTTCGGCGCCGTGCTTCGGTCCCCCCACGCCGCTGCCAAGCTCGGCGCGATCGATACTGCGGAGGCGCTGAGCGTCCCGGGCGTCGTAGCCGTCTATACCGGGGCCGATCTGGAGGCGGATGGCATCGGCGGCCTGCCCTGCGCGATCCCGCTGAATAACCGGGACGGCTCGCCTCGGTTCGACCCGCCGCACCCCGTGTTGGCGCGCGAGACCGTTCGGCATGTGGGTGACCCGGTGGCGTTCATCGTCGCCGAGACGCTGAAGGCGGCCCGTGACGGCGCGGAGGCCGTGAGCGTCGAGTATGACGTGTTGCCATCGGTGACCGACCTGGCCACCGCCACCGATCACAGCCAGCCGGCGGTGTGGACGGACGCGCACAACAACACCTGCTTCGACTGGGAGACCGGCGACAAGGAGCGTGTCGAGGAACTGTTCCTGAACGCCGCGCACGTGACCCGGCTGACGGTGGTGAACAACCGCATCGTCGTGAACAGCATGGAGGCGCGCGCCGCGCTGGCCGACTACCAGGACGGCCGCTGGACGCTGCACACCAACACGCAGGGTGGTTGGGTGATCAAGTCGCTGCTCGGCAAGGCCGTGTTCAACGTGCCGGAGGAGCAGTTCCGCGTGGTGACGCCAGACGTGGGCGGCGGCTTCGGCATGAAGCTGTTCCTGTATGCCGAGCACGTGCTGACCTGCTACGCCGCCCGCAAGCTGGGCCGCCCGGTTAAGTGGGCGAGCGAGCGGTCCGAGGCGTTCCTGTCGGACACGCAGGGGCGCGACAACATCACCGCCGGCGAGATCGCGCTGGACAAGGAGGGCCGGTTCCTCGCGCTGCGCACACGCAACGTGGCGAACATGGGCGCGTATCTGTCCACGTTCGCGCCGATGATCCCGACGATGGCTGGGACGAAGGTGCTGGCCAGCGTGTATGGGTTTCAGGCAATCTACGCCAACGTCATCGGCGTGTTCACCAACACTGTGCCGGTGGACGCCTACCGCGGTGCTGGCCGGCCCGAGAGCAACTACGTCGTCGAACGGCTGATCGACGCGGCGGCGGCCGAAATCGGCATGGACCGGGTCGCGATCCGCAAGCTGAACATGGTCAAGCCGGACGCCATGCCGTTCGTATCGGCGATGAAGCAGACCTATGACAGCGGCGATTTCGTCCGCGTGCTGGATGCGGCGCTGGCCAAGATGGACTGGGACGGCTTCGAGGGCCGCCGGGCCGCCAGCGCGGCGAAGGGCAAGAAGCGCGGCATCGGCATGGCGTACTACCTCGAAGCGACCGGTGGTGCGCCGACCGAGCGGGCGGAGATGAAGTTCACGGCCGATGGCTTCGTGGACGTGTATGTCGGCACGCAATCCTCCGGCCAAGGCCACGAGACGGCCTACGTCATGCTGACGGCGGACCGGTTGGGCATCGACGGCGACAAGATCCGCATCCTGCAGGGTGACACCGACAGCATCCCGACCGGCGGCGGCACCGGTGGCGCGCGCAGCCTCTATTCCGAGGGCCAGGCGATCCTGGTGACGGCGGCCAGCGTGATCGAGAAGGGCAAACAGGCGGCGTCCGAAGCGCTCGAGGCGGCGGTGGCCGACATCGAGTTCAGCGGTGGGCGGTTCACCGTTGTCGGCACCGACAAGGGGGTCGATATCCTGAGCCTGGCCGCCTCGCAGTTGGGCCGGGTGTCACGCGGGGAAACGGCGACCACGCTGGATGCGGCGGAGATCGCGAAGATCGAGAGCCACACCTTCCCGAACGGCTGCCACATGGCCGAGGTCGAGTTGGACCCGGACACGGGCATGGTGGACGTCAAGCGCTATATCGTCTGCGACGACGTGGGCAAGGCGGTGAACCCGCTGATCGTTCGCGGCCAGGTGCATGGCGGCGTCGCGCAAGGCTACGGCCAGGCGGTCCTCGAACACACGGCTTACGATCCGTCGTCCGGCCAGTTGCTGGCCGGTAGCTTCATGGACTACGCCCTGCCCCGCGCGTCCGATCTGCCGGATATCGAGGTGGATCTGATCGAGGTGCCGTGCGGCACGAACCCGCTCGGCGTGAAGGGTGCGGGCGAGGCTGGTGCGGTCGGCAGCCCGCCGGCGATGATCAATGCGATCGTGGACGCGCTGGCGAGCGCCGGCGTGAAATCAATCGACATGCCGGCGACGCCCGAGAAGGTTTGGAAGGCGTTGCAGGCGGCTTGAGGTCTTTCGCCGCATAGGCGCGGGGCGGGGTCGGGGGCGCCGGCAAGAGCGTGTCGGCGCCTTGGCACCCTCACCCGGCCCTCTCCCGCGGGGAGCGGGAGAGGGAGAGGGTTAACGTCCCTGAGCAGCCCGTTGCTGGGCGATTAGTGCCTGGTTGTAGGCGTTCTGTTGCGCCAGAACCGCTGCATTATGCTGCTGTTGCTGAACGACAGTCGCATTCTGCTGCTGTTGCAGGGCGGTATTGCGCTGTTGCTGTTGCGCTATGACGGCTTGGTTGTATTGCTGTTGTTGCTGTACGACGGCGTTATGCTGCTGCTCGCGGTTCAGCACATTCTGGTTATACTGCTGCTCCTGGCCCAGCACCTGCTGGTTGCGTTGTTGCTGGCGCTGCAGATCCTCGCGCTGCCGGCGGTCATAGCCCCGGTCGTATTGAGGATTGTTATTGCCGTCGCCGTAGTAAGGCTGCGCGTGGGCCAGCATCGGCGACGATATCAGGCCGGCAAGGGCCAAGGCTGTTACGATACGCATGTGTTCCTCCAACGTCTTTGACATCCCCAGAGTGGGTTGTCATTGCGGCAAGACTGATGGCGGAACGTGGCAAAACCGTGCCCGTTCACTGCGAAACGATCGCACTCCTGATCTGCGCCTCTACGGTCTGCATCACCGATGCCAAAGCGGTCTGCCCGGCATGCGCGATCGCCGGCGGGTCGTTGTTGTCCAGCGGCGCGGTTGCATCGACTTCGCTTTGCAGCAAGACGCGGACGGTGGACGGCCGTAGGTCCAGCAGCACCAGCCCGAGCGACACCCGGCTCAGGCGGTCAGCCGGGCGGGCCAGCATCGAAAGCAGTTCCCCCTCCAGCGCCAGGTCGGCCCGTAGCCGGCTGCCGGGCGCCAGCACGGCCGAGAACAGCCCGCTCGCTGCGAGCCAACGACGCAGTACATCTTCCACGGCGTCGGCGGGCGGCACGCTCCATTCCTCGTAGAAATCGGTGCGGATGCTGCGGTCGGGCTGCAGCACTTGCAATCCACGCGCTTCGAGCCCCGGCGCCGCCCGCAGCGTGCGGACCAGCAGCACCTTGCCCGCTGGGTTCGGCGGGAGGGTGACGGGCCGCCGCACATCCAGCGGCCACTCGCGTTTTTCCAGGTATGGCCGCACCGGGAGAATGCTGCATCCCGTCAGACCCGCTGCGGCGGCCAGCACCGCCCGGCGCTTCAACGGTCCCGGCTCCGCGGTGGCGCCCCGCCGAACACGGCCTGCGCCGGGTCCCGCCGGATCTCCTCGCTGGTTTGCCGCAGCGCAGAGACGGCGGTGCGCGCGTCCCGCAACAGTGGCACCAGGCCTGCTTCCAGGTCCGCCGATCCGACATCCGCCCGGCGCGACACGGCCTCGAGCGAGGCGATGAGTTCGGGCAGTTTTGCCGCTGCCTGCGCCAGCCGGTCGGTTGCTGCGGTGGCCGAGCGGAGCAGTTCGCGGGTTTGCGGCCCCTGGGCCAGGGTTCGGGCCGAGACCAGGGTTTGCCGCAATTCGGCGGACAAGCCCGGCACGTCCGCCTGCTCCAAGGCCGTTTGCAGCGCCTTGAGGGTGGCCGTTGCCTGGATCAGGAGCGTGTGCCCGTCCCCGTCCCGCAACGTCGCGCGCAAGTCCTCGACCAGGCCGAGGCCATTCGTGGCCAGCCCGTTGATATCAACCTGCTGCAGCTTGGCAAGCAGCCCGGTCGCCGCGTCCTGCACCTGGCTCAGCGTCGAGGGGATCGATGGGATGTAGGTGTAGCGCGGCGTCCAAGACACTTCGAGCGGGGGGAAGCGGTCGTTGTTGGGGAAATCGAGCTCCAGGTAGCTCTGCCCGGTCAGGCCTTGCGGTGCGATGCGGGCGCGCAGGCCCTCGCGTACGGTTGCCTCGTTCGGCGGGCTGCCGACGCGCGTCGTGTCTATGTCGAAGCGGACGAAGACCGTGCGGAACGTGGTGCGGCGGACATCGTCCGGCATGCCGCGGCCGTATTCGGCGCTGCTCAGCCCGATCTGTGCCACCGTGCCGATCGCGACCCCGCGGTATTTCACCGGGGCGCCGACGTCGAGGCCCTGCACGCTGTCGCGGAAGTAGGTCTCGTACTCGCGGCCATGCGCGATCCGGTTGCCGCCGAAGAACAGCACGGCCCCCACCAGCAACCCCAAGCCGGCCAACAACAGCACGCCGACGCGCAGGTAGGTCGCGCGCATCAGGCCGCCAGCCGCCCGAAGAAGCCGCGCACCGCGGGCACGGGGCTGTCCCGCGCCAGGTCCCGCGGTTTACCCTCCGCCACGACGCCCTGCGCCGCGCGGTCCAGCATCAGGCAGCGGTCGGCGATCGCCATCACGGAGGGCACCTCGTGCGTGACGACCACGAAGGTGGTGCCGAGCGTGTCGCGCAACTGCAGCACCAGCTTGTCCAGGCCGGCGGAGGTCACCGGGTCGAGCCCGGCGGATGGTTCGTCCAGGAACAACAGCGGCGGGTCGAGGGCGAGCGCCCGCGCGATGCCGGCGCGCTTGGCCATGCCGCCGGAGACCTCGGCGGGGCGCATGCCGGCAGCGTCCGCCAGGCCAACCTGTGCCAGCTTGATGCGGGCGATGGCGGCGCACGCGTCTGGAGGCAGTTCGGTCAGGGTCTGCAGGGGCAGCATCACGTTCTCCAGCAAGCTCAGCGAGCCGAACAGGGCGCCGGATTGGAACAGCACGCCGATCTGCCGCCGGATGGGACCCAACTCGGTGGCGATGTCATAGCCCAGAACCCGTGCCCGCCCCTCGCTCGGCGTGAGCAATCCCACGAGTTGGCGCAACAGGGTGGATTTGCCGCAGCCCGACCCGCCCAGGATGGCGAATACTTCGCCGCGGGCGACGCTGAAGCTGACACCCTGGAAGATCGTGCGCGATCCGAAGCTTTGGGCCAGCCCGTCCGTCTGCACCGCCGGGTTCATACGCCCAGCCGGTAGAACAGGATGGCGAACAGGCCGTCCATCAGGATGGTGGCGACGATGCCGCCCACCACGGCCGCCGTCGCCGCCTGGCCCACCGCACGCGGGCCAATGCCGGTGGCCAGCCCGGCGCGGCAGCCGATGCCGGCCACCGCCGCGCCGAAGCACACCGCCTTGAACAGGCCGCCCCACATGTCCCGCGCGTGCACCGCGCGACCTAGCTGTGCGTAGACGGCGGCCGGAGGGAAGCCGAACGCCATCATCACAGTCAGCATGCCGAGCAGGCCCGCAAGCTCCAGCACCAGCGTCAGGACCGGCATCACCAGCACGGCGGCGGCGAGGCGGGGCAACACCAGCATCGTCATCGGGCTGATTCCGAGCGTTCGCAGGGCCGCTAACTCCTCGTTCACCTTCATCGTGCCAAGCTCGGCGGCGAAGGCCGAGCCGGTGCGGCCGGCCAGGATCACGGAAGCGAGCAACGGCCCCAATTCACGCAGGAGGGAGAGCCCGACCAGGTTCACGACGAAGATGTCCGCCCCGAACCGCTGCAGCGGGATGGCGGACTGGAACGCCAGGATCAGCCCCATCAGGTAGCCGAGAAGCATCACGAGCGGGACGGCTTGCCCCCCTGCCTGGTCGGCCAGCCGAAAGAGGTCGCCACCACGGATCTGCCGCCGCCGCCACGGGATGGACAACGCTGCCACCACGCTCTCGCCCAGGAACGCGGTGATGGATCCGGCCCGCCGCGCAAGTGCCTGTGCGACGCCGGTGAAGGTCCAAGGCTGCCGCGGAGCCGGCTTGGGTGCGGCGGTCCCGGCCTGCGCGATCAGGGCGGAGAACGCTTCGCTGGCGCCCTCGATCCGGGTGTCGCCGTGGCGGGCCGCCGCCGCCGCCAGCAACGCGGCCCCGGCCGTGCCCGGGCTCGCGGCCGCCACGTCCAGCACCAGCGGCCGGCCCCGCCTTGCCGCCGCCGCGCGTAACACGGGGCCCCACAGCCGCGCCGCCGCTTGAGTGTCCAGCGTGCCGGACAGCGTGAGCTTGCCGGGCGCCTCCGCCATTGCGGCAGGCGCGCTTTGCTGGGCCATCGCTGCGGGCGCGCTGTCCGGGGTCAGTGGGCCAGCCAGGCGTCGAACCGCTGGTTCAGCTTGTCGCCGTTGTCGCGCCAGAACTGCTCATCCACTTGCAGGGCCGATTGCAGGTTGGCCGGGTTCGTGGGGCAGACCGCGAGCACGTCGGGCGCCAACTGGTCGGTCGCCCCTTTCGCCAGAGGGCCGTAGGGGATGTCGGTCGCGAAGATCGCCTGCCGCGCCGGGTCCGCCGCAAAGGCCAGCAGCTTGAGCGCGTCGGCCAGGTTCGGGCTGCTTCGCATCACGATCCAGGACTGCACGGTATACAGGCTACCCGCCCATTGCAGGCCGAAATGGCGTTTCTCCAAGCGGTTCGCGGTCGTGATCGCGACATTGTCGGCACTGGACAGCAGCACCTCACCCGAACTCAGCATCTGTGCTCCCTGGGCGTCCGGCGTCCACCACGCGACATAGGGCTTGATCTGGTCGAGCTTGCGAAAGGCGCGGTCCACCCCGTCATCAGTGCGCAAAAGGCGGTAGACGTCACCCGGCGCCACGCCGTCGGCGAGCAAGGCGATCTCGAGGTTGGTGCGCGCGGTGCGGCGCAGCCCGCGCTTGCCGGGGATGCGGGCCACGTCCCAGAAATCGGCCCAGCTCGGCGTGGTCGGCAGCTTGTCGCGGTCCCAGGCGAGCACGACGCTGCGCACCCCGGCTCCCAGGCCGCAATCGCTGACCGCCTGGGGAAGGTAGTGATCCTTTCCGCCGACCGCCGGCCAGTTCATCTTCTCGAATAGCCCGTCGTCGCACCCGGCGAGCAATTCGTCGGCGGAGACGACCACGAGGTCCCAATCGTTGGCGCCGCCCTCGATCCGGGTCCGTAGCGTGCCGAGGCCGCCGGGCCAGGTCAGTCCGGTGACGGGGGTTCCCGTGGCCGCCATGAACGGCCTGAGATAAGCGTCCTCCTGGGCCTGCAACTGATCGGCACTCCGGCTGACAACCGAAAGATCCCGGGCGGCCCCGGATGACACAAAGACGGGCGATATTGAGAGGACCATGCAAAACCCGGCAGCCAGCAGCGTTCGGAACGTCATACGGCGGGGCGGTCCTGGCCAGGATGGGTCGAATTGACCCTACCGGGCGGGTGGCAGTCAGAGCAATCCGCCCGTGCCTGTTGCGGCGCGAAAAAACGGCTGGTTTCTGGGCGGGCCAGGGCAACCCCGGTTGCGCGATGGGCGTTCTTACGCGACCGAACGAAGGCAACCGAGGAGTTTGCACCCATGGCCACTTCCTACACAGTCGACGACGCCCAAGCGCAGATCGCTGCACTGCGCAAGCAGGTCAACCAACTGGTCGGCGAGCACGTGACGCCGGCGCTCTCCGACGCTGCGGACCGTGCCCAGTCGGTGGCGAAGCAGGCGCGGGATTACACGAGCGACCAGGCGGACAACGTAGCCGAGCAGGTCCGCGGGCGTCCGTTGATCGCGATCGCGGTAGCAGGCGCTGTCGGCTACGTACTCGGCCGCTTCGTCCGCTAACCCCAGTGCGCACCGTCGACCTCGGACGCACAGCCGCCCAGGCGGAGCTGCTCCGGTTCAAGCTGCTGATCAAACGCCAGGTTTGGCGTGGCGTCTGGGGCGTGGTCGCTGCCGTCTTCGCCATCGCCACACTGATCATGGTCCATGTGGTGGGATTTCAGGCGTTGTCGCTTGTGATCGCTCCAATATGGGCAGCGGTCGTTGTACTCGTGTTCGACTTGATCATGCTGCTGATCTTCGGCCTGATCGCGTCGAGCAGCAAAGCCAGCCGGATTGAGACCGAGGCCCGGGAGGTGCGCGACCAGGCCTTGTTGGAGATGCGGGAAAGCCTGGCCGTCAGCGCTCTCCTGCATCCGGTTGGCCGTGTGGCAGTGCGGGCTGCGGGGCGGGGCGCATTGAGTGCGATCACGCCCGGGTTCATGCAACGCAAGCGGCGGCGGTGAGCGGGGCAGTCGAGCCGACTGTCCTCGCCCGGCGTGATGGGCGGGCTGGGCGGATAACGCTCAACCGCCCGCGTGCGCTGAATGCGCTCGATATCGGCATGATCCACATGATCGCCGGCGCAGTTGCAGGGTGGCGGGACGATCCGTCAGTGCACGTGGTCATGATCGAAGGCGCTGGTGGGCGAGCCTTTTGTGCCGGCGGCGATATTCGTGCGGTGCGTGCCGACAGCGTCGGCCAACGGTATGAGGCAGTCGAAGCCTTCTTCTCAGCGGAATACGCGCTCAACCAGATGATCGCGGATTACCCCAAGCCATTCGTGGCGTTCGTCGACGGCATTTGCATGGGGGGTGGGATCGGCCTGTCGGTTCATGGGTCGGTCCGGGTCGTAACTGAGACGGCGCTGTTCGCCATGCCGGAGACCGGCATCGCGCTGTTCCCCGACATCGGCGCTACATATATCCTGCCGCGGTTGCGAGGCTCGGTGGGCATGTACATGGCGCTCACCGGAGCCCGGATGAGTGGGGCGGACGCGGCGTTCGTCGGGTTGGCAACCCACTTTACGGATCGGGAGACTTTCGCGGCTTTGCCGGACGCGATTGCTGTGGATGGCGCGGCAGTACTGGCCGCGGTTGCCCGCCCATTCGAGCCAACGGTCGCTGAGCATTTGCCGGCGATCAACGACTGCTTTGGAGCGAACAGCGTCGGTGAGATCGAGGCACGGCTGGAACGGGCCGATACGGAGTGGTCCCGACAGACGCTGCTGACGCTGCGGAGCATGTCACCCAGCGCGGTGTTGTGGACGTTCCGAATCGTCCGCGCAGGTGCGTCACGCACGTTGCCGCAGGCTTTGGCGGCCGAACTTGCGCTGACACGGCACGTGACACGGCATCCCGACTTTGCGGAAGGGGTCCGGGCGATGGTGATCGACAAGGACCGGGCACCGAAGTGGTCGCCGGCAACGCTTGACGACGTGGATCCAAAGACGATCGACGCGATGTTCGCCTGAGGCTTGGTTCGGCGGATGGTTGAAGGCGGACGATGTCCGCCCAACCTTGTGTGGCCGGCGTCCTTAGCGGCGATCTGTTAGACCGTTCCGCCTACTGTCAGTCCGGCCAGCTTGAGCGTTGGCTGGCCGACGCCTACGGGCACACCCTGGCCGTTCTTACCACACGTGCCCACGCCTGGATCCAGGGCCAGGTCGTTACCGACCATGGTTACCTTGGTCAGTGCGTCCGGGCCGTTGCCGATCAGCGTAGCGCCCTTCACTGGCGAGGTGATCTTGCCATCCTCGATCCGGTATGCCTCGCTTGCCGAGAACACGAACTTGCCGGAGGTGATGTCCACCGAGCCACCACCGAAGTTCACCGCATACAGGCCGTTCTTTACGGAACGGATCATTTCCTCCGGCTCATACTGACCGGCGAGCATTACCGTATTCGTCATCCGCGGCATCGGCGCGTGCGCGTAGGATTGGCGGCGGCCGTTGCCGGTGGGCGCCACGCCCATCAACCGGGCGTTCAGCCGGTCCTGAATGTAGCCCTTCAGGATCCCGTCCTCGATCATCACCATGCGGCCGGAAGGCGTGCCTTCGTCGTCCACGGTCAGGCTGCCGCGGCGGTCGGGCATCGTGCCGTCGTCGACGATGGTGACGCCGGGTGCGGCGATACGCTGGCCCATCAAGCCGGCGAAGGCCGACGTCTTCTTGCGGTTGAAGTCACCTTCGAGGCCGTGGCCAATTGCCTCGTGCAACAGGATGCCGGGCCAGCCGTTGCCGAGCACGACCTCCATTTCGCCGGCCGGGGCCGGGCGGCTTTCAAGGTTCACCAACGCCTGGCGTAAAGCCTCGTCCACGCCGGCGCGCCAGGTCTCGGCAGTCAGCAACTGGCTGTAGCCGAACCGCCCGCCTGTCCCATGGCCGCCGGTCTCACGCCGGCCATCCTGCTCCACCACGACGGAAACGTTGAGCCTTACCAGTGGGCGGAGATCGGCGACCCGCCGGCCATCGGCGCGCACGATCTGCACCGCCTGCCACTCGCCATACATGCTGGCCATGACCTGCTTCACCCGGGGGTCCTTGGCACGGGCGTAGGCGTCGATCTCGGCCAGGATCGCGGTGCGCGCACCGAAATCCATCTCGCCGAGCGGGTTTACGTCGGCGTACAGACGGGCATTGCTGGACCGTGGCGGCTCGGCAGCGACGCCACCGCCCTGGCCATTCCGTACTGCCGAGACAGTCGCGGCGGCACGGCGAAGGGCCGACTCGCTTACCTCGCCAGCATGGGCGTAACCCGTCTCCTCGCCCAGGATCGCGCGCAGGCCGAAGCCCGAGCCGCTCTCGAACCCGGCGTGGCGGATCCGTCCATCATCGAGCGCGATCTGCTCGCTCTCACGGTATTCCAGGAATAGCTCGCCGTCGTCACAGCCGTTCAGCGTTTCGGCGACCAACCGCTCCGCAGTGCCACGGTCCAGCGCCGCATCGTCACGCTCGAAAAACAGCCGGTCGGTCGTCGCCAAAGCGGACAAAGCGAGCGTCATGGCCAGTAGAATCCAATCAGGGCGAGAGTTGCGAGGACATAAGCTGAGACGGCGGGGCGACGAGACGGTGTGCCGGCAACCGGAGCACGGCGGTGGTGCCGACGTCCGGTTGACTGCTCAGGATCAAATCTCCCCCATGGGCGCGGGCTGTAATCCGACTCACATATAGGCCGAGGCCGCTGCCAGGGAAGCGCCGCGACAGACTTGCGTCCAACTGCACGAACGGCTCAAACGCGCGAGGCAGGTCGGCGTCGGCAATGCCGATGCCGGTGTCGCTGACGAGAACCAGCAAGTCCCCGGTTCGTTCATCCAGCCGTCCAGAGACCCGCACCGAGCCGCCGCCTGGCGTGAACTTGATCGCATTGCCGATCATGTGCCCGAGCGCCTGGCGAATGCGGCGTTCGTCGCCTCGCATCAGCGGCAGGTGGAAAGGCATGTCCGCCGTAAGCGACAACGCACCCGCACAAGCGCTGTCGGCCGCTTGGCCCACCACCGAAGTCACGATGTGGGCGACGTCCATCAGGTCCGACGGCAGGTCGAACTGCCCTGCCTCGACCCGGGCCACATCCAGGATGACGTCCACCAACGTGAGAAGCTGCCGCCCGGCCTCGTTGATGGACGTCGCGTATTCCAAGGTTTGCTCCCGGGCCAGCGCACCGCCCGAGTCGCGCATCATCGCTTCGGAAAAGCCGATGACCACATTGAGCGGAGTCCGCAGCTCGTGGCTCATGGTCGCAAGAAAGCGGGCTTGCGCGCCGGAGGATAACTGGCCCGTTTCCGATTGGTGCGACTTTTGCACGGACACAGCCTCGTCGGCGCGTTGCACCTTGCCCGGTCCGGAGACGTCCGAAAGGGTCTGCCGTTCCAGTATCAAAGCCGGCGCTGCTCGGACACTCGGTTCATATCCACGCCGATCCAGGACTGACGCCGCTGCACATGGATGGTGACGAGGGTTGCCGTCAACAGCAGAACCGCGACGCCCTGATGTGCTGTCGCAAGACCGACCGGAACGACCCACAACAGCGTGGCGACCCCGAGGCCATATTGCGCCACCACGGCCAGCGCCATGCATCCGGCGGCAAGCCTCACTGCACGGGGCTGGTTCCGGCTGAGACCGACCACGGCCGATGCTGCCACGAGCAACGCCGTGATGGTCGCGAGCAGCCGATGGTCAAACTGCACCGCGGCGAGGTTCTCGGTCAGGTTTCGCATGAAGGGGTGGAGGGAAGCATAGTCAGGCGGCACCACGCCGTCGCCCATGAATGGGAAGCTGTTGTAGATCAGCCCGGCATGCAGCCCGGCGACGAAGCCACCCGCGACAATGGTCACCGGCAACAGGATCCCGCACCCTAGAAGCAACCGGCTCAGCAACCGGCTCCGGACGACACGGGGGCCACCTGGCCGCAAGACGCCGAGCGCCGTCCACAGGATCGCGCCATACAGGAGCAGCGCCAGCGTGAGATGCGCCACAAGGCGGTACGCCGACACGGCGGTGCTATCGGCGGCGAACCCCGACTCGACCATGAACCAGCCGACCGCGCCCTGCAGGCCGCCCAGCAGGAACAGTCCTCCCAGGCGCAACCACAAGCCGCGGCGGATGGCGCCGCGCAGCCCGAGTATCACCAGCGGAACAAGGAAAACGAACCCGATTAGCCGCCCCCAGAGGCGGTGCGTCCACTCCAGCCAGAAAATGTGCTTGAAGCCGTCGATGCCGAAGCCCTGGTTAATAAGCTGGTATTGCGGGATTTTTTGATAGAGGGCGAACAGGCGCTGCCATTCGGCCTGCGACCAGGGCGGCACTATGCCGGAGAGCGGCGCCCACTCCATGATCGAGAGCCCCGAGCCGGTCAGGCGGGTGGCCCCACCGAGCACGATCATCACCCAGAGCATGGCGCAAACCGCAAACAGCCAAACGGCGACAAGATGCCGGTTAGCGGTGTCGCGAGCCGTCTCAATCCGTCGTGCTGGGCCGTCTATGTCGAAAGGCATGAGTTACGTTATAGCGACGTTAAATATCATTGTGCAGCACCTGGTGCGTGTATTTTGCGCCACGATTAAGCGAGTGCTAGGTCGCGCCTGTGACACAAAACGATCCATTCCTGTCCGTCGTCGTTCCCGTGCGCAACGAGGCATCCAACATCGCTCCGCTGGTCGAAGAGATCGAAACCGCCCTCGCCGGCGTTTCGCACGAGATCGTATACGTGGATGACGGCAGCACGGATGCAACCGCTGCCCGTTTGGCTATGCTGTCAGGATCGGTGCCGCTGATCGTGCGGCGGCATCGCTCGCCGTGTGGACAAAGTGCGGCGATCGTGACCGGGGTGCGCGCAGCACGGGGCGTTTGGATCGCGACGCTGGACGGTGACGGCCAGAACGACCCGTCCGACATCCCCGCCCTGCTCGCCCAGGCTCGGGCCGCGACCGGGATGGTGCTGACCGCAGGGCACCGGGTCACCCGGCGGGACACGCGGACCAAGCGGATCGCGTCCCGCCTGGCGAACCGGATCCGGGCCGGCCTGTTGGGTGATGCGACGCCCGATACCGGCTGCGGCCTGAAAGTGTTCCGGCGCGATGCATTCCTGGCGCTGCCGCATTTCGACCATATGCACCGTTACCTGCCTGCCTTGTTCATTCGCGAGGGCGGCCGGGTGGTGTCGGTGCCGGTCAACCACCGGCCGCGCATGCGTGGCGCCTCGAATTACGGCACGCTCGACCGGCTATGGGTCGGCATTTTCGACCTGGCCGGCGTCTACTGGCTGCAACGCCGCTGGAAGCGCCCGGTCGTTGAAACGCCTGGGGTGGAAGCGCCGGAGGGGGCGCCGTGAGCGGCCAGGTCCGAGGCGCACTGGTCCGCGGCGGGGCGGTGCTGGGCAAACCGGCGCTGCTGCTGGGCGGGCTGCTGCTGGCGGGGTTGGCAGTGCGCAGCGGCTGGGGGCGTGGTGCGCTCGATACGCCGGCGCAGGCGGGGCCTGCCGTGTTCGTATTGGCCGGCGCCGCGGCCTGTGCCGTGGGCGTGCCGCGGCAGGTCGTGGCCTATGCCGCCGGGCTCGGCTTCGGCACCTGGGCCGGCTGCGCACTTGCCTTGTTGGCGCAGGTGGCGGGATGCGCCGCCGACTTCCTGTGGGCGCGGCTGGTGGCGCGGGACTGGGCGGCGCGGCGCATAACGGGCCGCTTGGCGCGATTGGACGGCCAGCTCAGCCAACACCCGTTCAGCGCCACGCTGACGCTCCGGTTGCTGCCGGTTGGGAGCAACATCCTGCTCAACCTGCTGGCCGGCGTGTCCGCCGTGGCGGCCGTGCCGTTCCTGCTGGCCTCGGCGATCGGCTACGTACCGCAGACCGTCGTGTTCGCCTTGCTCGGGGGTGGCGTGCGGGTGGACCGGGGCGTGCAGATGGTTCTGGCGGCCGGGCTGTTCGTGCTGGCGTCGCTACTGGGCCTCTGGCTGATGCGGCGGATGCGGGTGGCGCCGGCCTAAGCCGGCTGACCTGCTACGGGCTGCCGGCCGATGGCGATTGAGCTAGACTGCGCAACGGCGGCGTCGATCGACCAGCGGGAAGGCCCCCGGGACAGCCATCGATCGCGCCCTCATAGGGAAGGAGCGGCCATGATCCACGCGCAAATGCCGGAACCGATCGTCCCACCCGGACCGCCGATGCCGCCGCCCCCTCTGGACGATCCGGACGGCCCGCAGCCGACCCCGGTCGAACTGCCGCCGCCTGGGGGGGAGCCGGACTCCGAGATAGAGCCGCCGGCACCGATGCAGATGTGAGTGCCGCCACCCTTTCCCCCGCCCCTGATGGTGGGGGAGAGAACGCTGCCTACACGTGCTTGAAGTGCTCCGTGACGCCGGCCACGATCACGCCGAACTTGCGGACCGTGTCGCGGTTGACCATCGAGCCGTCATCTTCGAAGTACATCCACTGATCCATCGTGACGTTCTCCAGCGCGTTGCCGGGTTTGAGCGCCAGCACGAAGGTCCAGTGGAACACACGGCCGTCCACGTCGCCCTTTGCCACGCCCACCACGTCGTTGGCGGTTGCCTCGAAATGCGTCGGGCTGACCCGGTGCATGTGCCAGTCGCGCACCTGCCGATCGTTCCCCTCCGTCAGGTGCTGGACCATGTGCAGATTACCGGGGGCGTCGAGCACGCCCTGGCAGTCGGTGGTAATCACCTCGGTGGGGTAGCCGGAGCGGTTCTCCAGCACCCCCCAGGAGACGACGTGGCCGGTGAAGAACGTCACCGGGTCGAAGGCGGGGACGGTTCCGGCGAACTGCTTCAAACCGGGCGATGCGCAGCCGGCTGCAAGGAGGGTGACGGCCAAAGCGGCCGCCCGGGTGCTCAATCCTGGCTGCGAGGAGCGAAATAGCTGCGCACGGCGCCGCTTCCCCTCGTCGTGTCGCGCACGCCGACCCGGGGGCGGGCGTCGGTCTCGGCCCCCATCGTGGCAGCCTCCTGCTGGGCGAGGTTGCGCCAGCCGTCGGTGCGCCACTGCTCCAGCCGGGCGTCGAAATCGATCGGGTTGGAGGCCTCCAGGATCTCGATCACCCGGTTGCGGGTTTCCAACGCCGGGTGCAGCACCAGCAGGGCGTGGCCACGACGGACGCCTTCAGCCAGGCCGTGCACCTCGTCGTCGGGCGCAAACAGGCCCTTGAGGCTGCCCCATAGCCCGGTGCTGCCGCCCTCGGCATTGACGCCGGCATTTGCACCGTCCTCGGTACGATCGGTCACGTAGGCGTCGCCAGCCAAGCCTTCAGCGCCGAGCATCTTGATTGCTTCCTGGGCGGCCTCCGGCGTCTGATACATGACGACGATCTGGTCCTCATGCTTGGACGGATCGTAGAGGTAGCTGGGGTGGCCTTCATTGGCGCCGGTCGGGTGGGTGATCAGGTTGCCGTTCTTGTCGAGTTCGGTAGGCGGCTTCATGACGGCTGCTCCACGCAGAAGCCCGGCCGAGCGAACAGCGGCGGGCGGGTTCTTCTGCGAACGCCTACGGCCGGACGGGGTTGCGGCTGGGCAGCGCCCCTACTTCGCCAAGGGAAGCTTCCCGTTGGTCCAGCCGATCTCGTAGGCCAGCGGACCGCTGATCACGCGGACCATGGACTTCGCACCGCCGCGCCCGCGCATCACCGCCACCCGCGTCGGCTTGTCCACCATGATGCAGGTCTCGATGGCCGATCCGGCGCGCACCTTGCTGTGCGCGATCAGGTCGTCGAAATCGGCCTCACTGGTGCAGAACTGGTCTCCGTTCTGCAGGAAGGACGGCACCTCTTCGGCATAGGCCCTGGGCAGCGCAGAGAGTGCGGCCAAGGTGGCGGCACCAGCGAGAACGAGCAGCCGGGTCATGATAGCAGGTCCAGTGATAACGATCCGGTTCAGCAACACGCGGACGCGTTGCTGGTCAAGCCCTCAGGCGGCGGTCGCGCGGCGCCGGGGCAGCCTGGTGGGAGTTGCGGGCAATGCCGCGGGCTCGTCCGGGCTGCCGAGGGCGCTCAGCAAAGCGGCACGCAGCAGCGTCAGCTTGCGCTCGTTCTCCACCTTCAGCCCGAAGACGTCCTTGACGTAGAATACGTCCACCGCGCGCACGCCGTAGGTCGTGACGTGGGCGGAGGCGATCTGCAGCCCCTGCTCGCTGATCGCGGCCGTCACGTCGTGCAGCAGGCCCGGGCGGTCGCGGCCGTTCACCTCGATCACGGTGTGGGTGTGGCTGGCGCGGTTGTCCACTACCACGCGGGGCGGCACGTGGATCGCGCGCATGCGGCGGCCCAGCAACGCCTCGCCCACCCGGCGGATCTCGGCGGCCAGTTGCAGCCGGCCGGATAGCGACTGCTCCACCAGCACCGACAGGCGGGCCAGCCGGTGCGGCGCGTCGAACGTGCCGCCGGCGGCGTCCTGCACCCAGAAGGTGTCCAGCGCCATGCCGTTGGTCAGCGTGTGGATGCGCGCGTCCACGATCGAGGCGCCGGCCACCGCGAGCGCGCCGGCGATGCGGCTGAACAACCCCGCGTGGTCCGCGGTGTAGACCGTGACCTCCGTCACGGCGCGGGCCGGCAGCGGCTCGGCCTGCACGGTGAGCGGTGCGCCGGTCGCCTGCGCCTCGCGCACCAGGCGGGCGTGGCGGAGTTGGGTCTCCGGGTCGAAGCCCAGCCAGTAGCTCGGGTAGCCGAGGCCGAGGAAGTAGTCGCGGTCGGCATCGGCCCAGTTGGTCATCGCCGCCGCGACCGTCTGCTTGGCGCGGGACACCCGAACGTCCCGCTCGGTGGTGGCCAGCCCCCCTGCCAGCACCTCGGCCACCCGCGCGTACAGCTCGCGCAGCAGGGTCGCCTTCCAGCCGTTCCACACGCGTGGCGATACGGCGCGCATGTCGGCCACCGTCAGCACCAGCAGCAGCTTGAGCCGTTCCGGGGACTGGATGGTCTCGACCAGGTCGAGGATGGTCTTAGGGTCGTCGATGTCACGCTTGAACGCCGTCTGGCTGAGCAGCAGGTGTTGCAGCACCAGCCAGGAGACCATCTCCGTCTCCTCCGCCGAGAGGCCGAGTTGCGGGCCGATGACGAGGGCGAGATCCGCGCCCAACTCGGAGTGGTCGCCGCCGCGGCCCTTGGCGATGTCGTGGAGCAGCGCGGCCACGTACAGGGCGCGGCGGGACTGCAGATCCTCCATCAGCCCGGAAGCGATCGGCGCCACCTCGGACAGCTCGCCCCGGTCCAGTTGGTCCAGCACCCGCAGCGCCTCCAGCGTATGCTCGTCCACGGTGAACACGTGGTAGGTGTCGAACTGCATCTGGCCGACGATGCGGGCCCAGTCCGGGATGTAGCGGCCGAGGAACCCGGTCTCGTTCAGCACGTGCAGCCAATGGGCCGCGTCCTGGCCCGAAATGAGCAGGTCCATGAAGGCAGCGGCCGCCTCCGGATCGTCCCGCAGGGTGCCGGCGCGGCGTTCGTGACGGATCAGCGCGCGGATCGCCAGCGGGTGCAGCTCGAGGTGGCGGTCCCTTGCGACCTGCAGCAGGCGGAGCATCTGCACCGGCTCGCGGGCGAAATCCCGGCCGGGGGCGGCGAGCAGCTTGCCGTCGGCCAGCACGAAGCCTTGCTCCAGCAGCGCCGCATCCGTTTCCTCGGCCAGCGCGGGCGGGCCGAGCGCCGCACGCACGATCGCCGGCTCGAGCACGGCGGTGATGCGGGTGACCTCGCGCGCAGTCAGGAAGTAGTGGCGCATGAAGCGCTCCACGCCGTCTTGCCGGCCATGCCGCGTGTAACCCATGCGGGCGCCGACCACCGGCTGCATGTCGAAGGTCAGCCGTTCCTCGGCACGTCCGGCGACGTAATGCAGGTGGAAGCGGACCGTCCATAGGAAATCCCAGGAGCGGCGCGCGTGCTTGGCCTCCCGCTCCACCAGCACGCCGCCCCCCGGCGAGTCGGCGCCGACCAGTTCGCCCATCACCCGGGTGCCGAACACGTAGCGCGTCATCCAGTACAGCGTCTGCAGGTCGCGCAGGCCGCCGCGGCCCTCCTTGATATTGGGCTCGACCAGGAACGGGCTTTCGCCGAAGCGGCGGTGGCGGAGATCGCGCTCGACCTGCTTGGCGGCAATGAAGTCGGCGGTGCGCACCGCACAGGCGGCGGCGAACCGAACGTTGAAATCGCTGAACAGGCGCTGGTCCCCAGCCAGGCGGCGGGCGTCGATCATCGAGGTGCGGACCGTGACATCGCGTTCGGCCTCGCCGATGCATTCCGCCACCGAGCGGGTGGCATGCCCGACCTTGAGGCCGAGGTCCCAAAGGAAATACAGGCTGAACTCGACTGCGGCGCGCGTGGCCTGATCCGGCGCCGCGCTGGTGATGAACAGCAGGTCGATATCGCTGAACGGCGCCAGCATGCCGCGGCCGTAGCCGCCGGTGGCCACGACGGCGAGCGGCTGCGCCGCGCCGGTCGCCTCCCGCGCATAGATATACAGGGAGGCGATCATCCCGTCGGTCAGGGCCGCGAGGAGGCGGGCGCTCTGCAATCCGGTCAGTTGGTAGTGCTCGAAGCCGTCCCGCACCTGCTGCTGGATGCGGTTGAGATGGCGGCGGAATGTCGCCAAGGCTTCGTCCCGCTTCATGCCGCCTTCGCCAGCGCGGAGTCCCGCCAGCGCGTCCTTCAGCACCAGCGCCGCTTGGTCCGGAGTCTCCGGCGAATCATGGGTCGTGAGCATTCACTCTATGATAACGCTAGTCCCTTTAATTGATACAACGCTTCCAAGGCTTCCCGTGGCGAGAGTTGATCGGGCTGTATCGTATCCAGGGCAGCGCGCAACGTATCTGGGCCTGGCTCGGCCGGCGGCAAGTTCGCAAAGAGCGGCAGGTCGGGGCCGGTGGCGCTGCCGCGTTCGAGGGCCGCAAGCAGGGCGGCGGCGCGGCGGACGGTGGCCGAGGGAACGCCGGCGAGCTTGGCCACGTGCACGCCCCAGGAACGGCCGGCCGCACCCTCCCCCACCTCGTGCAGGAACACGATCTCGCCGTTCCACTCGCGCACCCGCATCGCGTGCGGGCACATCTGCGGCAGCGCCTGGCCGAGCCCGGCAAGTTCGTGGAAGTGGGTCGCGAACAGCGTGCGGCAGCGGATCTGCGAGTGGAGCGCCTCCAGCACCGCCCAGGCGATGGCCAGCCCATCGAGCGTCGCCGTGCCGCGGCCAATCTCGTCCACCACCACCATGCTGCGGGGACCGGCCTGGTTCAGGATCGCAGCCGTCTCCGTCATCTCCGTCATGAAGGTGGAGCGGCCGCGCGCCAAGTCGTCGGCCGCACCCACGCGGCTGAACAGCCGGTCGGCGATGCCGATCCGCGCGGACGCGGCGGGGACAGGCAGCCCTGCCTGCGCCAGGATCACCAACAGCGCATTCTGCCGCAGGAAGGTGGACTTGCCGGCCATGTTCGGCCCCGTCAGCAGCAGCACCCGGCGCGCCGGCGACAGGTCGCAGTCGTTGGGCTGGAACGCGGCGCCGGTCGGGAGCGCCTGTTCCACCACCGGGTGGCGGGCGGCGGTGACGCAGAAGGCGGTGTCCGGTGTCACGACGGGGCGGCACCAGGCGCCGGGTTCGGCAAGGCGGGCGCAGCTCTGCAGCACGTCCAGCATGGCCAAGGCGGCGGCGGCGCAGCGCAGCGCCTGGGCGCGGGCCAATACGTCCTGGGCGAGAGCGTTGAAGATCGCCGCCTCCCGCGCGCCGGCCCGCCCGGCGGCGTCGTTGATGCGGCGGTCGAGGTCGGCCAGTTCGGGGTTGGTGAAGCGTGCGGCGTTGGCCATGGACTGGCGCAGGCTCAGCTCCGGCCGGGCTTTCAGCGCATCGGCCGCCGCGGCCGGCACCTCCATGACGTAGCCCAGTTGCGCGTGGTGACGGATCTTCAGCGAGGCGACGCCGTAGCGTTGGGCGTAGTCGAGCTGCAGCCCGGTCACCACCCGGCGGCTGTCGTCCCGCAAGGTGCGTTGCGCGTCGAGCTCGCCGTCGAAGCCCTCGGCGATGGCGCCGCCATCTTCCAACCGCAGCGGCGGGGCGGCAGCGAGGCCGGCAGCCAGGCGCGACCGCAGGTCGGGATCGATTTCGAGGTCCTGCGCCAGGGTGGCCAGCAAGCCCTCGGCGGCAGCCAGCACACCCCGCACCTCGGTCGCCACCGCAAGCAGTTGCTTGACCGCGAGCAGGTCCCGCGGTCCTCCCCGCCCGACGGAAAGCCGGCCGAGCGCCCGGGTCGCGTCGGGGGCGCCGCGCAGCATGGTGCGAAGCTGGGCGGGTGCGAGCGGGTCCGCCAGCAACTGCATCCAGCCGCCTTGCCGGGCGGCGATGGCGTCCACATCGGTCAGCGGCGAGGACAGCCAGGCCGCCAGCAGCCGGGCGCCCGGCGGCGTCACCGTCCGGTCCACCGATGCCAGCAAGGTATGTTCGGCCGAGCCGTCGCGGGCGCGGGTGATCTCGAGGCTTGCCCGGGTCGCGGCATCCATGGCCAGCGCGCCGCCGCCATCGTAGCGGGACGGCGGGGAGAGCGCGGGCAGCTTGCCGGCCTGGGTCGTGCGGACATAGGCCAGGGCGGCGGCAGCGGCCATCGCCTCGGCGTCGCTGAACGCGCCGAACCCGTCCAGCGTGGCCGCGCCGAACGCCTCTGCCACCCGGGCGCGGGCGGCCAATGGTGGCGGCGGCAACGACTCGGGGGCGCGGCGGTCCTCGAAGTCGCCCAAGAGAAGGTCGAGCGGGGCCAGGATCTCCGCCGGGTCGAGCCGGCCGAGCAAGGCGGGCAGGTCGCCGACCGCCTCCGTCTCGAACAGCCCGGTCGATATGTCGAGCCAGGCAGCACCCAGGGCACGCCCGGCGCGCGCCAACGCGAGCAGGAGGTTGGGACGGCCGCTCTCGAGCAGCGTGTCCTCGGTGAGGGTGCCGGGGGTGACCAGGCGGACGATCTCGCGCTTCAGCGGGGCCTTGCCGGTGCGCGCGGAAGCAGCTTCCATCTGCTCGGCGACGGCCACACGGAAACCGCGGCGGATCAGGCGGGCGAGGTAGCCTTCGGCGGCGTGGATCGGCACGCCGCACATGGCGATCGGCTTGCCGTCATGCTCGCCGCGGGCGGTGAGCGCGATGCCGAGGGCGTTCGCGGCGACCGCCGCGTCATCGAAGAACAGCTCGTAGAAGTCGCCCATGCGAAAAAACAGCAGCGCGTCCGGCTGCTGTTCCTTGGCGGCAAGCCACTGGGCGATGACGGGGGAGGCGGTGGCCATCGCAGAGACGTCCAGCAGGGCGGGCCGGACGTCAAGGTTGTGCTCGAGAGACCCTCACCCCAGCCCTCTCCCATTCCAGCCCTCTCCCGTTAAGGACGGGAGAGGGAGGAGCAAGAGGGGTTAGCGGCTCTTCTTGTAGAGCTTGGTGGCGATCTCGAACATTTCCTCGGGCGCGTAATCCGGAGCGAAGGCGCCGTAATTGCCGGCCAGCTCCGGAATCTTGCCACCCTCGGGGTGACCGTCCACGACTTCGAGCTCGCCCGGCGGGTCACCCGGCAGCGCCATCTCGCCGCCGCCCCAGATGCCTGCGGCTTCTGCATAGTCGTGCGGGCTGAAGCGATACAGCCGGCGATGGCTGCCTTCGTTCAGATACTTCTGACACTCGGGGATCTTGTCGAGGTTGATGTTCGGCGTCGGCAGCATCTGCTCGATCGCCACACCCGTCAGCTTCTTCAGGGCCAGTGCGTAGGCATGCGCGTGCACCGAGCCACGCACCAGAAGGTAGCCGCAGACTTCGCGGCCCGTCGGCTCCGTCATCGTCTCATACACACGCAGCTTGTGGATGCGCGCGCCGCACTCGAGGTGGAAGTTGTGCAGCAGGTCGATGATCACGTTGCCCGTGGTCGTAACCATGTCCGTGTTCCAGGACAGGCCGTTGCTGTTCACCGGTGTCGCGCCACCGCCGTTGGACAGGAAAGCGCCGGGCAGCGTGGTGTTCTGCATCGCCTCGAACGGCGCGCCCGAGATGTCGGCATTGGATTTCGGATCGCCCTGGCCATTGGCCAGCATGGAGACACCGGTGCTCACCAGCTCCACGTGACCGAGTTCTTCGGCGAAGATCGCGGAGACGAGGCTATAGAACGGACGCAGCTTGGACTTGTTACGGAAGTTGAAGCTTTGGAACATGTAGTTCCCGAGCGTCGACATCTCGCCGTATTTACCACCGAGCAGCTCCTGCAGCGCGGCGGCAGCGTTCGGGTTGGGCCGCTTCGTCTCCGGTAGCTCGGCCTGCAACTTGTCGATGCGCATAAACATAGGGTGATGCTCCTCGTTGAGCGGTTCGTCACCGCTCCGAAGAGACGCTTGGCACCTGACAACGTCTCGCACCTCGGTGGTCACGTAGCCGCGAGGTTCGACGTCGTTGCAGCGGGTGAGGCAAGCCTCAGGCGGTGATCGTGTCGATCTCCGCAAGGTCCTCGGCCGTCAGCACCCAGTCGCCGGCAGCCGCGTTTTGCGTCACCTGCTCGACCCGGGTCGCCCCTGCGATCACGCTTGCCGTCACGCTGCGGGACAGCAGCCAACTGAAGGCGAGTTCCACCATGGTGTGGCCCCGCGCGGCGCAGAAATCGGTCAGCTTCTCCACCACCGGCCAATGCCGTTCGGTCAGGTAGCGGTCCGCCAGGCGTTGCGTGTTGGTCAGCCGCGCCCCCTCCGGCATGGTCGCGTTACGGCGGTATTTGCCGGTCAGCAGACCGCTCGCGAGCGGGAAATACGGCAGCAGGCCGAGGCCGAATTGCTGCATCATCGGCAGCAATTCGCCATCGGCACGGCGCACCAACAAGGACAGTTCGTCCTGGCACGACACGAACGGATTGAGGTTGCGGTCCCGCGCAGTCCACATCGCGTCCGCCACCTGCCAGGCCGCGAAATTGGAGCAGCCTACGTAACGGACCTTGCCCGCCCGCACCAAATCGTCCAGCGCGCTCAGGGTCTCCTCGACCGGCGTCTTCGTATCGAAGCTGTGCTGCTGATAGAGATCGATCCAGTCCGTCTTCAGCCGGCGCAGGCTGTCCTCCACCGCCTGCATGATGTAGCGCCGGGACGCGCCGACGCGGCGACCGCTGTCGTCCATCGGCATGCCGAACTTGGTGGCGATCACGACGTCTTGCCGCTTCGGGCCCAGGATGGTCCCCAGGATCTCTTCGGACGCGCCCTTGTAGCTGGTCGCCGAGCCGATCCCGAGCGCGCCGTAGACGTCCGCCGTGTCGAACAGCGTGATGCCGGCGTCCAATGCCGCGTGCACCACCTCGCGCGCCGGCTCGATCCCGATACGGCCGCCGAAGTTGTTGCAGCCCAGCCCGATCGCCGAGACCTGCAGGCCGGAGCGGCCCAGCGTGCGTTGTTGCATGTGTGCGTATCCTAACCGCGAAAGGAAGGAAGGCTGGCAATCTCGTTGATCAGTTTGCGTGTCATCGCATCGCCGAAGACGTTGAAGTCGTGCACCTCGACCACGAAGCTGCCCGGTCCGCCCGTCACGTTGTCCCGGTACCAGGACGCGAGTCCCCCAGGCGGCTGCACATGCGCGAACGTGTAGGAGACAGGGTGATCGTTGATGATCGCCAGGCCGTTGATGGTGATCCCGGCCGCCAGCGCCTCGTCGCGTGCTTCGGTTATGTCACGGCCGGCGTTGTTGGTGCCGTCGCCCGCCACGTCGATCACGCGGTGCGCCTCGGCGAACCCGGCGTCCGACAGCATGTGTGCGGCGAAGTCGATCCCACTGCTGATGGCAGTGCGGCCGTAGGCGGTGCGGGGCTGGGCGACCATCTCGTCGGCGAAAGCCTTGGCCGACGCATCGTCCGAGATGACCGTCCAGTGGACGACCTCGCTCACCTGCTCCGAGGAGGCGAACTCCACGTAGGCAACCGCGATGCGGCCGTTAGGACCGCCCTTAATGGCTGCGATCACGCGGGGGTCGGAGAACGCGGCGGCGTAGCCGTGCTTCTCTAGCTGGAACTCGCTGTCATCGATCGAGCGCGAAACGTCCGTGACCAGCACGAGGGCCACGTCCACCGGGGGTGTCGCTGCGCGCGCCAACCCGGCGAGGAGAAAGCAGAGCGGGGCGGCGGCTGCGACATATCTCATCACACCCGGCCGCCCCATTTCGCTACCGCCGCAATTCGAGCTGAATGCCGTCCGCCGAGCCGGACAGCCTGGCGCCGCGTGTCACGTCATCGATCCGGATCTCGACGCCTTGACCATTTTTCAGGAACTGGCCGCCAAGCCCATTGACTAAGGTCGCTTCGCCGGTGGCCGCGCCATAGGTCCCGTTGAAGTCCGACAAACGGTGCAGGTTGTAGACCCGGCCGTGGCCGACGATGCGGCTGTACCCGACGTCAGCCACCGTCACGCCGTGGACGGCGAAGCGGTAACGATGGCGGTTGTAGTAGAGCGTGCCGTCACCCCAGGTGTAGCCGACCCCGAGTGCCGCTCCGCGGGCGACCATGGTGATCCGGCCGACCACGGGGCCGGGCGCTTCCGGGTCACGCTGCGCCAGCGCCGGCAGCGATGCGGCAAGGCTGGCGGCGAGAACGAAGCCGCCAAAGAGGCGCCTGGTAGCAATGGTCATCGGGTCATCCCTGGGTTGATCGGTATCCTGCCCGAGAACGCTCTGCACGTCACAGCGTTGCAATGTAGCCTCGGTTCAATGGCTGGCCCAAACGATTCGGTGCATCCAGGCCATCTCCCGTAGGTCGAAGCTATGGTCCTTGTGCGCCGGGTTGAGGCTTTTCAGCTCCACCCGGCGGGCCGAACGCCGCACGAGCTGCTTGGCCATGACCTCGCCCGCCACGGTCCGCACGACCACGCGGTCCCCCCGCCGGATCGGCGCCGCCGGCGAGACGATGACGACGTCGCCATCGCGGAACACGGGTTCCATGGAGGCGCCGGAGATCTCCAGCGCATAAGCGTTGAGGTCGCCGATCTCGGGCAGGCTCACCTCGTCCCAACTGCCGCCGACGGGGAAGCCGCCATCGTCGAAGAAGCCTTCGGCCCCTGCCTGCGCCAGGCCGATCAAGGGGATGCGGCGCTGGGAGGCGGGCCGGCTGCTGCTGGAGGTGAGCGCCCGTGCACCCGATACGAGGGCGGTGAAGGCTTCGAGGCTGGCGCCGGTGGCGTTGAGCACCTTGGCCAGGCTCTCGGTGCTGGGCCAGCGCGCCCGGCCATCCGGCATACGCCGCTTGGACACGTTGAAGGTCGTGGGATCGAGCCCCGACTGGCGGGCCAGACCGGACACGGAGAGGCCGTACTCCGCCGCGAGCGTGTCCAAGGCGCGCCAGATGTCCTCGTGTTTCATCGGTCCCAATCCCTCTTTCGAGTCGCGCCTCGCATACTGCTAGGAATTCACACCGCTGGAAATAGGAATTAACGCCGATTTACGCTTGCGACCATGTGACGAAAGAGGGTTTATGTTCCTGTTCCGTTCACGATCTCGCGAGACAAAAATGCTTGCACTCAGCCGCATCCACGACCCCGACCTCGCTTTGCCGTTCCGCAGCGCCGAGGAGGCCTGGCTTTGGACCATGGAGGCGCTGATCGCCCGCCGCGACGGCGCGGGTGCGGCGTGGCGCCCCGACGGCCCTGCCCGGCCGTGTGATCCCGACGATATCGTGCGTGCGATCGACACGCTCTACCGCCAGCGCAGCATCGAGTTGCTGCATGCCCGGATCCTGCGGATTTGGGGTGAACGGCAACGCGCCCCGCGCTGCGACCGCCTGCAGCAACGGTCGGATTGGCGGCTGTGGTACCAGGCACTGGGCCAACTCGAATGGGCGCTGCGTGCGCGCGGCATCGTCCGCTAACGGCATATCTACAACTAGGACTTAATACCTAAAGGAGAGATCTGATGAGCTTTGCAGTCCGTAACCTGTCCGTGCTGGCCTACGCCAACGGGTTCACGCTGTGGCATTACAAGACCGGTGGCGATGCGATGCCGTCGGTGCAGTCGCCCGGGTACTTCGACGAGGCCGTGGACATGCTGTCGAGCGGCGACATGCTGCTGGTGTCGGCACCCGAGGGCGGCAAGGTGGTTTGCGTCGCGGCGAGCGAGGGCCGGCTGTTCACGGCGCCGCTTGGCTAGGGGGTCCGTTGCAAGTCGGACGGTGTCCGCCCTACGGGACTACGTTCAGGCCCGGCGGCGCGCCCGCTTCTGCGCAGCCGTGGGTGCGATCTCCTCCGCATGGCGTGCGATGCCGGCCGCCGTGGCCTCGAACCGGCCATCCTCCCGCTCGCAGGCGAAGCCGAGGCCCTTCAGCCGCTCCAGGCACGGGCCGTCCTTGTAGCCGCCTGGCCGCCCCGCTGCCCCCACCAGCAAAAGCCGGTGCAGGGCTGACCGGCAGCATGTTTCCAGATAGGGTTCTTCCCACATGCGGCGGACCAATCGGCCAAACCGTACGGCAAGGCAAGCCCAACCACCATGACCCCTGCGATCGCTTCCGCCTTCCTGCCCACGCTGCGCCGGATCGATCCGGAGCGCGCGCACCGCCTGGCGTTGCGCGCGCTTCGGCTCGGGCTTGCCGGCCACGCGCGTGGCGAGGACGACCCCGTGCTCGCCGCGGCCCTGCTCGGCCATGCGCTGCGCAACCCGATCGGGTTGGCCGCCGGGTTCGACAAGGATGCGGTCGCCGCACCCGGCTTGTTGCGGTTGGGCTTCGGCGCCATCGAGCTCGGCACGGTCACGCCGCGGCCGCAGGCGGGCAATCCCCGGCCGCGGCTGTTCCGGCTGGAAGACGGCGCGGTGATCAACCGCATGGGAATGAACAACCGCGGCATCGGCGCCTTCGCGCCCAGGCTGGCCCGGCTGCGCCCGCCGCCCGGCACGCTGGTCGGCGCCAATGTCGGCATCAACAAGGACGGCGCCGAACCGGAGCGCGACTACCCTGCCCTGGTCGCCGCCGTGGCCGGGCACGCCAGCTACGTGGCGCTGAACGTGAGCTCCCCCAACACCGCCGGATTGCGCGCGCTGCAGGAGGAGGCCCGGTTGCGTGGCATCCTCCAGGCGGTTGCCGCCCTGCCGGACCGGCCGCCGATCTTCGTGAAGGTGGCGCCGGACTTGCCGCCGGGTACGCTGGAAAGCATCGTCCAGGTGGCGGTGGAGTGCGGCATGGACGGGCTGATCGTCTCCAACACCACGGTCGGGCGCCCGGCCGGGTTGCGCGGGCGGCACATCGCCGAGCAGGGCGGGCTGTCCGGGCCGCCGTTGATGGCGCCCTCCACGGCGCTGCTGGCCCAGGCATGGAAGCTGGCGGGGGGGCGGCTGGTGCTGATCGGATGCGGCGGGGTTGCCACGGGAGCCGACGTGCTGGCCAAGCTGCGGGCGGGGGCGCAGTTGGTGCAGCTTTATGCCGCGTTCGCCGTGCACGGGCCGGCGTTGCTGCCCCGGATGAAGGCCGAACTCGCCACCTGCCTCCGCCGCGAGGGTTTCCGCAGCGCCGCCGAAGCGGTAGGCACGGGGGCATGACCCCCTACCCTGGCATGGCCGCCCTCGCCGAACGCTATGACGGCTTCATCCTCGACCTCTGGGGCGTGATCCACGACGGCGTGCGCCCGTATGAGGGCGCGGCCGACTGCCTCGAGCGGTTGCGCGATGCGGGCAAACGCTGCGTGCTGCTGTCCAACGCGCCGCGCCGGTCCTTCGCGGCGGAGAAGATGCTGGTGCGCATGGGGATCGCGCCGTCCCTCTACACGGGGGTGCTGACCTCGGGCGAGGCGGTGCACCTGGCCTTGTCCGAGCGCACCGATCCGTGGTTCGCCGCCCTCGGCCGCCGGGTGTGGCATCTCGGGCCGGAGCGCGACCGCAACGTGATGGAGGGGTTGGACCTCGAACCCGTCGGCTCCCCGGCCGAGGCCGATTTCGTGCTGAACACGGGGCCGGACGACCATCTCGGGACGCAGGACGTGGAAGCGTTCGAGCCGGTGCTGACCGAGTGCGCGCGGCGGTCGCTGCCGATGATCTGCGCCAACCCGGACCTGGAAGTGATCCGCGGCGGCGTGCGGGTGATCTGCGCCGGTGCGGTGGCGGCGCGCTACGAACTCATGGGCGGCGCCGTGCGGTCGCTCGGCAAGCCCGACCCGGCGATCTACTACCCCGTCCTGGCGATGCTCGGCACGGCGAAGGCGCGTACCCTGGCGGTGGGCGATTCCTTGCGCACCGATATCGCCGGGGCCGCGGCGGCGGGTGTGGCTTCGTGCTGGGTGCTGGGGGGCATCCATGGCGAGGCGCTCGGCGATGACCACGGGGCCGCGCAGGCGGAGGCAAGTGCGGCCGGGCTGCACCCGGTGGCGATCGTGCCCCGCTTCGTCTGGTAGGGCTTCGTCTGGTA
>CAXTVQ010000014.1:0-23152 GCA_964247705.1 uncultured Acetobacteraceae bacterium | reverse complement strand
TGGCCGGCGCTGCCGGACATGGCATCAGGCGTGGCCGGCGCTGCCGGACATGGCATCAGGCATGGCCGGCGCTGCCGGACAGGGCGGCCGGGTCCACCCGCAGGGAGGCGAAGGCGCGGCGCCACTTGGTCGCGTGGTCGGCGTCGAACACCAGGTCGACCGAGGCCGGTGCGGAGAGCCAGACGTTGGAGACGATCTCCTCGTCCAGTTGCCCGGCGCCCCAGTTGGCGTAGCCGAGTGCCAGAAGGCTCTCGCGCGGCCCATCCCCGGCGGCGATGGCCTTGAGCACGTCGAGGCTCGCGGTCAGCGCCATCGTGTCGTCCACCTGGAGGCTGCCGTCACCCGTCCAGTCGGCGGTGTGCAGCACGAAGCCGCGGGCGCCGTCGATCGGGCCGCCATCGCACAGCGTGATGCTGCGGGCGGGCGGCCTGGGCGTCACGTCCAACTGGCGCAGCAGGTCCGCGAAAGTGGGGCTGACCAGGGGGCGGTTCAGCACCAGGCCCATCGCGCCATCTTCGGTATGCGCGCAGAGATAGATCACCGACTGGGCGAACCGGGGATCGTCCATTGCCGGCATGGCGATCAGCAATTGACCGGTGAGCCGGGCTTCGTCCAGCAGGGAGGGAATTTGGAGCGGCATGGTGGATCATCTTGGAGAGGATTGCGATCGCTGCAATGACCTTTGACGCGGCACGCCTGGTGGATGACACGCCCTGCCTATGCCGCTAGCGTTCGGCTGGGACGACGAAGGGGCCAACGATGACGATCAAGGTCGGCGACACGCTGCCGGAGATGAAGCTGATGACGGCCGGGCCGGACGGTCCGAAGGAGGAGAGCACCAGTTCGCTGTTCGGCGGCAAGACGGTCGTGCTGTTCGCTACGCCGGGCGCGTTCACGCCCACTTGCAGCGCCAAGCACCTGCCGGGTTTCGTCCAGCACTCCGAGGCGTTCACGGACAAGAAGGTGGACACCATCATCTGCATGGCGGTCAACGACCCTTTCGTGATGGCGGCTTGGGGGCGTGACCAGGGCGTGGATGGCAAGATCGTGATGTTGGCCGACGGGTCCGCCACGCTGACGAAGGCGATCGGGATGGAGTTGGACCTCACGGCCCGCGGGCTCGGCGTGCGCAGCCAGCGATTCGCGCTGGTGGCGAAGGACAAGGTGGTGACCCATCTCGCGGTCGAAGCGCCCGGCGACTTCGATGTAAGCAGGGCCGAGACCGTTCTGGCCGCTCTTTGATCCGTTCCCGCGAAGCCTTCCGGCGGTGCAGCAGGAAAAAAGCCTGACCCGGGTCATTAGGGATAGACCGAACCCACTCTGTTGCGTTTTATTACCAGGATGACGCTCCGAAAAGTCGCTATCGCCTGCCTTGCAATCGCAATCGCCACGGGACTTCCCGTCCGTGGCTGGGCGGAAGAGGCTTGCCCGCTATCGAAGGTGCCGCCGATGGCGTTGCCAGCCACCAAAAAGCGTTTGGCCAGCAACAGCGAAGTGTTGGTGGTCGCCCTGGGTTCTTCCAGCACCGAAGGGTGGATGGCGACCGCGCCGGCGCGCACCTACCCGGCCCGGCTGCAAAGCGATCTGTCCAACGCGTTCCCGCTCGCCCACATCGCCGTCATCAACCGCGGGATCGGCGGACAGGATGCGCTCGAGGAAGTAGCGCGGCTGGACGCCGACGCCCTGGCGATCCGCCCGGACCTGGTGATCTGGCAGGTCGGGGCGAATGGCGCCATGGCAAACTCAGACCCTGAAGTGTTCCGCAAACTCGTCTCGACCGGCATCGAGCGGCTGCAGTCGCTCGGGATCGACGTGATCCTGATGGACAACCAGCGCTCGCCGATGATCCTCGCGTCGCCGGAGCACGGGATCATGGAGCAGACATTGGCCGAACTCGCGGTCAAGTACAACGTGTCGCTGTTTTCCCGCGGATCGTTGATGGATGGCTGGCAGCGGGCTGGATTGCCGTACTCGCACTTCCTGGCCAACGACAACGTGCACATGAACGATCTCGGGTATCGCTGCGTGGCCGATGCCCTAGCCGAGTCGATGGAGGCCGGGCTCGGCCAGTCGCAGACGCGGATCGCCCTCGCGCATACGAACTGATGTCAGCCCAGGCCGGCAACGAACTGGCTGACTCCCGGCAAACGTGCTGTCGCGGTACGGGCAGCGTGCAGTACGCTTCGGACCGCGGCGACGGCGTCCGCCAAATGGTCGTTGACGACGACATGGCCGAACTCGGACCAATGGGCGATCTCGTCACGGGCCGCTCGCATACGGCGGGCGATTTCTGCCGGGTCGTCGCCGGCACGGGCATGGAGACGTTCGTCGAGCGCAGCCAGTGACGGCGGCAGGATGAACACGCTCACCACGTCGTCGGGCAGCGCCGCGCGCAGTTGGCGGTGGCCTTGCCAATCGATGTCGAACGCGATGTCCCGTCCGGCGGCGAGAGCCTGCTCCACGGCGGCACGCGGCGTGCCGTAGCGGCGGCCGAATACCTCGGCCCATTCCAGCAGTTCGCCCCGGGCGATCATGGCGTCGAAGGCGTCGGCGGAACGGAACAGGTAGTGCTCGCCGTCCCGTTCGCCGGGGCGGGGCGCGCGGGTGGTGGCGCTGATGGAGAGCGCCAGGTCCGGTTCGGTCGCGAGCAATTCGCGCGTGATGGTGCTCTTGCCGGCGCCCGATGGGGCGGCGATGACCAGGCAGAGTCCTCGGCGGGTCAATTTGGACATGGATGGGGCTTAGCAAGGATGGGGCTTTGCCCCAAACCCCGTCAGAGGACGGACGTCCTCTGGACACCTGTCTTCAAGGGGCCAGGGATACGCCGGTCAGCCGGATCAGCCCGTCCGGCACTTGCACGAAGCCGGTTAGCTGCTTGCGCATGCCTACCAGGTTCTTCGGTGTCCAGAGATAGATCAGCGGCAGATCCCGCCGCTCCAACTCGACTACCTGGCGATACAGGTCCTCGCGTTCGGCCTTGTCCGTGGCCAGCCTTGCGCGGTCCAGCAGGTCGTCCATCGCGGGACTGTCGTAATGGCCGTAGTTGAACGTGCCACCAGTGTGCAGGAACGGCCACAGATTGCCGTCCGGGTCGATGCGGCCGGACCAGGCGATGTTGTAGGCCTGGAAGTTGCCGCTGTAGCCCGCCTGCAGCGACGACGCGAACTCCATCGATTGCAGCGTCACGTCGAAGCCGGCCTCGGACGCCATGGACTGGATCACCTCGTCCACCTGCTGCAGGTCCGGGTTGTTCGGCGCGACCAGGGTCACGTGCACGGGGAGCGTGGCGCCCGATTGCACGAGCAGCGCATGGGCCTTGGCCACGTCCCGCGCGGGCGGCTGCACACCGGCGATGTAGTAGGGCGAGGACGGCGGGTTGGCCTGGACCGTGGGCGTGTAGAGGCCGTCGTAGACGACCTGGATCAGCGCCGCCCGGTCGATCGACAGCTCGAAGGCGTGGCGGATCAGGGCCTGCTTGCCGAGCGGGGTCGCGGCGGCGGGGCCGTTGCCGGTGTTGATCGTGATGCCCTGATACATCAGCGAGTCGCCGGTCAGCAGCACGAGACGCGGATCACGCTGCACGGCGGGGGCGTCGGTGGGGACGATCTGCTCCACCAGGTCGACCGCGCCGGCCTGCAGATTGGCCAGCCGCACGGAGGAGTTGGGCTGCGGGAGGTAGTCCACCTCGTCGAAGTGGATTGCACCGGCGTTCCAGTAGCCGGGGAAGCGCTTGAGCACGATCCGGTCCTGGGCGACCCGGCTGTCGAAGGCGAACGGGCCCGCGCACACCGGGTGGAGGCCGAAATCGGCGCCGGCGGCCTCGGCGGCCTTGGGCGCGATCATGATGCCGGCACGGTCGGTCAACTGCGCCAGCAGTGCCACGGAGGGGGCGTTGAGTTCCAACACGACGGTCAACGGATCGCGGACGGTGATGGTCTTGATCGCGCCGATCTCGCCGGCCCGCATGCTGCCCTTCAGGGTGAGATCGCGGTTCAGCTTGTAGCGGACGGCCTCGGCGTCGAACCTTTCGCCGTTCTGGAAGGTGACGCCGGGCCGGAGATGGATGACGAGGTGGATCGAGTCGGTCCACTCGTAGCCGGTGGCCAGTTGCGGGACGATGTTCAGGTGGTCGTCGATGTCGAACAGCTTGTCGCACATCGCGGCATAGACGACGCGGCCGACATAGGAGGAGCCGAGCGTTGGGTCGAGCAGGTCCGGGTCTTCGCGCAGGCCGATGCGAAGGGTTTGGGCGGTGGCGGGAAGGGTGAGGAGGAGAGCCAGCAGAGTGGCCCCTGCCCTCACCCCGGCCCTCTCCCGCAAGCGGAGGAGGGAGAAGCAAGAGGTCAACGTGGCACGCCTTCGCGCTCGATCGCGGCGTTGATCACGTCGCGGTCGGTGGTGCCGTAGGGGTTGCCGGCGCCGGGCATGAAGCGGCGGAACACGGCGTAGCGCTCCAGGCTGACGCGGTGCAGGCGGCGCAACTCGGCAAACGGGTCCGGATGGTCGTCGGCGCGGATGTCGAGATCGGGGTACGGGTCGCGCGTGCACACCTTCAGCGCCGCGGACTGGCGGCCGCGCTTGTCGCCGCCCGCCGCCTCGCCGGCCTCCAGCGCCGTCATCAGGCGCTCGGCCATGGAACCGGTTGCGGCGAGGTAGGCACCCATCGTCGCCTGGATCACGGCCGGGCCGGCCAGCATGTTGCCGGCGACGGAGATATCCTCGCCGCGGACATGGCCGGCCCAGGTGACGCAGCCCTCCCCCGTGTGCTGGCCGATGCGTCCGCGCGCGTCCAGGATGTGGAACTGGCGTTGCGGACCGCCCGGGTCCGGCCCCGTGCAGTCCCCCACGACGACCGCCGGGTCGGCGTCGGCGCGCAGGCGGGGCATGGCCTGGAATGCGTAGAGCGGGTTGATCAGGGCCTGGGTGGACAGCGCGCCGACCCCGCCCTCGACATGGATGCACACCGCGCCGACGGCGAAGAACTTGGACGCGACGGCGGCGCCCAGCCCACCGGTGGACGGGTCACGGACAAGGATCGACCAGGTCACGGCGGCTCCTTCACTGCTGGACGGGGGTGGGCGGGAGGGCGCGGACGCGTTCGATCTCGCGCCAATGGGCGACGTTGCGCAAGTGATCGTCCTGGGTGCGGGCGAACACGTGGCCGCCAGTGCCGTCCGCCACGAAAAACAGCGCGTCCGACACCGCGGGCTGGGTCACGGCGCGGATCGCGGCGGCGCCTGGCATGCAGATCGGCGCCGCCGGCAGGCCCGGGATGAGATAGGTGTTGTAGGGATCGGCGTGGTCCAGCTCGCTGCGCAGGATCGGGTGGCCGAGCGAGCCCAGGCCGCCGCTTGCGCCGTACACCACCGTCGGGTCCGATTGCAGCTTCATGCCTTGGCGCAGCCGGTTGAGGAACACGGCGGCGATCAGCGGGCGCTCGGACGCCTTGCCCGTCTCCTTCTCCACGATGCTGGCGAGCACCAGGGCGTCCTCCTTGCTCGTGAGCGGCGAACCGGGGGTGCGCGCCTCCCACGCTGCGTCCAGGGCGCGGTCCATGGCGGTGCGGGCGCGGTCCAGCATCTGCTCGCGAGTGGCGCCGCGTTCGTAGCTATAGGTCTCGGGGAGGACGGCGCCTTCCTCCGGCACGGGCGTGGCGCCGGTGAGCGCCTCGGCCTGGTCGAGGATGGTGGCGACCTGGGCGGCCGTGCGGCCTTCGGGGATGGTCAACCGATGCTGCACGGGGCGGCTGGTGCGCAGGACGGTGAGCACCTCGCGCAGACTGGCCTGGGCGGGAAACAGCAGTTCGCCGGCGTGCAGTGGCCCGCGGCGGAAGGTGGCGAGCGCCAGCGCCCGGAACACCAACGGCTCGGTGATGACGCCGGAGCGGGCCAGGTCCTGCGCGATCTCCGCCTCGGCGCCACGGGGCACGACGATGGCGGCTGCTTCCGGCAACGGGCCGGGTCTGTCGAGTTGCAGGTAAAGCCAGCCGCCGGCCGCACCCGTCAGCAGCACCAAAACCAATACGACGCCGACCAGCCACCGCATCCCGGCAGCCTATCCAGGTCAGGCGGCGCGGCGGAACAGGATACTCGCGTTGGTGCCGCCGAAACCGAAGCTGTTGGACAGCGCCACGTCCACCCGGCGCTCCTGCGCTTCCTTGGCCACCCGGTCGATCGCGCTGACCCGGCTTGGGTTTTCCAAGTTGAGCGTAGGGGGCACCACGCCGTCGCGGATGGCGAGGATGGAGAAGATCGACTCGATCGCCCCCGCCGCGCCGAGGAGGTGGCCGGTGGCGGACTTGGTGGAGGACATCGCGACCTTGCCGGCATCGTCGGCGAACAACCGTTCGGCCGCTTCCAGCTCGAGGTCGTCGCCCAGCGGCGTGGAGGTGCCGTGCGCGTTCACGTACTGGATGTCGCCGGGTTGCAGGCCGCCGTTCTTGAGCGCTGCCTTCATCGCCCGGAACGCACCCTCATGCCCTTCGGCGGGGGCGGTGATGTGGTGCGCGTCGCCGGACATGCCGTAGCCGGCTACCTCGGCGTAGATCTTGGCGCCACGGGCCTTGGCGTGCTCCAGTTCCTCGAGCACCAGCACGCCGGCGCCCTCGCCCATTACGAACCCGTCGCGGTCGCGGTCCCACGGGCGGCTGGCCTGCTGCGGGCGGTCGTTGAACCCGGTGGAGAGCGCACGGGAGGCGCAGAAGCCGGCGATGCCCAGGGGATTGACCGCCCCTTCGGCGCCGCCGGCCACCATGACGTCCGCGTCACCCAGCATGATCAGCCGCGCCGCGTCGCCGACAGCATGGACCCCGGTGGCGCAGGCCGTCACCACCGAGTGGTTCGGGCCCTTGAAGCCGTATTTGATCGAGACATGGCCCGAAGCCAGGTTGATCAGCGAGGCCGGGATGAAGAACGGCGACAGCCGCCGCGCCTTGCCCTGGCTGACCAGGATCGACGCTTCGTAGATCGTATGCAGGCCGCCGATGCCGGACCCGATCATTACGCCGGTGGCGCAGCGATCCTCCTCGGCCTCCGGCGCCCACCCCGAGTCCTCGACCGCCTCGGTGGCGGCGACCATGGCAAGATGGATGAAGCGGTCCATCTTCTTCTGGTCCTTGACCGGGACGAACTCGCCCACGTCCAGGCCGCCCTCGGCGCGTATGCCGGGAGGCACCTGGCCGGCGATCTTGGCCGACATCTCCGCCGTGTCGAACGACTGGATCGCCGTGATGCCGGAATGGCCCTCGATCAGCCGTTTCCAGACGTGCGGAACGCCAACGCCCAGCGGACAAGCGATGCCCATCCCGGTCACAACTACGCGGCGCATGCGCTTCCTCCCCGGCCGGCCTCTATCTCGGGCGTGCTCAGGCTGCCTTCTGCTTCTCGATGTAGTCGATGGCGTCCTTCACGGTGCCGATCTTTTCCGCCGCGTCCTCGGGGATCTCGACGCCGAACGCCTCCTCGAATGCCATGACCAGCTCGACCGTATCGAGGCTGTCGGCGCCCAGGTCGTCGATGAACGAGGCCTCCGGGGTCACCTTGCTCTCCTCGACGCCCAGGTGCTCCACAACGATCTTCTTAACCTTGTCGGCGATCTCGCTCATGTCTCTTCCATTCTTGCCGGCCAGATGCCGCATGGGGGGCGGGGCACCTCAAAACGAGGCAAGGCGGGCGCTTAGCATGGTTTCGTCACATGCGCCAAGGCGGCAGCAACAACGTCGTGCGGCAGTGTGGCCAACGCGTCCCACTACTTGGCGGGGCAAGGATAAGTCGCCTTGACGGTGGCGGAAAGGAGCGCGACGCCCGAGCCTTTGGTGTCGTCCACGTGTCCTGGGGCGTAGTGCGCGACGGCCTCGCGCAGAGCGGCGAGCTTGGTGTTGGGCGGCAGGCAGCTTGCGCCCTTCATCTCGCTGGCGGCGGAGTCGAACGCGCCGGCGATGTAGCCGTCACAGAGGCTTTTCTCGCCGGCGGCGGTACTGCCGCAGGCATGGGCGAGCATCTGGCCGCTGGCGAAATCGCCCTCTTTCGCGTGGGCTGGGGCGGCCAAGGCAACGATTGCGGCGAGGGATGCGGTTGAGAGCAGGGAACGGATCACGCGTGCGTCTCCGGGTGTGGTGCCCCAACCCTACTCCGTTACCTCGTAGGTCGTCACCTCGAACAGGCTGAGCCAGGCCGGGCCGAAGCTGGTGACCAGCGCCACGTCCGTCGCGTCGCGCCCGCGCGCCATCAGGATGCGGCCGATCCGCGGCTTGTTGTGCCGGGCGTCGCAGGTGTACCAGCGGCCGCCATCGGGCCCGTTGAGATAGACGTCGAACCAGGCGGAGAAATCCATCGGGGAGTCGGAGACCGGCACGCCGATATCGCCGAGATAGCCGGTGCAGTAGCGCGCCGGGATGTTCATGCAGCGGCAGAGGGCCACGGCAAGGTGCGCGAAGTCGCGGCAGACGCCCTGGCGCTCGTTGTAGCCGTCCCAGGCGGTCTTGTCCGGGCGGGCGTGCTCGTAGCCGAAGGTGATGCGCTCGTGCACGAAGTCGCAGATCGCGCGCACCCGGGCCCAACCCGGCTCCACGCCGCCGAACAGCGACCAGGCGATGTTGGACAGCTTGTCCGTCTCGCAGTAGCGGCTGCCGAGCAGGTAGACGAGCGCCCCGTTGGGCAGGTCCTGCACGGGAAATTGGGTCGCCTCGGGCACGATGGCGTCCGGCAGGCCGCTATCGGTGATGTCGAACTCGTCGATCAGCTCGGTGCGGCCGACGGGGCACACGATGCGGTGGCAGATATTGCCGAAATCGTCGCGGTAGGATTGCTGGTCGAGGTCCGGGACGGTGCGCAGCTTGGGCCGGGTCAGCAGGTCCTGCTCGCGCGACGGATGCAGGCTGAGCGCCAGCAGCATCGGCACGGGTTGCGAGCATTCATGGGCGATACGAAAGCCACAGCGGATGCGCATCGGTGGTGATCCTCAGTTCGTCGATAGCAGGTTGGGCGTGGATTGCAGCTCGGGGACCGTTTGCGTCACGTGGACCGACACGTCCATGCCCAGGCAGTCGGCGGAGGCGCCGGTCCAACTGCCGGAGAGCGGGATGGCCATGGCCGGGTCCCGCACTACGGCGACGCGGATCAGGCCACGGCTGCCGACGATGCCGTTGGTCGGGTCGAAGTCCACCCAGCCGGCGCCGGGCAGGTAGACCTGCAGCCAGGCGTGGGTGTTGCCGCCACCCTGCTTCTCCGCCTCGCCCGGGTGGACGCGGGCGGGCACGTGCAGGTAGCCGGTGACGAAGCGGGCGGCCAGGCCCAGCGCGCGCACCGCCTCCATCATCAGCAGCGCGAAATCACGGCAGGTGCCGGTCTCGAGCTTCATGGTGGTGCGCGGGTCCTGGATGCCGGGCGTGTGGCGCGCACGGTAGGTGAAGCGGTGGCGGATCGCCTTGGTCATGCCAGCCAGCATGTCGATCGTGCGGGTCGGGCCGCTCTCCGACAGGAAGCCGTGCGCCCAACGATCGATCACGTGCCCCGGATCGGGCATCTGCCGCTCGATCGAGCGCAACAGATCCGGCATCTCGTCGGCGTCGTAGCCGAATGGGAAGCCGCGGGCGTGGTCGGCGATGAGGGTGGAGAGTTCGGTCGGCTCGTTATGGTCGATATGCAGCGTGCTCTCGAACCGCAACGTCTCCGACCGCGTGGCGAACCGCGCGAGGGTGATGGAGTTGCCGAACACGTCCTGCACCCAGCGCACGCTGGCGGGGTCGGGCGTGATGACGAGCTTATGTTCGATCAGGCGCTGATCGTGGCTGTCGCGCGGGCGGAACATCATGCGGTGTTCGCCAAACGCAACGGGATGGCGGTAGCGGTAGGTCGTCACGTGGCGGACGGTCAGCAGGGGCAAGAAACACCATGCGGCCTGTTGCCGCGCTGAAGTTGAGGACGCCGCCCGGGCTTGCGGACGGTTGGCTGACGACGCGTGCTTGTCACCTGACTCGATGACATGCACATCTTACGCCAGCCTACGGCGTCGGGTTCGCGACGCAACCCTGTTGCAATGCAGCGACGTTCACTGAAACGGCATCCCGACCGGCGCAACCCTCGTGGGTAAACCATCATTGGTTTGCAAAAGGGGTTCCGACCATGCATTCGCGCTTGATTGCTCTCGCCGTGGGATTGCTCGCTGTTCCACTCGCTCTGGCGGCAACGCCGGGAACGGCGTCGTCACAAGCGTCGCTGTTCCCGGTCGCGGCCCTCCCGGAGGATAGCGTCAACGGTCACCTCCTCACGCCGGCGCCGATGCCGAGCGAGTTGCCGCCGGGTGTGCCGGCGGTGGACCGGGTGGCGGAGCCGGGCAGCCACACGCTCAGTGCAGGGCCTACGAACAGCACGCCGTTCAGCGATACGCCGACGGGAACCTTGTCCGAGGGCGGCGACCAGGGCAGCCAGCGGGACCGGACGATGTCGCCGGCCGATACGTCGGGCGAGACGCCGAACCTCGGGAAGTAAGCCGGTCAGAGTGCATGCGGCCCTATCCCGGCAGGTGTAGGGTCGCCCCCGTCCGCTCCTGCAATCCGGCCAGGTCGAGGCCTGGCACGATGTCCACGACCACGAACCCGCGTTCAGTGACGTCCAGCACGGCCAGGTTGGTATACACCCGGCTGACGGCCGCGACTGCGGTCAAGGGGTAGGTACACCGCTCCACCAGCCGTGGTTCGCCCGATTTCGTGGTGTGCTCCATCACCGCCCAGAGCCGTTTGGCGCCGACCGCGAGGTCCATCGCACCGCCCACCGCCGGCGCGAAATCGTTGTCCGAGCGGGACCAGTTCGCGATGTCGCCGTTGGCCGCCACCTCGAACGCGCCCAGCACGCACAGATCCAGATGCCCGCCCCGGATCAAGGCGAAGCTGTCGGCATGGTGCACGTAGCTGCCGCCCGGACGCAGCGTGACATGCGTTTTGCCGGCGTTGATCAGCCACGGGTTGACGTGGTCCGGATGCGGCGCCGGGCCCATGCCGAGCACGCCGTTTTCCGAGTGGAACACGACCTCGCGCTCCAGCGGCACGTGGTCGGCCACCAGCACCGGGATGCCGATGCCGAGGTTCACCCACCAGCCCTCGGGGATGTCGGTCGCCACGCGGGCAGCCATCGCCACGCGGTCACGTGCTTGGATCATGGTCGTCTCCTCACCCTTGCGGCCCGTCATGCGGGACCTGCACCAGACGGTTCACGTAGACGCCCGGCGTCACCACGGCTTCCGGGGGCAGCGTGCCGAGTTCCACCACGCGCTGCACCTGCGCTACCGTGAGCGTGGCGGCGGTGGCCATCACCGGATTGAAGTTGCGGCCGCTGTCCTTGTAGGTGAGGTTGCCCCAGCGATCGCCCTCCCAGGCCTCGATCAAGGCGAGGTCCCCCGGCAGCGCGTATTCCAGCACGCAGTTGCGCCCGCCGATCTCGGCCGTCGGCTTGCCCGCCGCCAGCTTCGTGCCGTAAGCGGTCGGCGTGTAGAATGCGGGGATCCCGGCGCCGGCGGCGCGCATTCGTTCGGCCAGCGTGCCCTGCGGCACCAACTCGAGTTCGATCCGGCCCGCTCGGTAGAGTTCCTCGAACACCACGGAGCCGGCGGAGCGCGGGTAGGAACAGATGATCTTGCGCACCCGGCCCAGCTTCATGAGCTTGGCCAGGCCGAACTCCGCCACGCCGGAATTGTTGGCGACGATCACGAGGTCCCGCGCGCCCTGCTCGATCAGGCCGTCTATGAGTTGGTTGGGCTGGCCCACGGCGCCGAAGCCGCCGACCAGAACGGTCGAGCCGTCCGCCACGCCGTCCAGCGCCTCGGCGACGCTTGCCACGCGCTTGTCGATCATTGTTGTGCGTGAGCCTCCCAGCGAGCGGCAACCATGCTCCGGTGGCCGCTCGAGGGCAATCGTCAGCGCGCCAGCCGGCCGCTCACCGGACCAGGTTGGGCGGCTCGCGCCCGGCGAGCACCGCGTCGATGCCGTTCAGCACCATGGCGCCCATCGCGTCACGCGTGACGGAGGTGGCGCTGCCGAGATGGGGCAGCAACACCACGTTCTCCAGGTCGAAATACGCCGGGTTCAGCTTGGGCTCGCCCTCATACACGTCGAGGCCGGCGGCGGCGACCTGGCCGGTGCGCAGGGCGGCGATCAGCGCGGCGTCGTCCACCAGCGTGCCGCGGCCGGCATTGGCCACCACGGCGCCGCGGGGGAGCTTGGCGATCCGCTCGGCGCCGAGCCAGTGCATCGTTTCCGCGCCGCCGGGTGCGTTCAGCGACAGCAGCTCGCTGGCGGCAAGGAAGCTGTCGTCGTCGCCGTGGTAGATCGCGCCGTGCTCCATCTCCGCGGGCAGGCGGGCGACGTCCCGGTAGTGCACGACCATGGCCAGACCCTGCGCCAGCTTGGCTAGTTCGCGCCCGATGCGGCCCATGCCGAAGATGCCGAGGCTGCGGCCGACCACGCCGGTGCCGAGCAGTTGCGTGGGCGCCCAACCCTGCCATCCGCCGCTGCGGACGAGGCGCTCGCCCTCCCCCGCGCGCCGGGCGGCGGCGAGCAGGAGCAGCAGCGCGCACTCGGCGGTGGCGGTGGAGAGCACGTCCGGCGTGTTCACCACGGCGATGCCGCGGGCACGGGCGGCCGGCATGTCGATGTGGTCGTAGCCGACGCTGAAGGTGCCGATCACCTTCACCGTGTCCGGCAGGGCGGCAATGGTGGCCGCGTCCAGCTTCTCCGCCGGGCAGCACAGGACGGCGTGCGCGCCTTCTGCCAGCCGCACCACCTCCGCACCGGTGCGCGGCGTGTCCTCCGCGTTCAGCCGGGCGTCATAGTCGCGGGCGGCACGGGTCTCGACGGCGGGCGGCAGGCGGCGGGTGACGAACAGGACCGGCTTGGGCATGGGCGGACTCACTCCCTTAGTCCGCCCATCCTGGCCGGGTTCGCCGGGCTGCACCAGCGCCTAGACTCATGCGGTGAGCGTGGTGGTCGAAGCGGTGCTGGCTTGGCTGCCGTAGTTAGCGAGCGTTTTCTGCAGGGTTTGTTGCAATGTATTCAGCACGCTCTGCAGGTCCGGCTGACTGGCCGTGGCACTCGTGGAGGCGGGGGTCGTGGACGTCCCGGAGGCGGCTCCGCCGTCGACGCTGCTCAGCAGGTCCTGCAGGCGGTCGGCGAGGTGACGGATCGGGCCACCCGGGCCACCCGGGCCATTCGTGGTCGGGTCGGTTGCGCCGACGGGATCGGTCGCAGTGGCGGGATTGTTGGCGGTGGCGCCGCTGGCGCCGGGCTGGCCGGCTTGGGCGTTCAGCAGGATGGATTGCAGTTCGGAGGCGAATTTCTGCAAGCCAGCGCTTGGCTGGGTGGACGAAGCGGAGGCCGCTTGCGGGGCCGGGGCCCCGGAGGCGTCGGTGGCGGACGCGGTGCTGCCGAAAGGGTCGGTGTCCGAGGCGGAAGCGGCTTTGGCGCCGTGGTGGTGATGGTGGCCGTGGGTGGCGGGCTGGGTCTGGGTACTGCCGATGCTGCCGCTCATGATCGTCTCCGTTGGTTGCACACGAGGGTGTGCGAGCGGCGTGCCAGCGCAAAATGCTGCGGAATGGTTGGTTTATGCGTGTTCGGGCCTGTCATCCGGCGCGGATTGCCCGGCAGATTGTGCCGCATGCCGGCAACGGGCGTAGGGCGGCAGCGCCCGCCTGCCGGACGATGTCCGCCCCACGCGTCGGTCAGGGCGCGAACTCGGCCCGGATCGCCTCCGAGTGCTCGCCGACCGCTGGGACGGGGCCGAACGCGCGTGCCCCGCTGCTGTCGATCACCGGGGGTGCGATGACGCTCGCCGGGCCGTTCGGCGTACCGACGACTACGCGGCGCAAGGCGGGATGGTGAGCCAACTGCTCCAAGCCGTTGACGAAGCCGAACGCCGTGCCGCCGGCGCGTAACCGCGCGGCGGCTTCGTCGCGCGTCAGCCCGGCGAACACGCGGGCCACGTGGCCGTCCACCTCGGGGCGGTTGGCGGTGCGGATGGTGTTGGTCCCGTAGCCGGGTCGGCGGGGCAGGTCCGGCTCGAGCAGGAAGTGGGTGCAGAAAAGCTGCCACTCCCGCTCGTTCTGGATCGAGATCAGCACGCTGGACCCGTCGGCCGTGTCGAACGCGCCATACGGCGTGATCGAGGGGTGGGCCAAGCCGACGCGGGAAGGGGCGCGGCCAGTGCCTTCGAAATACAGCAAAGGCACGTTCATCCAATCGGCCATACCGTCGAACAGGCTGACCTTGAGGCCCCGGCCGCGCCCGGTGCGGCCCCGCTCGATCAGCGCCTCCAGGATGCCGGACTGGGCGGCCATGCCGCAGGCGATGTCGCAGACCGAAACCCCCACCCGGCCCGGGCCGGCCGGGTGGCCGGTGATGGAGGCGAGGCCGCTCTCCGCCTGCACCAGCAGGTCGTACGCCTTCATGTCGGCGTAGGCGTGGCCCTCGCCGTAGCCGCTGATGTCCACCGTGATCAGCCGCTCGTGGCGGGCCCGCAATGCGTCCGAGCCGAACCCGGCGCGTTCGGCCGCACCCGGGGCGAGGTTCTGGATGAACACGTCGGCCTGGGCGAGGATACGGTGCAGCAGGGCGGCGTCCTCCGGGCGCTTGATGTCGGCGACCAGGCTCTGCTTGCCGCGGTTGAGCCAGACGAAGTAGCTGGCCAGGCCGTTCACCGCCGCATCGTAGCCGCGCGCGAAGTCACCCTCCGCACGCTCGATCTTGATCACGCGTGCGCCGGCGTCGGCCAGGCGGCTGGAGCAGTAGGGGGCCGCCACCGCCTGTTCGAGGGAGACGACGAGCAGGCCATCGAGGGCGGCCATCAAGCTGGCCCTGCGGGGATCGCCCTCACCCCGGCCCTCTCCCGCGAGCGAAAGAAGGAGAAGCGGTTCGCGGACGTCATCAGTAGGAGCGCGGGAGGCCGAGGACGTGTTCGGCGACGTAGGACAGGATCAGGTTCGTGCTGATGGGGGCCACTTGATACAGCCGCGTCTCGCGGAACTTGCGCTCGATGTCGTATTCCTCGGCGAACCCGTAGCCGCCATGGGTCTGGATGCAGGCCTCGCCCGCGGCCCAGCTTGCCTCGGCGGCCAGCATCTTGGCCATGTTCGCCTGCTCGCCGCAGGGCAACCCGGCCTCGAACCGCTCGAGCCCCTCGCGCACCAGCAATTCGGCGGCGCGCATCTGGGCGTAGGCGCGGGCGATCGGGAAGGCGACGCCCTGGTTCTGACCGATGGCGCGGCCGAACACCCGGCGCTCGTTGGCGTAGGCGACGCTGCGGGCGGTGAACCACTTGGCGTCCCCGATGCACTCGGCGGCGATCAGCAGGCGCTCGGCGTTCATGCCGTCCAGGATGTAGCGGAAGCCCCTGCCCTCCTCGCCCACCAGGTTCGCCGCGGGGACGGGCATGTTGTCGAAGAACACCTCGCACGAATTGTGGTTCATCATCGTGCGGATCGGGCGGATGGTGAGGCCCGGCGTATTCTTCATGTCCACGATGAAGGTGGACAGCCCCTCGGTCTTCTTGGCCACCTGGTCGCGCGGGGTGGTGCGGGCGAGCAGCAGCATCAGGTCCGAGTGCTCCGAGCGGCTGGTCCAGACCTTCTGGCCGTTGACGATGTAGGTGTCGCCCTCGCGCCGGGCGACGGTGCGCAGGCTGGTGGTGTCGGTGCCGCTGGTGGGCTCGGTGACGCCGAACGCCTGCAGGCGGAGTTCGCCGGTGGCGATCTTAGGCAGGTACTGCCGCTTCTGCTCGGGCGAGCCGTGGCGGAGGATGGTGCCCATGATGTACATCTGCGCGTGGCAGGCGGCGCCGTTGCAGCCCTCCGCCTGGACGGTTTCGAGGATCGCGGCGGCGGCGGTGATGCCCAGGCCGGAACCGCCGTAGTCCTCGGGGATGAGCACGGAGAGGTAGCCGGCCTCGGTCAGTGCGGTGACGAACTCGGTCGGGTAGCCGCGCTCGGCGTCCAGCTTGCGCCAGTATTCGCCGGGGAAGCGGGCGCAGAGCTTGCGGACTTCCTCACGGATCTCGGCGTGATCGTCGCGGGTGATGAGCGGGAGGTCCATGATGGTTTCCTTCTGGCCGTCATGCCGGACTTGACCGGCAGTTTCGGGCGGGCGGGACCGCGTGGGTGGCCGGGTCAAGCCCGGCCATGACGGATTGGCTTAGACCGGATCCCAACTGAACACATCTTGGCTGCGGTCGAGCGGGATCAAGCTCGCCCGCAGGGCCGGTGCGGCATGCTCGGCGATCAGTTCGGGCGTCCAGCCCTCGCCGCGGTGCACGCTGCGCAGCGGGCGGCTCTGGCTCATGAGGAAGATCTCGTTGTAGCGCGTGGCGAACACCTGACCGGTGAACGCCGCGGCCGCGTCCGAGGCCAGGAACACCGCCATCGGCGCGTTCTTGTCCGGCGTCATCTGCTGGATCTTGGCCACCCGCGCCTGCTGGTCCGGCGTCTCGGCGGGGATGGAACTGGTCATCCGGCTCCAGGCGAACGGGGCGATGCAGTTGGACCGCACGCCGTAGCGCTGCATGTCGAGCGCGATCGACTTGGACAGCGCCGTGATGCCGAGCTTGGCGGCGGAGTAGTTGGCCTGGCCGAAATTGCCCACCAGCCCGGATGTGCTGGTCATGTGGACGTAGGCGCCGGATTGCTGGTTGCGGAACTGCTCGGCGGCGGCGCGGCTGACGAAGAAGCTGCCGTTGAGGTGCACGCCGATCACGTCCAGCCAGTCCTTGGGGGACATCTTGTGGAAGATCACGTCCCGCAGGATGCCGGCGTTGTTGACCACGATATCCACCCGGCCGAACGCGTCCATGGCGGTCTGCACGATCTTCTGCGCCGAGTCCCACTCGGCCACGCTGTCGGTGCTGACCGCCGCGCGGCCGCCGCGCTGCTCGATGATCTGCTTGGTCTGCTCGGCGGGCGAGGCGGACAGGCCTTCGCCGGTCAGCGAGGCGCCGACGTCGTTGATCACCACGTCCGCGCCCGCTAGCGCCATGGCGACCGCGATCTCCCGCCCGATCCCGCCGCCGGCGCCGGTGACGATCGCGACTTTACCGTTCAGCATCCTGGTGTTGCTCCCCTTGTTTGTTGTTGCGCCGTCAGTCCTCGTCCTCCGGTACCAGGCGAGCGTAACGCGCCCGGTGCGCCGCCGCCGAGCCGAACTGATTGCTCAGCACCATGGCGCGGCGCAGATACAGTCCGACGTCGTACTCATCGGTATAGCCCACGCCGCCATGAAGCTGCACGGCCTGGCGCGTGACCAACATGCCGGCGGTGGCGGCGCGGGCCTTGGCGCGGGACACGGCGGCCTGACGCTGGGCAAGCGGGGCGCCGGCATCGATGGTCGCCGCGGCGGCCTCCACGCTGGCCCGGGTCAGCTCGACCTGCAGCTTCAGGTCCGCCGCCTTGTGCTGCAATGCCTGGAAGCTGCCGATCGGCTTGCCGAATTGCTGGCGTGTCTTGAGGAAGTCGAGGGTGATGGCGAAGGCCTGCTCCATCACGCCGAGCAGCATGGCAGCGGTGGCGAGGGTGGCGTCCTCCAGCGCATCCGCCGGGTCACCGGGGACGGACGCGGCGGGCGCGCCGTCCAGGTCGAGCGTTGCGGTCTGGCCGCCGTCCTGCAGCCGGGCGACGTCCAGCCGGACGCCGGGTGCGCCGGCGGACACGCGGGCGAGGCCGGCGACGGTGGTGACCAGGAAGGCATCGGCGCCGTGGGCGGCGGGGACGAACAGCTTGCGGCCGGTGACGCGGCCGTCCTCGAACACGGTCTCCGGCGCCAGGCCGAGGGCGTCCGGGCGTTCCTGCCAGGCGAGCGGCACGACGGCCTCGCCCGCGATCACGGCCGGGGCCGGGTCGAGCGTGGCGGAGAGCGCGCAGGCGACCAGGGGCTCGGGCGCCAGCGCAGCGCCCACCTCCTCGGCGACGACGCAATACTCGGCCATGCCCAACGCAGCGCCGCCCGCTTCCTCCGGCACGCGCAGGGCGAGCCAGCCCATCTCGCCCATGGCGAGCAGGACGGTGCGGTCGTAGCCATGGCCGGTGGTGCGCAGCGCGCGGATGCGGCGCAGATCGCCGCGGGGTGCGATCGCCGCGGCGCTGTCGCGGATCAGCCGGAGGTTTTCGAGGTCAGCCATCGGTCCCCCTTTATCCCTGCGCTAGAACCGTTTTCGGGCACGCGCAAGGTCAGACGAGAACCTTACGAGCCTGGTTGGGCCGAGCGGCGTAGATGACTTCTTGCGCTCTCATCCCGGCCCTCTCTCGCCGGCGGGGGAGGGAGACGAGGATTGGGCGACGTCGTTCTTCAGGAACTCGTAGAGCGCCTCGCCTTGCGGCGGGTGGGGGAGGACCTGCTCGTTCTCCTCGTAGATCAGCACGTCGGCGGCCAGGATGTCGCGGGAGCGTTGCGCCTCGTCCACGCCGTATTTGAGGACGGGGCCGGGTTTGGTCCAATACAGCGTGTAGGTGCGCCAGTATTCGTATTCGATGGCGGGTGGGTTGCAGGTGGCCTTTTGCAGCGTCTCCAGGATGGCGTGGCTGAAGCTGCCGCCCACGATGACGACCTTGGTGTCCGGGCACGGCGTGGGCGGCGGGGCCGGCTGCAGGTCGATGACGGGCACGGGGGCGGTCGGGAAGTGCCAGATCAGGTTCAGCAGGTTGGAGAGGTCGATATCCAGTCCGAACGGGTGGCGGATCATGTGCCAGGTGAAGCTGTATGGCAGGAAGCCGCCGTGCGGGACCAGGCGGCGCAACTCGGCCATCACCGCCTGGATCGACAGCGCCGAGCCGACCGCGTTCCAGTGCGCCCCGCCCATCGGAAACAGCCTGAACGGGTAGGCGCCGTGCGCCGCCGTCATCACCGCCGTGGTGTCCGCTACGTGCACGCCCTCCGCCCGCAACGTCGCCAGCCAGGCTGGTATGATGCCGGCGCGGTCCGCTGCCGTGGACGGGCAGGTGTACGACCTGGGCAGGATGTCCGGATATTGCGAGACCTTGGACGGGGTCAGCACGTAGAGGAAGGCGTGGCCGCGGCGCTCCTCGATGTCCTGCATCTGGCGGATCTGGGCGGCCCAGGCGTCGGATTGGGCGTGCCAGGTGGCAAGGTTGCGGGAGCAGTATTCGACGCTGTACGGCGTCTCGAACAGGCTGGGTCCGCGCCCGACGAGCAGCTCCGGCACCGCGGACTCGCCGAACAAGCTGTACTGCACCTGGTTACGTAGCCGCACGGCCGAGGCGTAGAGCGGCATCTCGCTGCCGACCATATGGGCGTAGGCGGATTGGAACGAGCCATCGAGCAGGGCGGCCCAGCTCAGATGCGCCTCCTCGGGGTTGGTCACGCCGGCGAGCGGGGGGGACAGCTTCATCCTGCCCTGGCCCAGCGCCGGCAACAGCAGGTTCACGACCAGCAGCACGGTGCAGGCGATCCAGACGGCGGCGCCGAGGCTCAGCGGAAGCATGCGGAGGATGCGGGAGATCATCGGGCTAGAACCGGAAATACAGGAACGGTTTGAACGGGTCGGCCAGTGCCTTGGACAGGGCGAAGACGAACAGCACGGAGAGCACGCCGTCCAGCACCAGGCGTCCGGCGGGTGCGGTGACGGCTGCCTCCTGCTGCCGGTCGAAGCCTGGCACGCGGGGCAGGAAGGAGACGAGGGCGGCGGCCGCCATGGCGCTCATCATCAGCGGCGAGCGGTAGAGGCCGACGGCCACGCCGGTGCGCGCCGGGTCCAGCATGGCGCCGGCCATGCTGCCGGCTTGGTTCAGGGAAACAGCGCGGAACACCAGCCACCCGGCGACGGTGACCGCGAAGGTCCAGGTGTTGGCGGCCAGGCGCGGCATGCGGTCGAGCCAGCGGAGCAGGAACAGGCGCTCGAGCACCAGGAAGAGGCCGTTATAGGCGCCCCAGGCGACGTAGGTCCAAGCCGCGCCGTGCCATAGGCCGCTGGCGAGGAAGCAGACCCACAGGTTGACGTAGCGCCGGCCTGGGCTGACGCGGTTGCCGCCGAGCGGGATGTAGAGGTAGTCGCGGATCCAGGTGGACAGCGAGATGTGCCAGCGGCGCCAGAACTCGGTGATGCTGCAGGATATGTAGGGCTTGTTGAAGTTCTCGTTCAGCCGGAAGCCGAACATGCGGGCGAGCCCGATCGCCATGTCCGAGTAGGCGCTGAAGTCGATGTAGATCTGGAAGGTGAAGAACAGCACGCCCCACCAGGCGTCGGCGAAGCCGAGTTGGGCCGGGTTGGCGGCGAAGGTCATGTCGGCGCCCGTCGCCAGGGTGTCGGCCAGCATCGTTTTCTTCACCACGCCCAGCATGAAGCGGCGCAGGCCCTCCACCAGGTCTCCGCCGCGGTTGCGGCCGTGGGCGAGGAGCTGCGATTCGAGCTCGTGGTACTTGATGATCGGGCCGGCCAGCAGCTTGGGAAACAGGAAGACATACAGGAGGTAGGTGGGGAAGTCGGGGGCCGGCTTGCTGCGGCCACGGCCGATGTCGACGAGGTAGGTGATCTTCTCGAACACGATGAAGCTGACGCCGATCGGCAGCGCGATCTGGCCGATATGCCAGGGGGCGAGGCCGGCGCCGACCAGCAGCACGTCCAGGTTGTCGACCGCGAACCCGGTGTACTTGTAGTAGACCAGGACGCCGATGTTGATCAGCACGCCGAGCGGGATCGCCCAGCGCCGGCCGCGGGCGACCAGCAGCGCCAGGCCGTAATCCGTGACGCAGGTCAGCAGCACGACGGGGACGAAGAGCGGCTCGCTCCAGAGATAGAAGAACAGGCTGGCGACCAGCAGCACCAGCACGCGGGCGAGCGGCTGGCCGCGCACCAGGAGGTAGGCGGTGAAGACGGCGGGGAAGAAGAGGAAGAGGAAGAGCGGTTCGTAGAACAGCATCAGCGAGCGGCGCCGCCCTTGTACAGAGCGAAGATCCGCAGGTTGTAGCTGAAATCGTAGACGTTCTGCGCCAGGTTCCGCAGGTCCGGCATCGAGGGGCGGCCGGCGGCGATGCGGTCGAAGTCGGACAGGCGTACGACGGGCGCCTTGAGGGCCGGCATCGCCATGCGGATGTCGGTGAAGCCGCAGGCCTGTGCCAGGCGCCAGATGGCGTGTACGTCGATGTCGTTCTCGATGACGGAGAAGGCCTGCATCTCGTGTTGCGCGTCCGCCGTGCCGGAGTGCTCGGGGCCGGGTTCGTGGAAGACGGCGATGCCGCCCTGTTTGAGCACTCGGGCCATCTCGGCGAGCGTCGCCGCCTGGTCCAGCACGTGGTGGAAGGCGTCGAAGGAGACGACGCGGTCCATGCTGGCGTCCTCCGCAGGGAGGCGGGCGCCATCGAAGCGGCGGAACTCGATATGCAGTTCGTTGGCCAGCGGGTCGCGCGACAGGAAGCGCCGGCCCATGTCGAGCACGTTGGAGGACACGTCGGTGGCCACGACCTGTGCACCCATGGTGGCCAGGCAGCGGGCGAGCCAGCCGGTGCCGCAGCCGAAATCGAGCACGCGGTGGCCCTCGGCCAGCTCGAGCAACTGGATCACGGTGGACAGGCCGGCGAGACGGGGCTGGGTGTCGGCGGGGCTTTGGAAGGGGCGGCGGAACAGGGACGCCTCTTCCTCTGCGCGCACGAAGTATGCGTCGGCGCGGGCCAGGTGCTCGGCCGGGGTGAAGCGGGCCATGATGTCGGCGACCTGCACGCGCTCGGCGCCTGCCCCGGCGGCCACCACGGCGCGGGCGCGGCTGTGCAGGCGCATGGCCGGGCGGTAGCGCCACCCACGGACCGGGCCGAAGCGCAGAAGCCGGCGCAAGAGGGATCGCAGGGGGACGCACTCCGGGTTTGGTTGGGTGCGGGGCATAGCCGCGGGGAGGCGCGCGGTAAAGCGAGGCTCGACGCGGGGCGGGGGGCGCTCCATCTATTGCCGGTCGGTTGAGGAGTCGCGCATGTCCGAGGTTTTGGCCAAACCGGCCGGCAAGGTGGCGAAGGTGCCGGCCCGCACGCGGGGGCAGTTGAACCGGGACCTGGTCGGGACCGTCACGTTCGAGCCCAAGCGGCAGCCGGCCAAGCCGCCGGGCAAGCCTTTGCGCGTGGTCAGCGAGTACGAGCCGGCGGGGGACCAGCCGACGGCGATCCGCGACCTGTGGGCGGGCATCCAGACGCCGGAGCGCGACCAGGTGCTGCTGGGCGTGACGGGCTCCGGCAAGACGTTCACGATGGCCAAGCTGATCGAGCACGCGCAGCGGCCGACCTTGATCCTGGCGCCGAACAAGACGCTGGCGGCGCAGCTTTACGGCGAGATGAAGAGCTTCTTCCCCGACAACGCGGTGGAGTATTTCGTCAGCTACTACGACTACTACCAGCCCGAGGCGTACGTGCCGCGGACGGACACGTATGTGGAGAAGGACAGCCAGATCAACGAGGCGATCGACCGCATGCGCCATGCGGCGACGCAGAGCCTGCTGGAGCGCAACGACGTCGTGATCGTGGCCTCCGTGTCCTGCATCTACGGTATCGGCTCGGTCGAGACGTATTCGCGCATGGTGGTCAAGCTCGAGGTGGGCGGCTCCATCGCGCGGGACACGCTGGCGCGGGCGCTGGCCGAGCAGCAGTACCGGCGCAACGACGCCGCTTTCCAGCGCGGCACGTTCCGTCTGCGCGGGGACAGCGTCGATATCTTCCCGTCGCATTACGAGGACCGGGCCTGGCGCATCGGGCTGTTCGGGGACGAGATCGAGGCGATCAGCGAGTTCGACCCGCTGACCGGCGAGGTCACCGGCACGCTGAACGAGGTGCACATCTACGCCAACAGCCACTACGTGACGCCGCGCCCGACGCTGACGCAGGCGATCTCGGACATCAAGATCGAGCTGAAGGATCGGCTCGACGTGTTCGTAAAGGAAGGCAAGTTCCTCGAGGCGGAGCGGCTGCAGCAGCGCACCACGTTCGATATCGAGATGATGGAGACGACCGGGTCCTGCAAGTCGATCGAGAACTACAGCCGGTTCCTCAGCGGCCGGAAGCCGGGGGAGCCGCCGCCGACGCTGTTCGAATATTTGCCGGAGAACGCGATGCTGATCGTGGACGAGAGCCACGTGACGGTGCCGCAGATCGGCGGCATGGAGCGCGGCGACCATGCGCGCAAGTCGATCCTGT
>CAXTVQ010000013.1:73118-75541 GCA_964247705.1 uncultured Acetobacteraceae bacterium | reverse complement strand
GGGCTGGTCGGCTGGCTCGCGTTGCGGCCCGGGCGGCCGTGGCTGGCGGTGTCGGCGATGCCGCTCTTCACCCTGGCGCTGCTTGGCTTCGAACTTCCGGGTGCGGCGCCGCTCTGGATCGCCCCCCGGGTCGAGGCTGCGCTGGCTGCGGCCGGGCTCGCCGGCTCGCCCATTGCGGTCGCCGGGTTCCATGAGCCCAGCCTCATGTTCCTGGCCGGGACGGATACCCTGTTGTCGCCGACTGGTGCGGACGCGGCACAGGCCATGAAGGCCGGCCAGGCAGTCGCCGCGGCGGTGGCCCGGCCGGATCTGGCGTCGTTTCGCGCCGAAGCCGCCCGCCTCGGAATGGCGGTACAAGACTGGGGCACTCTCACCGGGTTCAACTACTCGCGCGGCCGCCCCGTGGTGTTGACCCTGGTCCGGCGGGCGGGCCAAGGAGCCCTGGCAGCTTCGCGCTGAATAGGAGCGTGGCGGGTTTCGATGACTCGGCTCAGGACTCGTAGAAAGTTCACGTTAATCTCTTTCGGTGAGACTGCTGGACAGGGCGCGGCAATAAGCGGGCGTCGTTCCATCGTCTCGCACTACCGCGGCAGCCGCGGGGTGCACGGACACGCAGGAGAACGCGTGTGTCCGCTACGCAAACTGTATCCTTTCCTCAGGCCCCTGGTCCTGGGGGGCCTGGTTCCGGGGCTTCCGGGCCCGGTCGACGCGGGTTTCTCCCAGGCCTCGCCCTGTTGACGGCGGGGCTCGGAGCGGGTGTGACGACGATCGGCCCGCGCTGGGGAGATGGTGCTCCCATCCGTCCGGACCGTGCGCCCGGACCTTTCGCCGAGTTGGCTCCGCCGTCGGCATCCGTGTCCGTGGCACCCGCCCCGCCTCGTCCGGTACAGGTCCACTCGGCGCGGCTGCGGCAGGAATGGCTGGCCTTCCGCCACCAATACGTGACGCCGGAAGGCCGGGTCATCGATACCGGAAACGGCAACACCTCTCACAGCGAGGGGCAGGGCTGGGGGATGATGGCGGCGCAGGCGGCGGACGATCCGGACACCTTCGCCACGATCCACCAGTGGACCACGCAGAATCTGCGCCGCCGCCCCTGCGACCGGCTTCACGCCTGGCGCTACAAGCCGTCCGACGCCAACCCGGTCATGGACCTGAACAACGCGACCGACGGCGATCTCTTTATCGCCGCGGCGCTGGCCCGGGCGGCGGCCCGTTGGGGCCGTCCAGACCTCGCGGAGCAGGCGGCCCATCTCGGGCGCGACATCCTGGGGCTCGTGCGGACCGCGGGCGCACGGACGATCCTGCTGCCGGGGGCCGCGGGGTTCGAACAGCGCGACTGCTATGTGGTCAACCCGTCCTATTACGCCTTCGCCTTGTTCGCCGATCTCGCGCCGCTGGTGCCGTCGCGCCAGTGGGACGTGCTGCGCCAGGACGGGACGGCACTGGTGCTCCAGGGCCGTTACGGCAAATGGATGCTGCCGCCGGACTGGCTGCGCGTGGACCGTGCGGATGGCTCGCTGTCCATCGCGCCGGGATGGCCGCCGCGGTTCTCGTGGGACGCCATCCGGGTCCCGTTGCATGCAGCCTGGGGCGAGATCCCGGCTGGGCCGATGATCGATTCGTTTCGCCGCTACTGGCTGAGCACGCCGGGTGCGCCGCCGGCCTGGACCGACCTTCGCACGGGCGAGACTGCACCCTATGCTGCCCCGGCCGGGCTGCGCGCCGTCGCCACGGTGGCGTTAAGGCATGTTAATCATAGCCTGACAGACGGGCTGACGTCTGTTATGGCAGCCTCTGATTACTACGGTGCCGGGTTGGTGCTCCTGTCGCGTCTCGCGGCGGAGGAAACCGCGGCATCAGCCGCTTAGGACGGGGTATGATCCCCATCAGGAAAGTGTTGTTTTGATAGGGGACGGCTCATGAGCGACGACGCGAACGACGTCACGAAGGCTTTGGCTGCTTTCGGTGCGCCATCGATCCGGTATCACAGCTTCGGCCAGGCGATGATCCGGCCGAGCAGCGTGGTGTTGCCGCGGCGGGCGCAACCTGGCGTGTCGGCGGACACCCTGCCACCGGCGGTGGAGCAACAGGAACCAGTGAGCGCACCGGAACCGGTGGTGCGTTCCGCGCCGATGCCGCCGGTCGCCGAACCGCGGCCGGCGCCTATGCTGAGGCAGGCCGAACCGGTCCGTGTGCCGCCACCCGAGCCGTCGCCGACCGTGGCGCCGCCGCCTCGCCCCTTGGCCGAATGGGCCGCTCCCGTGGGACAGCCCACGCCACGCGCCATGGTTGCGCCGGCGCCGTTGGTCCGCTCCTCTGCTCCCGCCCCGACCTTCCCGCCCGTGCCGCCGCCGCCGTCCAATGCTGTCCCGCCGCCGTTCCCCTCGCCCTCGGTGCAACGCTCGTCACCGCAGGCGATG
>CAXTVQ010000013.1:0-73018 GCA_964247705.1 uncultured Acetobacteraceae bacterium | reverse complement strand
GTGCATCAGCCGGCGAGCGCGCGGGGCTTCGCACCCCTCCCGGCTAGCCCGGCGACAGCCATTCCTGAAACCGCGCCGGCGAATGTGGTGCAGGTAAGTGCTGCACCGATGAGAGCGGCGCCGAACCGGCCAGTGCCGCTGGAGCCTGTTCCGCAAGCCGCTATGCAGGCGCCTGTACGGGACCAAAGTTTTCCGGTATCGTCGCAAAAAACGGTCTCAGCTATGCAGAGTCGCAGCCTGCCAGAGATTTTTGAGTTTTTGGCAAGCGTTGCAGGCCATGACACTTCTCGGATTCGTGAATGAGCAACGCCAAACACCTGCTGCAACGGAGGCACTGGGCTGCTCCAGTCGCGGTTTGTGGCTGAACGGCAACGGTCTGTGTCGCCCAGAACGTGCGCTCCCCTTCGACTGCACAGGACTCTGGCGAGTGGAAAGAAACTATCGCAAACAACGGCCGCAGGCCTCGAGCATTGTACAGCCGTAGTTGGGAATTGTGGCCATGAGTGAAACTGCGCGAGTGCGGCGCACAAGGTGGCAGGGCGTTGCGCATAGCAGTTTGGCCAGCCGCCTGATCGATACCGTCTGCGGCCTGGTCGGCGCGGTCCTGCTGGTCGCCGTGGCCACCGTCCAGCTCGACCCACGGCAACAGGCAATCCTGGCCGTGACGTCGGCCATCGTCTTCCTTATCGCAAACCGCTTCAAAAGCCGCTCCGTCTCGGTGTTCCTCGTCGTGCTCAGCCTGGCCGTCTCGCTGCGCTACATCTTCTGGCGGGTGACGGAGACGCTGGATTTCGGCAGCACGGCCGAACTGCTGCTCGGTTTCGGCCTCGCCTTGGCAGAGATGTACGCCATCATCGTGTTGGTGCTGGGTTACATCCAGACGCTTTGGCCACTCGAGCGCAAGCCGATCCCGATGCCGGAGGACTACACGCTCTGGCCCACCGTCGACGTCTTCATCCCGACCTACAACGAGCCGATGTCGATCGTGCGTGCGACCGTGCTGGGTGCGATCGCGATCGATTGGCCGCCCGAGAAGATGCGCGTCTTCCTCCTCGACGACGGCCGGCGCGACGAGTTCCGTGAGTTCGCCGCCGAGTGCGGCATCGGCTACATCGCCCGGACCGAGAACGAGCATGCCAAAGCCGGCAACCTGAACCACGCACTCGGCCTGACCGAGGGCGAGTTCATCGCGGTGTTCGACAGCGACCATGTCGCGACACGCGCCTTTCTACAGGTGACGATGGGCTGGATGATCGCCGAGCCGCGCAATGCTCTGGTGCAGACGCCGCACCATTTCTACTCGCCCGATCCGTTCCAGCGGAACCTCGCCGCCGGCACCCGCGTGCCGGCGGAAGGCAACATGTTCTACGGCCTGGTGCAGGACGCCAACGATTACTGGAACTCCGCCTTCTTCTGCGGCTCCTGCGCCGTGCTGCGCCGGGCGGCACTCGAGGAGATCGGCGGCTTCGCGGTCGAGACGGTGACCGAAGATGCGCACACCATGCTCAAGCTGCACCGGCGCGGCTGGGATAGCTGCTATCTGCGCATTCCCTTGGCGGCGGGCCTCGCGACCGAACGGCTGATCCTGCATATCGGCCAACGGGTGCGCTGGGCCCGCGGCATGATCCAGATCTTCCGCATCGACAACCCGCTGTTCGGCCCAGGGCTGAGCTTCGGTCAGCGCATCTGCTACCTGCAGGCGATGGGCCACTTCTTCTTCGCCCTGCCGCGCATCGTGTTCCTCACGGCGCCGCTCGCATTCCTGCTGTTCGGCCTGAACATCATCGCAGCCTCGCCACTGGCGATCGTGTCCTACGCCTTGCCGCACATCTTTCACTCGGTCGCCACCAACTCGCGGCTGCAGCGCAACAACCGGCACTCCTTCTGGTCCGAGATCTACGAGACGGTGCTGGCCCTGTTCCTGATCCGGGTGACGGTGGTGACGCTGTTCGCCCCACGCCGCGGCAAGTTCAACGTCACCAACAAGGGCGGGCTGCTCGAGAACGGCTATTTCGACCTGGGCGCAGTATACCCGAACCTGATCCTGGCCTTTTTCCTGGTGGCCGGCGTCCTGCGCGGCCTGGTCGGCATCCTGTTCCTGCAGACCGAACAGCTCACCTTCCAGGCGCTGCTGCTGAACACGATCTGGGGCTCGTTCTCGCTGCTCACCGTCATGGCCGCATTGGCAGTGGGCCGCGAGACGCGCCAAGTACGGACCCGCGCGCGGGTCCGCGCCACGGTCCCCGTGTCGATCTACCTGCCGGACGGCCGGACGATGACGGGCCTCACACAGGACCTGTCGCAAGGCGGCAGCTCCCTGGTGGCAGATCGCCCGCCGGGTGTCGAAGACGGTTCGCTCCTGCAGTTCGAGTTCATCATCGGCGGCGAGCCGGTGGTGGTGCCGGCGCGGCTGCTGCGCTGGGACCAACGGTTCATGCAGGTGAGCTTCCAGCCGGCCAACGTTTCCGACGAGGCTGCGATCGTGCAGGTGGTGTTCGGTCGCGCCGACGCCTGGACGGACTGGAGCGCCTACCCGGTGGACCGCCCGATGGCCAGCCTGTTCCGGGTGCTGGTCAGCATCGGCGGCCTGTTCCGTCCGCCCGACAAGGCCCCGCGGCGCCCGACCGGCAGCGGCCCGGTGTCCCCTGGCCGCCGGCACATGGTCGGCGCGGCGGCGGCGGTCGCCCTCATGCTGGTTCCCGCTGCAGCCCATCCGCAAACCGTGGGCGGCAACGGCCAGTCGAGCGGCTTCACTGTGCGCCCACTGCCCGGCAACGCCCCCGCATTCTCGGCATCCGCCCCCGCATATGCGGCATCGACTCCGGTGCAGACGGTCGCGCGGGCGCCCGGCCTGCTCGGCGTGCCGGTCGGCAGCGCCCCGGCCAGCCCGCAGCCGGTGTCCATGCCGGGTGCGGCCGTCACCAACCAGCCCCCGCCGCCCTTGCCGAGCGACCTCAACGCGCCCTCGACGAGCAGCACCTCGGCCGCGATCGGCACATTCACGCCATCACCCAGCAACGCGGCTGCGCAGACCCGGCAACTCGTGCTCACCGTCCACCAGCTCGGCGCGCTCGGCCCGCTCACGCTGCGCGGCACCAGCGAGCTGCAGGGCGTGCAGTTCGGCATCCGCGCGGACGAGGTTGTCACCGCGGCGACGCTGAACCTCTCGGGCGCCATGTCCCCCGCGCTGATCCCGGAATTCAGCAACGTCACCGTGACGCTGAACGAACAATACGTCGGCACGATCCCGGTCAACCGCGACCAGCCGCGCTTCGAGAACTTCACCCTTCCGGTAAGCCCGGTGTTCTTCCAGGACAACAACCGGCTGAACTTCCGCTTCACCGGCCGCTACACGCCCGAGTGCAACGACCCGCTCAGCGGCCTGCTGTGGGCGACCATTTCCGACACGTCCACGATGACGCTGACGCTCGAGCGCCTGCCGCCGCAACGCGACCTCTCGCGCCTGCCGCTGCCGTTCTTCGATCCGCACGAAAAGACGATGCTGTCGTTGCCGTTCGTGCTGCCGCCCAATCCGTCCAACGAGTCGCTGCAGGCTGCGGGCATCGCATCGTCATGGTTCGGCCAATTGGCCGATTTCCGCGGGGCCACCTTCCCCGTATTGAACACGGCACCCTCCGAGGGCAACGCGATCCTGGTGGTCACCGGGGCGGACCGACCGGCCAACATCGTGCTGCCGCCGCTGAACGGCCCGACATTGGCGGTGGTGCCGAACCCGAATGATGCCACGTCCTCGCTTCTGGTAATCGCCGGCCGCAACGGCCAGGAAGCGGTCGCGGCGGCCACGGCACTCACCCTCGGCAGCCGCACGCTGTCCGGGGACGCCTCGACCGTCACGATGCCGGACGTGCCGAAGCGCGTTGCGTATGACGCGCCGGCCTGGATCCCGACCGACCGGCCGGTGAAGTTCGGCGAGTTGGTGGATGCGTCCGACCTGCAGGGAACCGGCTATGTGCCCGGCACCATGCGCGTGCCTTTCCGCACCGCGCCGGACCTTTACACCTGGCGCAACCGCGCCTTCCCGATGGACCTTCGCTACCGTGCGCCGCCCGGTCCGATCGAAGACCTGGCGGTGTCCCGGCTGGACGTGGGGATCAACGACCTCTACCTCGCCAGCCTGCCGCTGGCGTCCGAGCCGTCCCGTACCGCGTCCTGGTTCTCGCGCCTGTTCAACTTCGGCGTCACGGCGCCGTCGTCGCGGGTGGACGTTCCGGTCTACGAGGTGTTCGGCCAGAACGACCTGCAATTCTTCTTCGACACCAGGCCGCTGCACCGGGGTGACTGCGTCGCCATTCCGCAGGACGTGCGCATGGCGGTCGACCCGGACAGCACGTTCGACATCAGCCGCGCCTACCGCTTTGCCGAGTTGCCCAACCTGGCTTATTTCGTGAGTTCGGCCTTCCCGTTCTCGCGCTTGGCGGACATGTCGGAGTCGGCGGTGGTGCTGCCGCAAGGGCCGAACCCGGTCGAGGTCGGCGCCTATCTGGACATGATGGGGCGAATTGGCTCGCTGACCGGCTACCCGGTCGTCCGGCTCGCCGTAGTCAAGAGTGACGGCGTGAGCAGTGTCGCTGACCGCAACATCCTGCTGATGGGCACGATCTCGCGCCTGGGTCCAGCGGCGGATCTCCTGAAGAACTCGCCCTACCGGGTCGATGGCGGCCGGCTGCGGGTCGATCTGCCAAGCGGGCTGGATTCCGTGCGCCGGCTGTTCGGCGATGTGCAGCGGGCGGACCGTACCCGTGCTGCGACCGTTCTGGCCGGCGGCGGGCCCGACACGGGGGCCCTGGTCGGGGTCGAGAGCCCACTCAGCAGCGGCCGCAGTGTGGTCGCCGTACTGGGCGGCGCGCCGGAGGCGGTGAAGGCGATCGTGACCACGTTGCGCGATCCGGACCAGGCGCCCCTGATCCAGGGGGATCTGGCGCTGCTGACCGGCGGCCGGTTCCAGTCATACCGCGTCGGCACGGAATACACGGCGGGCCAACTTCCGTTCTGGATGTATCCGTCGTGGCTGTTGCGCAACCAGCCACTCGGCGTCGTTGGCGTCATGATCATCGGTTCGATCCTGGTCGCGATCTTCTACTTCTTCGCCCTTCGCCGCCGCGCCGCCTTGCGGACGCGCTCGATCCCGACCCGGCGCCTGTGAGGGAAAGCTCGTCGATGAGTGTCCGCGTTGTTGCGTTCCGCGCCGTCCTGCTCGCTACCGCCGCCTGCATTCCTCTGCCGGCACTGGCGCAGGCTGGCGGAGCGCCGTCCACCAAGCCCGGGGCAGGGGACGTCGTGCGCGTGCTGCTCGACCAGTCGTCCTATTGGCGCGGCAAGAACGAGGACAAGCTGGCAGATGAGGCGCTTGCCCGCGTGCTGGCGCTCGACCCGAGCAATATCGACGCCCTAGCCATCCAGGCGCAGTCTGCTGCCGATCATGGCGACCAGACGACGGCGCGCAGCGCCTTGGCCAAGTTGCAGGCCGCACGCCCGGACGATCCCCGTATCGCGAATATCCAGCAAGCGCTGCGCATCGGCCCGATTGACCCGGCCCAGCTTGCCGCGGCCCGCCGGTTGGTCCAGGACGGCAAGCCGCAACAGGCGCTCGACATCTACCGCAGCGTGTTCAAGGGGGATAACCCGCCTCCCAGCCTGGCGACGGAGTATTACGGGACGCTGGGCTCCACCGAGGGCAATTGGGCAGCCGCGCGCGACGGTCTCGCCGTCCATCTGCGTGCCGACCCACAGGACCTGATGGCGCAACTCGCCTATGCCGAGATCCTGACCTATCGCGACGAGACGCGCGACGAGGGGCTGCAACGCCTCTCGTTTCTGACGCGTGAGGCACAAGTGGCGGCACAGGCGGACCGCGCCTGGCGCCAGGCGTTGAGCTGGCTGCCGCCGACCCAAGCCAGCGTGGCAAAGTATGACGAATACCTGGCCCATAACGCCAGCGATGCCGACGTCCAGCATTGGCGCGCCGTGGCTCAGGCCGACACCGGCACGCTGCGCGCCAACGGCTACGACGAGCTGGACAACAACAAGACCGCCCAGGCCGACGCTGATTTCAGCAAGGCGCTGAGCATCGATGGCAATGATACCGACTCGTTGATCGGGTTGGCCCTGGTGCGGTTCAAGCAAAACCGGAAGCCGGATGGGCGCGATCTGATCCGCAAGGCGATCGCGATCGATCCGTCGAAGGCGGCGCAGTATCAATCGATGCTCGATACCTCGCCAGCGGCGAACGGCGGCAACACTGGCGCTGGCAACGGCGGCGGCAGAAACGTCGACTACGGCGCTATCACCGCTCGCAAGATACGCGCCGACTACGCACGGGTCGCCGCACTGACGCAGCGCGGTGAATTCGCCCAAGCCGAAGCGCTCCTGCGCCAACTCATGGGAAGCCGGCCGAATGCCGGCAATTACCTGCAGCTCGGCGATATCCAGGCCCGCGCGGGGCAGCTCGCCAGCGCCGAGGGGTCGTTCCGCACCGTGCTGCGCAGCCAGCCGCGCAACGTGGCCGCGCTGGGTGGCCTGGCAGGGGTCTTGTCCCGCGAGGGCAAGCAGTCCGACGCCGACGCGATCTACGCCCAGGCGCAATCCTATGGCGGCGGCAATGCGCTGGGCCAGAACCGTGCTCAGCAGCTTCGCCAGCAGGCGGAAGGCGTCTCCGACCCGGCCGCGCGGGCCGGGCTGTTCCGCGCCGCCGTAGCCGCAGACCCATCCAACCCGTGGCTGCGCCTGGAACTGGCGCGCGCCCTGCTCGGCCAGGATCGCGAGGCCGAAGCGCGCACCGTCATGGCGGGTGTCACGGACGTGCCGCACCCGACGGTGGACCAGCTCAAGGCCGGCATCTACTTCGCCGACTCCGACCACGAGAACCGACTGGCCGAGAGCCTCGTGGCCCGCCTGCCGGCCAATGCCCGCACGCCCGACATGGAGCAAGTGGGCATCCGCGCAGCGATCGCCGCCGATGTCCAGGACGCGAAATCGCAACCGACCGAGGCCGCGGTGGCGCAACGCATGGTGGCGCTTGCCGCCAAGCCCGACCCCACGGGGGGACGCGCATCGCAATTCGCGCAGGAGCTGACCCGGGCGGGCGACAAGCAGGGTGCGCGGGATGTGATCCGTGCCGCCTTGGCCGCAACGCGGTCACCCACCCCGCAGCAACGCATCGCCTACGCCGGCGCCCTGGTCGGGGCCGGCTATCCAAGGGACGCCCGCGTCGTTACGGCCGGGATCTCGCCATCGGCATTGACGCCGCTCGATCGCAGCAATCTCACCACGGTGCAAGACAGCGCCGCCGTATCGGCCGCAGACGCGCTCAATTCCCGCGGCGACCCGGCCCAGGCGCTCAACGAACTCGCCCCCCGGCTCCAGCGGGACCCGGCGAACCCGTCGCTGAACATGGCGCTAGCCCGGGTTTACGAGACGCAGAAGCAGCCCGGCACGGCGGTCGCCATCACGCAGGAACTGCTCAAGCGCAACCCGAACGACGTCTCGGTCCAAGTGGCGGCCGTCTCGGCCGCACTTGCGGCCGGGGACACGGACAAGGCCGCGGTCCTGTCGCGGCAGTTGACCAAGGACTTTCCGGACGAACCGCAGGGCTGGTTCGCCGCCGCCCAGGTTGCCCGGACCCGCGGCGCAAACGTCGAGGCGTTGACGGATCTGCGCCGGGCCCGCGACCTGCGGACCAAGCAGCTTTCCTCGGACACGTCGGACGCGTCGGACGCGCTGGTGCCCGGCTGGGAACCCGGGCGCCGTTACGCGCTCAACATGCCGCCCAACGTGCTGAACGATGCGTCGCCGCTTCCGGTCCCGGTCAACGACGCAGGTGCACCCGACGAGCCGGTCACGCGCGAATACGAGCGCTATGCGCAGGACGACACGGGCGTGCCGAACACGACCGCCCCGGCCCAGGTGTTCCTGCCGCCGGACCGGGATACGGCAACCCCAACCGACCTGTCGGCTCCCCCCGGGATGAGCACGCGCGCGCCTGCACCCGCGGCGCTGTCGGATGCCACGCCGAACACCACGCCGAATACCACGGTGGCGCAGGGCGGGTCGGACACGCTTGGCATCCTCTCCACGCTCCCGTCCAATACGCCGCAGCGCTCCACCACGTCGCCGACGCCGGACGAGCCGAACGCCGGCGCCAACAGCCCGCAATACGGCGCCACCCGCCAGGCTCCGGTAGATCCGCTGACCGCCGACATCGACCGCAGCATCCAGCAGGTCTCGGCGACGGTCTCGCCGGAAGTCTCGGGCACACTCTCGTTGCGCGGGCGCTCCGGCAGCGAAGGCCTGTCCGAGTTGTTCGACGTGGAGGCGCCGCTCGAGGCCAGCTTCTCGCCCAACGGCTTTGGCCGGCTGAAGGTCCAGGTCACGCCGGTCTACCTCTACGCGGGCCAACCCTCGGCAGGGAACCGCGAGCTGTTCGGCTCCAACCCCCTCATCGCGGCGAACACGCCGGTCGGCAGCACCGTGTTCACGCCGCACAGCCGCACCACGACGGCAGCCGGGTCGGCCCTGGACGTCAGCTACGCCTACGACATCGTCACTGCCGACCTCGGATCGACGCCGATCGGGTTCGAACAGAAATCGATCGTGGGCGGCGTACAGTTCCTGCCGCGCATCACCAACAACCTGCAGCTGCGGTTGACGGCGGACCGCCGCGCGGTGACGGACAGCATCCTGTCCTACGCCGGACAAACCGACAGCCGGACGGGCGAGCGGTTCGGCGGGGTCACCAAGAACCGGGTTTATGCCAACTTCGAAGGTTCGGTAGGCGATACCTACTATTACGCCGGTGCCGGTCTCGCTGCGTTCCTCGGCAAACAGGTCGTCACGAACAGCGATGTCGAGGCTGGCGCCGGGTTCAGCACGCCGGTATGGACCACGCCGACGCAGGAGGTTCGCGTCGGCAGCAACCTGGTGTATTTCGGCTTCCGGCGGAACGAGGGCAACTTCACCATCGGCAACGGCGGCTATTTCAGCCCGCAACAATACTTCGCCTTCCTGGTGCCGGTGACCTACAAGCAGCAACTGACGCCGGACCTCGTCTACAACCTCGGTGCGTCCCTCGGCGTACAGTCGTTCAGGGCCCGGAGCGAACTGGTGTTCGCCGGCCGGGAGAATGCAGCGCTCGAGGCGCAATTGGCGCAGGAGATCAGTGGGACCGGCAACTTCAACACCCGGTTCGCCGGCTTCAGCGGGACGGGCATAGCGGGTGGCGCGCGGGGCGATATCGACTACCGGATCAACGACAATCTTCACGTGGGTGCACAGGCCGGGTTCGACCGGTCCGGCAACTTCACCGAAGGGACGGGACTGGTCTATGCGCGCTATACCTTCAATCAGTCGAAGACAGAGTAGGGGAGCCTGAGTTTGGACCAAGGTTTGGGCCTGCGCCGGACTCGAGCCCAGTCCTCCGTCGATTGGCGGATGTTCCTGCGTGCGCTGGCCGAGGAAGTGGACAGCCTGGCCGGGTCCGGCGAGCGCGACGACATGCTGCGCGGCGTTGGCCGCCGGATGGCGCGGTCGAAGCCGCTGCCGCCGGTGCAGACACTCGAGGCACTCGAGCTGGAGATCAACGACGCGCTGGAAGGGCTGGGCTGGGGGGAAGTCCACCTGGCGCTGGACGAGGCCACCCGGGTGCTGGAGATCGTCCACAGCGGGCTGCCACGGATCGGCTCGCTCGGCACGCCGCCGGGTCAGTGGCTCAGTGCGTTGCTCGAAGGGCTGTATGACGGATGGTTCGCGCAACAGCCAGGCAGCAAGGCGGCGTTGTCGAGTAAGCGGGCGAGCAGCCAACGGTCGGGCGACACCGTCGTGATAAGCTACGCCCGGCAGTAGACGACCGCAGTTCTGCCTAACGCGTCGGCTTGGCCGGGGTCACGCTGTAGTCGTAGAACCCACGGCCGCTCTTGCGACCAAGCCAACCGGCCTCGACGTATTTCACCAACAACGGGCAGGGACGGTATTTTCCGTCGCCGAGCCCCTCATGCAATACCCGCATGATGGCCAGGCAGGTGTCCAGGCCGATGAAATCGGCCAGCTCGAACGGTCCCATGGGATGGTTCGCGCCGAGCTTCATCCCCGTGTCGATGCTCTCGACGGTGCCGACGCCCTCGTGCAGGGCATAGACGGCCTCGTTGATCATCGGCAGCAGCACGCGGTTGACGATGAAGCCGGGGAAATCCTCCGCCGGCGCGGTAATCTTGTTCAGCCGAGTGGCCAAGGACTGCACGGCCTGGAACGTCGGCTCGTCCGTCGCGATGCCCCGGATCACCTCGACGAGCTTCATCACCGGCACCGGGTTCATGAAGTGCATGCCGATGAACCGCGCCGGCCGGTCGGTCGCTGCAGCCAAACGGGTGATCGAGATGGAGGACGTATTGGTCGCAAGGATAGCCTGGGGCGACAGATGCGGTACGAGCGTCGCTAAGATGCCTCGTTTGATCTCCTCCCGCTCTGTCGCAGCCTCGATCACGAAGTCGCAGTGGCCGAAACTGGCGTAATCCGTGCTGGATTGGATGCGGGCCAACGCCTCATCCTTGCCGGCCAGGGTGATCGTCCCTTTAGCGACCTGGCGGTCCATGGACTTGGCCATGGTCGCCATGGCCCGCTCCAGCGCCGCCGGGTCAGCGTCCAGAAGAACGACCGGGAGACCAGCTTGCGCGCAGACTTGGGCGATGCCGTTGCCCATCTGCCCGGCGCCGATAACGCCAACCCCGGTGATCTCGGCCATGGCTAGGCCCGCTCGAGTTCCGCCTTCAGTTCGGGCAAGGCGGTAAACAGGTCGGCGACCAGGCCGTAATCGGCCACCTGGAAGATCGGCGCGTCCTCGTCCTTGTTGATCGCGACGATGACCTTGCTGTCCTTCATGCCGGCCAGATGCTGGATCGCGCCGGAGATGCCGATCGCCATGTACAGGTCCGGCGCAACGATCTTACCGGTCTGCCCCACCTGGTAGTCGTTCGGCACGTAGCCCGCGTCCACCGCCGCGCGGGACGCACCGACGGCGGCGCCCAGCTTGTCGGCGATCGGGTCCAGCAGCTTGAAGTTCTCCCCGTTCTGCATCCCGCGCCCGCCGGAAACCACGATGCGGGCGGCCGTCAGGTCGGGCCGCTCGGACTTGGACAGCTCGGCGGACACGAACTTGGAAGCCGTCTGCCCAGCCGTCGCCGCGACGTCCTCGATCGGGGCGTTGCCGCCCTCGGTCGCGACCGGATCGAACGACGCAGCGCGGACGGTCAGCACCTTCTTCTTGTCGGCGGACTTCACCGTGGCCATGGCGTTGCCGGCGTAGATCGGCCGGATGAACGTGTCCGCGTCCACCACGCCCGAGATGTCGCTGATCGGCTGCACGTCCAGCAGAGCGGCAACGCGGGGCATCACGTTCTTGCCTGTGGCGGTAGAGGCGGCGAACAGATGGTCATGGTGCCCGGCCATGGACACCAGCAAGTCTGCCAGCGGCTCGGCCAGCGAGTGTTCATAGGCAGCGTCATCGGCCTTGTGGACCTTGGTGACGCCCTCGAGCTTGGCTGCTGCCTCGCAGGCCGGGCCAATATCCTTGCCGGCCAGCAGCACGTGCACCTCGCCCAGCTTCAGCGCAGCCGCGATGGCGCTGCGGGATGGCTGCTTGATGGTGGCACCCTCGAAGTCGAGCAAGACAAGCGACGCCATTCAGATCACCTTCGCTTCGGTACGGAGTTTGGAGACGAGTTCGGCCACCGAGCCCACTTTCTTGCCGGCGGTGCGCTTCGGCGGCTCGGCAACGCTCACCAGGGTGAGACGCGGCGCCGGGTCCACGCCGAGCGCATCGGGCTTGATGTTCTCGATCGGCTTCTTGCGCGCCTTCATGATGTTGGGCAGCGAGGCATAGCGCGGCTCGTTCAGGCGCAGATCGGTCGTTATGATCGCCGGCAGGGTCAGCGTCAGCGTCTCGAGCCCGCCGTCGATCTCGCGCGTAACGGTCAGGCTGTCGCCGGAGACGTCGAGCTTGGAGGCGAACGTACCCTGCGGCCAGCCGAGCAGGGCGGCCAGCATCTGCCCCGTGGCGTTCATGTCGTCGTCGATCGCCTGCTTGCCCATGATGACGAGCCGCGGCTCCTCCTTCATAACGAGCGCCTTCAGCATCTTGGCAACCGCCAGCGGCTGCAGTTCGACGTCCGTTTCGACCAGGATGCCGCGGTCGGCGCCCATGGCAAGTGCCGTGCGGATCGTCTCGCCACAGGCTGCCAGGCCCATGGAGACGGCGATCACCTCGGTGGCGATGCCCTTCTCCTTCAGGCGGACGGCTTCTTCGACGGCGATCTCGTCGAACGGGTTCATCGACATCTTCACGCCGGAGGTCTCGACGCCCGTGCCGTCCGCCTTGACGCGCACCTTGACGTTGTAATCGACCACTCGCTTGACGGGGACGAGGATTTTCATTGGAGCGCCGTTGTTTCCTGGATCTTGGGGATGGCTACGCGATCCCGACCCGGCAGTTCCGCAGCCAGCACGGACCGGGCCCGGGCCAGGCCGTAGACGGTGGAAGACCTTAGAAGCCGGCCGATCGGGCTGTCAAACATCTAGGCAGACCGCAACAAATGTATCAGCAGCATGAACAGCACCAAGGTGCCCGCTTGCAGCAACACCCGCCAGCGCATGAGCCGGTTGGACCGGTAGGGGTCCGAGCCGCCCCGCACCAGGCCGAGCAAGCCGGCGAAGAGCACGCCCAGCGTGGCCAGCATCATTATCACGACGAGCACGATCAGCACGGTCTTCATACAGAGCAAATGGGAAGGCGTTCCGGCTTGTGCACCCCGTTTTGGCCAAGCTGGTTGACACCGGGTGGCCGCCTATGGCGGTACGGGCGGATGCGTACTGCTTTCTTATGGCTCCTGCTCCTCCTGGCCATGCCGATCGGGGTGAGGGCGCAAGCCGCACTTGCCCCGCCGGCAACCCCCGCTCCGGCCGCGCCGACGCTGACGCCGGCCCAGGCGCAAGCGGTGCTGGACGTGCTGCACGACGACAAGAAGCGCGCCGAGTTCGCCGCCACGCTGGAGAACATGGTCCGTGCCATCCCCGCCGCGCCGGCCAAACCGGCCGTGGTCGCGGCCGACAGCGTGGGCGCCGAGTTGGTGGTGCAAGGGTCGCAATGGGCCAGCAAGCTGGGCGCCGAGTTCGAATCCACGATCCAGGCCGTTGGCGACGTCCCCTTGCTGTGGCGCTGGGTGGCCGATACTGCCTCCGACCCGGCCGCCCGCGACCGCGTCGTCGAGGCCGCGTGGAAGCTGGCGGTCATCCTGGCCGTCGCGCGCGCTATCGAGTGGGCTGCACAATATTTGCTGGGGGGCGCGCGGCGCTTCCTGGACGCGCGGGCGCCGGCCGACGAACCGATCCCGGACGATCTGCCGGACGCGTCCAGCCACGAGGTGCAGGTGGCGCATAGGCGGGGGCTGAGCGTCGCGTGGCGGATGCTGCGGCGCCTGCCCTTCGTGCTGGCGGCCCTGCTGGTGGACCTGGTGCCGGTCGCCGTGTTCGCCGCCGTCGGGCACGCGATGCTGACCACGCCGCTCGGCGCGCAGACCAACACCAGGCTGGTGGTGCTCGCGGTCGTGGACGCCTACGTGATCTGCAGCGTCGTCATGTGCGTCACCCGCACTTTCGTCTCGCCGGCCAACCACCGGCTGCGGCTGATCCAGTGCGACGACTATTGGGCCGGCTACATCGAGCGCTGGGTGCGGCGGCTGAGTGCAGTGGCCGTGTTCGGCTTCGCGGCGGCGGAGGTGGGCCTGCTGTTCGGCCTCTACCGGTCGGCGCATGACGTGTTCATCAAGCTCGTGGCGCTGGTCGTGCACATCATGCTCGTCGTTGTGGTGCTCCAATCCCGCCACGCGGTGACCAATCGGCTGCGCGCCCGCAAAAGCCGGACGGGCACGCTAGCCGCCTTGCAGAACCACCTGGCGTCCCGCTGGCACTTCATCGCCATCTTCTACATCATCGCGCTCTGGCTCGTGGCCGCGGCGCAGATCCGCGACGGCTATGCCCGGTTGCTCACCTTCTTCGTGGAAACGTCCGGCACGCTGATCGTGGCGCGGCTGATCTCGATCGTGCTGCTTGGCGCGTTGGACCGCAGCATGCGGCTCGGGGCCGACCGGTCGGTGCAGTTCCCGGGGCTGGAGCGGCGGCTGCTCAACTACTACCCCGTCGTGCGCGCGGCACTGATCGGGCTGCTGAGCGTGGCGACCGGTCTAGCCTTGCTGGAGGCCTGGGGCTTCAGCCCGATCACCTGGTTCTCCGGCGGACAGTTGGGCGAGCGGCTGCTCTCCGCACTGACGACGTCCGCGATCACCATCCTGATTGCCATCGTGGTGTGGGAGGCAGCCAACGCCGGCGTGGAGAGCAAGGTCGCAAGCCTGACCCGGGCGGCGCAAACGGCGCGGGCGGCGCGGCTGCGCACGCTGCTGCCAATGCTGCGCACGGCGCTGCTGGTGACGATCTTCATTATCGCCGGGTTGATCGTGCTGAGCCAGGTGGGCGTGAACATCGCCCCGTTGCTGGCCGGCGCCGGCGTGCTCGGTGTGGCGATCGGCTTCGGCTCGCAGAAGTTGGTGCAGGACCTGATCACCGGGCTGTTCCTGCTGCTGGAGAACACGATGCAGGTGGGCGACGTCGTCACCCTGGCCAGCCTGACGGGAACAGTGGAGTACCTCTCCATCCGCACCATCCGGCTGCGGGCGCTGGACGGCTCGGTGCACATGATCCCGTTCTCCTCCGTGACGACGGTGACCAATCAAACGCGGGACTTCTCCTACGCCGTGGTCGACCTGCCGATCGGGCTGAACGAGGAGCCGGACCGGGTGGGGGGCTTGCTGACCGGTATCGTGAAGGCGATGCGCAAGGAGCCGCGCTGGGAAGATGCGATCACGGCCGATCTGGAGGTGATGGGCGTGTATTCCTTCACCGATACGGCTTGGACCATGCGTATCCGCATCCGCACGACGCCGTCGCAGCGGTGGGCCGTGAACCGGGAGTTCAATCGCCGGGTGAAGTACTGCTTTGACGAGAATGCGGTGCAGAGCCCGATCACGGCGTATAAGGTGCAAGGCTGGTTGCCACCAGGCGCCGAGCGGCCGATCCCGCAGCCGGAGCCGTTCCCCGCTTCGTCCGCCGCCGAATCATCGATCCAGGAAGCCGCGCAGTGAACGTCAATCCCGCCACCAGCCGCCCTACCATCGCCGACCTCGTCGGGCGTGACGGCTTCGCCTTCGTGCACGACAACGAGATGCGCGGCGTGCTGGAAGCGCAGGGCCTGGCGGAGTGGGACGCTTTTGCCGCGAGCTGGGACGATCTGGGGCTCGACACCTACATGGCCGATGGTGGGCGGTATCGCCGGCGGCGGCACGCGGTGTTCTCGGCGACCGCCGGCGGTATCGAGCGGCTGGAGCATCGGCCGCATTACCAAAGCCGCGACTACAACGCACTGAATGGCGGCGTCGCGCGGTGGTTCGACCCGGTGACGGAGGCGGTCGAGCGGATGCCCGCGTTCCGCGCCGTGTTGCAGACGTGCCAGGTCGTGTTCGACACGCTTTCGCCGGGCGTGCCGGGCTGGGAGGTGGAGGTGCACCAGTTCCGCATCGAGGCGCAACCCGGCCAGGCGGGTCAGCCGACGCCGGAGGGGATGCACCGGGACGGGGTGGATTGGGTGCTGGTGCTGCTGGTGCGTCGGGAGAACATCGCGAGCGGCGAGACCACGATCCACGATCTGGACCGGCGGTTGCTGGGCTCGTTCACCCTGGCGCGGCCGATGGATGCCGCCTGGGTAGACGACTCGCGCGTTTATCACGGGGTGACCCCGGTGGAGCCGAAGGACCCCGCCCGCCCGGCGTTCCGGGACGTGCTGGTGGTAACGTTCCGGCGGCTGAGCGCAGCCTAACAATAGGCGTCCAGAGGACGACTGTCCTCTGGTGGGGTTTAAGGCAAAGCCCCATTCTTCGTTGTGCTTCTGCAGCGGAGGAGACCTGCCATGCCCGACGCGTTACCGGAAATCGTCGTCGTCGGCGGAGGAGCCGCCGGTTTGCAACTGGTCACCCGCCTCGGCAAGACGCTCGGCCGGCGCGGGGCCGCCCAGATCGCCCTGGTCGAGCGCGCAAGGACGCATCTGTGGAAACCGCTGCTGCACGCCGTGGCTGCCGGCAGCATCGACCCCGGCACGCACGAGACGAACTACCTGGCCCACGCGCACCGGCACCGCTTCCGCTACCGGTTCGGCGAGTTGGTCGGATTGGACCGCGCGCGCCACGAGGTCCATCTCGGCGCCACGCATGACGACGAGGGGCGCGAGATCACCGCCACCCGTTCGTTCCGCTACGACACTCTCGTGCTCGCCGTCGGCAGCGTCACCAACGATTTCGGCACACCCGGCGCCGCGCAGCACGCTGTGCCCCTCGAGACGCCGGAGCAGGCGGCGCGCTTCAACCGGCGCCTGGTCAACGCCTGCATCCGCGCCCATTCCCAGGCGGGCGAGGTGCGGGCCGGCCAGCTCTACGTCGCGATCATCGGCGCGGGTGCCACCGGCACCGAACTGGCCGCCGAGCTGCACCGCACCGTGCGCGAGGTGGTGGCTCAAGGGCTCGACCGGGTCAACGCCGAGCGGGACGTGCGCATCATCCTGATCGAGGCCGCGCCGCGGATCCTGCCCGCCCTGCCGGAGCGCATGTCGAACAAGGCGCTTGAGCAGTTGAAAGGCCTTGGGGTCGAGGTGCGGACCGGCGCCAAGGTGTCCGAAGTGCGAGCGGACGGCGTCTTGCTGGAGGGCGGCGAGTTCATCGCCTCCGAGTTGGTGGTGTGGTCGGCCGGCGTGAAAGGCCCGGACTTCCTGAAGGACCTGGACGGGCTGGAGGTCACGCGGAGCAACCAGTTGGTGGTCCGCGACACGCTGCAGACAACGGCGGACCCGGACATCTTCGCCATCGGCGACTGCGCCGCGGCTCCTCGGCAAGGATTCGAGACACCAGTGCCGCCCCGCGCGCAGGCCGCGCACCAGCAAGCCAGCTTCATGGTCGGGCAGATCCGGCGCAAGCTGGCCGGCAAGCCGTTGGAGCCGTTCCATTACCGCGATTTCGGCTCGTTGGTGTCGCTCGGCGAGTACAGCACGGTGGGCAACTTGATGGGCGGCTTAGCAGGCAAGAGCCTGTTCATCGAGGGGTTGTTCGCCCGGGTCATGTATCGGTCGCTGTACAAGATGCACCAGCACGCCCTTTTCGGCGGGCGGAAGGTTGCGCTGGACACCATCGCGCACGGTTTTGCGCGGCGGTGGGAGCCAAGGGTGAAGCTTCACTGACAGCCGTCTCCCTCTCCCGTCCTTCACGGAGAGGGCCGGGGTGAGGGTCTAAGCCGCCTTGTAAGCCCCCGGCACGATCCACCCGTTCGCATACGGCACAAACCCAACCGTCCGCCGATACACCGAACTCGCCACACCCTGCAGCAGCGGAATCGTATAGCCCATCTCCACCGCCCACCGGTTGAACGCGCGGTAGCCCGCGTTGCGCTTAGCCTCGTCCGTCTCGCTGAACAGCGGATCCAGCCGCTCGGACACGTCGTCACTGTGCCAGGCCGCGAACGGAAACTTCGGGTTCAGCATGTAGCCCGTGTAAAGCTCCGGGTCCCCGGTCATGTTGCCCCAGCGATACGTCGTCGCCTCCGACGACACCCCCGAGCGCAGCCGTTCCTGATACTGCACGAACTCGATCGTCTCCACCTTCGCGCGCAGCCCGATGCGGGACCACATCTGGGCGATCACCCGCGTCATGTCGTAGTCGCCGGGAAACACGCCATTGGTGGTGGACAGCGTGATGTCCACCGGCTTGTCCGGGCCGAACCCGGCCTGCTTCATGAGCGCCACCGCCATCGCCGGGTCGTAGGCGAACTTGAAATCCTCCGGGTAGCCAGGCGTGCCCCGGGCGGCCGGCACCGCGATCGGGTTGGCCTTGCCGCCGAACAACGCGCGGCTGATCGCCTCCTTGTCGATCGCGTGGTGTGCGGCCAAGCGGACGTTCTGGTCCTTGAACGCGCCTGTGTTGGCGACCTGCAGGATATAGATGTCGGTGAACGGCTCGATGCTGGCGCGCAGTTGCGGGTCCGCTCCCAGCCGGGTCGCCTCCCGCACCGGGATCTCGGCGCCCAAGCCCACCCGGCGGCTCTCGATGGCGGCGGTGCGGCTGGACACGTCACCCAGGATCTCGAACGTGACCTGCTTATAGGCGGGCGTCTCCCCCCAGTATCCGTCGAACGCCTCGAGCCCGATGCGCGCGCTCTGCGCGTAGCTGGCGAGCTTATAGGGGCCGGAGCCGACCGGCTTGGCCACGAACCCATCATGCCCGACCGCGGTGAAATACTTCTTGGGCACGACGAAGCTGGCCAGGAAGGCGAGCCACGGGATCGCCGAGGGCATCGGCGCGCTGAAATGCATCACCGCGTGGGTGGGGGACACGACCTCGATATCGGACACCCGGCGCCACACGCCGCTGATGTCCAGCTTCTCGGCATGCGGCCGCTCGAAGAACGTGAACCGGAAATCCTCCGCCGTCATACGGTCGCCGTTGTGGAACGACACGTCGTCGCGGAATTGCAGGTCGAGCGTCTTGCCGTCCGGCGCGCTCTGCCACTGGGTGACCAGCGCCGGGCTGAGCTTCAGGTCCGGCGTGTAGGTGAGCGGCTGGTCGAACACGCATTTGAACAGGGAGTGGCCCACCACGTGCGTACGCAGGTTCGGGTCCCACACCGGCACGTCCCCGGGATAGGCGATGCTGAGCGTGTCCGTAGCCTGGGCCCAACCCGCGCGGGGCAGCAGTGCAGCGAGGCCCGCACCGGCCAGGCTCTGGGCGATCATGCGGCGGCTCAGGCTCATGCGGGCACTCCTTCGGGCAGGGGCAGCGGGTCCGGCGGGCAGGACTCGAGCAAGGTCCGGGTGTAGGCCGAGGCCGGGCGGGCAAACAGGTCGGCGGCGTCCGCACTCTCCATCAGCGCGCCCCGCTGCAGCACCAGAACCCGGTCGCACAGGTAGCGCACCACGGAGAGGTCGTGGCTGATCAGCACGATGGCCAAGCCAAGCTCGCTGCGCAACTGCAACAGCAGGTTGAGCAATTGCGCCTGCACCGAGACGTCGAGCCCGGAGACGATCTCGTCGGCCAACAGGATGCGGGGGGCCGTGCAGAGCGCGCGGGCGATGTTGACACGCTGGCGCTGCCCGCCGGAGAGCTGGAACGGGTACCGCCCCGCCAGCTCCGGCGAAAGCCCGGTGGCACGCAGCAATTCGGCGGCACGGGCGCGGCGGGCCGCTTGGGTGGCCCCCGTTGTCTCCAGCGCCTGGGTGAGCAGGTCCGCCACCGTGCGGCGCGGGTTGAGTGCCGATTGCGGGTTCTGGAACACCATCTGCAGCGCGGCGCGGCGGCGTGCATCGTGGGTGCGGGTGATGTCGGCGCCATCGAGCAGGATGCGGCCGGAGGTGGGGCGCTCCAGCCCCACCAGCAGCCGGGCGAGCGTGCTCTTGCCGCTGCCGCTCTCGCCCACCACGCCGAGGATCTCGCCGGGTGCGACCGCGAGATCGATGGGCTGCAACGCCACGGTCGGGCGGCCTCCCCACCGGCCGGGATAGGTTTTGCCAAGCCCGGTCACACGCAGCACCGCCGCGCCGGCCGCTGGGGTCGACGACAGAAGGAGCGGCCGCGAAGCCGCAGCCTCGACGGCGCAACCCGGCGAACAGGTGACCTCGTGCCCAGGCCCGACGCGGCGCCAGGCGGGGCGCATGGCGACGCAGGCCGGGTCCGCGACGGGGCAGCGGCTGGCGAACCGGCAACCGGGCGCCGCGGCAAAGGCGAGCGGGCCCGGCATGGTGTCCGGCAACGGAAGCAGCACCGTGCGCGGTCCGGTCAGGCGCGGGTTCGCGGCCAGCAACGCCCGCGTGTAAGGGTGGGCGGCGGTGGCGAACAGGGTGCCAGCCGGTCCGCGCTCCACCGGGTCCCCGGCGTAGAGCACGAGCGCGTCGTCGCACACGGTGCGGGCCAACCGTAGATCGTGCGTGATGAACAGCACCGCCGTGCCGTGCGCCGCCTGCATCCGGCGGAGCAGGGCGATGATCGTCGCCTGCGTGGTCACGTCCAAAGCCGTGGTCGGCTCGTCCGCCACCAGCAAAGCGGGGCTGGAGGCGAAGGCGAGCGCGATCAGCACCCGCTGGCACTCGCCGCCGGAAAGCTGGTGCGGGTAGCGGCGCAGCACGCCCGCCGGGTCCCGCAGCCCGACCTCGTCCAGCGCAGCCAGGCTGCGTGCGTGCCGGTCCGAGCGGGGGACGCCGATGCGGGCGAGATGCTGGCGCCACTGCCAGCCGATGCTGCGCACGGGGTCCAGCGCCGCCGCTGGCTCCTGCGGAATGAACGCGATCCGCCGGCCGAGCAGCGCGCGCGTCGCCTCCGGCGGCAGGGCGAGCAGGTCGGCGCCGTCGAACCGCATCGTGCCGGTGGTGACGCGGAACCCCTCCGGCAGCAGCCGCGCGATCAGCCGGCCGAGCATGCTCTTGCCCGCCCCGGACTCGCCCACCACGCCCAGCACGCGGCCTGCCTCCAGCTCGAACGAGACCCGGCGCAACAGGTCCACCTCCGTACCGCCGAGCCGCGCCGTGACGGTCACATCGCGCAGGGACAGCACGCTCATGCGCGGCCGAGCAGGCGCGGATCGAACCGCCGGCGCAACCCATCCCCCAGCAGGTTGAAGCCGATCACCGTCAGCACGATCGCGCCGATCGGCGACAGGATGGTCCACGGCGCCTGCACCATGCCGGAGCGCGAATCGGCGATCATCTGCCCCCAGGCCGGCACGTCCGCCGGCACGCTCATGCCGATGAAGGACAGCACCGCCTCCACCCGCACCGCGATCCCCATCTCGAGCGCCAGCAGGGTCAGCAGCGTGGGCACGATCCCGGGCAGGATCTCGCGCAGGATCACCCGCAGCCGGCCGAAGCCGATCAGCCGCGCGGCCGCCACGTAGTCCTGCCGCGCGATCACCATCACCTCGGCGCGCAGCACCCGGCAGAACCGCGTCCAATCCACCAGCACGATGGCGAGGATCACGTTGTCCAGCCCCGCCCCCAGCGCCACCACCAGCAGCAGCGACAGCACCACCGGCGGGAACGACATCCACAGATCCACCAGCCGCGAGATCACCCAGTCCACCGGCCCACCCAGCGACCCGGCGAGCAGGCCGAGCACCGTCCCCACCACCGCCGCACCCAGGGCCGCGCCGACCGCCACCGCCAGCGCGATCCGCGCCCCCCAAACAAGGCGCGAAAGTACGTCCCGCCCAAGGCTGTCCGTGCCCAGGAAATGCGGCGGCTCCGCGGACGCGTCCGGCGGCATCTGGATGGCGAGCAGGTCCATGTCGTTCGGCGGCGCGGGGGCAAGCACGGGGGCGGCCGCCGCGACCACGACCAGCAGCAACACGAGCAACGCCCCCAGCCAGCCCTGCAGCGGCAAGCGCAACCGCCTCAATGCGAGCGCAGCCGCGGGTTCAACGCGACCGTCGTGATGTCCACCGCCAGGGTGATCAGCAGCACGCCGACGCAGTACACCAGCGTTGCCGCCTGGATCACCGGGATGTCCCCGCTGCGCACCGCGGTGACCATCAGGTTGCCGAGGCCGGGCCAGCCGAAGATCACCTCGATCAGCAGCGTGCCACCGAACATGAACCCAGCCTGCACGCCGATCAGGCTGAGCGTCGGCAGCGCCGCGTTGCGCAGCGCGTGGCGGCGCAGCAACTGCCCCTCGGAGAGCCCCCGCAACCGGGCGAGCTGGATGAAATCCTCCACGATCACCCCGAGCAGGCTGGACCGCAGCACGCGCGCGATCAGCGGCGCCAGCGTCAGGCCGAGGGCGGCCGCCGGCAACGCGAGATGCGCCAGCGCGTCCACGAAAGCGCCCGAGCGGCCAGTCAGCACCGTATCCAGCAAGACGAACCCGGTGCGCACGGGCACGGTCTCGTCCGGGTCGCTGCGACCGATGAAGGGAAGCACCCGCAGCCAGACTCCGAACAGCAGGATGCCGCCGATCGCCCACACGAACTCCGGCACTGAGACCAGGATGGAGGTCAGCACATCCCCGGCCAACTCCCACCGTGTGCGGCGGACGGCGAACAGCGCCAAGCCGGCGAGCACACCGAACAGGACGCCGAGCGCGAGTGCGCAAAGCACGAGTTCGACCGTTGCAGGCAGCACCTCGGCGACCAGCGGCCCGACTGCGCGACGCAGGTTCACCGACTGGCCCAAGTCACCGTGCAGCAGGCCGCGTACCCATGATGCGTATTGCTCCGGCACCGGACGGTCCAGGCCGAATTCATGGACGAGAGCGGCGCGGTCCGCCTCGGTAGCGCCCGGCGGCAGCGACATGCCGACGGGATCGATCGGCAACTGGCGCAGCACCACAAAGACGAGCAGCGAGATCAACACCAGCATCAGCACGCCGGACGCCAGACGCAGGCCCACGATGCGGGCAGTCAGCATGGAAGCGAGCCGGAACACATGGAAGCAGGCTAGTGACGGCAGCCCCGGGCTGTCCACCCAGCCAGTGCGGCGGCGCGCGAGGCACCCGGAATCGACTTGGCTCTCGGGTCCGTGACCAGAACTAGCCCTATTTGGGCCTGCAAATCGATCCACCAAGAGATGCACAAGGTCGCAGTTGCCAAAAAGGGGTCGCTCAAAATGAAGACCATGAAAAAGACTGGTTCGGTCATGACTGGTCCACTGCTGAACTCGGTCACCAGCTTTCTCGCTGATTGGGGTGGCACGCTTTTCGGTCTGTCCCTAGCCGCGGTGCTGCTTCGTTACTTGGTGAGCTTCGGCTAACGGCGCTCGCGGTTTGACGTAGGAGGCGGCTTGCGCAGAGTGCAGCACGCGTGGCGACGCTGCTGCATGCATGCCGGCCGGCCTCAAGGCGCCGGTGCTTTCTCGACATGGTAAAGCGGTATCTTGCGGAACCAGAGCAGCTTGCCGGCCCCGGTCGCCGTAATGAATAGTTGGCGCACGAAGCGCTGCCGCCCTGTCGCACCACCAAACGGGGCCAATGTGCCGGTGAGCACCATCCCGGCAGCGCCAAGCGCCATTTGCACTGCACCGCGGGCCATGATGTCGGCCACCCGGATCATCGGTATGCGCGAGTGGCGCACGCTGGCCGCGGTGTAGACCTGCGCACCGGTGAACTCGCGCAGGGCGTGAAATCGCAACGTGGTCCGGCTCTCCGGTATCGTTTCCCAGACCGAGGCCTCGGCGCACCAAACGAAGCGGCAGCCGCGGGATTGCAGCCGGAGGAACAGGTCCAAATCCTCGCCGCCGGAGACGCCGAACGCCGGGTCGAACGGTTGGGCATCGGCGAAGCAAGTGGCGCAGCGCCAGAGGGAGGATGCGGTACTGACGACGAAGGTGCCGCCCTTGCGCGCACCGCCCGCCACCACGGGGCTACCAGACGGGCCACGCAGCACACGGGTGAAGCGCGCGGCCTCTGGATCCCACGGCGGACAACTGTTGGCGAAACGGGGGCGCACCGGGCCGAGCGCCACATCCGCACCGGTCTGCTCGAGCGTGTCCATCAGGTAGTCGAGCCAGCCCCGCTCCAGCTCCAGATCGTCGTCCATGAACGCCACCAGCGGGGCGGCGGCGGCATGCAGCCCGGCGTTGCGCGCCACCGAGATGTTGGGCGGCAAGGCGTGCACCCAACGCACCGGCTCGCCGGCAGCCGCCAGCCTCTCCGCCAAGCCGCGGGCATGGCCGGAAGGGCTATTGTCGGCGATCACCAGTTCGAACGCCGTGCCGCGGGCCGTCGCGTCCCGCAGGCAACTCGCCACCGCCCGCTCCAACAGGCGGAGCCGATTGTAGGTACAGATCACGACGGAGGCGGCGACCGTCATCCGTAGTGCTGCCGCAACGCGTCGGCCAGGCGGATCGCGAGGGCCACGATGGTCAGCGTCGGGTTGGCATAGCCGGAGGTGGGGAACACCGAACTCCCGGCGAGATAGAGGTTCTCGGTCCCGAACACCTTGCACGCCGGGTCCGTGACGCCGGCCGAAGCAGTGGCCGCCATCCGGGTCGTGCCATGATGGTGGTAGGTGTCCTCCAGATACGGCTGGGCCGCCGCCGGCTCCCCGTCGAGCCAGGGTGCGCACGTCAACGTGCCCCAGCCAAGCGATTGGAACGCCGACCCGGCAGCCTGCGTGACGGTGCGCAGGGTGCGCAACTCCTCGGGATGCACGCGCCAGGCAAGGCGGGGTAGGGGCACGCCGAACCGGTCTACCTGATCGGACAGGGTGACGCGGTTGTCCGGGTCCGGCCGCTGCTCGACATGCGCCTTCAGCATGACCCGGCGCGGTTTGAACATCGGCGCCTTGCCCGTAACGGCGGAATGCAAGGCGCGCCCGGCAAGCTCCGGCAAGTGGCAAACCAGCCGCACGGCTTCGGCCGCGGTCTTGGCCGGGTCCCGCGCCCGCACCGCTGCCACCGCCGCCTTCGCCCGCGTCAGCGCCGACCCGTCCTCGTAATCGTAGAGCATGATCGTGTTGGCATTCAGCGTCCGGCCGCGCCGTTGCGCCGCTTCCGTCAAGGCGAGCTTGGGCCAGTAGCGCACGCCGCCCCTGCGCAACCGCCGGAACTGGTTCTGCAGCACGGCAGGTCGGTCGGTCGTGACCACCCCCGTGGTGCCGCTCGGATGATCCTGGAAGAAGCGCCCGACGAGGCCCTTGTCGTTGCCGATGCCGTCCGCCATCACGGCTCGGGAGGCGAGCAGCAATCGCGGGTTGTCGATCCCGCCGCCGCAGAGCACGAAAGCGCGGGCCGTCACGCGCGCCGTCCGGCCGCTGTCCCCCGCGATGGAGAGGCCTTGGACCTGCCGTGCGCCGGGCGCCAGGTCGATGCTGGTCACGGCGGCGTTCAGCAGGATGGTGACCGCGGGATCGCGCGCCAGCGCCGGACCGAGATGCTTGGCGAAGTCCGGTTGAGGCATGTAGACGGTGAATTTCGGCGTCACGTCCGCATTGGCGAAACAGGGCGCTCCGATCCCGAAGCGGCGCCAGGTGCTCGCGTCGTACACCGCGCGCGGCACGCCGAGGAACGCTTCCGCGCGGTCGTAAAACGGGGCCAACTCGGCGGCAGTGATCGGCCAGCCGCTATGGGGCACCCACTCCCGCCGCTCGAAATCGATCGGGTCCAGCCGGATGCATTGGCCCGCCCACAGCCGGGTCGCGCCCCCGAACGCGCGGGCCCGGCCCTGCTCGAACCCGGTGAACGCCCACTCCGCTGCCTCACCCTCCAGCCCCGCAATCCCAGGGCGGCGCCCGCCCGCCTCCACCACCAACACGCGCAACCCGCCGCCCAGATGAGATGCCAGCGTCAGCCCGGCCGCGCCCGAACCCACAATGCAGATATCGGCATCGAACACCGTTGTCTCGCCGGTGCAATTGAAATCAAGCAGCATGGATTTCGTGACTGTGCTGAAATGGTGCAACTCACTAGCTGGTCGCGTGCGAATGTGTAAGTACTGGATGATCCGCTCCAGGCTAGGCGAGATTGCGTAGGAAAGTGTTAACGCCCTGCCTCGTCCAGGTCGAAATGCCGATGTGTTCCCCTCTTGTTCTGTCGTCGGGCTTGCCCTAGGCTGCCGCCATGTTCGATCTGCCTGAACCCGTGCCGGACGAGGAATTGGCCGCCATACTAACCGCAGCGCTGCGGTCCGGCGGCGGGCGTATCACCCGTGAGCTGTCCTGCGTCCTGGCAGGGATCGCGGCGGACCACTTGGTGGACCGGCTGACGCTGGCCGGGATCCGTGCCGTCCGTGTCCCGGCCCGGCTGGATCGCGGCTGAGCGGTGTTGCAGCCAGCGCCGGACTCTCCTTAGGTTAGCCTCCGCTGCATCGCTGGAGCCGTTCGTCATGAACAACCCGGATCGCTTGCCTCTCTCACTCGCAGGTGCGGTCGCGGACCGGCCGTTGCACGCCGGCTACCTTTCGGGGTTCGGCAACGGCTTCGAGACGGAGGCTCTGCCGGGTGCGCTGCCAGTCGGGCGCAATTCACCGCAGCGCTGCCCCTATGGCCTGTATGCGGAGCAGCTCTCGGGCTCGCCGTTCACCGCCCCCCGCACCACGAACGAGCGGTCCTGGCTATATCGGATCCGCCCCACGATCGCGCATTGGGGCCAGTTCCGCCGCGCCGACAACCGCCTGTGGCGCACGGCTCCCGCGGTGGAGGCCGAACTGCCGATCGCACCGTTGCGGTGGGACCCGATCCCTGTGCCGCAGGCTTCGCTGACGTTCATCGAGGGCATGCACACGGTCACGACGGCCGGGGACGCACGATCGCAATCCGGCATGGGCGCGCATGTCTACCTCGCCACCCGCTCGATGACGGACGAGTATTTCTACAACGCGGACGCGGAAATGCTGATTTTACCGCAGCAGGGCGCAGTGCGTTTCCGCACCGAGTTCGGCGTGATCGACGCCGGGCCGGGCGAGGCGGTCGTGATACCCCGCGGCGTCAAGATCAGCGTGGTGCTGCTGGAGGCGTCCGCGCGCGGCTACGTTTGCGAGAACTACGGCGGCGCCCTCGCCTTGCCGGAACGGGGCCCGATCGGCGCCAACTGCATGGCCAACCCGCGCGATTTCCTCACCCCGGTGGCGGCGTTCGAGGACCGGGACGCCCCCGGCACGATGATCGTGAAATGGGGTGGCAATCTTTGGGCGGCCGACATCGCCCACTCGCCGCTGGACGTGGTCGCCTGGCACGGCAACTATGCGCCCTACAAGTATGATCTGCGGCGTTATTCTCCCGTCGGGCCGGTGCTGTTCGACCATGCCGACCCATCGATTTTCACCGTCTTGACCTCGCCGTCCGAGACGCCGGGCACTGCCAACATCGACTTCGTGCTGTTCTCGGACCGCTGGCTGGTCGCCGAGGGCACGTTCCGGCCGCCCTGGTACCACATGAACGTCATGAGCGAGTTCATGGGCCTTATCTACGGCACCTACGATGCCAAGACGGGCGGCGGCTTCGTGCCCGGCGGGATTTCGCTGCACAATTGCATGCTGCCGCACGGCCCGGACACGGACGCATTCGAACGGGCCAGCAACGCCGACCTCAAGCCGCACAAGCTGGAGGGGACGATGGCGTTCATGTTCGAGACCCGCTTCCCGCAGATGGTCACCGCCTTCGCCGCCGGGTGCGCGCAACTGCAGGCGGACTATCCGGCGTATGGACAGTCACTGCGCAAAAACTTCGATCTCAGCGCTCCTTGATCGCCACCGCGAACCTGTCAACCCGCGGCTGGCTTGCCGTTAACCGGAAAGTAACCGGTATGGCCTAAGTCTCTTGTAAAACCAGGAGATTGTCTGTGATGTCTATGAAACACGTCCCGATCATGGGCAAGGTATTGCTGTTGCTGAGCGCCTTCGGTTTGCTGGCGATCGGGTCGGCCGTGTTTTCAAACGTCCAGTTGCGCCGCGTCTCCACATCCTATCGTACCCTGATCGACAATGACGGCCGTGCGGAAATCAACATGATCCGCGCCAACCGTTCGATGGCCACGGCCGAGGCGGCGATCATGAGGTTGCTCATCGATAACAGCACTTCGGGGGACGCGGCCGCGATCGCGGCGCTGAAGGCCAATCGCGATAGCTTCTCCACTTATGTCGGCAGTGCGAAGGCGGCCCTGCCATCATGGGCGGCGCGGCTCGACGGTCTCCTGCAACGCGGGCTGACACTGCTCGACAAGACGTGCGCCAAATCGATCGAGCTTGGTACTAACGCCAAGGACCCCGATGCAAACGAAGCGTCGCAAGCAGACTTCCTTGGAACGTGCGGCCCGGCCTTTGGCCCGCTAAGGCAGGAGTTCGTTGCCGACACTGATGAATTGATCGCGCAGGCCGATACTCGCCAGGGCGAGGTGATGGCGGTCGTGGACACCGCGGTCGCCGTGACGTACGGCGGCATCCTTGGCGGCTTGCTGCTGGTTGGCGTAGGCGCGACCTTCGCTACGCGGGCATGGATCGGGCGCCCGCTGCAGAACCTCAATGGCTGCCTGCGCCGCCTTGCCGCGGGTGATCTCACCCAAGACGTCACCGGGGTGGAGCGCCGGGACGAACTGGGACAAATGGCGCAGGCGGTGCTCGTGCTGAAACAAGCCAGCCACGAGAAGATCAGCTTGGAGCAGGAGGCAGCCGAAATACGGCTGGCCGCGGAAAACCAGCGTCAGGTTGCCGATGCGGAGCGGGCAGCGTCGGCCGAGGCGCAAACCATGGTCGTCGCCACGCTGGCTGACGGTCTTGGCAAGATCGCCGACGGGGATCTCACGTGCCGGCTGGACCTTGCGTTCATCCCCGAATACGAACGGCTTCGGTCGGATTACAACGCGGCGGTCACATCGTTGCACGGCCTGTTGCAAGGCATCGTCGCCAACACGGGGGCGCTGCGTTCGGGCACCGGTGAGATCGCGCAGGCCGCGGAGGACCTCAGCCGCCGCACCGAGCAGCAGGCGGCGAGCCTCGAGGAAACGGCCGCGGCGCTGGACGAAATGACGGCGACCGTCAAGCGGACCGCCGAAGGTGCGGTCCAGGCTCGCGAGAGCGTCTCCCGCACCCGCACCGATGCGGAACAGTCCGGCGAAGTCGTGCGCAAGGCGGTCGCGGCGATGGGTGAGATCGAGCGCTCCTCCAGCCAGATCGGTCAAATCATCGGCGTCATCGACGAGATCGCGTTTCAAACCAACCTGCTGGCCCTCAATGCCGGCGTGGAGGCGGCGCGGGCGGGTGAAGCAGGGCGCGGCTTCGCCGTCGTTGCCTCTGAGGTCCGCAGCTTGGCCCAGCGCTCAGCCCAGGCGGCCCGGGAAATCAAAACCCTCATCTCCGCCTCCGCCCAGCATGTGGGCGAAGGCGTGCGCCTGGTGGGTGAGACGGGGCAGGCATTGACCCGCATCGTCGGTCAGGTCGGCGACGTGGCCGCGATCGTCAGCGAGATCGCAGCCTCGGCCGGCGAACAGGCGACCGGGCTGTCGGAGGTGAACACGGCCGTAAACCAGTTGGACCAGATCACGCAGCAGAACGCGGCAATGGTGGAGCAGAGCGCTGCCGCCTCGAGCACGCTCGCACGGGAGACGGAGGCGCTTGCCGGGTTGACCGCCCGGTTCACGATCGACGCTCCGGCGCAAGTCGAAGCTGTGGGCAAGTCCGTCGCACCGCCACGCCGCCCGGCTGTAAACACGAGCAAGGCCGTCTCACCCCGCTCATCCGCGGTGCCGTCCAAACCAGGCCGAACGGCCCCACGCCGGACGGCAACGCCGGCGCGATTGAACGGTACGCTCGCCGTTGCGGACGCCGGTTGGGAGGAGTTCTAAGCGATCAATAACAGCAGGGCTCGATCGGCGCGGTGCAACACCCCATACAGCAAGCTGTGCCGTTCCAGGAGACGCCCATGCCGGTCAGCGTGTCAGAGCCCTCACGGACAACGGGGACCCTGCCACCCGCATCGCGGCCCATAGCCGCGGGTGTTCGCATCGGTCATGTCCACCTGAAGGTCGCGGATCTGGACCGGGCGCTCGCGTTCTACGTCGGCGTACTGGGCTTCGAATTGACCCAGCGCTTTGGGGCCCAGGCCGCGTTCATCTCGGCTGGCGGTTATCATCACCACATCGGCCTCAACACCTGGGAGAGCCGCAACGGGTCTCCGCCGCACGCTGGCTCGACCGGGCTGTATCACTTGGCCATCGTATACCCGACCCGGGCCGACTTGGCGGACGCGATGCGCCGTTTGTTGGCGGCCGGCATCCAACTGGACGGCGCCTCGGACCATGGTGTGAGCGAGGCGTTGTACCTGTCGGACCCCGATCGCAACGGTGTCGAACTTTACTGGGACCGGCCCGCCGACCAGTGGCCGCGCGCTGCGGACGGTTCGCTCGCGATGGTCACCCGCAGGCTGGACCTGGCCGATCTTCTCGCGCAACCGCTGCCTGGCGAGGCTGCCTGATACCTGGCCGCGTCCCGGGTTAGTCTCCAGGCGAGCCACCCCCGCCCGAAACCCATATCGCCCGTTTACGCCCATGCGGCGCATCGTCGCCCCATGCTCAGAACCATCCAGGCGCTCAGCGTTCCGCCGATCGAACCACTCCTTAGCAGCACCAGCGTCGAAACCGAGCGGTTCCTCGACCTCGTCGGTCCCGTCCGGAACCAGCAAATCCTCATTGTCGGGCCAGGTGCGCTGGAAACGTTGTGCGCGCTCAACGCCCGCGGTGCCGTGTCGGTGATCAGTGTCCAGACCGGCTGCCGGCCGCGAATGGAACCCGTGGACGCCGTCGTGGCCCCAAACATCTTTTGCCTCGACACCGCCGAGATCGCGATCTTGCGCGTGCGCAAGTCCGGCCGGCCGGCGTGCCGCCTCTATCTCCGCTTTGCATCCGGCGAAGGCGCGCCATTGGTTCGGCAAACCCGCGCTTGCCTGGTGAAGCACCGCTTCCACGCCATCCGCTCGCATTGGCTGCGGGATCGCGTGGTCCTTGCCGCCGACCGTCCGCGGGATGCCGGCTGATGTCACCTTCGAGGCAATCCATGAAACGAGTTAAATCCGCGGACCGCTCTAACACTCTGAGCGGGCTCACCGGCTCCGTCACGGCCCTCGCCACCCCGTTCCTGAATGGGGGCGTGGACCTCGAGGCCGTCGCCTTGCTGTGCGAACGCCAGGTGCGCGGCGGCACGGCGGCGATCGTAGTCTGCGGCAGCACCGGCGAAGGGCCGAGCCTGACGGAGCAGGAGCAGGGCGCCATCGTCGCGGCCGCAGTGGAGGCAGTAGGCCCGGCATTGCCCATCATCGCCGGCTGCAACGCCGGTTGCACCGCCGAAGCGGCCAATCTGGCCGGGGTCGCGCTGCGCAACGGCGCCGGTGCCCTGCTGGTCTCGCCTACCCCCTACGTGAAGCCGACGCAGGAGGGGATCATGACGCACATACGCGCCATCACCTGCGCGGCCGACCTGCCGATCATGCTGTACGACATCCCAGGCCGGGTCGGCGTCGGGATCGAGGACGAGACGATCGCCCGCCTGTTCGAGGCCGGGTTCGTCGCCGCGGTAAAGGATGCGACCGCCAACCTCGCCCGCCCACCGCGGTTGCGTGCGCTCTGCGGCGAGCACCTGGTGCAGATGACCGGCGATGACGCCACGGCCGCCGCCTACCGCGCGATGGGCGGCCAGGGCTGCGTTTCGGTGACCGCCAACGTGGTTCCAGCCCTGTGCGCACAGATGCACGAGGCCTGGGACCATGGCGAGCACGAAGCGTTGGGACGCATCCGGGACCTGCTGGCGCCGCTGCACGACGCATTGTTCGCGGAGTCGAACCCGATCCCGCTCAAGGCGGCGTTGTTCGCGCTGCGCCTCTGCTCGGGCGAACTGCGCCTGCCGCTGACCGGCGCCACCGCCGCCACGCAGGGCCGGCTGGCGACGATGCTGGCCGGCATACTCGCGGCGGAGAAGGCGGCGGTCGACCGGGCGGCGCACCGACCACCCGCGATACGGCCGAGTTTGACCGTAGTGCACTGACCCGGCGTGATGTAGCGTCGGCCCATCATGGCCGACCGCATCCTGGTGTTCTACGGCTCCTACCGCGCTGACCGGACTGGGATCCGCCTGGCGGATTTTCTGGTTGCCCGTCTATGCGCATCTGGGATGGCGGCGGAATTGGTGGATGCGAAGGCAGTCGGGCTGCCGATGCTGGACCGGATGTACAAGGAACACGCGCCAGGCACTGCGCCTGCGAACATGGAGGCACTCGCCGGCAAGATCCGCCATGCAGACGCCTTCGTCTTCGTCGTGGGCGAATATAACTGGAGCGTGCAGCCGGGCTTGAAGAACCTGACCGACCATTTCCTCGAGGAATGGGCCTGGCGCCCGGCTGCTATTGCCAGCTACTCGACAGGGCGGTTCGCCGGAGTCCGCGGCGGTGTCGCATGGCACGGCATTCTGGCCGAGATGGGCATGGCCGTCGTTCCCCGCATGCTGTCGGTGGGCCCGATTACCCAGGCTTTGGACCAGGCGGGCGAACCGATCGGCGAGCCGGGCAAGGCGCTGGAACGCGCATTCGAGCCGTTCGCGCACGATCTCGCCTGGTGGACGCAAGCAGCCCGCCAGCAACGCGCCCGCGTGGCGGCCGTTTGATGCAAACCATCCGCATCGGCGCCGGCGCCGGCTACTCCGGCGACCGGATCGAGCCCGCGCTGGAACTGGCCCAACATGGCCGGCTGGACTACCTGGTGTTCGAGTGCCTGGCCGAGCGGACCATCGCTTTGGCCCAGGGCGAGCGGCGGCGGGACCCGGCCGCCGGGTTCGATCCACTGCTGCGCGAACGCATGCGCGCCGTGTTGCCCGCCTGCCGCCTTGGCGGGGTGCGGATCATCACCAACATGGGCGCCGCCAACCCGCTCGCCGCCGCCCGCACCACCGCCGCCATCGCGCGCGAACTCGGCTTGCCCGCCCTGCGCATCGCCGCAGTCACCGGCGATGATCTGACGGAGGCGGTACGCGACACGGACCTCGCACTCACCGACCGGCCAGGGACGGTGGCGGACATCCGGGCCCAGATCATTTCCGCCAACGCCTATCTCGGCGCCGGGCCGATCGCCGAGGCACTGGCCGGCGGAGCGGACATCGTGATCACGGGCCGCGTCGGGGACCCGGCGATGTTCCTGGCGCCGCTGGTGCACGAATTCGGCTGGGCCATGGACGACTGGGACCGGCTCGGGCGCGGCACCGCGGTCGGCCACCTGCTGGAATGCGCCGGGCAGATCACCGGCGGCTACTTTGCCGACCCGGGCGCAAAGGACGTAGCCGGGCTGGCGCGCCTTGGCTTCCCGCTCGCCGAGGTGGCGCCAAGCGGGGACGCCGTGATCACGAAGGTCGCCGGATCCGGTGGCGCGGTGACAGTGCCAACCTGCATCGAGCAGTTGCTCTACGAAGTGCACGACCCGGCCCGCTACCTGCAGCCGGACGTGGTGGCGGATTTCTCACGCGTCCGCCTGCAGCCCGACGGTCCGGACCGCGTGGCCATCACCGGTGCCACGGGCCACCCGGCGACGGGAACGCTGAAGGTGTCGATCGGCTACCACGACGGGTTCATCGGCGAGGGCGAGATCTCCTACGCCGGCGCCGGGTCACGCGCCCGGGCGGAGCTGGCGTTGCGGATCGTCGAGGAGCGGCTTCGGATCACCGGTGTCGCCGCGACCGAACTGCGGTTCGACATGATCGGGGTCGATTCGGTGCATCGCGGTCCGGTCGCCCGGCCGCCGGAGCCGAGCGAGGTGCGGATCCGCGTGGCCGGGCGGACCGGCAGCATGGCGGAGGCGGTGCGCATCGGCAACGAGGTGGAGACGCTCTACACCAACGGCCCGGCCGGCGGCGGCGGCGTTTGGAAGGGTGCCCGCGAGGTGATCGCCGTCGCCTCCACGCTGGTGCCGGCGAGCCTGCCGCAACCGCGCGTGGAGTGGGTGGCATGACCGTCCGGCTGCGCGCGCTGGCCCACGCGCGGACAGGGGACAAAGGCGACACGTCCAACATCTCCGTCATCGCCTATGACCCGGCGGACTACGCGTTCCTGGCCGAGCACGTGACGGCGGAGCGGGTGCGCGCGCATTTCGCCGGTGTCGTGCAGGGCCGGGTGATGCGCTACGAGCTGCCGGGACTGGGCGCGCTGAACTTCGTCATGGAGCAAGCGCTGGGCGGCGGCGTCACGCGGTCGCTCGCGCTGGACACGCACGGCAAGTCGCTGTCGTCCTCGCTGCTGGAACTGGAGCTGCCGGGCCAAGACGACCGGCCCTAAGGAAGCCGTTCTTCGCCAGACCGGTCCCGGAGCACTCCATGCTGGGGCGCCGGCATTCTTTGCCGGACGGTTCTCTTGCGACCGAGGGTCCCACGGGTAACATCTTGCAGGTGGCAACTCGGCCCTCAGCGATGGAGCGTATGACAACAACCACCCTGACTCAGCCGGTGTCGACCACTGCCCCCGCCGTCCCGGTCGTCGGTCCGGTCCGGCGCGCGCGGTGGCGCCGCTTTATGTCGCCGCTCGTCCTCGTGCTGCTGTGGCAAGCCGCCTCCATGAGCGGGCTGCTCTCGCCGCGCACCCTGGCCGCGCCCAGCGCCATCCTGACGACGGCATGGACCCTGCTGGTCTCCGGCGAGCTGCCCTGGAATATCGCCGTGTCGCTGGGCCGGGTGGCGGCTGGCCTGGCGCTCGGGTTGAGCGTCGGCGCCGCCCTGGCTTTGGTGGCCGGCCTGTCCCGCCTTGGGGAGGACATCGTGGACGCCCCCGTGCAGATGCTGCGCACGTTGCCGTTCCTGGCCCTGGTGCCGCTGTTCATCCTGTGGTTCGGCATCGGCGAGACCCCCAAGATCATGCTCGTGGCACTTGGCACCGGGTTCCCGATCTACCTGAACCTGTTCGCCGGCATCCGCGGGATCGAGCCCCGGCTGATCGAGATGGGGCAGGTTTTCGGCTTGGACCGGGTGGGTTTGATCCGCCACGTCATCCTGCCGGGTGCGCTACCGTCGGCGTTGGTCGGCCTACGCTACAGCTTAGGGTTGGCCTGGCTGTCGCTCGTCGTGGCGGAGCAGGTCAACGCCAATGCTGGCATCGGCTACATGATCAACGACGCACGCGACTTCCTGCGCACGGACGTGATCCTGGTCGGCCTGCTGATGTACGCGCTGCTCGGCCTCGCTGCCGACACGTTGGTGCGCCTGCTGGAGCGTCGCCTGCTGGCATGGCGGCCCATTTCGGTGCGGGGTTGAAGTGATGGACGGCAGCATGTCCTTCCCCTCCCGTGACGTCGGCGGGGCACGCGTCCGCAACCTGACCCGGCGCTTCGGCGACGGCCCGGCGGTGCTTCAGTCGCTGGACCTGGACATCCATCCCGGCGAGTTCGTGGCGCTGCTCGGCGCGAGCGGATCCGGCAAGACCACGCTGCTGCGAACGCTGGCCGGCCTCGATCCCGTCCCGGCGGACGCCGTGGTGTCGTTGCCGCAGCCCGTGGCGGTGGCGTTCCAACAGCCGCTGCTGCTGCCGTGGAAAACCGTGTGGCGCAACGTGGCGCTCGGTCTGCCGGAACGGGCAAAGGACAGCGCGCGTGACCGCGCGATCGCGGCTTTGGCGGAAGTTGGATTGTCCCACCGGGTGGACGCATGGCCCACAACGTTATCAGGCGGCGAAGCGCAGCGGGCGGCGTTGGCCCGGGCCTTGGTACGGGCGCCGAGCCTGCTGCTGCTGGACGAGCCGTTCGCGGCGCTCGACGCGCTGACGCGGTTGCGCATGCACGCGTTGGTTCTCGACCTGTGGGCCAAGCATCGTCCGGCCACGCTGCTCGTCACTCACGACGTGGACGAAGCTGTATCGCTGGCCGACCGCGTTCTCGTTCTGGAGAGGGGCCGCATCGTCCTGGATCTGCCGAACGACGCCGCCCGGCCGCGTGACCGTGCGAGTGCGGACTTTGCAGGTTTGCGCGCATCCCTGCTGACCCGGCTCGGCGTGGCGGTGCCGACGGCGAACGCCATGACGGAAACACACGGCGCAGGCGTTTTGGGCGCGTAGCCCGTCACGGTTCCCAGTGCGGTTGCCGCAGGATCCAGCCTCTCCGATTTGGCGCCGTCAAACCCGGACGGCGCTTTTGACCAACCTAATTTGGCAAGGTGGCGAAGATGATTAAGTCCAATGTCATTGAGGTAGGCGGAACCTTCGTTGGTGCGGCGATCACCATCGGCGGCGGGTTCCGTTTCCGCGCTGTCCACATGAACGTCGAGGAGCTGGACGAGAGCACGTGGCGCTCCCTGGACGATCTCAGGAGTGCAGTTCAGCACCTGTTCACGACGGGCCGGCTCAGAGACGTGCGGCCGCTGCCGCAGCAGCGCGCGGTGCTGGGCTTGTCCGGGTCACCGTCGTGAACACGCGGCGGCAGGTCGTCACCGGGCTCGCGGCAGCCGCATTGCTCGGCGGCCGGGCCTCGGCCGCCGCCATCACCCTGCGTGCGGGCGACCAGAAGGGCGGCACGCAATCCCTGATGAGCGCGGCAGGCGTGCTCGACGGCCTGCCATATACGTTGGAATGGAACCAGTTTGCTGCGGCCGCACCCGTGTTGGAGGCACTGAACGCCAATGCGGTCGACCTGGCCTTCGCCGGCGACGCGCCGACCACGTTTGCGCTCGCGGCCGGGCTGCAGGCCCGCATCGTCGCTCCCATCCGCACGACGGGCGCGGGGACGGCCGTCCTGGTGGGCCAGGCCTCGCCCATCCGGTCGGTGGCCGACCTCAAGGGCCGCACGGTCGCCGTCAACCGCGGGTCGATCGGGCACTCGCTGGTGCTGGCCATCGCCGAAGCGCAAGGCTGGCCCTTCACCGCGATCAAGATCGCCAACCTGATGCCGGGAGAGGCGAAGACGGCGTTGAGCACGGGCGCGGTGGATGCCTGGTGCTCCTGGGGCGTTTACGTGGCCGAGGCGCGGCTGATCGACCAGATGCGGGTGTTGGTGGACGGCAGTGGAGGTCTGACGTCCGGCCTGTCCTACCTTGTCGCCACCAACGACGCGATCGCCCGCCGGCGAGACGCGTTGCTGGATTTCTCGCACCGGCTGGCGGTGGCCCGGCGCTGGGCACAGGCGCATCCGGACGATTATGCCCGCGCGCTGGCGGCCGAGATCGGCGTCGAGCAGCGTGTGGCAAGGCTCGTGTTCGACACCGACGCCCCGGCGCCGGTGCCGATCGACGCGCGGGTGATCGCGGACGAGCAGAGGACCGCCGACCGTTATCTGGCTGCCGGCGTCATCCACGCCCGGTTGGACGCCGGCCCCGCGTTCGATGCCTCCTTCAATGGCACCCTGACCGGCTGATCCCTTCCTTTCCCCTCTGGAGACGCTCCGCATGACCGTCGAATTCATCGGCTATGTCGGCCACTTCAACTCCTCCGAGACCATGCGCCGCACCGGGCCGGCACTCGACCCGGGCTACGTCGAGGCCGTCGCCAAGGCGCATGAGCATGTCGGGTTCGACCGCGTGCTCATCGCGTTCAACTCCACCTCCGCCGAGAGCATCCTGGTCGGCCAGCACATCGCGTCCGTGACGGATAGGCTGGGCCTCATGATCGCCCATCGCCCAGGCTTCACCGCGCCCACGCTCGCCGCCCGGCAGCTCGCGACGCTCGATCATTTCTCCCGCGGCCGCGCGGCGGTGCACATCATCACCGGCGGCAACGACGTCGAGCTGGCGCAGGACGGCGACCACTTGACCAAGGACGAACGCTACGCCCGCACGAGCGAATACCTCGACATCCTGCGGCAGGAATGGACGGCGGGCGCGCCCTTCGACTACGCCGGGAAGTATTACCAGGTGGAGCGCGGCTTCGGCGACCTGAAGCCGTACAACCCCGCCGGCATCCCGGTCTACTTCGGCGGCGCGTCGGAGGCGGCGATCCCGGTGGCCGGCAAGCACGCCGACGTCTACGCGCTGTGGGGTGAAACCTACGACCAAGTGCGCAGCCTGGTAGCCCGCATCCGCGCCGCTGCCGCGCCACACGGCCGCCAGCCGCGCTTCAGCCTCTCGCTCCGTCCGGTGCTGGCGGACACCGAGGCGCAGGCCTGGGCCAAGGCCGACGCCATCCTGGAGCAGGCCCGCGCGCTGAAGGCCGGCGGCGGCAGTGGCCGTTCGCCCAACAACGCGCGGGAGCGTCAGCAGGCCCCGGCCAACGAGGGCTCGCGCCGGTTGCTCGCCGCCGCGGCGCAAGGGTCACGGCTCGATAAGCGGTTGTGGACCGGGATCGCGGCCCTGACCGGGGCGCAAGGCAATTCCACCGGGTTGGTCGGCACGCCGGACCAGGTGGCAGAGGCGATGCTGGATTACTACGACCTCGGCATCACCACGTTCCTGATCCGCGGCTTCGATCCGTGGGTCGACGCGATCCAGTACGGGCGCGAACTGCTCCCCCGTGTGCGCGCGCTGGTCGCTGGCCGCAGAACGGCGGCGGCTGCAGCCGAGTGAGTCAGTGTGGAGCCCTCACGAGCGAGGGCTCCACACTGCGCTCGCCTTGTTTCACCCCTTGCACCGGGGCCGGAATGGCACGGTAATTGAAAGGCAAGACGGGTCGGCAGGGGGCAGGGGATGAGCGCGGAACAAGACGTAATTGCAACCCGGCCCGCCTCGCTGCGCCCCATCATTCTCGGCGGGGCGTTCGGCAACCTCATCGAGTGGTATGACTGGACGATCTACGGCCTGCTCGCCCCCGTGTTTGCGGCGCAGATCGTGCCCGCCAGCAACCCGGCGACGTCCCTGATCGGCGTGCTGCTGGCCTATGCGGTCGGCTTCCTGATGCGCCCGCTCGGCTCTATCGTGCTTTCGCCGCTGGCGGACCGGTATGGGCGGCGGCAGATGCTGGCCGCGACGATCATCATGATGGGCGCCGGCAGCCTGATCGTGGCGCTCACGCCGCCGTTTGCCACGGCGGGGATCGCGGCGCCGATCATGCTGCTGGTCGCCCGCATGCTGCAGGGGTTCTCTACCGGGGGCGAGTTCCAAGGCTCGTCGGTCTACCTGGTGGAGCACGCGCCGACCGCGCGCCGGGCGTTCGTGTCCTCGGCGCAGATGGTTTCGATCGGGCTCGCGATCCTGATCGCCACCGGCGTCGCCGCGGCGACCACGGGGCTGATCCCGCAGCCGGCGCTGGCCCAGTGGGGCTGGCGGGTGCCGTTCCTGTTGGGCGCTCTTGGCGCGGTGTATGGCCTCTATTTGCGCTGGCGCCTGCCGGAGACGCCGAGCTTCGAGCGCGTAGCGGCGGCTGGCCGGATCTCGCGGCACCCGCTCACGGAGGCGGTGCGGGCGCACCCGCGGGAATCGGCGTACGTGTTCGTCATCCAGGCCGGGACGGTGCAGTTCTATCTATGGACGGTGTTCCTGCCGGGCTATGCGGCGCTGGGCGGTGGCGTGCCGATCCGGCTTGGCCTGCTCGGCAGCACGATCGCGCTGGCCGTCTACACGGCGGCGATCCCGCTGCTGGCCGCCTTGTCGGACCGGGTCGGGCGCAAGCCGCTGCTATACGTAGCGGTCGGCGGCTTCCTGCTGCTGGCCTACCCGCTGCTGATGCTGCTGCACGGTGCCGGGTTCGGCATGTTCGTGTTCGTGGACGTGGTCGGCATCCTGCTGATCGCGTGCAGCAACTCGATCATCGCGCCGCTGCTGTGCGAGTTGTTCCCCGCCGCAGTGCGCACCTCTGGCATAGGTCTGCCCTACGCCCTGTGCAGTGCCATCTTCGGTGGCACCGCACCGCTGATCGTCACCGCCCTGCAGCGCGCCGGGGCCGATTGGGCGATCGCCGGCTACGTGATGCTGATCTGTGCCGTCTCGCTGCTGGTGTTCATCCGCATGCCGGAAACGCGCGGGCGGGCGCTGGATTAGCCCGGTGCAGCGCGTCGGCATCGACATCGGCGGCACGTTCACGGATTTCGCGATCTGGGACGGCAGCGCCGGCCGCCCTGTCGACCAGATGAAGCTGCCTTCGTCGCCGCCCGGCTTCGCCCAGGCCGTGTGCCGCGGGCTCGAGATGCTGCTGGCGGACGGGCGCATCCGGGCGGACGCGCCGATGCTGGTCGTGCACGGCACCACCGTGTCCACCAACGCGGTGATCGAACGCAGCGGGCCGCCGCTGGCCCTGCTGGTGACAGCCGGGTTCCGTGACATCCTGGGCATCGCGCGGCTGCGGGTGGACCGCCCGGTGGATCTGTTCGCCCGCCGCGCCGCGCCGCTGATCCCGCGCCACCGCGTCTACGAGGTGGACGAGCGCATGTTGGCGGACGGCACGGCGGACCGTCCGCTGGACCCGGCCTCTGTCGCCGCTGCCGCGCGCCAAGCGCTGGCGGATGGGGCTGCTGCCTTGGCCGTGTGCTTCCTGCACAGCTACCGCAACCCGGCCCACGAGCTGGAGGCGGCGTCCGCCATCGCCAACGCGCTGGGCCCGGTGGACGTCGTGTTGTCGCACCAGGTCTGGCCGCAGCAATCCGAATACGAACGCGCCAGCGCCGCGCTGCTCAACGCCTACGCGCGGCAGTCCATGTCCGGCTACATCGCCGAACTGGAACGCTGGCTGGCCGAGCGCCTGCCGCTTGCCCGCTTGCTGGTCACGAAATCCAATGGCGGCGTGATGGCGGCGGCGGAAGCCACGCGCATGCCGATCCACACGCTGCTCTCCGGCCCGGCGGCGGGGGTGACGGCGGCGGCCTCGCTCGGGGCCACGCTGGGTGAGCCCAACCTGCTGACCATGGACATGGGCGGCACCAGCACGGACATCTCGCTGATCAGCGGCGGCCAGGCGATGACGTCGCTGGACGGCAGGGTAGGGGACTTCCCCATCATGATGCCGGTCACCGCGATCGAGGCGATCGGCGCCGGCGGCGGCTCCGTCGCCTGGCTGGACGACGGCGTGCTGAAGGTCGGCCCGCACTCGGCCGGCGCGCGGCCCGGCCCCGCCTGCTATGGCCGCGGCGGCACCCGGCCCACCGTCTCCGACGCTTATCTGCTGTGCGGCTATCTGTCCGCCGATGCACCGCTGGCCGGCGGGTTGCGGCTGGATCACGGCCTGGCCGAGGCAAGCCTGGCACCCGTGGCGGCAGCAATCGGGCGGGACGCAGTAGGGGCCGCGGAGGCGGTGGTGGCCGTGGCGACGGCGAACATGCTCGCCAGTGCACTGCCGTTCATCGCCCGCCTCGGCGTGTCCCCGGCCGAGCTGACGCTGATGATCTTCGGCGGCGCCGGCGCGATCCACGGCCCCTTGCTGGCGGAGGAGGTCGGCATCGGCCGCGTGATCGTGCCGCGCCTGTCCGCCGTGTTCTGCGCCTATGGCGGCCTCGTGTCCGATCTGCTGTACGACGCCGTGCGCAACGTGCACGGCACGGCGCTGGATGATGCGGCGGTGGCAAGCACCTTCGCCACGCTGCAGGCCACCGGCGAGCAGTGGCTGCGCGATCAGGCAGCGTCCGCCACGCCAGCCACCCTTCATTTGGCCGACGTGCGCTACGCGGGGCAATCCTTCGATATCCCCGTGGCCCTGCCGGAGCGCGCCGGCTTGGGCCAGATTGCCGAGGCGTTCCACGGCGAGCACCACCGCCGGTTCGGGCACTCCACGCCGGGTGCGGCGATCGAGGTCATCGCGCTGCGGCTGCGCGTGCGCGGCCTCTTGCCGGGGCCGGCCGCCGTGGCCCCTTCCACCGGCGTGACCGACATCAAGCCGCAGCGCCGTCCCGTGCGGTTCGATGGCGCGTGGCACGATACGGCCGTGTTCGACTGGGCAACCCTGCCGCGCGGCTGGACCACGAACGGCCCGGCGATCGTGCAGCAGGAGACGGCGACCGTGGTCGTGCCGCCGGCGTTCCGCGCCAGCCTCGGACCGTACGGCGACCTGCTGCTGCACAGGAAAGGCTGAGCCTAATGGATCCCGTCCGCACCGAGGTCATGCGCAACCGCTTCGCCGCCATCGCGGAGGAGGCGAGCAACGTCGCCTACCGCACCGCCTACACCACCTTCGTCAAGCAGACGCAGGACTTCCAGGTGGCGCTGGCCAGCGTGGACGGCGAGTTCTTCGCCTACCCGATGCGCTCCGGCGTCACCTCCTCCGTGTGCCAGAACGTGCGCGGGCTGGCCGACGAGATCGGGCTGCACCGCCTGCAGCCCGGCGACGTGGTCATCAGCAACGACCCGTTCTCCGGCGACGCGCTGTGCACGCACACGATGGACATCCACCTGCTGCGCCCCGTGTTCCAGGGCGGGCAGGTGGTGGCCCTGGCCTGGGCGTTCATCCACGCGACCGATATCGGCGGCTCGGTCGCGGGCAGCATCGCGCCGTCCAACTACGAGGTGTTCCAGGAAGGCGTGCGCATCCGCCCGAACCTGCTCTACCGCGCGGGCGTGCTGAACGAGCAGCTATGGCACTTCTTCGCCGACAACTCGCGCATCCCAGACCTGATCTGGGGCGACCTGCAGGCGATGCTGTCAGGCCTGGCGCTGCTGGAGCGGCGCATGCAGGAATTGTGCGACCGCTACGGCGCCGCCGACGTGCTGGCGAGCGTGGCCGACGTGACCCTGCTCTCCGAACTCAAGGCGCGCCAGGCGATCCGCCGCCTGACTCCCGGGCACTACGAGTTCTGCGACTACCTCGAGGCAGCGGGCGGTGGCGAGCCGATCTTCATGCACGCCGCGATGGCGGTCGGCGACGGCACGCTGGCGATGGATTTCACCGGCAGCGACCCGCAGGTGATGCAGGCGGTGAACTTCACCACCAGCGAGCGGGCGCACCCGTTCCTGTGCATGCCCGTGATCAACTACATCCAGACGGTCGAACCCACGGTGCCGATGACGGGCGGCATCATTCGGCCGATCAGCACCTTTGCGCCACCGGGCACCCTGATGAGCGCACGCTTCCCGGCCGCGATGGGCAACCGCTGGGTGGCGGTGATGCGGGTGTACGACACGATCCTGGGATGCCTGAACCAGGCCGTGCCGGGCGCATTGTGCGCCGCCGGGTCGGGGCAGGCAGGGATCATCTCCGTGTCCGCACCGGACGAGGCGACGGGCAAGCGCCATGTGAGCGTGGTCGAACCCTTCATCGGCGGCAGCGGCGGGCGATGCCACGCGGACGGGATCGACGGCATCGACCAGCCCGTCGCGTTCCTGCGCTCGGCGCCGGTGGAGGTGGTGGAGACGGAGACCGATCTGCTGATCCGGCGCTGGCACTACGAACCCGGCAGCGCCGCGCCCGGCCGCCACCGCGGCGGCTACGGCATCCGCATCGAGATGGAGAACCGCGGCCTGCCGGCGATCATGACGGTGCGCGGGTTGGACCGGTTCCACTTGCAGCCCTGGGGTGTCGCCGGCGGTGCGGCCGGACGCTCGGCTACGACCACGCTGCAAAGTGCGGCCGGAGAGGAGCGCGACATCGGCAAGATCGACGTGCTGCACCTCGCCCCCGCCGACACGCTGCGGATGGTGACACCCAGCGGCGGCGGCTTCGGCGACCCGTGGACCCGTGACCCGGCGCTCGTCCTGGCCGAGGTGCTGGACGCGCTGATCACCGAGGCGCAGGCCCGCACGGAGTATGGGGTCGCCATCGCAGAGGGTTCGGTCGACGGGCCAGCCACGGCTCGGCTGCGTGCAGAGCCACGCCCGGCGCCGGCGCCGTTTGATCTGGGCCCCGCGCGGCTGGCGATCGCGGCACGTTGGCCGGACGACGCACGCGCGGCACTTGCCACGGCGGCCCTGCAAGCGCCGGACGGATTGCGCGCGCACCGTCTGGCCACCCTGCGTGCGAAGCTGGTGGACGAAAAGGGGCAGCTCACTCCCGCAATGGTGGCGCTGGCCGCACGCTGCTAACCCTGTCTCGTCGCACCGGAAGTGAGGAGACCGCAAGGACCACGCCAGCAAGCGCCATCAGGCCAAGTGCCAGGGCGCACGCTCCCTGCCAGCCTGCGATATGCCAGGCGGTGGTCCCAGCCAGCGATCCAAACGCGCCGCCGCCGAACATACCGACCATGTAGACGGTGTTCACCCGCGCCCGTATGGCGGCCCCGAGCGCGAAGATGCGCGTCTGGTTGGCGATCTGACCGCTCTGCAAGCCGAAATCTAGCAGGTTCACGGCGACGACCAACGCCAGCAACCGCGTCATTCCGAAGCTTCCGGCAACCGCGAATGCTGCGGCGGCGCAGACCAGCGAAGCGAAGTTGACCCAGCCGGATCCGACCCGGTCGGCGAGGCGGCCCGCAAGCGGCGCCATGATCGCGCCAGGAGCGCCCCACAAACCGAACAGCCCGGTGGCGGCGACGCCCAGTCCGAAAGCCGGTGACGCCAAGTGAAACGCCAGCGTGGACCAGAACACCGAGAACGCGCCGAAGACGAAGAAGCCTAGCGCCATCGATGTGCGGAGCGGGCCGTACCGGAGCAGCGGCAGCAAGGACCGCAGCAATGAACCGTAGGACCGGGCGGCGCCGCGTGCGCCCGACGGCAGGAAGCGCGGCAGGATGAAGTACAGCAGGCCTGTGGCAATAGCCGCCACGAAGAATGGCGCTCGCCATGTCCCCGCGGCGGAGGCAACCGCACCGGCAACCGTCCGCGACAGCAGGATGCCCAGGATGAAGCCCGTCTGCAGCGACGCGATGACCCGGCCCCGGCGGTCCGGCGGCACGAGCGAGGTGGCGAGCGGCACGAGGATCTGCGGCACCACGGTGGCCGCCGCGAACACCAGGCTCGCCGCAACCAGAACGGTGATGCCGGGCGCCACCGCAGCCAGCAGCAGCCCGGCCGTGGTCGCCAGCACCAGCCACCGCAGCAGGCGCCGCGGTTCCGCGATATCGGCCAGCGGCACCAGCAGCAGGATCCCCAACGCGTAACCGATCTGGGCCGCGACGCTCACCAGACCGGCGACCGGCTCGGCGACGGAGAGGTTGCGCGCGATCTCGTGCAGCAGCGGCTGGCAGATATACAGGTTGCCGACCATGATGCCGCACGCCAGCGCATAGACCAGAACCGTTCCGCGCCGGCTCGGGAGCGGCAGTTCGGTCGCATCGCTCGGCGCGCTGTCTCCTCCGGCGTCCGGAGGGCTCATGCGGGCCCGGCGCTCGCGGCGATATACAGCCGGGCCACGTCCTCGATGCCGCTCTGGTCGGCGGCGTCGAACCGGCCGGGCGACGGGCTGTCGAGATCGATCACGCCGACGACTCCCCCGTCACGGACCAACGGCACGACCAGTTCCGAGCGGGACGCGGCGTCACACGCGATGTGGCCGGGGAAGGCGTGGACGTCCTCGACCAGCACGGATTGCCGCCGTTCCACTGCCGCACCGCAAACACCACGGCCGGGTCCGATTCGCACGCAGGCTGGTTTGCCTTGGAACGGGCCCAGCACCAGCGTGCCGCCCTCGCGGAGGAAATAGAAGCCAACCCAGTTCACGTCCGGCAAAGCCTGGAACAGGACGGCGGATGCGTTGGCGGCATTGGCGATGCCGTCCTGCTCACCCTCGAACAGCGAGCGCAATTGCGCGGCGATGTCGGCGTAGCACTCGGTTTTTTGCTGATCCACCATCTAGCGCTCGGCGTCGACCATGCGCCATGCGGTGGTGGCATCGTCGAGCTTCGTTTTCAGGTCCGCCGGCAGTGGCCCTTGTTCCGCCGCGGCGAGGCTGTCGGCCAGTTGCTTCGGCCGGCTCGCGCCGACGATGGGCGCCGTGATCGCGGGATTGGAGATCACCCACCGCATCGCCATCGTCGCCATGCTCATCGCCGCATCCTTGGCGATCGTGCGCAGCGCCTCGATGGTCTCAAACTGCTGCTGGTGCCAATAGCGCTCCTGATACCGCGCGCCGGCTGTGCCGAGCTGGAAGCGCGAACCCTCGGGAGGCGCGCTCTTGCCGTCGTGCTTGCCGGTCAGCAAGCCGCCGGCCAGGGGATTGTACGGGATGACGGCCACGTTCTCCTCGGCGCACAGCGGCAGCAGATCGCGCTCGAACGTGCGGAACAGGAGGTTGTAACGGGGCTGAACCGACTCGATCCGCATCAGCGACCGTACCTCGCTGCGTCCGATCGCGCGGGCAATCTTGTACGCCGGCCAGTTGGACACGCCGACATAGCGCGCCTTACCATGCCGCACGACCGTGTCCAACGCCTCCAGCGCCTCGTCGATCGGCGTGTTCGGGTCGTAGCTGTGGAGCTGGTACAGATCGACGTAATCGGTTCCGAGCCTGCGCAGCGAGGCGTCGATCGCTTCCAGGATGTGCCGGCGCGACATGCCCCGCTGCCACGGTTTCGGCCCCATGACGCCGGCGCACTTGGTCGCCAGCACGAAGTCGTGGCGCTTGCCCCGTAGCCAGCCGCCGACGATCTCCTCCGTCCGCCCCGCCGTGTTGTGGCCGCCGCCGAGCGGGTAGACGTCCGCCGCGTCCAGGAAGTCCACACCTCCGGCGGCGGCCGTGTCCAGGATGGCGTGGCTCTGCGCCTCATCGCACTGCAGGCCGAACGTCATCGTTCCGAGACAAAGCTTTGAGACCTGCAAGCCGGTGCGGCCAAACGGGATGTGCTGCATCGTGCCCCCAAACGGATGGTTGTCGGTGATCGATTGCCTGCTTCAGGCAACTGGAAGGCGTATGGGTCTAAATCCCAACCTCAGCTTCCGGGCATTGGGACATAGGATGATCCTGGTTGTCGCGGCCGCCCTTGCTCGCCCGCTAGAAGTCCAGGTCGGCCGTTCGGTTCCGTCCGTCCTAGCGGGCGTCGTCGTGCGGTGCTTGGTGACGCTCGCGTGACCTTGGCGCCGCCCGGTGGCGGGGCGTCGCACCGTGCGCTATGACGCGGCAGGAATAACGTCCACCCCGCCCAATCCAGGATCCGCCCGATGTCCCGAAGCTGTGCCCTCCTGCTTGCAACCTCCCTCATGCTGGCGCCGGGTGCGGCCATGGCGGCGAGCGTGGATGTGCTCTACGCCGGGTCCCTGGTGAACCTGATGGAGCACGGCATCGGGCCGGCGTTCGACAAGGCGACCGGCGATACGTTCGAGGGCTTTGGCGGCGGGTCCAATGGCCTGGCCAACCAGATCAAAGGCAAGCTGCGCCGCGCGGACGTGTTCATCAGTGCCAACCCCAAGGTCAACGACACGCTGATGGGCGGCGCGAACGGTGATTGGGTTGTCTGGTATGTCACCTTCGCGCAGTCGCCGTTGGTCATCGGCTACAGCCCGGCAAGCAAGTTCGCCGCCGATTTGAAGACCAAGCCCTGGTACGAGGTGCTGCGCGAACCCGGCATCAAGATCGGCCGTACCGACGCCAAGCTGGACCCCAAGGGCGCCCTGACGGTGCAACTACTCGATAAGGCGGAGCAGGTCTACCACCAGCCCGGCCTCGCCCAGGCGGTGCTGGGCGCCCCGGACAACCCGGAGCAGGTCCGTCCGGAGGAAAACCTGGTCGGCCGGCTGCAATCGGGGCAGATCGATGTCGGATTCTTCTACTCGACCGAGACGTCGGACCTGAAGATACCCGCGATCACCCTGCCGCCCGAGGTCGCGCTGAGTGCCGTCTACACCGCCACCATCGTGCGCGACGCGGCCGATCCGGGGGCGGCCGCACGGTTCGTGGACTTCCTGATCAGCCCGCCTGGACAAGCGGTGATGAAGGAACACGGCTTGGATACGGTGACGCCGTCCGTGACCGGCGATGCGTCGAAGGTGCCAGCCACCATCCACCTGCGGTGACCTGCTCGATGCTCTTTCCTCTCCCGTGCTTCACGGGAGAGCAAGACGCGTAAGATGAAGGCGCCGCGCGCGATCCCGCTGCTGGCCGGGGTTCTAGCACTCTACCTGATCGCCCCCTTCGTGGCCGGCCTCGGCCAAGTCGGGTCGGCGGATTGGCGCGGCGTGAACCTAAGCGGGTTGGCGCAGGCGAGCCTCGTCTCCGTTACCAGCGCCACATTGGCGACGATCTTGGTGGCGGTGTGCGGCATTCCGCTGGGATACCTGCTGGCGCGGGTGCCGGGGCGCGGCATGACGGTGCTCGGCTTCGTCGTGCAACTGCCATTGGCCCTGCCGCCGCTGGCGAGCGGGATCCTGCTGCTGTTCCTGCTGGGTTACGCCAGTCCGCTCGGCCAACTTACCGGCGGAGCGCTCACCGACTCCTTCCTCGGCATCGTGTTGGCGGAGGCGTTCGTCGCCGCTCCGTTCCTGATCGTCGCGGCCCGCTCGGCATTCGCCGGCATCGACCCGGTGCTCGAAGACGTGGCGGCGACACTGGGCCACCCGCCAGGCGCGGTGTTCCGCCGGGTCAGCTTGGCCCTGGCCACGCACGGCATCTGGGCCGGGTTGCTGCTGACCTGGTTGCGCGCGTTCGGAGAGTTCGGCGCCACGGTGATGGTCGCCTACCACCCGTACTCGCTGCCGGTTTACACCTACGTCGCGTTCGGCAGCGAGGGGCTGCCCGCGATGCTGCCGATCCTTGTCCCGACCCTGCTCGCTGCCGTGCTGGTGATGGCGGCCAGCCTGCATACCGCGGCAAGGCCCAAGCCAAGACTCAATCAGGCAGCAGGGCCTACCCCCTTGACCGCTCGGCCTGCCGTCTTCGCCGCCCGCCCTGGCAAGCCTTTGGACTTTGCCTTCCGGCGACGCCGGGAGGGGTTCACGCTGGACGTCGCCTGGCGCACCGAGGCACGGCGTTTGTGCATCCTCGGCGCGTCCGGGTCGGGCAAATCCGCTACGTTGCGCCTGCTTGCCGGCCTCGACCCGGCGGATCACGCAGCCGCCACGCTGGACGGAACCGACCTGACCGCATTGCCGCCGCACCGGCGCGCCATCGCCTACGTGCCGCAATCCTACGGCCTGCTGCCCCACCTGACGGTGGCGCAGCAGATCCGGTTCGGCCGCGACTGTGACCCGGCGCGCGCGCGGCACTGGACCGAGCGCCTGGGGCTCGCTGCGCTGGACCACCGCTGCCCATCCGAACTGTCACTGGGTCAGCAGCAGCGTGTGGCGCTCGCCCGTGCACTGTCTCGCAGAAGCCGCCTGTTGCTGCTGGACGAGCCGTTCGCGGCCCTGGACGCACCCCTGCGCGCCCGCCTGCAGCAGGAGATGCTGGCGCTGCAGGCGGAGATCGGCGTCACCACCATCCTGGTCACGCACGACCCGGCGGAAGCCGTGCTGCTCGCCGACGAGTTGCTGCTGCTAGCCGACGGGCACGTGATGCAGTCAGGGCCAGTCGAGGCCGTGTTCCAGCGCCCGGCCAACGAGGCTGCGGCCCGGCTGCTGGGGGCGGAGAACATAATGGCCGGACGGGCCGTGGCTCCCGACCGCATCGATGTCGGCGGTGTTCTGCTCGAGGTGTCGGGTCCGTCCTTGCCCGGCGGCCTGGTCGGATGGGCGGTGCGGCCCGGCAGCGTACGGCTGGGTGGCGAGCACGCCTATCCAGGGCAGTTGCTCCAGGTCGGGGAAATCCGCGCCGGGCAGCGAAGCCTCGCCGTACGCATCGGCGAGGCCGAGTTGCGTGTGACGGCAGACCCCGGAGAGCCTCATTCCCCGGGGCACTGCCGCGTCTCGATCGATCCCGCCGCCATCCAGGTTTGGCCAGCCGGCACGCTCGGAATAGGCTTTGCCGCAGGTTCGATGGCGAACCATCCGGCAGAGGTCCCATGATAGACGCACCGAAGCACCAACTCAGCATCCGGATCGATTTGGCCAGCGGCGGACGCATCGGCCCAGGCAAGGTGGCGCTGTTGGAAGCGATCAGCCAAACCGGCTCCATCTCGGCGGCCGGGCGGGCGATGAAGATGTCCTACCGGCGCGCCTGGCAACTCGTGGAGGACCTCAATCGCACCCTCGCCAGCCCCGTCGTCCAGACCGCGGCGGGCGGCGCAGGCGGCGGGGGCGCGCAACTGACCGAGGCCGGGCGCACGCTGGTGCAGCAATACAGGGCGGTGGAGCAGGCCGCCGCCGACACTGCGGCGACGCACCTGCTCGCGCTGGACGGGATCGTGGCCCGTAAGACGCCGGCGTAGGTTGCGGCTTACGGCGTCTTCTCGGCGCCTTTCTCGGTCTGCTCCATTTCCGCCGGCGCACCCGGCTTATGGCTGGCGTCCTTGCTATGCCCGCCCAGGCCGCGCGCCGCGTCGGTGCTGCCGGTCTTGGGATTGGGCTTGCTGTTGCTCACCGTCTCGTCTTGTTTCTCGGCCAAGTTCATCTCCTGTGTTGTAGGGGACGAACGCTTGCGGGCCAGCGGCGGTTCGATCACCGGCGCTGCAGCCATTGCAGGACCGCCGCGTGGAACGCCGCCGGGTCGGAGATCTGCGGGGCGTGCCCCAGCGATGCAAACTCCAAAAGCGTCGCGTTCGGGATCTGCGCCGCGGCCTCTTTGGCGAGTACGGGGTAGTTGCCGAGCGTCGGGCGGATCTCGGGGGGCGCCAGGTCCTTGCCGATCGCCGTGTTGTCCTTGTCGCCCACGATCAGCAGCGTCGGCGGACGAATTGCGCCCAGTTCGTAGACCACCGGCTGGGTGTAGATCATGTCGTAGAGCAGGGCCGAGTCCCAGGCGACGGCGTCCTTGCCCGGCCCCGCGTTCATCCCCGCCAGCATGTCAACCCAACGCTGGTACTCCGGCCGCCACTGCCCGGCGTAGTAGGTCGCCTGTTCGTAGGCGCGGATGCCCTCGGCCGAAACCTTCAGCTCGCGGGCGTACCATTCGTCCACGCTGATCGAGGGCACGCCCTTGGCCTTCCAGTCCTCCAGCCCGATCGGGTCCACCAGCACCAGGCGGTCGGTTGCCTCCGGGTACATCAGCGCATACCGCATCGCCAGCATCCCGCCCGTCGAATGGCCGATGATCACCGCGTGCTCGACACCCAGCGTTTGCAGCAGCGCGCGGGTGGAGCGGGCGAGCTGCTGGAAGCTGAACTGGTAGGATGCGGGCTTGCTGGACTTGCAGAAGCCGATCTGGTCGGGGGCGATCACCCGGTATCCGGCGGCGGTCAGCGCCCGGATCGTTTCCGCCCAGGTGCCGGCGCAGAAGTTCTTGCCGTGCAGCAGCACGACCGTCTGGCCATTCGCGGCGGTGGTTGGCGCCACGTCCAGATACGCCATCACGAGGTCCTGGCGCTGCGCAGTGAACCGGTATTCGTGCACCGGAAACGCGTAGTCGAACCCCTGCAGCTCCGGCCCATATTCGGCGGCTGCGGCTGGGAAGGCGAGCAGGGCAACAATGACCGCCGCCGTGAGTTGCCGTTTCATGCTTTGCCCCGACCTACCTGCTGCTATGCCGATCGGCTAAGGGAGACGCCATGTCCGCCCGCCAGATGCACCTCGTCGCCTATCTGAAGACCGGTCCCACGGGCAATCACGTCGGCGCCTGGCGGCATCCGGACTCCGTCATCGATGACATCCTGGAGCCCAGCCGCTACGAGAACATCGCACGCATCCTGGAGGCGGCGAAGTTCGACGGCTGCTTCTTCGCCGATTTGTTCGGCCTGTATGACATCCACGGCGGCAATTTCGACATCTATCTCGAGCGCGGCGGCCAGGTCAGCTACCTGGACCCGATGATGGTGCTGCCGCTGATGGCGCGCGTCACCACCCATCTCGGCATCGGCGCCACGCTGTCCACCAGCTTCCACAGTGCCTACCACCTCGCCCGGATGCTCGGCTCGCTCGACGTGCTGAGCCGGGGCAGGGTGGCGTGGAACGTGGTGACGTCGGCCACCGACCTCGAGGCGCGCAATTTCGGCATCGACCGCATCCCGCCCAAGGAGCTCCGCTACGACGTCGCCGACGAGGTGCTGGAGGCGTGCTGCGCGCTGTGGGACGGTTGGCAGCCGGACCCGTTCGTGATGGACAAGGCGTCCGGGCGCTGGGCGGACGCGAGCAAGGTGCGCTACGCCAACTACGAGGGCCGCTATATCCGCACCCGCGGCCCGCTTTCCATCCCACGCTCGCTGCAGGGGCGCCCGGTGCTGATGCAGGCGGGAGCGTCCGACCGGGGACGCGCGTTCGCGGCGCGCTGGGCGGAGGCGATCTTCACCGCGCAGCCAAACAAGCCGGAGATGCAGGCCTTCTACGCCGACATCAAGCACCGCATGGCCGAGCGCGGCCGCGCGCCCGGCGCGTGCGCGATCCTGCAGCAATTGACGGTGGTGCTGGGCGAGACGCAGTCCATCGCGGAGGAGAAAGCAGCCTATCTCAGCAGCCTGATCGATCCCGAACTGGCGCTGGCGGCAAACTCGAGCGGACTGGCGGTGGACCTCAGCCGGGTGCGGGCAGAGGATTTGCGCAGCGTTCAGGGTGACCAGGGTATCCAGGGCACCGCCGATCGTATCCACCAGATCATGGCCGCCGACCAGGTGAGCTTCGAGGAGGCGGCGCGCCGGTCGGTGCGCAACCTGTTCGTGGGCACGGTCGAGACGGTGGCCGACCACATGCAGGACCTGTTCGAGAGCGGTTGCTGCGACGGATTCGTGATCGCGCCCACGGTGTTCCCGCAGATCTTCGAGCAGATCGGCGCCGGGCTGGTGCCGGAGCTGCAACGGCGCGGCTTGTTCCGCCGAGAGTACGCCGGGCGGACGCTACGCGAGAACCTGCGGTCGTGAAGCGCTTCCTTCTCCCTCTCCCGCTGGCGGAGAGGGAACAGCGCGCTAGTTTTGGAGCTTTTATGACCGCGTTGAAAACCTTGCTGGCGACGGCGTTGACCGTCGGCATCGCCCATGCCCAGCCTGTGAATGACGCAGCACGCGCCGCCCTGCCCGACGCCATCCGGACCGCGGGCGTGCTGAAGGTCGCGACCGCCCTGCAATGGCCGCCCTTCGACTTCCAAGGCGCCGACGGCACCCCGCAAGGCCTCGACATCGACCTCGTGCACGCGATCGCCGCCCGCCTCGGCCTCACGGCCGCGTTCACCGATGTCAAGTTCCCCGCCATCACCCCCGCGGTCAGCAACGGCCGCTTCGACATCGGCGTGGACGAGATCGATGACACCCCGGACCGGCGCAAGTCGGTGCAGATCGTCGACTACTACGTCGCCGGCGTGCAGTTGCTGGTGCGGCAGGGTGGCCCGGCGATCGATATCGGCCATCTCTGCGGCCACACCCTGGCCGTCACCCAGGGCAGCGGGCAGGTCGCCATGGCCCAGAAGGTGTCCTCGGACTGCACGGCGGCCAACCAGCCGCCGATCGCCCTCATGTTCTACCCGGCCAGCGCCGACAGCTACCTCGCCGTGGCCAACGGGCGCGGCGACGGCTTCCTCACCGACCCGGCAATGGGCGTCTACGTCTCGCAGCACAACGGCAAGCTGTCCCTGCAGGGCGGCACGCTGCCCGGCTCGGTCCAGGCCGCCGGGATCGTCGTCGGCAAGGACAACACCGCGCTCGCCACCGCGCTGCGCATCGCGCTGAAAAGCCTGGCGCAGGACGGGACATACCAGAAGATCCTGACCCAGTATGGTGTGGGCGACAGCGCGGTGAGCGCCAAGGATATGGATGCGCCGCCACCCTAGCTCCGCCGCGCTGATCGTTCGCCGGCCGCGGTACGGGCAGTGGGTCGGCGGCGCAGCGTTGGCCGTGTTCGCCGCCTGGATCGTGTTCCAGCTCGCGACCAACCCCGGGTTCGAGTGGCCTGTCGTCGCGTCCTTCATGCTGGACCGCGAGGTGCTGAACGGGTTGCAGACGACGTGCGTGCTGACGGTGCTGGTGATGCTGATCGGCGTCGCAGTCGGGATGGTGCTGGCGGTGCTGACGCTGTCCGGCGGCAGCGTGGGAGCGCTGGCGGCGGGATCCTACATCTGGTTCTTCCGCGGCACGCCCGTGCTGGTGCAGCTCGTGTTCTGGTACAACCTGGCCTCGCTGTTCCCCTCCGTCTCGCTCGGCATCCCGTTCGGCGGGCCCAAGCTGTTCGCCGTGCCGAGCACCGTGGCGATCTCCTCCTTCACCGCGGCGCTGCTCGGGCTCGGGCTGAACGAGGGCGCATACATGGCGGAGATCATCCGCGCCGGGCTGCTCTCCGTGCCGCCGGGCCAGTCGGAGGCAGCCCGGGCGCTCGGCTATCGCCGGACGCAGGCGTTCCGCTACGTGGTCCTGCCGCAGGCGATGCGCTCGATCCTGCCGCCCACCGGCAACCAGGTGATCGGGATGCTTAAACTCTCCTCGCTCGCCAGCGTGGTCGCCCTGCCGGAGCTGATGGAGGCGGTCGAGAACATCTACAGCCGCACGTTCCAAACCATCCCGCTGCTGATCGTGGCGGCACTCTGGTATCTCGTGCTGACCAGCGTGCTCTCCGCCGTGCAGCGCTGGGTGGAGCGGCGCTACGGGCGCGGCCGGTGACGCCGCTCGTCGAAGTGCGGGACGTATGGAAGCGCTTCGGGGCGGACCCGGTGCTGCGGGGTGTATCGCTCACGGCAGCGCCCGGGGAGGTCGTCTGCCTGCTCGGCCCCTCCGGTGCGGGCAAGAGCACGCTGCTCCGCTGCATCAACGGCCTGGACACGGTGGATAGCGGCCTGTGTTTCGTCGGTGGCCAGCCCGTCGGCTACCGCGAACGGGGCGGACGCTATTATCCGCTAGGCGAGCGGGAGGCCAGCCGGCAGCGCGCGTCGATCGGCATGGTGTTCCAGGGCTTCAACCTGTTCCCGCATCGCACCGTGCTGCAGAACGTCGCGGACGCGCCGGTGCGTGTGCTGGGCGAGGCGGCCGACATAGCCTCGATGCATGCCAAGGCCTTGCTGGGCCGGGTCGGGCTGGCGGCGCGGGCGGACGACTATCCGCGCACCCTTTCAGGCGGGCAGCAGCAACGCGTCGCCATCGCCCGCGCGCTTGCGATGCAGCCCAAGCTGATGCTGTTCGACGAGCCGACCTCGGCGCTGGACCCGGAGCTGGTGGGGGAGGTGCTGGCCGTAATGAAAGACCTCGCCCGCAGCGGGATGACGATGCTGGTGGTCACCCACGAGATCGGTTTCGCGCGCGAAGTAGCCGACACCGTGCTCATCCTCGATGGCGGTGAGATCATCGAATATGGGCCGCCCGCCACCGTGCTGCAGCACCCGGCGCATGCGCGCGCGCAGGCGTTCCTGTCACGCAGCTTGACGCATAGTGCACCTTAGATGGGCGGCCCAGCGCTTCCTTCTCCCTCTCCCGCCGGCGAGAGAGGGAGGAGGCCCGGTCTTGCGCTTGGGCCAGCCGAACGGCCAAGGTGCTCGGGCCTCTCGGAGAGTTTCCATGCGCATCCTCCTGCTCGCCACCGCATCCGTCCTGGCAGCCACCGCCGCACAGGCGGCCGTGCCGGCCCGCCACCGGGTTGTGGCCAAGCCGCACACCACGGCCGCCCAGCGCCCAATCGACGTCGGGCCGTTCACGCCGGCGGCGAACCGGGCGTATCAAGGCGGCGGCGTGGTGCTGCAGGGCGCCCCGGGTGCGCCGGCGCCGACACCGCGGGCGACACCGCCCGGTCAAGCCCCGGCAAACAGCGTACAGCCATAGGCCCCCCGTGGCCCAAGCCGTCATCGTGCTCGGCGCTGGGATGGTGGGCGTGTCGGTCGCCTTGCACCTACGCCAACGCGGATGCGACGTGGTGCTGGTGGACCGGCAGGCGCCGGGCGAAGGCGCGTCCTTCGGCAATGCCGGGCTGATCCAGCGCGAGGCGGTCTATCCGCACGCGTTCCCCCGCGCGATGGCGGAGTTGCGCCGGATTGTTCGCAACCGGGCCATCGACGTCGCCTACCACCCGCTCGCCCTGCCGGAGGTGGCGACGCCGCTGCTGAAATACTGGTGGAACTCGCATCCGGAGCGCTACCTGCGCTCGGTGCTCGGCCAGTCCCACCTGGTCGCCACCTGCCTGGACGAGCACATGGCGGTGGCAAGGGAGGCAGGCGCCACCGGCCTGCTGCGCCCGATCGGGTGGATGATGCTGTTCGGCAACGAAGCCAAGCTGGACAAGGCGTTGGCTCAGGCGGAGGCAGCCCGGCGGGACTACGGCGTGAACCACGTGGCGCTGGACCCGGCCGCCATCGAGGCAGCGGAACCGCACCTTCAGGTGGCCAAGGCGGGCGCCATTCATTGGACCGATCCATACTCGGTCAGCGATCCGCACGCGTTGACGCTGGCCTATGCCGGGCTGTTCGACAGGCTCGGCGGCAAGTCTGCGATCGGCGACGCGGCAACGTTGCAGCGGACCAGCGCCGGCTGGCAAGTGCAGACCGTGGACGGCCCGGTCGACGCGCCGGCGGCGGTCGTGGCGCTGGGCGCAGCCTCGGCCCGGGTGATCAAGCCGTTCGGCTACGCGCCGCCGCTGTTCGGCAAGCGCGGCTACCACCGCCATTTCGGCATGCGCGGCAATGCCGTGTTGAACCGCCCGATGCTGGACACCGATAGCGGCTTCATGCTCACCCCGATGCGACGCGGCGTGCGCCTGACCACGGGCGCCGAGTTCGCCCGCCACGGCGCTGCCGCCACGCCGGTGCAGCTCGAACGCGCCGAGCCGGTCGCGCGCACCCTGTTGCCGCTATCCGATCACGTGGAGGATGAACCCTGGATGGGCGTGCGCCCGTGCATGCCGGACATGCTGCCGGTCATCGGCCGCGCGCCCGGTCACGAGACGCTGTGGTGCGCCTTCGGCCACGCCCACCAAGGTCTGACCCTCGGCCCGACCACGGGGCGCCTGCTGGCCGAGATGATGACGGGGGAGGCGCCCTTCATCGACCCGGCGCCATACCGCGCCGACCGTTTCTGAGATCATCCTCCCCTTGAGGGAGGGGCCAGGGGAGGGGTAGCCGCGGAGACACAGCCGCCGCAGGGTCTCCATCGCCTCGTCTTACCGGCGCAGGTTGGCCGCCACCCCCGTGTAGAACCCCGTCAGCGCGTCGCCCGCGATCACGCCGCCCGCAAACACCTCCATCTCGCCCTTAGCTGCCTCCCCACGCACCCGGCCGTAGATCAGCCGCGCCGCCACGCCCACCAGCACCGCCCACCCCGCCATCGGGAACAGGATCAGCATGCCGGTCGCGAACAGCACGCCCAACTGCCGCTTCGGCCCGCCCGCAAACTGCAGCACCGCACCCGGGATCGCCCACAGCAGCAACTGCATCGCCGCACCCGGTGTGGCGCCCGCCTTGATCGTGGTCACGTAAACCTTGGCTACCGGCGCCACCAGATTGGCCGCGAAGTAGCCCTGGTAGGAAACCAGCACCACGATCCCCGCCACCACGAAGGCGAACATGGCGGCCAGGTATTGCTGGAACCGGCCATCGGCCTCGAACGCAGGGTCTGCGCCATCACCCCGCAGCATGAACCCGGCTTTCAGGTCGTAGCCCATGTCCGCGAAGGCCGGCCCGGTTGCGGCCGAGAACCCGACCAATAGTGCCAGAGCAACCGGAGGGAAGCCGGCCAGCATGCCGATGATCAGCGTGATCAATGCCACCGCGAACGCCGGGAACCAGCCGGAGTGCATCGCCGCCAACCCGACGATCAACTCGTGCACCAGCGCCGCGAACGCCGCGTAGACCACGAAGGCGATCAGCATTCCCGGCGACAGCTCACCGATCAGCCCGCCCGCCAGCGCGATCAGCACCGCAATCACCATGTAGGCCACGGCACCCAGCCCGAGCGACAGGCCGGAGCCGCGTTCGGTGGGCAGCGCCGCAGCCTTGCGCCGCGCCGTCATGACCACCACGACCTGCACCAGCGCCACCAACCCGGCGCCGATCATCAGCCCGTGCGGGATGAAGGCCTTGTTGATGTCCCCGCCCGGCAGCCAGGCGGAGAACAGCGTCGGCGAGTAGCCGCGCAACAGCAGGCCGACGCCGAACATGGTCAGCGCCCACACGTTGCCGATGAACGCCACGCCGAACGCCGACATCGGGATGCCGAGGAACCCGGTGCCGACGATCCCCGCCAGCACGCCGCCGCCCAGCACCGCGACGCGGCGGCCGCCCTCGTCCCCGGCGCGGATTGCCTCGGCCGCGGCGACACCTGGCGGCCAGGCGCCCTCCGCCGGAAACGCGCGGGAGCCGAACAGGCGGTAGAGCATGGTCGCGTCCACCAGCATCGCCAGGCCCACGCCGCCGAGCAGCGGCAACACCAGATCCGACCGGCCGAGCAGGAACGGGATGCCGATCGGCAGCAGCAGGCTGTTGCCCGCACCGAACGTGGCGGCGGAGATGGCACTCTGCGCCAGGTTCTGCACGTGGATCGAGCGGTAGCGCGTGAACGCCCGGAGCGGCACCCGGGCCAGCGCCATCGCGATCAGCGCGCCGACGATGGAGGTGTTGGCCGTGACCCCCAGCGTCACCAGCAACTGCATGCCGATGATGGCCCCCACGACGCACAGCACGGTCAGCAGGATCAGCGTCGCCGGGTCGAAGATGGTCGGGTGACGGACTGCGGGCCGGGCGGTGGTGATCGTGTCCATGGGCTTACTCCGCGGCGTTGGAGAGGGCGGCGCCATAGCTGTCGCGTGCGGCCGCCTCGGTGATGCGTCCGTCTTGCAAGTCCGTTGCCACTTGCGAACGGGGCCGGAGGTGCGGGTCGCCGTAGCCCGCGCCACCCGCGAACACGATCTCCGCCACCTCGTCCGTTCGGGTCAGGGTCACCAGTTCGCCCGCGCCGCAGTCGCGCACCAACGTCCCGTCCGGGCGGCGCACCCCCGCAAACGCCCGCGCGCCGGCTTGCCCACCGGCCAGGCCGGGAAGCGCCGCCTTCGCCCCCTCCGGAAACAGGGCGGCCAGGGTCGGCAGCCCGTCCTCATGCAGCTTGCGGAATCGCACGCGCTGGCCGAGTCCGCCGCGGGACTGGCCGGCGCCGCCGGTGTCGGGCAGGAACGTTTTCTCCTCCACCAGCACCGGCACCCGCGCCTCGAACACCTCGATGGCGGTGTTGGCGGCCGAGGTCGGGTACAGCAGGCCGGACTTGCCGTCCCCCCGCGCGCTGCCGCCCTGGCCGCCGCCCATGAACAGGTGGTCGGCATACAGCGCGCCCGCCGCGTCCCGCCCCGACACCATGACCGCCACCGGCAGCCCGGTCGGCGACTGCACTGCGCCGGGTGCGGCGTCCGCCAGGGCGCGGAACACCGCGGGGGCCAGATACCACCCCGTCCGCACCCGGGCGGCGACGGCGGCGGGGCGGGTGCAGTTCACGATCGAGCCCTCGGGCGCGGTCACGGTGAACGGCCGGTAGTCGCCGGCATTGCCGCGCACCTCGGGCGTCAGCATGCATTTCAGCGGGTAGGTCGCGTGCGCCGCGGTGTAGTTCATCGTGGAGTTCACGCCGCCCTGGGCCAGTTGCGGCGGCGCGCCCGCGAAGTCGATCGCGATCGTGTCGCCGGCCACCGTCAGCGTCATCGGCAGGGTGAGCGTCGCGTCCACCGGGCTGAACTCGACCTGGCTGCTGTAGGTGCCGTCCGGCAGGGCGCGGATGGCGGCGCGCATCGCGGCCTCGGACCGGTCCTGCACGATGGCGGCCAGCGCGGCGAGGTCGGCCAAGCCGTACTCGTCCATGAACGCCAGCAGCCGTTGCGCGCCGATGCGGTTGGCGGACATGAAGGCCTGCACGTCACCCACGACCTGCGCCGGGTTGCGCACGTTCTCGGCCAGCAGGGTGAACAGGTCGGCGTTGTCCACCCCGGCGCGGGCGAGTTTCATCGGAGGGATCTGGAAGCCCTCGTCGAAGATCTCCCGCGCGCGAAGGCTGTCGCGCGTGCCGCCGATATCGGCCACGTGGCCCACTGTGCCCACCAGCGCCACCACCCGGCCGCCCTGGAACACGGGGCTGACGACGGCGATGTCATACAAATGCCCGGCGCAGAGCCACGGGTCGTTGGTGACCAGCATGTCCCCCGGTTGCAGCGTGTCGGCGGGGAAGCGAGCGAGCAGCGCCTTGACCGCCCGCGGCAGCGTCAGGTTGAAGACGGGCATGGCGCGGGGAGAGTGGGCCAGGGTCTCGCCCTGTGGGTCCAGCAGTTCGCAGGCGAAATCCTGCGATTCGGCGATGATCAGGGAGAAGGCGGTGCGGATGATGGTGATCCACATCTCGTCCACCACGGTGGTGAGCCGGCTCCACATGATCTCGAGTGCGATCGGATCGGCCTCGATCGCGGCGCGGGCCTGGGCGTGGGTCATGCCGGGCTGCACCAGCGCCACGGTGCTGGCGGCGCCAATGCGGATGCGCAGGTTGCCGGCGGCGTCCACGGTGAGGGTGTCGCCGGGGGCCACGATGGTGGTGGCCTCGCGCTCCTCGATGATGGCGGGGCCTTGGACTTCCACGCCCTCGCGCAGGGCGTAGCGGTCGTAGACGGCGGCGGGCAGGAATCCGTCGCCGAACCAGGCCTGGCGGTCGCCTTTGTGCGCGTCGGCTGCGGCTGCGGCGTTGTTTTCCAGCGGAACGTCCGGCGTGGCGCCCGTGGCGGTAACGCGGAGGTTGACGATCTGCACCTGCGCACCGGCTTGCAGGGCGGCGTAGCGCGCGGTGTAGGCGGCCTCGAACGCGGCGATGACGGCGGGGAGGCTCTCGGCCGAGAGCGGAGCGGCGGGCAAGGGCACAGCGATCTCGTGCATCTGCCCGACTAGCCGCATGTCCGCCGACCGCTCCACGCTTGTGCTTTCTGCTCCCTCTCCCGCTGGCGGGAGCGGGAGTAGCTCCGCGCGGGTTTCTGTCTCCATTGCTTGCAGCACGGCTTCGGCCGCCGAAAAATCCAACCCGGCATCCAGCCTCATCGGCAGCGAGCGCACCCGGCTGGCCGAGAGTGGCGCGGCCAGGAACCCGAGTGCGGACGCGGCACCCGACGCCGGCGGCACCACCAACTCCGCCATGCCCAGAGCCCGCGCGACCTCCGCCGCATGCGCCGGCCCTGCGCCGCCGAAGCCCACCATGGCATACCGCCGCGGGTCCTTGCCGCGCTCCACCAGATACACGCGGGCTGCGTCCGCCATGCTCTCCACTACGACCTTGTGGATGCCCCACGCTGCCTGCTCCACGCTCAGTCCGAGCGGTTCCGCCACCCGCGCCACCGCCGCCCGGGCCGCGCCTGCGTCCAGCGCCATGGTTCCGCCGAGGAAGAACGCCGGGTCGTAGTAGCCGAGCACCAGGTTCGCATCCGTCACCGTCGGCTGCTCGCCACCCAAGCCGTAGCAGGCCGGTCCCGGCGCGGCCCCGGCCGAGTGCGGTCCCACGCGCAGCAATCCGACCTCGTCGATCGCGGCGATCGAGCCGCCGCCGGCGCCGATCTCGATCATGTCCACCGTGGCCGCCTTGATCGGCAGGCCGGACCCCTTCTTGAACCGGTGCTCCCGCCCCGCCTCCAGCAGCGGCGCCACTGCGGCCACCCCGCCCTCGATCAGGCAAGCCTTGGCCGTGGTGCCCCCCATGTCGAACGCCAGCAGGTCCGCGTGCCCGGCCCGCGCGCCCAGCAGCGCCGCCGCCCGTGCGCCACCTGCCGGGCCCGACTCGAGCAGCCGGATCGGCACCGCCCGCGCCGCCTCCACCGACAGCAACCCGCCGGCCGAGTGCATCAGCCGCAGCTCGCCCGCGAACCCGGCATGCTGCAGAGCCTGCTCCAGCCGGCGCAGATACGTCGCCATCAGCGGCTGCACGTACGCGTTGGCGCAGGTGGTGACGCAGCGGGCGTACTCGCCGATCTCCGCCACCACGGCCGAGGACACGGACACGGGGACGCCCGGCAACTCCTCCGCCACGATCGCCGCCGCTGCCATTTCGTGCTTCGGCTCGCGGTAGGCGTGCAGGAAGCAGATCGCCACCGCCTCCGCACCAAGCTGGCGCAGCCTACGCGCGGCCCGGCGCACGCCGTCCGTGTCCAGCGCCGTGATCACTCGCCCGTCGCGGTCGATGCGCTCGGCCACTTCCAGCCGGCGGTGGCGCGGGACGAGCGGCTCGGGATAGCGCAGGAACAGGTCGTAGATGTCGTACCGCTGTTCCGTCCCTGCCTCCAGCACGTCGCGGAACCCGGCGGTCGTGATCAGGCCGAGCTTGGCCCCGCGATGCTCGATGATCGCGTTCGTCACCAGCGTGGTGCCGTGCACGATCTCCGCCAAATCGCTGAACCCGGCGCCCGCGTCGGCCAGGATCTGCCGCACCCCTTCGAGCGCGCCCACGGCCGGGTCCGCGGGCGTGGTCAGCCGCTTGTGCAGCCGCAATGCGCCGCCTGCCGGGTCCGACAGAACGAAGTCGGTGAACGTGCCGCCGATATCGAAACCAAGGCGAAGGGAGGGTGTCATGCGCGGGCTCCCGCTCTGTGTCCGTCCGATGAAGCGTTGCATGCGTGCGGCGCAGCGTCGATGTTTGCAGGGCATGAGCCCGCTCCTCGCCGCCCTCGGCACCCGCCAGCCCCGCGCTGTGATACCCCATGTGGACGACCTCGGCGCCAGCCACGGGGCGAACGCCGCGTTCCTGAGCCTGGCCCGAAGCGGCCGGGTCACGTGCGGCTCGGTGATGGTTCCCGGCGCCTGGTTCCGCGAGATCGCCGACGCCGCGGTGCAGGACCCGGCGCTCGACATCGGCGTGCACCTCACCCTCACCAGTGAGTGGGATGCCTGCCGCTGGGCCCCGGTCTCGACGGTAAGCCGCGCGTCCGGGCTGATCGACGATGACGGCTATTTCTGGCGTGACGTGGCCAGCCTGCGCCGCCATCTGGTGCCGGAAGCAGCCGAAGCGGAACTCCGTGCCCAGATCGAGCGGGCGGTCGCCGCCGGGCTGCGGCCCACGCACATCGACGCCCACATGGGAGCCGCGATGCTGCCCGAGCTGCTCGGCGCGCATGTCCGCCTCGGGCGCGACTTCGGCCTGTTCCCCGTGCTGCCACGCTCGATCGCCTGGCCGCCGGACCTGGACGCCTACCGCGCCTGCTTGGCCGCGCTCGATGCGGAGTCTGTGCCCGTGGTGGACCATTGCCGCGGCACGCTGCCGGTCGAACCGGCGCAACTGGACGCCGGTTGGGCGGCCCTGGTGGAGGGGCTCGCACCCGGGGTGACGCACCTCGCGCTGCACTGCACCGAGCCCGGCGACTTCACCGCGATGGCGCCAGCCCACGCCGGGTGGCGCTATGCGGAACTCGAGTTGCTGGCGAGCGGGCGGCTGAGCGCGCTGCTGGAGGAGCACGGCATCGCAATGCTGGGCACGCGGGCCTTGCAGCGATTGTGGAACGAGGCTGGCTGAGATGGTGTTGTTCAAACGGCGGGATACCCGGCTCTGGGTGCTCGCCCTGGGCGGCTTCCCGGCGCTGGGCTGCCTGTCGCTCGGACTCGGCACGCCGCTTTGGACGCCCATCATCCAGCTCCCGCTGGCGGCCGCCATATGGTGCGGGATCGGCGCCGGCATCATGCGGTGGCGGCGCCACCTGCCGCCCGACGTGGACCTGCACTGGATCGAGCCCTTGGAGGCGGAGCGCCTTGTCGCCGCCGGACCGCCGCCGGACCGCACGTGGCTGTTCGTGAGCTTCGAACGGGACTGGATGCGGCGCTATCGTTTGGACGTATTGATCGACGGCAACCTGGTGGGCCAGTTGCCGCCAGGCGCTGGCTTTCTGCTGCCGCTGCGTCCAGGGGAGCATCGCATGACCGCGTATCTCGATCGTCCTGTCTCGAGGGTGAGCGAGACAATCAACAGCTTCCCCGGCGGTTACGCCGGGTATCACCTCCGCAACACGGGCGGCCGCACGATCAAGCTGGAGATCCGGCGCGAGGTCGCAGCACGGCTGGTGCTGCCGAAATCCATCCGCCTGGTGCGTCCGGCCGTGCCGGAGGCCTGATGGACACGCCGCACCCCGCCCGACCGCGTGACCGCACCGTGCAGCGCCACCAGGACCTGCACGACCGCCTGCTCGACGCGGCGGAGTCGGCCATTGCCACCGGCGGGCTGCCGAGCCTCAAGGCGCGCACGATCGCGGAGGCGGTCGGTTGCTCGGTGGGCGCGATCTACGGCGTGTTCGACGACCTGGACGCGCTGGTGCTGGCGGTGAACGGCCGCACGCTGGATGCCATCGCCGAAGCGCTGACCGCCGTACCGGACGAGGGGCCGGCGGGCAACCTGGTCCGCCTGTCGGAGGCCTACCTGGACTACGCCGCCGCCAACGGCCCCCGCTGGCGCGCCCTGTTCCAACACCGCATGCCGGAGGGCCGCGCCGTGACGCCGGCCTACGCCGCGCGCCAACTGGCCGCGTTCTCCTTCATCGAGGCTCCGCTGGCGGTCTTGCGGCCCGACTTGCCGGAGGGGGAGCGGGTGATCCTGGCCCGAACGCTGTTCTCCGCCGTGCACGGGATGGTGGATCTCGGGCTGGATGCAAAGGTGGCGAGTTTGTCGCCTGACGCATTGCGGGCGCAGGTGCGGCTGGTCGTATCCGCACTCGCGGCGGGGTTGAGCCCTCCCCCTTCCCCTGTGGGAGAGGGCCGGGGGGAGGGGTAGCCGCGCGTTAGGTTTCGGAGGCGTTGCCACCTCTCCATCAGCCCCTCCCACAAGGGGAGGGGAGAAAGCTAAGCCGCCTCCGCTGCCTGCAGCATCCGCCCGGCCGCGCCGTAATCGATCTTTCCCGTCCCTAGCCGCGGCAGCGCCTCCACCACCCGCACCGTCCGCGGCACCGCGATCTCGGCGGCACCGTGGGCCCGCGCGTGGGCCAGCATCGGCCCGGCCGTGGCGCCCGGCTGCGTGGTAAGCAGCACCAGCGCCTCCCCCTTCCGCCCGTCCGGCACCGCGACCACGGCGTGCGCCGCGTCCGGCCAAACGGCGGCGGCCAGGGCCTCGGCGGCGGGCATGGAAACCATCTCGCCCGCGATCTTGGCGAACCGCTTGGCGCGCGCCACGATCGTCACGAAACCCTCACCATCCACCGTACACACGTCGCCGGTATCGTACCAGCCATCTGCCAGCGGCTCCAGCACGCCGGGTGCCTCCGCGCGCAAATACCCCAGCATTACATTCGGGCCGCTCACCACGAGGCGTCCGCCCTCGGCGATGCCCTCCACCGGAACCAGCCGGTGCTGCATCCCGGGCAGCAAGCGGCCGGCCGCACCCGGGCGGTTGTGCATGGGAGAGTTCAGCGCCAGCACGGGGGCGGTCTCCGTCGCGCCGTAGCCCTCCAGCAGGCGCACGCCGAACTTCTCGGCATAGGTCCGCCGGGTCTCCTCGCGCAGCTTCTCGGCGCCGGCGAAGATGTAGCGCATGGCGTAGAAATCATACGGATGCGCGAAGCGGGCCCAGCCGGTGAGGAACGTGTCGGTGCCGAACGCGATCGTGCTGTCCGTGTCGTAGATCAGCTCCGGCACGATGCGGTAATGCAGCGGCGACGGGTACAGGAACGTCCTGACCCCCGAGAGCAGCGGCAGCAGCGTCGCCCCGGTCAGGCCGAAGGAGTGGAACATCGGCATGGCGTTGAACACGCGGTCGGCGCTGTTGAAATCGACCACGGCCGCGACCTGCGCGATGTTGGCCAGGATGTTGCGGTGACTGAGCACCACCCCCTTCGGCGTGCCCTCGGACCCGCTGGTGAACAACACCGCCGCCGGGCCGTCCGCGTCCGCCCGGGCGCCCGGCAGGCGGCGGGCAAGGCGCGCATCCAGCAGCCCGCGCAGCTTGGCGGCACGGCCGAACCCGGCACGCAGATCCTCCACCCAAACGAAGCGCACCTCCCGCTCCATCTGCGCCACCGCAGCGCCGAGCTTGGCCCGCTCCACGAACGCGCGGGAGGACAGCACCACGCGCGCATCGGCCGCGGCACAGGCGGAGAGCATCGCCTCCGCGCCGGCGGAGAAGTTCAGCATCGCGGGGATGCGCCCGAACGCCTGCAGCGCCATGAACGTGACCAGCGCACCGTTCGCGTTCGGCAGCATGACGCCGACCCGCGCGCCTAGCTTGGCCTCCTCCGCCACGCGCCGGCCCAGCACCGCGGCGCCGAGCAGCAGGCGGCGGTAGGTCATCGGCTCGCGCGCCGTGTCCTCCGCGATCGGGAACCCTGCGCCGTGGCGGGCGGTGGCGTCCAGCAAGGCGGCGAACAGCGAGCGGCCGGTGTTGGCGGTGGCGAAAGCGGATTGCTCCATCACGCCTTGCAGGATGGTGCCCACGGCGCGGCGGCGCGGGCGGCCGAGCAATGCCGGGTCCACGTGGAGCGCCACCGGCGGCATGACGGTGAAGGACAGGGGCGGAAACCAGCGGCGCGGCGCACGTCCGGCCAAGCGGCTGAAATGGGTGTATTGCAGCCCGTCGATACGGATCGGCACGATCACCGCGCCGGCCTTGTCGGCCACCATGCCGGCGCCCTCGTACACCTTCATCAAGGAGCCGGTGGTGGTCAGCCGGCCTTCCGGGAACACGACGAGGTCCGTGCCGTCCTTCACCGCGCGCACCATGGTCTTGGTGCTGAACGGATTGGCCGGGTCCACCCTGAAGATGTTCACGGCGGCGAGCAGGGGGCGCGCCCACCATTTCTTGGCCGTGTGGATATTGACGGCGAAGGTGGGCGTTCCTGGCAGGAAGGCAGCGACGAAGCAGCCGTCGAGAAAACTCTGGTGGTTGACCACATACACCCGGCGCGTGCCGGCCGGCGGCAGGTTTTCCAGGCCCTTGATCGTCATCCCGTGCAAGGTCACGAAATACCAGCGGAACACAGCCTGCAGCGTGGTCTGCGGCAGGATGCGGATGATCCAGAGCGCGACCAGCAAATTGGCCGCCGCCGCCAGCACCAGCACCGCCCAGGGTGCCACGCCAACCAGCGCCAGCACGGCGGTCGCGACCGCGCCCAGCACGATGGCCACCGCGTTGACGATGTTGTTGGCCGCGATCATGCGGGAGACTTCGCCCGGCGCCGAGCGGTCCTGCATCATGGCGTAGAGCGGCACCGAGTACAGTCCGCCGCACCCGGCCAGCAACAGCAGGTCAATCAGCATGTGCCAGCCGGCGAAGCTGTGCAGCACCGCGCCGACGGTCGGCATGGCGGGCGCCGTGCTGACCGTGAGGCCGAAATCACCCAGGAACAGGGTGAGCCCGAGGGCCGCGAACGGCACCAGCTTCGGCGAGACTTCGCCGTGCAGGATACGCGAGCACAGCATCGACCCGGCGCCGACGCCCACCGAGAAGAACACCAGCAGCAGCGTGAACACCGCGGGCGCCGCGTGCAGGTCGTTCTTCACGACGGTCGGGAGTTCGGCCACCACGATCGCGCCAATCGTCCAGAACCAGCTCAGCCCGAGCAAAGAAAGCCACACCGGCCGGTTGGCGCGCGCCGCGCCCAGCAGCCGGGCCGTCTCGCCCACCAGGTTGAACCCGATGCGCAGGCCGGGCGTGGCGGAAGGCGCGCGCGGGATCAGCACCGCCGCAGCAACCCCGGCGCCGGCCACGACGAGACCGGCGATGGACACGATCAGCGGGCCTTGGTCGAGCGCGAATAGCGCACTGCCGGCGATGGTGCCGGCCAGGATGCCGAGGAAGGTTCCGGCCTCGACCAGCCCGTTGCCGGCGACCAGCTCCGCCTCGGCCAGCGCCACGGGCAGGATGCTGTATTTCAGCGGCGAGAAGAACGTCGCCTGGATGCCGAGGCCGAACAGCACCGCGAACAGCAGGTTCATGCTGCCGAGCGCGAAGCCCGCAGCGGCGAGCCCCATCAGCGCCAGCTCCCACAGTTTGACGACCAGGATGGTGCGGGATTTCTCGAACTTGTCGGCAATCTGCCCGGCGGTGGCGGAGAACAACACGTAAGGCAGGATGAACACGCCCCCCGCGACGGCGACCAGCGCCGGCGCGCCTGCCTCGCCAACGCGGAATAGGATCAGCACGACGAGCGCGTTCTTGAACAGGTTGTCGTTCAGCGCCCCCAGCGTTTGGGTCACGAGCAACGGGGCGAGCCGGCGGGAGGTGAGCAGCGACATGGGCGTGTCCTCAAACGTGAACAACGTTCAGATACAGCAAGGGTGAACGTTGTTCAAGGCTATATTGCTGTCTTCTCCCTCTCCCGCCCTTGCGCGGGAGACGGCCGGAATGAGGGTGCACGGCTCCGCTGTCGATGGCGACCCACGCGGCTCGTAAGCCCTAACCCCGGCCTTCTCCCGTAAAGGACGGAGAGGGAGTAGAACGTCAGGCGTGTAGGACGCCCGATTTGTGGAAGGCGCGATACCTGCCCAGGCGTTCGGCATACACGCCCGCCAGCGCCGGGTCGGGCGCGATCTCCTCAGCGCGGTCCGGCGGCGTGCACACCGCTTCCGGCGACTCACCCGTCACCGCCATGCGGGCCAACCGCGCCGCGCCGAATGCACCGCCCGTCTCGCCCGCCCGCAAGGTGCGCAGGGGGATCCCGAGGACGCTGGCGATGATCCGCACCCAAGCCGTGGAGCGGGATCCGCCCCCGATCACGTCGGCCTCCGTCACCACGGTGCCGGATGCGCGCAACGCGTCCAGGCAATCGCGCAACGAGAAAGCCACCCCCTCGAGCACCGCCTGCGTCAGCGCGGGCCGTCCCGTCTCGTTCGACAGGCCGATGAACCCGGCGCGCAGACCGCCATCGTTGTGCGGGGTCCGTTCGCCGCCGAGATACGGGGCGAACAACGCCGGACTGGGTGTGGCGGGGTCGCCCATCTCCGCCAGCAGCGCCGCCTCGTCCAGCCCCGTGACACCGGCCCACCAAGCCAGCGAGGACGCCGCGGACAGCGTCACACCCATCTGGTGCCAGGTCTGCGGGATCGCGTGGCAGAAGGCATGCACCGCACCCTGCGGCCAGGGACGTGCCCGGTCCGTTGTCGCGAACAGCACGCCGGAGGTGCCGAGCGAGACGAACGCGTCGCCGGGCTTGATGGCCGAGACGCCGATCGCACCCGCCGCATTGTCCCCGGCGCCGCCGGCCAGGATGGGTGCGGTCATCCCCCAGCGCGCGGCCAGGTCCGGGCGGAGCATGCCGGCCGCCGCGTTGCCCTCGACCAGCCGTGGCATGTGGGCGCGGCTGAGTCCGGTGGCGGCCAGCGCCGTGTCCGACCAGTCGCGGGCGGCGACATCCAGCCACAGCGTGCCGGACGCGTCCGACATCTCCTCGATCAGCTCGCCGGTGAGGCGGTGCGCGATGTAGGCTTTCGGCAACAGCACGGTGCGGAGCCGGGCGAAGACCTCCGGCTCGTGGCTGCGGACCCAGAGCAGCTTGGGGGCGGTGAAGCCGGGCATGGCGATGTTGCCGGTCACTTGCCGCAGATCGGGCCAGGTCGCCTCCAGCGCGCGGCACTCGGCTTCGGCGCGGACGTCGTTCCACAGGATGGCGGGACGCAGCACCTCACCGGCAGCGTCCAGCAGGACGGCGCCGTGCATCTGGCCGGAGAGGCCGATCCCGCGCACGGCCGCGAGCGCCGCCGGTTGTTCGGCCTTCAGCGCGTCGACGGCGGCGAGGGCCGCGTTCCACCAATCCGCCGGGTCCTGCTCGCTATGGCCGGGCGCCGGACGGTTGATCCCGAGCGGGACGGACGCAGTGCCGAGGACTGCCTGTTCGCCGTCCACCAGCAGCGCCTTGACGGAGGAGGTGCCGAAATCGAGCCCGAGAAAGGTCATGGAGGGGAGACGTTAAGCCAGCAGGGCATGGCGGGTGGTGCGGGTGAGAGCCTGGCCCGCCTTGTCGAACACGTGGCAGTTCGCGGCATCCACCGACAGCCGCACGGCTTGGTGCATCGCCGTCGGGTCGGCGCCATCCGTCTGCACCGTCAGGTCACCGTCCACGCCGCCCGCCACGTGCAGCAGCGTGAGCCCGCCCAGCCGCTCCACCAGCCGCACCTCGCCCGCGATCGGGCCATCGGCGTCCGGGTGCAACGCCTCCGGGCGGATGCCGAGCGTCACGGCTTCACCGGGCTTGGCCATTCCAGGTTCGACGGGAACCACCACGCGTGCGCCCGATTTCAGCACGACCACGGTCTTCCCCACCTCCGACTCCGCCACCGTGCCCGCCAGGAAGTTCATCCGCGGCGACCCGATGAACCCGGCCACGAACAGATTGGCCGGATGGTGGTAGAGTTCGAGCGGGGAGCCCACCTGCTCCACCACGCCTGCTTGCAGCACCACGATCTTGTCGGCCATCGTCATCGCCTCGACCTGGTCGTGCGTGACGTAGATCATCGTGGCCTTCAGGTCCTCGTGCAGCTTCAGCAGCTCCACCCTTGTCTGCCCGCGCAACGCCGCATCCAGGTTGGAGAGCGGTTCGTCAAACAGGAACACCTTCGGTTGGCGCACGATGGCGCGGCCGATCGCCACACGCTGGCGCTGGCCGCCGGACAGGTCCTTCGGCCGCCGTTCGAGGTATGGGCCGAGCTGCAGGATGCGCGCGGCCTCCTCCACCTTGCGGTCGCGCTCGGCGCGCGGCGTGCCGGCCAGGCGCAGCGCGAAGCCCATGTTCTGCCGCACCGTCATGTGCGGATAAAGCGCGTAGGACTGGAACACCATCGCCAGCCCACGATCCGCCGGGCCCACGTCGTTCACCCGCTTGCCGTCTATCGTGAGGTCGCCGCCGGTGATCTCCTCCAGGCCCGCGATCATGCGCAGCAGGGTGGACTTGCCGCAGCCGGACGGGCCGACGAACACCACCAGCTCGCGGTCGTCGATGTCCAGGTCGATGCCCTTGATGACCTCGGCCGGGCCGTAGGACTTCCGCAACCCGCGCAGGGTGAGTGTCGCCATCTACTTCACCGCTCCAAACGTGAGTCCGCGGACCAATTGGCGCTGGCTGAACCAGCCGAACAGGAGGATCGGCGCCACCGCCATGGTGGAGGCGGCCGACAGCTTGGCGAAGAACAACCCTTCCGGCGAGGAGAAGGAGGCGATGAAGGCGGTGAGGGGGGCCGCGTTGGTGGAGGTCAGGTCCAGGCTCCAGAAAGCTTCGTTCCAGCAGAGGATCAGCGACAGCAGCCCGGTCGAGGCGAGCCCGGGCAAAGTGAGCGGCAGCAGCAGGTGGCGAACCTCGCCCAGCACGCCGGCGCCGTCCATCCGGCCGGCTTCGAGGATCTCGTTCGGCACCTCCTTGTAGAAGGTGAACAGCATCCAGACCACGATCGGCAGGTTCAGCAGCGTGTAGATCCCGATCAACCCGATCCGGGTGTCCAGCAACCCCGCGCTGCGGAACAGCAGGTAGATCGGCACCAGCACGCCCACGGGCGGCAGCATCTTGGTGGACAGCATCCACAGCAGCGTGCCGCGGGTGCGCTGCGTCGGATGGAACGCCATGGCGTAGGCGGCGGGAACGGCCAGCGCCAGCGCGACCACCGTGCCGCCGACCGAGATGACGATGCTGTTGAGCGCGAAGCCGAAATAGTCGGCACGCGCCAGCACGTCGCGGTAGCCCTCGAGCGTGGGCGTGAAGCTGAGGCTCGCGGTGATCGCGTCCCGCTCGCTTTTGAAGCTGGTCAGCACCATCCAGAAGATCGGGAAGAACAGCGCCGCCGCCACGCCCCAGCCGACCACGCTCACCAGCACCCGGCGCAGCACGCTGCCTCGCATGCTAAACCTCCAGCCGGCGCGCGATGCTGCGCACCAGGAAAAAGGCCACGATGTTGGCCAGCACGATCGCCACCACGCCGCCGGCCGAGGCGCCGCCCACGTCGAATTGCAGCAACGCGCGGGCGTAGATCAGGAAGGCGAGGTTGGTCGTGGCGTTGCCGGGTCCGCCGGAGGTGGTGACGAATATCTCGGCGAAGATGGAGAGCAGGAAGATCGTCTCGATCATCACCACCACGCTGATGGCGCGCGACAAATGGGGCAGGGTGATGAAGAAGAACTGTGCGATCGCCCCCGCACCGTCCATCCTAGCCGCTTCCCGCTGCTCGTGATCCAGCGACTGCACGGCGGTCAGCAGGATAAGCAACGCGAAGGGCAGCCACTCCCACGACACGATGGCGATCACCGAGGCGAGCGGGTATTGCGCGAACCAGTCCACCGGCTGCAGCCCGAACACGCCCGCGACAGCGCCGAGCACCCCGTAGATCGGGTGCATCATCAGGTCCTTCCACACCAGCGCGCTCACGGTCGGCATGACGAAGAAGGGCGAGATGGCGAGCACGCGGGCGATCGCGCGGCCCGGGAAATCCTGGTCGAACAGCACGGCGAGCAGGGTGCCCAGCCCGACCGTGATCACCAGTACGGAGCCGAGCAGCACCAGCGTGTTGCGCAGCGAGGCCCAGAAGTCGGGGTCCGTGACCAGGTATTCGTAGTTGTCCAACCCGGCGAACCCGCTCACCGTCGGGTCCAGCAGGTTGTAGCGCTGGAACGAGAACCACAGCGTCATCACCAGCGGCACGATCATCCACAGCAGCAGGACGACGACCGAGGGCGACACCAGCCACTTGGCGGCCGGGTTCGCGGGTGCCGTCTTGGAAGTGGGGGCGGCCGCTAGGTGGCCGCCCGCATGCGTGGTGGCGGACAACGCCGCCCTACTTCTTCGGGTAGCCGGCCTGGCGCATGGTGCGTTCCGTGGCGGACTCGGCGGACGCCAGCGCGGCATCCACCGTGCTCTGCCCGGTCAGCGTGCCGGCGATGGTCTGCCCGACCTGGGTGCCGATACCCTGGAACTCCGGGATCGCCACGAACTGAGCGCCGGTATACGGGCGTGGCTCCTTGGTCTGGCCGTTTGGGTTGGCAACGTCGATCGCCTTCTGCACGAACCCGGCGAACGGCGCCGCCTTCTGGTAGTCCGCGTTGTCATAAGTGGACTGCCGCGTGCCGGGCGGGACGGAGACCCAGCCGTTCGTCTTGGCAACGAGCTGGATGTAGTCCTTGGACGTCGCCCAGGCCACGAACGTCTTGGCCGCGTCCGCCTGCTTGGACGAGGCAGGGATCGCCAAGTTCCAAGACCACAGCCAGGTCGGGCCACCGGTGAAGCTGCCGGTCGGCATCGGCGCGAAGCCGACCTTGTCCGCGACCTGGCTCTGCTTCGGGTCGAACAGCATGCCGCCGGCGACCGTCGCGTCGATCCACATGGCGCAGTGCCCCGTCGCGAACAGCGCCAGGTTCTCGTTGAACCCGTTGGAGGACGCACCCGGCGGGCCGTCATCCTTCAGCAGGTGATCGTACAGCCCGATCGCCGTCTTCCAGGCGGGGGTGTTGATCGTGGGCTTCCACTGCATATCGAACCACTGGCCGCCCTCGGCGTCCACCAGGCTCGTCACATAGGCCATGTTCTCGCCCCAGCCGGGCTTGCCGCGCAGGCACATGCCGTAGGTCTGGCTGGCCTTGTCCGTCAGCTTGTCGGCGAACTGGGCGATCTGCGTGTAGGTCGGCGCGTCGGGCATGGTCAGCCCGGCCTTCTGGAACAGGTCCTTGCGGTAGTACGTCATGGCGCTCTCGGCGTAGAACGGCACGGCATACAGCTTGCTGTCGATCGTGAGGTAGTCGCGCACCGGCTTCAGCAGGTCGCCGACGTCATAGCTGGCCGGCAGGTCCATCGGCAGCAGCCAGCCCTGCTTGGCCCAGATCGGCACCTCGTAGTTGCCGATGGTCAGCACGTCGAACTGG
>CAXTVQ010000012.1:0-76262 GCA_964247705.1 uncultured Acetobacteraceae bacterium | reverse complement strand
AGAACTCGATGCCCTCCTGCGCCTTCACCCCCGCCGCGAAATGGTGCTTCACCGCGCCCATCTCCGTGACGAGGTCCGCCGCCTCGATCAGCGCCGGGCGGGCGTTGCGCCCCGTCACCACCACGTGCAGCGCCGCCGGTCGCGCTGCTAGCCCAGCAAGCACGGCATCCTCCGCCAAATAGCCGTAGCGCAACGCGATGTTCAGTTCGTCCAGCACCAGCAGTCCAAGGCCAGGCCGCGCCATCATCGCCACCGCCTGCGCCCAGGCGCGTTCTGCCGCCGCTACGTCCCGCGCGCGGTCCTGCGTCTCCCACGTGAAGCCCTCGCCCATGGTGTGCCACTCCACCATGTCGCCGAACCGCTCGAACGCGGTGCGCTCCCCGGTCGTCCAGGCGCCCTTGATGAACTGCACGACGCCCACCGGCCGGCCCCGCCCCAACATGCGGAGTGCAAGCCCGAACGCCGCCGTGGTCTTGCCCTTGCCGGGTCCGGTATGGACGATCAGCAGGCCTTTTTCGCTGACGGTCTTACCCGCGACCTCGGCATCCTGCACCGCCTTGCGCGCCGCCATTTTCGCGCGGTGACGATCCTCATCACTCATTTCACCACCATCGCTATGCCAGCGATCATCAGCACCACCCGGTCGGCCCGCGCCGCCACGCGCTGATGCAACACCCCCGCCAGGTCCCGGAAGCGCCGCGCCAGCGCGTTGTCCGGGACGATCCCCAATCCCACCTCGTTGGACACCATGACGGTTGGCGCCGTCCGCCCTTCAAGCACGGCCAGCAGGCCAGGCCAGTCCGGCTCCCGCTCCGCCAACAGCAGGTTGGTCGTCCACAACGTCAGGCAATCCACCAGCACCGGTGCGTCGCTAGCCAGCGCTCCCGCCAGATCGAGGGGCGCCTCGACCGTCTCCCACCCGGCGTCCCGGCGCGCGCGGTGTTCCGCGATCCGGGCGCGCATCTCATCGTCCCAGGCCTGCCCGGTTGCCACGTAGCGCCAAGGCGGCGGATGCGCCTGCACCAGCGCCTCCGCATACCGGCTCTTGCCGGACCGTGCGCCGCCCAGGACGAAGGTGATTTGACCTGCCACGCGCTCGGCCATACACCGGAGTGGATGGTGCTTCCAAACGGAGGCTGAAAAGGGAACGCGGTGCGACACCGCGGCTGCCCCCGCAACTGTAAGCGGAGAGCGGCGCCGGCACATGCCACTGGGTTCCACCCGGGAAGGCCGCCGTCGCCGCGTTCGATCCGTGAGCCAGGAGACCTGCCATCGCTGGCGCACACTCGGCGCCAGGACACCGTTGCGACGCCGGGCGGGGTGCACCGGAGTTGGCTGGCTGACACCTGCGACAGGGGTGCAGCCAGACCACTGGGCGCTTGCGTCCGGAGGCGATGGGCACCCGTGCGTCTGACGGAGGCCGCCCGCAATGCCCACGCCGATCCTTCACGTATGCGTCACTTGCCGCGCCGGGTTGCCGCTTGCCGAGGGCGAGACCGCACCCGGCCGCTTCATGCACCAGGCCGTCGCCACCCACCCGGATGCGGACGCCGTCGAGCTGCGCGAAGTCTCCTGCCTGTCCGTCTGCAACGAGGGCTGCGCCGCCGCGATCTCCACCCCCGGCAAATGGACCTATCTGTTGGGCCGCCTCCGCCCGGACCTCGCCGGCGACCTGCTGGCCTACGCCCGGCTCTATTCTGCTCACCCGACCGGCACGATCCTGCCCTCGAGACGCGCCGCGTCGCTCGCCAACATGGTCATGGGACGGCTGCCGGCATGAAGATCCCCTGCACCGTCATCACCGGCTTCCTCGGCGCCGGTAAGACCACCCTGGTCCGCCACGTGCTGGCCAACGCGGGCGGCCGCCGCATCGCCGTGCTGGTGAACGAATTCGGCTCCCTCGGCATCGACGGCGAGGTGCTGCGCTCCTGCGGCATTCCCGGCTGCGAGGACATCGACATCGTCGAGTTGGCCAATGGCTGCCTTTGCTGCACCGTTGCCGACGAGTTCCTGCCCGCGATTCACGCGCTGCTGGACCGCCCGAACCCGCCCGACCACATCCTGATCGAAACGTCCGGCCTCGCTCTGCCCAAGCCGCTGCTGAAGGCGTTCGGCTGGCCCGACATCCGCGCCCGCGTCACCGTGGACGGCGTGATTGCCGTGGTGGACGGCCCCGCCGTCGCCGCCGGCCGGTTCGCCGATGACCCGGCCGCCGTGGCCGCCCAGCGTGCTGCCGACGAGAACCTCGACCACGACAACCCACTCGCCGAGGTCTACGGTGATCAAGTGGGTGCTGCCGACCTCGTGATCCTCAACAAGGCCGATTTGCTGGACGCCGCAGCGCTCGCCGCCCTGCGAACGGAGATCGCGGCCGCCCTGCCTCGCCCCGCCGCCCTCGTCACCGCTGCCGAAGGCCGGGTGGACCTTGCAGTACTGCTGGGCCTGGATGCCGCAGCCGAGGACGACCTCGACACGCGCCCGTCTTGCCACGACGCGGAGGACGGCCAGCACGAGCACGACGACTTCGACAGCTTCATCGTGCCGATCCCGGAAACTGCATCGCCCGACGCGCTGGTGCAGCGCCTCGCCGCGGTCGCCGGGTCACATGATGTGCTGCGGATCAAGGGTTTCGTTCCTGTCATTGGCCGGCCGATGCGGCTGGCAGTCCAGGGCGTCGGCACGCGCTTCCGCCACTACTACGACCGGCCCTGGGCGCAAGGCGAGGACCGGCGCGGCCAGTTGGTCGTGATCGGCCAGACTGGCATCGACCGCGCCGCCATCGCCGCGGCACTCGCCTGATGCACCTCCTGGTCCGTGAAACCCGCTCGCTCGACGAAGCCGCCGCCGCGGTCGACCTCGGGCACGGTCCCGCGGACCTGCTGGTGCTCTCCTTCTCGGACGCCGACCTCGGTGCGCTCGCCTGCGCGCACCACGGCCCACCCTCCTTGCGGCTCGCCCCGCTCGGCAAGCTGCGCCACCCGCTCTCGGTGGACCTCTACCTCGAGCAGACGGCCGCCCACGCGCGCTGTGTCGTGCTGCGCCTGCTTGGCGGGCTCGACTACTGGCGTTACGGCGCCGAAGAACTGGCCGCCCTCTGCCGCGCCCGCGCCATCCCGCTCGCAGTGCTCCCCGGCGATGGCCGCGTGGACCCGGCGCTTGCCGCGTTGTCCACCATGCCTCCGGACCCGCTTACCCGGCTCGACGCCTGTTTCCGCCACGGCGGCCCCGCCAACATGGCCCGCGCCCTCGCCCTCATGGCCCACCTGGGCGGCCTCGGCCCCGATGACGGGGCACAGGCCGAGGCATGTCCTGAGCACGGCGTGCTTAGGCTCGACCTGGATGACCGTCCGCTGGCCGCGATCGTGTTCTATCGCTCCCACCTGCTCTCGGACGATATCGCTCCGATCACGGCCATGACCGACGCCCTGCACGCACGCGGCCTCGCCGTCGGCAGCATCTACGCCGGCAGCCTGAAATCCCCCGCCACCGCCGCCTACGTCGCCCGCACGCTGGCTGCCTGGCAACCCGCCATGGTGCTGAACGCCACCGGCTTCTCCGCGTCTTCTCTTCCTTCCCTCGAGGGAGAGGGGTCGGCGCGCGCAAGCATTTCCCCTTTGGACGCCGCCAACGCCCCCGTCCTGCAACTCATCCTCGCCAGCACGAACCATGGAGCCTGGCTCGCCTCCACCCGCGGCCTCACCCCCGCCGACCTCGCCATGCAGGTCGCCCTCCCCGAACTCGACGGCCGCCTGCTCACCGCCGCCATCTCCTTCAAGCGCGAGCAGGACGGCCGCACCACCCACCAGCCGGACCCCGACGGCATCACGCTTGCCGCCGACCGCGCCGCCGGCTGGGCCAGGCTGCGCCGGACACTCGCGGCCGAGCGCACCATCACGATCGTGCTGAGCGACTACCCCGGCCTCGGCGGCCAGCGCGGGCACGCCGTCGGCTTGGACACGTTCGCCAGCCTTTCCGCCCTAACCAGCCTGCTGGCCGAAGCCGGCTACACCACGCACCCTGCCGACACCGGGGCACTCACCGAAGCGCTGACCCGATCCGACCCAAGGCCATTCCTAAGCCTGGACGACTACGCCGTCCTGTTCTCCACGCTCCCACTCCCGTTGCAGCAAGCCGCTCAAGCTGCTTGGGGAGACCCGGCCGACGACCCTTCGGTGCAGGACGGTCACTTCACCCTTCGCCACCTCCGGCTTGGCAACCTCACCGCCGCCCTGCAACCCGGCCGCGGCAGCGAAACCGACCGCCGCGCGACCTATCACGACCCCGACCTGCCACCTCGTCATGCCTACATCGCTTTCTACCTCGCGTTGCGCACGCAGCACGCACTCGTCCATCTCGGCACCCATGGCTCGCTGGAGTGGCTGCCCGGCAAGGCCTCCGCGCTGTCACCCCTGTGCTGGCCCCGCGCGCTCACGGGCGGCTTGCCGGTCGTCTACCCCTTTATCGTCAACAACCCCGGCGAGGCCACCGCAGCCAAGCGCCGCCTGGGTGCTGTCACCATCGGCCACCTCACCCCGCCGATCCGCCCGGCGGGCCTGCACGGGGACGCCGCCCAACTCGAACAGATGATCGACGAATACGCCGCAGCCGACGGTATGGACCGCCGCCGCACCGTCCTGCTGCGCACCCGCATCCTGGACCGCGCCGCCACCGCCGGCCTGCTCGATGAGATGCCCGGCAGCCCGGACGACGACACCCTTGCCCGCCTCGACGCTTATCTCTGCGACGTGAAAGACTTGCAGATCCGCGACGGCCTGCACGTCTACGGCCAGCCCCCCGCGCCCGAGCGCCTGGCCCTTTTGCCACCCGGCGCCGAAGCCTGTGCGCCCGCCGAACGCGCAGCCTTGTCGGCAGCCCTGGACGGACGCTTCGTGCCCCCCGGCCCCGCCGGCGCGCCCTCCGCCGCCCGGCCGGACGTGCTGCCCACCGGCCGCAACCTCGCCGGCATCGACCCGCGCATGCTCCCCACCCGCTCCGCACTCGCCTTGGCCGAGCGTGCGGCCGACGACCTGCTGCGCCGCCACCGGCAGGACCATGGCGACTGGCCGCGCTCCATCGTGCTCAACGTTTGGGGCGCCGCCGCCATGCGCACCGGCGGCGAGGATATCGCGCTCGCCCTGCTGCTGCTCGGCACGCGCCCTGTGTGGGACGCCGGGTCCGCCCGCGTGAACGCCTTCACCGTCACCCCGATCGCCGAACTGGACCGCCCCCGCATCGACGTCACCTTGCGGATCTCCGGGCTGTTCCGCGACGCCTTTGCCGCCCAGGTCGCCCTGTTCGATGCCGCGGCCACCGCGGTTGCCGCACGGGACGAGGCGCCCGACTGGAACCCGCTCGCCGGCCACTCCGGCCCCCGCGTGTTCGGCCCCGCGCCCGGCCGCTACGGCGTGGGCGACGACTGGTTCGCCAACTCCGTCACCGGCTACGGCGCGTCCGACCCCACGCCAGACCCGGCCGCCCTTGCCGAGCGCCTGCGCGCCGCCGACGCCTTCCTGCACATCCAGGACCACACCGGCACGGACCTGCTGGATAGCGCCGAGTACGCCGCCCATTTCGGCGGTTTCGCCGCCGCGGCCGCCGCGCTCGGGGCCAACCCGGCGCTCTACCACCATGACGGCACCGCCCGCCGGCTCGCCGACCAGGTCCGACGCGTCGTCCGCGGGCGCGCCGCCAACCCGGCTTGGCTCGCCGGAATGATGCGCCACGGCTACGGCGGCGGCGCCGAGATCGCGCGCACCGTGGACGCGCTCGCCGCCTTCGCCGAGACCCTGCCCGACCGGTTCGACCGTCAACTGGACCTGGTCTATGCCGCGACGCTCGGCACGGCGGATGTCGACGCATTTCTGCAGCGAGAGAACGCGGATGCCCATGCCGCCATCCGCGCCCGTTTCGCCGGGTTGCGCGACGCCGGCTTGTGGCACCCGCAGCGCAACGACATCGCCGCATGATCCGCGGCTGGTGCCCCACCGTGCACGCGCCGATGCCCTCCGGCGACGGTCTGCTCTTGCGCGTCAAACCGTTCGGCGGCCGGCTTCCCGCCCCCGCTCTGGCCGCGCTTGCCGAGGCAGCCGCGTGCTACGGCAATGGCATCATCGAGTTGACAAGCCGCGGCAATCTCCAGATCCGGGGCGTGCACGCCCCTGCCGATTTCGCCGCCGCGATGGTCGCCGCTGGCCTCGCCGATCCGGACCCGGCGCGCGAGGCAAGGCGCAACGTCACCGCGCTTCCCGGCAGCGATGATGCGCTGGTGGCGGGAGCGGAGGCCGTTCTGTCGGAAACGCCCGGCTTGCCGGTGAAATTTGGTGTCAGCGTGGACGGCAACACCATCTTCCTCGCCGGACGCCCAACTGCTCACGACGCAGAAACGCTTCGCCGCGCTCTCTTCTCCCCTCCCCTTGAGAAAGCGGCAGTTGGCGGCACCCATCACGCGCGTGTCACCGCTCCCCCCAACCCGCTTCCTCGAGGGGAGGGGAAGCATCTACTTTACCTTCCCTTAGGCCAGACCGACGTCGCGACCCTCGCGCATCTGGCGTCCCTGCTCGCTCCGCACGACATCGTCCGTACCACGCCCTGGCGCGCCTTGCTCTCTCCCATCCGCGCACCCGGCTTCGGCGATGCACCCAACACCATCACCGCCTGCCCCGGCGCTCCCGCCTGCAGCAGTGGCAGCATCCCTGCCCGCGCCGATGCCGCCGCGCTGCAAGCCGCTGGGTTCACCAACCTGCACGTCTCCGGTTGCGCCAAAGGCTGCGCCTATCCCCGCCCAGCCACCACACTCGTCGGACGCAACGGCCGCTACGACGTCATCCGCCACGGCCGGGCCGGCGATAGGCCAGACCTAACCGGCCTCACCCTGTCCCAAGCCATGGCCGCGCTATGAGCTACGACTACATCCGCGACGGCGCCGCGATCTATGCGCAATCCTTTGCCACCATCCGCGCCGAGACCGATCTTGATGGCCGCACCGAAGCCGAAGCGCGCATTGCCGTACGCATCGTGCACGCTGCCGGGGACACCGCCATCGCCCCCGCCCTGCGTTTCTCGCCGGCTTTCACCCAGGCCGCGCAAACCGCTCTGCGCGCCGGTGCACCCATCCTTTGCGATGCCACCATGGTTGCCCAGGGCATCACCCGCTCCCGCCTTCCGGCCGGCAACGAGATCCTCTGCACCCTAGCCGACCCGGCCACGCCCGCCCTCGCACGCGCAATCGGCAACACCCGCTCCGCCGCGGCACTCGATCTATGGGGGCCCAAGCTCGCGGGCGCCGTGGTGGCCATCGGCAACGCGCCCACGGCCTTGTTCCATCTGCTCGAACTGCTCGACGCCGGCGCCCCCTACCCGGCGGCCATCATCGGCCTGCCGGTAGGCTTCGTTGGCGCCGCGGAGTCCAAGGACGCGCTCTGGGCCGACCAGCGCGTCCCTTGCCTCATCCTGCCGGGCCGCCGTGGCGGCAGCGCCATGGCCGTGGCCGCGATCAACGCGCTGGCTAGCGACACCGAATGACGGGAACCCTCTACAGCGTCGGCGTCGGGCCCGGCGACCCCGAGTTGCTGACGCTCAAGGCCGCCCGTATCCTCGCCGACGCCCCCGCCTACGCCTTCTTCGCCAAACGCGGCCGGCCCAGCCATGCCCGCACCATCGCCGCCGCCCATCTCCGGCCGGGCGCCGACGCCCTGCGCTTCGACTACCCGTTCACGACGGAGATTCCCCTCTCGGACCCGCGCTACGCCACCGAGATGGCCGCGTTCTACCGCGATGCCGCAAGCACCATCGCGGCCAGGCTCGACTTAGGCGAGTCCGTAGCCTTGCTGTGCGAGGGGGACCCGTTCTTCTACGGCTCCGCCATGTACGTGTTCGACCACCTCTCCCCGCACTACCAACACGAGGTCGTCCCCGGCGTCACCGGCATGTCCGGCGCCTGGGCCCGCGCGGGCACCCCCATGACGCATGGCGACGACGTGCTCACCATCCTCCCCGGCACGCTGACCGAGGCCGACCTCGCGCTTCGCCTGCGCGAGACGGACGCTGCCGTCATCATGAAGGTAGGCCGCAACCTGCCCAAGATCCGCCGCGCGCTGCAGGATGCCGGCCGCGCTCCCCACGCCTTGTATGTCGAGCGCGGCACCATGCCCGGCGAACGCATCGCAGCTCTGGCCGACGTCGCCGACGATCCGGCGCCATACTTCTCCCTCGTCCTCGTTCCCGGCCGAAGAGGCCCACGGTGAGCCGCCTGACCGTGCTCGGCCTCGGCCCGGGCGCCGCGGACCTGCTCGCACCCCGGGCAGCCGCGGCGCTGGCGGAGGCGACCGACCTCGTTGGCTACGCGCCTTATCTGGATCGCGTCGCCATGCTGCCTGACCAGACCCGCCATGCCTCGGACAACCGCGTGGAGCTGAGCCGCGCGCATCACGCCCTCAGCCTCGCCGCCGCCGGCCGTCGCGTGGCCGTCGTTTCGGGCGGCGACCCCGGCGTGTTCGGCATGGCCGCCGCGGTGTTCGAGGCGGTCGAGGCGCACCCGCCGTTCGCCGCCCTGGAGATCGAGATCGTCCCCGGCATCTCCGCCCTGCTCGCCGCCGCCGCCCGGCTCGGCGCCCCGCTCGGCCACGATTTCTGCGCCATCTCGCTGTCGGACAACCTCAAGCCCTGGCCGACGGTGCTCGCCCGCCTGCGCGCGGCGGCCGGCGCCGGATTCGTGCTGACCCTGTACAACCCGCTCTCCCGCGCCCGCCCGTGGCAGTTAGGCGCGGCCTTCGACGAGCTGCGCACCGTGCTTCCGGACACCACGGCCGTGGCCTTCGCCACCCGGATCAGCCGCCCGGATGAGCGCTTGCACACCACCACGCTGGCGCTTGCCGACCCGGCCCGTGCCGACATGGGCACGCTCGTGCTGGTCGGCTCCCCCGCCACCCGCGCCATCCCACGCCCGGACGGCACCGCATGGCTCTACACCCCGCGCAGTGCTGCCTGATGCTTGAGCCAGTCCAGCGCGGCCGCCGCATCGGGCACGGTCGGCCCTGGCGGGGGCGGCGGACGGTCGACCATCACGACGGCAACGCCCAGCCGCCGCGCCGCCTGCAGCTTGCCGGCCACCGCCGTGCCGCCCGAGTCCTTGGTGACCAGTATGTCCGTCCCGAACCGCTCCATCAGGGCAAGATCGTCGGCCTCGCTGAACGGCCCGCGCGCGGTGACGACGGTCGCGCCGGGTGGCGCGTCGCCCGGCGGGTCCACGCTGCGGACGAGGTAGGCGTGCGGCGGCCCGAACACCGCCAACTCGCCCTGCCCCACGGTCAGGAACACGCGCCTCGGCACGGACCCGAGCGCGGCCGCCGCTGCCGCCATGCTGGGCACGCGCGTCCACCGGTCACCCTCGCCGGCAACCCAGCCCGGCCGCAATACCGCGATGCGCGGGACCGCCGTGCACGCCGCGGCGTTGGCCTTCATCCGCGCCGCGAACGGATGCGTCGCATCGACCAGCGCCTCCATCCCTTCCCGCCGCAGATACTCGGCCAATCCCGCTACGCCGCCGAAGCCGCCCAGTCGCCATGGGACCGGGGGCGGCACCGGCGCCCGGGTTCGCCCGGCCAGCGACAGCACGGGGGCGAACCGCGCGTCGCCCGCCAGCGCCCGCGCGATCGCCGACGCTTCGGTCGTGCCCCCCAGGATCAACACCTTCATCCGGCGCTTGTCGCATGACAGCACCCTGGCTCGCCATCGTCGGGATCGGCGAGGATGGCCACCTCCCCCCCGCCGCACGCGCCGCGGTTGCACGGGCGGAGCTGGTGGTGGGTGGCCGTCGCCACCTGGGCCTGGCTGCGGATGCGATCAGGGCCGAAACGCTGCCTTGGCCGAGCCCGATGGAGGCCGCGTTCCCCGCCGTTCTCGCGCGCCGGGGACGGCCCACCTGCGTGCTTGCATCGGGCGACCCGTTCTGTTTCGGCGTCGGCAGCCTGCTCGCCGGCAAGCTCCCCGTCGGCGAGTGGACCTGCCACCCTGCCCCGTCCGCCTTCGCGCTCGCCCGGGCCCGGCTCGGATGGGCGGTGGCCGATACCGCCGAACTCTCCGCCTGCGGCCGCCCGGTCGACGCCATTGTCCCAGTGCTGCAACCCGGCGCCCGGCTGCTCGTCCTGTCCGCCACCGCCGACACGCCCGCCGCCATCGCGGCCCTGCTCCGCGCCGACGGCCTCGGCGCCTCCCGCCTTACCGTGCTCGAAGCCATGGGTGGCCCTGCCGAACGGATCCGCGCCGCTGCCGCCGACGGGTTCGCCCTGGCGGACATCCACCCCCTCAACACCGTTGCGATCGAGGTGGTCGGCGCCGTCCGCCACCACCTCGCCACCGGGCTGCCCGACGATCTGTACGAACATGACGGCCAGCTTACCCGGCGCGAGATCCGGGCCGTCACGCTGTCCGCACTCGCCCCCCGCCGCGCCGAGAGGCTGTGGGATGTGGGCGGCGGCGCCGGGTCGATCGGCATCGAGTGGATGCTGCGCCACCCCGCCAACTCTGCCATCGCCATCGAGCCGGACCCGGTGCGGACTGCCCGCATTGCCCGCAACGCCGCCGCACGTGGTGTCCCGGCGCTGCAGATAGTGCAAGGCGGCGCCCCCGACGCCCTGGCCGGCCTGCCCAAACCGGACGCGGTGTTCCTCGGCGGGGGCGCCCACCGGCCCGGCGTGATCGACGCCGCCTGGTCCGCCCTGCCGCCGGACGGCCGGCTTGTGGCCAACGCCGTCACCGTGGAAACGGAGATCGTCCTTCTCGCGGCCCAGGCCCGCCTTGGCGGCACCTTGCTCCGGCTGTCGCTTGCCCGTCTGGACTCGGTCGGCCCGATGCATGCCTTCCGCCCGGCGATGACCGTCACGCAGTGGGCGGCGGTGAAGCCGTGATCGTCGCCGGAATGGGGTTCCGCCGGGGATGCCCGGCCGAAGCGCTGCTGGCCTTGCTGGCGGAGGCCGGCTCTGTGGACATCCTGGCCGCCCCTGCGTGGAAGTCTGTCGAACCTGGCTTGCTCGAAGCCGCCCGGGTGTTCGGACGACCGCTGCGTTTTGTAGACAAAGCAGCCCTCGCCGCCGTGCAACCCCTGTGCCCGACACGCTCGGCTACCGCGGCCCGGGCTGTTGGCGTCGCATCCGTCGCCGAGGCTGCGGCGCTTGCTCATGGCGGCACGCTCCTCCGGGCCCGTTTCGGCAATCAGTGGGCAACCTGCGCGCTTGCCGTCTCCCCTTACCTTCTCCCACAAGCGGGAGAGGAAGACGGCAGCATCCCGTGACCGTCCACTTCATCGGCGCTGGCCCGGGTGCCGCCGACCTTATCACCCTGCGCGGGGCGCGCCTGCTCGCCGCATGTCCCGTCTGCCTTTACGCGGGGTCCATCGTGCCGTCCGAGCTACTCGCCCACTGCGCACCCGGCACCCACCTGATCGACACCGCCTCCCTCGACCTCGACGCGATCGAGCACGCTTTCACCACCGCCCACGAAGCCGGGCAGGATGTTGCGCGCCTGCATTCCGGTGATCTCTCGCTTTACAGCGCAGTCGCCGAACAGCTCCGGCGGCTGGACCGCCACGCCATCCCATACACGTTGACTCCTGGAGTCCCCGCGTTCGCCGCCGCCGCCGCCGTGCTCGGCCGCGAGCTGACGGTGCCGGGGGTGGCGCAAACCATCGTGCTCACGCGCATGCCCGGCCGCGCCTCCGCCATGCCGCCCGCGGAGAGCCTCGCCGCCTACGCCGCCACAGGGGCCACGCTGGCAATCCATCTCGCCGCCGCGATGCTCGGCCGCGCGCTCGCTGAGCTCATCCCGCATTACGGCCCCGGCTGCCCCTGCGCCCTCGTCGCCCGTGCTACCTGGCCGGACGAGCAGATCGTCCGCGCCACCCTCGCGACCCTCGAGGCGCCCGGCATCGACCGCACCGCCATCCTCCTGGTCGGCGCCGCCCTCGCCCCGGCCGACTTCGCCGAGAGCGCGCTCTACAGCCCCGACTACCGCCGGCGTTACCGCCCGTGATGCCCGACCAGACGGCCCTCGCGGTCGAATACCACCACGTCCAGCGCGATCGCCGCCCCCTCGAGCGCCGCCGTTGCCGTGTGCCAGGCGCGCTCCGCCACCGCGTCGCCCAGGTTGGGCGCCAGCGTGAACGCCTCCGCCACCGTGGTGGCGCGCGCGACGCCCGGCACCCCGGCCAGCGCCGCGAGATCGGCCATGTTCGCCGAACCGCGCTTGCTGTGCAGGTCCAGCCGCCCCTGGCCGAGCTTGGTCATCTTCGCGACCCCGCCCGCGATCGTCACCCGCGTCACCGGGCGCCGCCGCAGGTAGCGCAGCATGCCGCCGACAAAATCGCCCATCTCGATCAGCGCGGTTTCCGGCAGCCCGTGCAGCGCCGCGACCGCCGCCTCGCTCGTGCTGCCGGTGGACCCGGCGATGTGGTCCAGCCCCGCCGCCCGCGCCACGTCGATACCGCGATGGATCGTGTCGATCCAGGCCGCGCAGGAGAACGGCACCACGATCCCCGTCGTGCCCAGGATCGACAGCCCGCCCACGATCCCGAGCCGCCCGTTCAGCGTGCGCTGGGCCAGGCGCTCACCATCCTCCACCCCCACTTCGACCACGGCGGCCGGGGGCGCCACCTCCGCCATCGCGTCCCGGATCATCTGGCGCGGCACCGGGTTGATCGCGGGCTCGCCGGGGGGCAGCGGCAGCCCCGCCCGGGTGATGGTGCCCACTCCGGAACCGGCACGGAACACGATGCCGGGCGGCCCGCGCGATACGCGCACCCGGATCAGCGCCCCATGCGTCACGTCCGGGTCGTCCCCTGCATCCTTCACGATGGCGGCGCGGGCGCATTCGTCTTCCAGCCGCATTTCCGCCAGTGCGAACGCCACCCGTCCCCCGCGCGGCAGCGGAATGTCCACCGGGTCGGGGAACGCCCCCGTGCACAGCGCCGCGAACGCCGCCTTGGCCGCCGCCGCGGCACACGCGCCGGTCGTCCAGCCGCGCCGCAAATTGGTCCCGTTCTCCACGGGAGCATCCTAGCATGACAGTCCCCGCTTGGCTGATCGCCGCGCCCCGTTCCGGCGCCGGCAAGACCACGGTGACGCTCGGCATCGTCGCCGCGCTGCGCCGCCGGGGGATCGCCGTGCGCACCGCCAAGTCCGGACCCGACTACATCGACCCGGCTTTCCACGCCGCTGCGTCCGGCGCCGCCGGCACCAACCTCGACAGTTGGGCCATGCCGCCGGCTTTGCTGGCATCCTTGTTGGCCCAGACCTGCGAGGGTGCGGACATCGTTCTCGTGGAAAGCGCCATGGGCCTGTTCGACGGCGTCGCCGGCCCGCCCGGCCGGACCGGCAGCTCCGCCGACCTCGCGGCACGCTTCGGTCTGCCCGTGCTGCTGGTGCTGGACGTCTCGGGCCAGGCGCAGACCGCCGCCGCCGTCGCACACGGTCTCGCCAGCTTCGATGCGAAGGTCCGCGTCGGCGGCGTGATCCTCAACCGCGTCGGCAGCGACAAGCACCGCCGCGCAGTCGAGGCCGCGATGACGCTGCCGGTATTGGGCGCGATCCCCCGCGATGCCTCCATCGCTCTGCCGGAACGCCATCTCGGCCTGGTGCAAGCGGGCGAACTCGCCGGCCTTGACGCAGCGCTCTCTCACCTGGCCGACACGATCGAGCGTCACGTGGATTTGGACTGCCTGCTCGATCACGCGATGCGTCCGTTGTCGATGCCCGAAGCGCCTTGTCCCGTGAAGGACGGGGGAGGCAGAAGCGAGAGGGCGGGAGTGCTTGCACCTCCTGGCCAGCGGGTCGCGCTCGCCATGGACGCCGCGTTCACCTTCACCTACCCGCACGTGCTCGCGGCCTGGCGTGCGGCCGGGGCCGAACTCCTGCCATTCTCGCCGCTTGCGAACGAGCCCCCGCCGGCTGCGGCCGATTGCTGCTGGCTGCCCGGTGGCTACCCCGAACTCCACGCCCCCGCTCTCGCCGCCGCCACAATCTTCCACGCCGGGCTGCGCGCGTTTGCCGACACACGAGCCGTCCATGGCGAATGCGGCGGCTACATGGTGCTCGGCACCAGCCTCACCGCCGCGGACGGCGCCACGCACGGGATGACCGGCCTGCTCAGCCACGCCACCAGCTTCGCCCGCCGCTCGCTCCATCTCGGCTACCGCCGCGCCTTGCTGCCGGACGGCGCCATCCGCGGACACGAGTTCCATTACGCCACCGTCACCGATCCTGGCACGGACGCGCCTTACAGCACCGTGGAAGACGCTGCCGGCGTGTCGCTCGGGCCGGCCGGTGGGCGCCGCGGCCACGTCAGCGGGTCCTTCTTCCACGCCATCGCCCGCGAGGAACCTGCGTGAACCTACCCGACCTCCCGCCCGGCGACGCCGCCGCGGCCAGCGCCGTCCGTACCCGCCAGGACACGCTCACCAAACCCCCCGGCAGCCTCGGCCGGCTGGAGGACCTCGTCGCCTGGCTCGCCACCTGGCAGGCCCGGCCGGACCCGGTGCTCGACACCGTCCGCATCGTCGTGTTCGCCGGCAACCACGGCGTGACCGAGCGCGGCGTTTCCCCCTACCCGGCCGCCGTCACCGCGCAGATGGTGGCCAACTTCGCCGCCGGCGGCGCCGCGATCAACCAGCTCGCCCGCATAGCCGGCGCGTCGCTCGAGGTGGTGCCGCTCGACCTCGATATCCCGACTGCAGACTTCACCGCCGCCCCCGCGCTCACCCCGGATGCGTTCGCCCGGGCCTGGACCGCCGGCGAACGCGCTGTCACGCCCGGAACCAGCCTGCTCTGCCTGGGCGAGATGGGCATCGGCAACACGACAGCCGCCGCCGCGGTCTGCACGGCCTTGTTCGCGGGTGAGGACTGGACCGGGCTCGGCACCGGCATCGATCCCGCCGGTCTCGATCGCAAGCGTGCCGCCGTTCGGGATGCCGCCGCCCGCCACGCCGGCCTAGCCCCGCTCGAAACGCTCCGCTGTCTCGGCGGACGCGAACTCGTCGCCATCGCCGGGGCCATCGTCGCCGCGCGCGTATGCCGGGTTCCTGTCTTGCTGGACGGTTTCGTCTGCACCGCCGCCGCGGCCCCGCTTGCCAGCCTCGCACCCGGCGCGCTGGACCACTGCCTTGCCGCGCACGTTTCCGCCGAAGCCGCCCACCGCCGCCTGCTCACTCTGCTGGGGCTGTCCCCGCTGCTCGACCTCGGCATGCGCTTGGGCGAAGCGTCCGGGGCTGCCCTTGCCGTGCCGCTGCTCCGGGCGGCCCTGGCCTGCCACACCGGCATGGCCACCTTCGCCGAGGCTGCCGTCGCCAACCGCGCATGACGCGCTGGACCGAGCTGGCTTCCGCGCGCTGGTCCGAACTGGTCGCCGCTGCCACCCTGCTCACCCGGCTTCCCGTCGGCCGCCTGACCGCAACCTACCCAGCGCCAGCCGACTGCGTCTGGGCCTATCCCCTCATTGGCGCTCTCATTGGTATGCTCGGAGCGGCGGTCATCGCAACGGCCTTCCTCATGGGGTTGCCGCAGCCGCTCGCGGCACTCTGGGCGCTGGCCGCGACCAGCCTGCTCACCGGCGCGCTGCACGAGGACGGGCTGGCCGACACGGCGGACGGCTTTGGCGGCGGCCGCACGCGGGACCGCAAGCTCGCCATCATGCGCGACAGCCGCATCGGCAGTTTCGGCGCCCTCGCCCTTCTGTTCAGCCTGCTGCTTCGCGCCACCGCTCTCGCGCTCGTAACGCATCCTGTACGAGCCCTGCCCGTCATCCTCGCGCTCAGCCGCGGCGCCGCTTTGATTCCGATGCTTTTGCTCACTCCCGCCCGAACCGACGGGCTCGGACACGCCGTGCACGCACCGCACCGCCGGCCAATCATCTCCGGCCTCGTCTTTGCCATCGCCGCCGCGCTCCTCGCCCCAGCCGCCGGCCTTGCCGCGCTGATGGCCGGGCTCATCATGGTCCGCCTCGCAGCCCGGCATATCGGCGGCTACACCGGCGACGTGCTCGGCGCCACCGTGCAACTCGCCGAGTGCTTAGCGCTCTCAGCCATGCTGTTCTGACCAGTCAACCGAGCAGCAGCGGAACCACCACACCCGGCAGCGGACCCAATATCAGCAGCGCCGCGAGCAGCATTCCCGATAAGCCGATGGCCGTGACCACCTCCAGCCACCCGCCGTGACACTCCAGCCGTTCCTGCCGCGCCGCTTTGACCTGGCGTCGGCGATGCCGCTCCCACACATCGACCGTCTCCGAACGCATTGCCATCCGCAGCCCTCCCACCACGGATCATGCGGCAAAATGGTTAACAATGGGTTCAGACGCCCGGAGGAGGGATGCGGCCCGGCGCCGGAGCCGCCATGATCAGAGTCATGCCGCAGCCGTTCACCACCGTGCGGGACCCGTTCCTGTCCTTGTTTCAGTCCGCCGCCGCAGCTTTCGCCAGGCTCCGGCCCCATGGCGACCACGGCACCGCCTTTCACCCGATAGTGCAGGCCGCCACCCAGTTGGTCGCCAGCAATCAGGACGCAAGCCGCGCCTATGCTCCTGCCCCCGGGCTACCGCATCCCTCCGCGACCTGCGCCGCCCTCGGCCTGCACTTGTTCGGAACGATGGTCCGCGGCACTCCACTCCAGCGGCAGCAGGCAAACGACCGCTTCCGCTTCGGCCGCTGCGATCCGCTCTGGGCGAAGCTGCTGCTGGACTACGCCGGCACGCTCACAGCCAACGGCACGCCGCGCCCGATCCCCTACATTCGCTATACCGATATAGGCGACTTCGTGGTGCCCGCGCCCAAGCCGGCGCTCCGCGTGGCGCTGATTTCGGATTGGGGCACCGGCACCGAAACGGCCCGCCAGGTGGCAGCACTCGCAGCCCTGCAGAACCCGGATTTCGTGATCCATTTGGGGGACATCTACTACGCCGGCACTACCGAGGAGTGCCAAACCCATTTCCTGACTCCGTTGCGCGCTGCGATGCCGGCCACGCCCGTCTTCACCCTGTGCGGCAACCACGACGTTTATAGCGGCGGCACCGGCTATTATGGCCTGCTGACGATGCTCGGCCAGCCCGCCAGCTATTTCTGCCTCCGGAGTCCGGATAGCTCGTGGCAAATCCTCGCCGCCGACACCGGCCTGCACGACCGCGACCCGTTCGACGAGGCAGGCGCCCTGACCCGGCTCGAACCGGCGGAGGAGCTGTGGCTTGCCGACAAGCTGCGCGGCTTTCCCGGCCGCACCGTGTTGCTCAGCCACCACCAGCCGTTTTCCGCGTTCGCGCAGATCGGCCCGGCTAGCCCGCGCAACCCGTGCAACCCGAACCTGATGGCCAGCTACGCCCGGCTCGCCGCGGCCGGACGCATCGACGCCTGGTTCTGGGGCCATGAGCACCGGCTGCGCCTTTACGCGCCCTATCGCGGCATCGCCGCCGGGCGGAACATCGGCTACGGCGCCGTGCCGGTTGCCGCCTCGTCCTACCCGCTGACGCCGCTGGCCGGCCTGCCGGACCCGCCCAGTCTCGCCTCCCAAATCCAGTTGGACGTGGTGGACGGCGCCGACACGCACGGCTTCGTCCTGCTTGATCTGGGCGGAGGCGCCATCGAGGCGTCCTACTGGGCGCTGACCCGGCCGTCCGGCCCGATCCACCGCGAGACGATCGGCGCAGCCACCATCTAAGGGAGTTGGCGGATCCCCTCCTGTTCGGCCCGGCTCTCCAGCAGCGCTGCATCCGCGGGCAGCAGGAAGCGCGCGTTCACCAGCCGCTCGGCCGCCGCCTTGAACGCGGCGACGTAGCCGTCCTTGGTCGGGTAGCGCTCGGCGATCGACAGCCGCGGGTCGCCCACCGCGTCCCGTTCCGCCTTCGTCGCGGCGAACGGGATGAACGAGCCCTGCAGGTTGCACATGCCGCCGGCGAGATGGCCGTCGCGGAACAGGTTCCAGCCGAGATAGGTGCCGACCGGGACCTGCTCGAACACTGAGCGGATGCCGGCCAGGTCGTTGCCGTCCGCGTCCACCTGTGGCACCAGCACGCCGTAGCTGGCGGTGCCGACCTTGGGCGGCTCGATGGTTATCACGCCGCTGCTGTCGGCGCCGCGGTAGCCGGGGCCGAAGTCGAGCACGTGCAGCGTGTCGTAGATTCGCGCCTGCGACACCGCTGGGCGCGGCGTGCCGCCATATGTGTTCGCGGGGATCGCAGGCAGGCGCACCTGGTCCGGCGCCACCAGCGTGCCGTCGGCGATGCGCGGCACAACGCCCGGCGGCGGCTCCGTGCCGTCCCGCACCCAGGCGGAGAGTGCAGTCAGCAGCGCGCGCATCGTCCAGATGTACGGGTTCGGGTTGGGCTGCTGCTGGCAGAGGCCGAATGGCGGCTTGGTGACCAGTGGCAGCGACGAAGGGGCATGCTGCGTGCTAGCCAGGATGAAGGTGCGCACGCCGGGTGGGTCGCTGACATCACGCATGCCGAGCGGGTCGGTGAATCCCAGCGACTGGCGGCCCTCCCACATCTCGAGCACGGTCGCCACGTGGAAGATGCGCGGGCAGGTGTTGGTGGCGTTGCAGCGGTCCAGCAGGCCCTGGCTGCGCCCGGTCAACGGATCGTCCTGCTTGCCGTAGGAGAACGGGAAGTCGTAGGCGGGATACAGATGGTCGGTCTGCTCGCCCCAGGCGCGCACCGGCTGGCCGAAGCGGACGTTGAGCGGCATCAGCCCGCCGCCGATATGGGGGTAGGCGCCGTCGAACACGGGCTTGCCATCCTCGCCCCGGTTGAAACCGAGGTCCAGGAACGTCCGCAGCATCCGCCCGCTCTGGGAAGAGCCTTCGATGATGATGCGGGCGTCCGCGCGGTAAACCGGGTTGGCGGCGCCGTCGTCGCCCTTTTGCGCATTACGCAGGAAGGCGCCGATGTCGCGGGTGGCGGCGAAGCCCAGGCCGGTCACCGTCGGGTCCTTGGCCTGGTAGATCAGTTCATACAGGTGGCCGGGCTGGAACCCGGCCTGCATGCAGAGGTGGTTCGGGTCGGGCTTGGCGGGCGCGCCTTCGCTGCAGACGCCGAAGCTCCATTGGTCGTTCGCAATCGGCTGGCGACGGTCGTGCTCGTTGGTGCGGACGGTGAGGGTCGCGTTCGCGTTGTCCAGGCTGGCGGCGGGATAATTCACGTAGCTGCCGGGAGGATACGGCATCACCTGGGCGCTTTGGCCGAGGCCGATCGTCGCCGTCGCGACTGGCGTGATCATCTCGGAGCGCACGACGCCGGTCACGGGCGAGCCGTCGGCGTTGTGGGCGATCACGGGTGGCATGACGATGCGGCTCATGCCCGGCGTCGCGTCCATCTCCCAGCCCCACCAGGCCAGGGTATAGCCCTGCTGCATCAGCCAGCCGTCGCCCGGTCCGGTCAGCGCGTTCCAGTTCGCGACGGGGCTGGGGGTGCCTTCGTCGAAGGTGCCGAGGATGAGCTTGTTGCCGCGGTTGGCCACCTCCATGACGGTCACGCGGTTGCCGCGCGCCATGTCGGCGGGTTTCAGCAGTTCGACGGGAGTCGTGTATTCGACGTGGCCGTCCGCGTCGCGGGGCGCCAAGGCGAGATCCTGGATGACCTCGTTCACCGGGTCGCCCGGGTCCAGTTCGCCGTGGGCGATGGCGAACACGTGCTCGTAGGCACCGGCGGCGCCGAACGACTGGCCGCCGAACGCGGGCTCGGTGCGGAGGATCTCCAGCCGGGTTATGCGCGCCTGCGCAGGTGCCGCCAGGGCGAGCGCAATCGTCCCTCCCAGCGCAAGTGTCAGCCCCGTGCGCAGCATGCGTCGTCCTCCGTTTTTATTGCGGCTGACCATGGCGGAGGGTGCTGGAAGCGGCAAGATGGATTGACGGGAGCGTGGCCGTGCTGGACCTGGGCCGTCCCCCTACTCCGGCTGCCACCCGTAATAGGCCGTCTGACCGCCATAGTAATAGGCGCGGCCGGACGCATACATGCCGGGATACGGCAGCGGGCGGCGCCAATCCCAGCCCGGATAGGCGGAGGCGTAGGCAGGCTCAGGCTCGGTTCGGGCAGCGGGGACGCGGCGGGGCTCGGCATGGGCGACGTGCATGGGAGGGACCGGCGGGACAGGAAGCGGCTCGACAGCGGCCAGACGCGGCGGCGTGCGTGGAGCGGCCACGGGGGGTGGCAACACGACAAGCAGCGAGCGGTTTTGGAACGGCAGACCCGGCGTGGCCGGCACGGCGACAGGCACGGGCGGCGGCGGTAGTGTGGCGGCGACCTGCGCGATAGGCGTTGGCGGCGCAGGCAGGACGTAGCTGGCCTGCAGCACGCCCGCACCAACCGCGGCAAGCCCGGCCAGGCCGGTCCAGGCGAAGGCGAGCGTCTTGAACGAAAAGAGTGTCATCGGCTAACCCCCGAGGTCCCGCCGCGCAGCATAGCCCGGCGCCGGTTGCACACTTAACGCTTTTTTCAGGAGCCGTCGTCCGTCAACGCCATGGGCAAGCTCGACTTTGCGCGAGCAGTGGCGGGTGACGGCGGCACCCAGGGCCGCTCGCCGCGATAAGCACGGTCGGACAGCACCGCCGCCATGCCGTCCCGCAGCCAGACCGCCTGCGCACCATCCCGCCAGACGGTGAAACGGTCGATGCGGGGGACCGAGGGGCAAGTGCTGCGGAGCGGTTCGGCAGAAACGACGAGGGCGACATGGGTGCAATCGACTGGGCCAGTTGCCCTCGACAGCAGCACTGTGGCGCCGGCCTGATCGATGCGGCAGCCGGCCGGGGTGCAGCGCACGGGGCCGGGTCGTCCGTTCTCCGGAAACGGCGCGTCGATCTGCTCCGCCCAGTATTGCTGCCACGAGTCGAGCACGAAGCCTGAGAAGCCAGGCCGGGTTTGCAGGCCGGCCGGCGAGCGGAGCGCGATCAGCCGCGCGTCCGGCGAGACCAGCAGGTCGGCGGGCGGGCTCAGCAGGCCGGAGAGCAGCCCGGCCAGGATCACCGGCGCACCCGCCAGCCGCAAGCGGGATTGCCACAGCCCGAGCCACGCGAGCCCGAGCGCCGTCACCGCCAATCCCCAGGCCGGCATGTGCGGCACGGTGAACACGGCGGCGGGCAGGCTGGCGGCGGTGCGGGCCACGAACACCACAGCGTCCAGCCCCCAGCCCATCGGCCAGAGTGCCGCCTGCTCCAGCCCAAGCGGCATCAGCAACAGCGCGAGCAGCCCGGCCGGCATCACCAGGACCGCGGTAAGCGGAACGGCAACCAGGTTGGCCAGGATGAAATACACCTGCACCCGGCCGAAATGGTACGCGCCGAACGGGGCGGACGCCGCACCCGCGAGCAAACTGGTCAGCACCAGGGTCGCGGCATGGTGCAGCACCCGGCGGCGGCGGATGGCGGACAGGAAGGGGCGCAGCGCCTCATACCCGGCGATGAGCGCCAGCACGGCGGCAAAGCTCATCTGGAACGAGACGCCGAGCACCTCCTGCGGCGCCGCCGCCATCAGGGCCATCGCCGCCATCGCCAGCCCCCGCATGGAGATCGCCCGCCGGCCGACGGCGACCCCGAGCGTGACCAGCGCCGCCATCGCGAACGAGCGCAGCACCGGCACGTGCATCCCGGTCAGCATCACGTAGCCGGCGCCGGAGGCCAGCGCGGCGGCGGCGGCGATCTGCTTGCACGGCCAGCGCAGGGCCGCCCACTCCCACAGCGCCAGGCCGAACCGCGTGGCCCCCATCACCAGGCCCATCACGATACCGATATGCAGCCCGGCCACGGCCAGCAGATGGGCCAGCCCCGAATCGCGGAACGCCGCCCGGTCCGCTACGGGGATCGCCGCGCCGAGCCCGGTGAACAGCACGGCCGCCACCGTGCCGTCCGACCCGGGCAGTCCCGCCATGAACCGGTCGGCCACCGACTCGCGCAACCGCTGCAAACCGCCCGGCCCGGCTGGTGGCGCCTGGGTCAGGCGCTCCGCCGCGCCAAGCGCCGTGCCGGACCCGCCGAGGCCGAAGAAATAGGCGTCGCGCTGCAGGTCCCAGGCGCCGGGATAGGCGGGCGGCGCCGGCGGGCGCAGCACGCTGCGGAGGCGGACGGCATCACCGGTGGCGAGCACACCGGCATCGGAGGCTTGCAGGCGGACATGCAGGGTGCGGGGCAGCGCCGGGCCGCCATCCAGTTGCGCGCCGGCCAGGGTAAGCCGGCGTCCGTCCGGCAGTTGCTCGATACCGCTTACCATCGCGGTCACCACGGTCGCCTTCTTCGGCAAGGTCAGCAGCGGAGGCGCGCGTCCGGTCGCAAACTGCGCCGAGCCAAACCCGGCGGAGACGGCCAGCAAGACGATGGAAACCGCCCGCCCGGTGGACCATGCCCGCAGCAGCAGCGCCAGTGCCACGCACGCCACGATCAGCACGGGCCCGGCATAAAGTGGCGGCTCGTGCGGGAGGATGAAGTAGCCGAGCACTCCCGCCGCCATGAACACGGCGAGCCACGGCATCGTCCGGCCGCGCTCCGCCTCGGCCATGGCCAGGACCCAGGCCGGTGCGGACGGCACTCTGACAACACGTGCGACGAATACGATTGCGTTCACGGTTGGCACACTAGCCACAGTGCCCTCCCCAGGCCACACGGCCCCGTGCTATGGCCCACCGCATGACCGTCCGGACCCGTTTCGCCCCTTCGCCCACCGGCTTGCTGCACATCGGCGGGGCGCGCACGGCCTTGTTCAACTACCTGTTCTCGCGCCATCACGGCGGCGAGTTCCTGCTGCGTATCGAAGACACGGACCGCGCCCGCTCTACCGCCGCCTTCACCGCCGCGATCCTGGACAGCCTGGATTGGATGGGACTCGAGCGCGACGGCCCGGAGATCTACCAATCCACCCGCGCCGCCCGGCATGCCGAGGTGGCCCATGCCATGCTGGAGACCGGTCACGCCTATCGCTGCTGGTCCACCCCGGAGGAGATCGCCGCCGCTCGTGAAAAGGCGCGAGCCGAGGGCCGCCCGCTGCGCTACGACAGCCCCTGGCGGGACCGCACGGATGGGACCGGACCCTACGTGATCCGCCTGCGTGCTCCGCGGGAAGGCGAGGTCGTCGTGGAGGACCGGGTGCAGGGCGCCGTGCGCGTCGCCAACGCCGAACTCGACGACATGATCATCCTGCGCAGCGACGGCACGCCCACCTACCAGCATGCCGTGGTGGTGGACGACCACGACATGGGCATCACGGACGTCATTCGCGGCGACGACCACCTCACCAATACATTCAGGCAGGTGCAGGTCTACCTTGCCAATGGGTGGGAGGTGCCGCGCTTCGCCCACCTCCCGCTGATTCACGGCCCGGACGGCGCCAAGCTGTCCAAGCGGCACGGCGCGGCGTCGGTGACCGAGTTCCGCGATGCCGGCTACCTGCCGGAAGCGTTGTGCAACTACCTGCTGCGGCTCGGCTGGGCGCACGGCGACCTCGAAATACTGGGCCGGGACGAGGCAATTCGGCTGTTCGACTTCGAAGGGGTTGGCCGCGCGCCCGGCCGCATGGACTACAAGAAGCTTGACAACCTGAATGGCGTTTGGCTGCGCGGCGCGGACGATGATCGGCTGACGGCCGAGGTCGTGGCGCGGCTGAACGCACGCGGGCTGGCGGCCAGCGGCATGGCCGATCGTATCCGCACGCTGATGCCGGGCCTGAAAGAACGTGCGAAAACCTTGGTCGAACTGGCTGACAGCGCAGCGTTCCTGGCGCGCGCGTTGCCGCTGCAGATGGATGCCAAGGCGGCCGGGTTGCTCACCCCCGATGCCAAGGCGATGCTGACCGCAGTCGCAGATGACCTTGCCGCCACCGACTTCTCCCCTTCGGCGCTGGACGCCGCCTTGCGGGCCTATGCCGAGCGCACCGGCAAGAAGCTCGGCCAGGTCGCCCAGCCGATGCGCGCCGCGCTCACGGGGACGACGACCAGCCCCGGCATCGACGTGACGCTTGCCGCACTCGGCCGCGACGAAGCGCTTGCCCGCCTGCACGCCGCCGCAGCATGAACCTGCCCAGCCGCCACCTGCTCGCGATCGAGGGGCTGCATCCGCCGCAGATCAACGCTTTGCTGGATCTGGCTGAGAGCTACGTGCTGCTCAACCGCTCCGGCAAGACGCAGCGGGACCTGCTGCGCGGGCGCACCTTGATCAACCTGTTCTTCGAGGACAGCACCCGCACCCGCACCTCCTTCGAACTGGCCGGCAAGCGGCTGGGTGCCGACGTGATCAACATGTCCGTCTCGTCCTCCTCGGTGAACAAGGGCGAAACCCTGCTGGACACCGCCGGCACACTGAACGCCATGCAGTGCGACCTGCTGGTGGTGCGGCATGACCAGTCGGGCGCGCCCTCGCTGCTGGCGCAGAAGGTGGATGCGGCGGTGATCAACGCCGGGGACGGTTTGCACGAGCATCCGACGCAGGCGTTGCTCGATGCCCTGACCATCCGCCGCCGCCGCGGCCGGCTGCAGGGGCTGACGGTGGCGATCTGCGGCGACATCCTGCATTCGCGGGTGGCGCGCTCCAACATTCACCTGCTGACCACGATGGGTAGCCAGGTGCGGGTGATCGGCCCGCCGACCCTGATCCCGGCGGAGGCGAGCCGGCTGGGTGTGACCGTGTTCCACGACATGGACGCCGGGCTGGCGGGGGCGGACATCGTGATGATGCTTCGTTTGCAGAAGGAGCGGATGTCGAGCGGCCCGGTGCCCTCGGCGCGCGAGTATTTCCGCTTCTTCGGGCTGGACGCGGCGCGGCTGGCGAAGGCGGCGCCGGACGCGCTGGTGATGCATCCCGGGCCGATGAACCGCGGGGTGGAGATCGATAGCGCGGTTGCGGACGACCCGGCGCGGTCGTTGATCCGCGAGCAGGTGGAGATGGGCGTTTCCGTCCGGATGGCGGTGCTGGACGTGTGTTCACGCCGGGCGAGGCGGAATGTTTAGCAGGGGCCCTGCCCAAACCTCGATGCCGGTTCTCCTGACCAATGTCCGCCTGCTAGACCCGGCAACCAACCTGGACATCGAGGGCGGCCTTCTGATCCAGGACGGCCTGATCGCCGATCTAGGCCCCAGCCTCGGCCGCCCCGACAACGCCCCGATCATCGACGGCGACGGCGCCATCCTCTGCCCCGGCCTGGTCGACATGCGCGCCGCCGTCGGCGAACCTGGCTTTGAGTACCGCGAGACCGTCGCCTCCGCCGCGCAAGCCGCCGCGGCCGGCGGCATCACCACCCTCGCCGCCCTTCCCGACAGCCTCCCCGCCATCGACGACCCGGCGCTCGTCCGCCTGCTGCGCACCCGCGGTGAGGAAACCGGCAGCCTCACCATCCTGCCCTACGGCGCCGTCACGCGCGGTTGCCGCGGCGAGGAACTGGCCGAGATCGGCCTGCTGGGCGAGGCCGGCGCGGTCGCCTTCACCGACGGCCAGCGGGCGATCGGCAACGCCCGCATGATGCGGCTCGCACTGTCCTATGCCCGCGGGTTCGGCTACCGCATCGTCCAGCATCCGGAAGACCCGTCGCTCGCCGCTGGCGGATCGGCGACCGAGGGCGAACTGGCGACACGTCTCGGCCTCCCCGGCATCCCCGCGGCCGCCGAGGAGATCCTGGTCGCGCGTGACATCAGCCTTGCGCGGCTCACCGGCGGCTCGGTGCATTTCGCGCACGTCTCCACGGCACGGGCATTGGCTTTGATCCGGCAGGCCAAGGACGAGGGGCTTCACGTCACCTGCGATACCGCGCCGCCCTATTTCGACCTTAACGAGACAGCGATCGGCGACTTCCGCACCTACGCCAAGCTCTCCCCGCCGTTGCGCCCCGAGTCGGACCGGCTCGCCGTGGCCGCGGCCTTGGTGGACGGCACGGTGGACGCAATTGCCTCGGACCACCAGCCGCGCGACGCCGACGACAAGCGTTTCCCGTTCGCCCAGGCGTCGGCCGGAGGCGCCGGTTTGGCGACGCTTTTAGGCGTGACGCTGGCGCAGGTGCATGGCGCCGGCTTGCCGCTGATGGACGCGCTCGCCTTGCTGACGGTCCGCCCGGCCAAGCTGCTCGGCAGCCAGGCGGGCCGGTTGGCAAAAGGGGCGCCCGCGGATCTGTGCCTGTTCGACCTCGACCGGATCTGGCGCGTGGAGGCCGGATCGCTGCCCGGCAAGGCACGCAACACCCCATTCGACGGACGCGCGCTGGAAGGCCGGGTAGTCGGCACGTGGAAAGCCGGACGTCGGGTGTTCGGGTGATGAGTGCCACCAGAGGATTGCCTCTCCTCTTCTTGAGGGAGGGGTTGGGGGAGAGGTGGCAACCGGCTTGTCTTTCCCGTGCGGCACCCCTCCCCCCGACCCCCTCCCTCAAGGGGCGAGGGAGAAGTTGACCCTTCTCCTCGCATTCCTGCTCGGCTCAATCCCGTTCGGTCTGCTTCTTACCCGCATGGCCGGCCTGGGTGACATCCGGGCGATCGGCTCCGGCAACATCGGCGCCACCAACGTCCTGCGTACCGGCCGCAAGGACCTCGCGGCGGCCACACTCATACTGGATGCGCTGAAGGGCACCGCCGCCGTCGTCATCGCCCGCGAACTCGGTGGTCCCCCGGCGTTGGCCGGGCTTGCCGCCGTGTTGGGCCACACGCTCACCCCCTGGCTCGGATTCCGTGGCGGTAAGGGTATCGCAACCGGTGCGGGCGTACTCTACGGCATCGCTTGGCCGTTCGGAGTCGCCGCATCCGTGATCTGGCTCGCCATCGCCGTCCTGACCCGGATCTCCTCGCTCGCGGCACTGGTCGCCTGCGCGGCGGCGCCGTTCGTTGCATTGACTGTGCAGCCGTATGCCTGGCCGGTCCCGCTCATCTCCGCCTGGATCATCTGGCGCCACCGGGCCAATATCGTCCGCCTGCGCGCCGGCACCGAACCCCGGATCGGCGCCAAGTGAGCCCGGCTGAACGGCTCGCCCGCATCCGCCTGGCGCGCACACCGGGCGTCGGCCCCCTCACCTATCGGCGCTTGCTGAGCCGCTATCCTGTCGCCGAGCAGGCCATCGCCGCCTTGCCCGAACTCGCCCAGGCCGGCGGCCGAACCGCGCCGTTCGCCGTCACCCGCGCCAGCGACGTCGAGCGTGAACTTGCCCGAGTTCAGAAGCTTGGCGGCCGCATGCTGGTGTTGGGCGAACCCGACTACCCCGAGATGCTCGCCCTGCTGGAAGACGCGCCGCCCGTGATCTCGGTGCTTGGCGACCCGGCGTTGCTCGGCCGCCGCGCCGTAGGCCTGGTCGGCGCCCGCAATGCGTCGGCCAACGGCCAGCGCATGGCCGAGGCGCTGGCCGCCGAACTCGCGTCGCACGAAGTGTTGGTCGTCTCCGGCCTGGCGCGCGGGATCGACACCGCGGCCCATACCGGCGCCATGCACACGGGGTACACCGCGGCCGCCATCGCCGGCGGTTTGGACATGCCCTACCCCGCCGAGAACACGGCGCTGCAGGCCCGTATCGCCGAGAAGGGCGTGGTCATCGCCGAGGCCCCGCTCGGCACGGCTCCGCAGGCCCGGCACTTTCCCCGCCGCAACCGCATCATCGCCGGCTTGTCGATGGGGGTCGTGGTGGTGGAGGCGGCCCGCCACTCCGGCAGCCTGATCACCGCGCAGCAGGCGCTGGACGCCCACCGCATGGTGCTGGCCGTACCCGGCTCGCCGCTGGACCCACGCTGCCACGGCTCGAATGACCTGATCCGCAACGGCGCTACCTTGATCGGCCAAGCCGCCGACGTGCTGGACGCGCTACGGGGCTGGGAAGGTCCCGCCGTCCAACCTCTGCCGCTCGGGTTCGCCGAAGCGCCCGCCCCGTTCGACGCCCCCGTTGACCCGGCCGTGGCCCGCGCCCAAGTGCTCGCCCTGCTCAGCCCTGACCCGGCGGCGGTTGACGATCTGATACGGCGCTGCCAGTTGTCCGCATCCACGGTGATGGCTGTGCTGTTGGTTCTCGAACTGGAGGGGGTTGTGGAAACCCTGCCAGGCCACCGCGTAGCCCTCCTCGGCTGAGCCCCCAGTGGCTGACACAAGGACACCATGACCGACGTTGTCGTCGTCGAATCGCCCGCCAAGGCCAAGACAATCAACAAATACCTCGGCGGCAACTTCACCGTGCTGGCGAGCTTCGGCCACGTCCGCGACCTGCCGCCGAAGGATGGCTCGGTGCGGCCGGAGGAAGGCTTCGCTATGGACTGGGCCTCCGACGAGCGCGGCAACAAGCAGGTGGCGGCCATTGCCAAGGCGCTGAAGGGCGCGGACCGGCTCTGGCTCGCCACCGACCCGGACCGCGAGGGCGAGGCGATCTCCTGGCACGTGCAGGCGATGCTGGAGGAGAAGAAGGCGCTGAAGGGCATCGACGTCCAGCGCATCACCTTCAACGAGATCACCAAATCCGCCGTCCAGCACGCCATGGCCAATCCGCGCGCGTTGGACCAGCCGCTGATCGAGGCCTACCTCGCCCGGCGCGCACTGGACTACTTGGTAGGGTTCACGCTCTCCCCCGTGCTGTGGCGCAAGCTGCCGGGCAGCCGCTCGGCGGGCCGGGTGCAGTCCGTAGCGCTGCGCCTGGTATGCGAGCGGGAAGCCGAGATCGAGGCGTTCCGCGCGCGTGAGTTCTGGACGGTGGAGGCGCATTTCACCACGCCAGCCGGCGCGCCGTTCACCGCGCGGCTGACCCATCTGGACGGCAGGAAGCTCGACCAGTTCGACCTGAACACAGCCGCGCTAGCCGAGTCGGCGAAGGCGGCGGTGGAAGCGGGCAGCTTCTCGGTCGCCTCCGTCGAGCGGCGCCGGGTCAAGCGCAACCCGCAGCCGCCGTTCACCACGTCCAGCTTCCAGATGGACGCCAGCCGCAAGCTCGGCATGGGCGCGCAAGCGGCGATGCGGATCGCGCAGCAACTGTATGAGGGCGTGGATATCGGCGGCGAGACGGTCGGCCTGATCTCCTACATGCGGACCGACGGCGTGCAGATGGCGCGCGAGGCAATCTCCGCGATCCGCGAGCATGTCGGCCACGAATACGGCCCCGACTACCTGCCGACGGCGCCGCGGGAATACAGCACCAAGGCGAAGAACGCTCAGGAAGCTCATGAAGCCATTCGTCCGACTGACGTTGCGCGTACGCCGGGGGAGGTCGCGCGGTATCTGAACGATGACCAGCGCCGGGTCTATGACCTGATCTGGAAACGGGCCGTGGCCAGCCAGATGCAGTCGGCCGAGCTGGACCAGGTGACGGTGGAGGTGGCCAGCGGGGGCACCCGCATGCGTGCCAACGGGTCCATCGTGGCGTTCGACGGGTTCCTCAAGCTCTACCGCGAAGCCACGGACGAAGCGCCTGAAGGCGACAGCCGCGACGAGAGCCGCATGCTGCCGCCGATGCACGAGCGGGATCCGCTGCGGCGCGACAAGGTTGCGGCCGAGCAGCACTTCACCCAGCCGCCGCCGCGTTACTCCGAGGCGAGCCTGGTGAAGCGGATGGAGGAACTGGGCATCGGCCGCCCGTCCACCTACGCCTCGATCCTCGAGACGCTGCGCAACCGCAACTACGTCCGGATGGAAAGCCGCCGGCTGTTCCCGGAGGATCGGGGGCGGCTAGTGACGGCGTTCCTCACCTCGTTCTTCGAGCGTTACGTGGACACGGGGTTCACCGCCGGGCTCGAGGAGCAGTTGGACGACGTCTCCGACGGGCGGCGGGACTGGCGCTCGGTGATGGAGCAGTTCTGGAAGGACTTCTCCCACGCCGTTGAACAAACCCGCGAGCTGAAGATCTCGGACGTGATCGACGCGCTCGACCATGACCTGGGCGAGCATTTCTTTCCGGCACGCGATGACGGCACGGATCCGCGGATATGCCAGGTGTGTCATGTCGGGCGGCTCGGGTTGAAGCTCGGGCGGCACGGGTCTTTCATCGGCTGCTCCAACTACCCGGCCTGCCAATACACGCGGCGGCTGGCGATCGACGGCGGCGAGGAAGGCGACACGCTCAAGGAGGGCATGCGCGAACTCGGCCACCATCCGGACACGGGGGAGGACATCACCGTCCGCCGCGGCCCGTATGGCGTGTACGTGCAGCAGGGCGCGCCCGACCCGAACGACAAGAAGGCCAGGCCGCGCCGCACGTCGCTGCCGAAGGGCATGGAGGGCGATACGATCACGCTCGAGCAGGCACTCGGCCTGCTGTCCCTTCCGCGGGAGATCGGCGCGCACCCCGTGACGGGCGAGCTGATGGAGGCGGGGCTTGGCCGGTTCGGTCCGTATATACGGATGGGATCGATCTACGCCTCGCTCGACAAGGACGACGACGTGCTGTCGATCGGGCTGAACCGCGCGACGGACGCGATCCAGAAGAAGCTCGAGAGCGTTCGCTCCATGGGCCCGCACCCGGCGACGGGCGAGCCGATGACCATCAAGAAGGGCCGGTTCGGGCCCTACGTGCAGAGCGGCAACCTGGTCGCGAACCTGCCGCGCGGCGTGATGATGGACACGATCACGGTGGACGAAGCGGTGGCGCTGCTGGCCGACAAGGGCAAGCCGCTGAAGGCCAAGCCCGGCGCACGCAAACCGGTGAAGAAAGCCGCCGCCCCGAAGGCCGGGAAGGCTCCTTCCGTCGCCAAGCCGGCCGCCGCTAAGAAACCCGCCGTCCGGAAGAAAGCCACCGCCAAGAAGAAGCCGGTCGCCAAGGCCCGCAAGGCGAGCTGAAATTGGCACGGCGGCGCAAGGACGACACTCCACCCCCACCGCTTCCCTCTCGCGAGGCCATACGCGACTTCATCCGCCAGTCGACCGGCCGTGTGGGCAAGCGCGAGGTGGAGCGTGCCTTCCGGCTCGGCCCGGAGCACCGGGTCGGGCTGCGCACGCTGCTGAAGGATCTGGCGGGGGAAGGCGTGATCGCGCCGGCCGGGCACCGCCGCTTCACCCCGCCGGGCCGCCTTCCGGACGCGCAGATCGTGCAGATCACCGGCACCGACCCGGACGGCGACGCCATTGCCCGCCCGGTTGGCTGGGAGGGTGACGGCCCGCCGCCGATGGTGCTGATGGCGCCCGAACGGCGGGATGCACCGGCCCTGGCGCCCGGTGAGCGGGTGCTGGCCAAATTGCGCCCGATTGGCAACGGCAAATACGAAGGCCGCACGCTCAAGCGCCTGACCGACGCACCTGGGCGCGTGCTCGGCGTGTTCCGCGCCACCCCGCATGGCGGCCGCATCCAGCCGACCGACCGCCGTCAGAAGGCCGAATGGCTTGTCGCGGAGGGCGACACCGAGGGCGCGCTGGACGGCGAGATCGTGCTGGGCGCCCCCCTGCCCAGCCGCAGCTACGGCCTGAAATCCGCGCGTGTGACGGAGCGGCTCGGCCGCATGGGGGACGCGCGCTCCGTGAGCCTGGTGTGCATCCACACGCACGACATCCCGGACACCTTCCCCCAGGAGGCGGTGGACCAGGCGGAGGCGGCAGGGCCCGTAACGCTCGGAACCCGCGAGGATTTGCGGGCCGTGCCGCTGGTGACCATCGACGGCGAGGACGCGCGCGACTTCGACGACGCCGTGTTTGCCGAGCCGGACGGGGACGGCCACCGCCTGATCGTGGCCATCGCGGACGTGGCGCATTACGTCCCGCCGGGTTCGCCGCTGGACCGGACGGGGTGGGAGCGCGGCAACAGCGTCTACTTCCCCGACCGGGTCGTGCCGATGCTGCCGGAGGCGCTGTCCAACGGTTGGTGCAGCCTGCGGCCGGATGAGGAGCGCGGCTGCCTGTTCGTCGAGATGCGGGTGGACGCGGCGGGCAAGAAAACGTCACACCGGTTCGGCCGCGGCCTGATGCGCTCGGCTGCGCGGCTCACCTACGAGCAGGTGCAGGACGCGAACGATCGCGGCGACGATCTCGGGCTGCCGGTCCCCGCCCTTTACGCCGCCTTCCGTGCCCTGCTCGCCGCGCGCCAGGCCCGTGGCACGCTGGACCTCGATCTACCCGAACGGAAGGTCACGCTGGACGGCGAGGGCAAGGTGCTGGCCATCGTTCCGCGCCCCCGGCTCGACAGCCACCGGCTGATCGAGGAGTTCATGGTGCTGGCCAACGTGGCCGCCGCGGAGATGCTGGAGACCAAGCATCTGCCGTGCATGTACCGCATTCACGCACCGCCTTCGGACGAGAAGGTGGAAGCGCTGCGTAGCTTCCTGCACGGCCTGGGCATCGGCTTGCCGCCGCAGGGCCAGATCCATCCCCGCGACCTGGACGCCGTGCTGCAGCAAGTGGCGGAAACCGAGCAGGCGCCGCTGGTGAACGAGGTGGTGCTGCGGTCGCAGAGCCAGGCGCAATACGCACCGGACAACATCGGCCATTTCGGGCTCGCCCTGCCGCGCTACGCCCATTTCACCAGCCCGATCCGGCGCTACGCCGACCTATGCGTCCACCGCGCGCTGATCCGCGGGCTGAATGCCGGCCCGGGTGGTCTGACCGACCAGGAGGCCACGCGGTTCGAGGACACGGCCGAGCACATCACCGCCACCGAACGCCGTGCGGCGCTCGCGGAAAGAGACGCGATCGACCGCTATCTCGCTGCTTACATGGCAGATAAGACAGGGGCCGAGTTCGCCGCGCGCATATCGGGCGTGACACGGTTCGGATTGTTCGTCACTTTGTCGGCAACGGGGGCGAGTGGGCTGGTGCCTATCTCCAGTCTGCCCGACGATTTCTGGATACACGATGAAGCAACCAAGTCGTTAACCGGCCGTCGCACACGCATGTCTTTCCACCTTGCGCAGACCCTGGACGTCCGCCTTGTCGAAGCTAGTCCTGTCACGGGCGGGCTGATCTTCGCCATTGCTGCGGATCGGGGCGCTAAGGCTCGGGATACAAAACAGAAATTGCCTGGGCGGTGACGGGCTGGTCTACGCCGGGCAGTACGTTCAAACGCGTCGGGCTGCTCATATTGCTGATCTGGGCAGTACCTGGCCTGGGGCACGCGATGGCAAGCTTCAACGAGCAGTCCGCCGCATCCGTCTTCGGCACCGCCCTCGCCTTCATCACGCCGCGGACGCTTGAGGCCGAGGGGGTCCCGCAACTGACGCTTTGGGGCCTGCGCGGGCTTACTGCGCTGGATCCGGCGTTCACCGCCGAACTACGCGACAACACGCTGGTGATCCGACAGGCCGGCAGGCCCGTGTTCACCGGTCCGGCGCCGGATGTCGCCGATGCCGATGGCTGGGGCAGCTTGGCCGCTTCCGCCTCTGCCGCCGCCTTCGCCGTCTCCGGCCCGATGCAGGATGCCGGGACCCAGGGCGTGATCCGCTCCTTCTTCGACGAAATGTTCAACCATCTCGACCCCTACTCGCGCTATGTGCCGCCTGGCGCCGCCGACGCCGAGCGGGATCGCCGGTCGGGCGAAGCCGGGCTCGGCATCACGCTCGTCCGCACCCGTGCTGGCGTCGTGATCCAGGACGTCGTGCCCAGCAGCCCGGCCGACGACGCCGGCTTGCGCCCGGGGGACCGGATCCAAAACGTGGACGAGCACGTCGTGCGGGGCGAGGACGCGCAGACGGTCGAAGGCTGGGTGCGCGGGCCCGAAGGCAGCACCGTCCACCTTGCCTGGCGCACACGTGGCCGCCTGCATTCGGACACCATCGAACGCGCGTTGGTTCCGCCGCAAACGGTCCTGGCGGAGCGGATCGGTGACGTGGTGCTGATCCACATCACGGGCTTCAGCGCGGAGACGGACGACCAGTTCGCCGCCGCGCTGGGGGCGGGGTTCACCGGCCACCGGGTGCGCGGCCTCGTGCTCGATTTGCGGGGTAATCGTGGCGGGTTGCTGCGGGAGGCGGTTGCCGCCGTGAGCCAAGTGTTGACGAGCGGCACGGTGGCGACGACGTCGGGCCGCAACCCGCAGAGCAGCCGCGTCTGGAAGGCCGGCGACAGCGAGGATGCGGCGAAGGGCCGGCCCATCGTGGTGCTGGTGGACGGGCGCACGGCGAGTGCGGCGGAGATCATGGCGGCGGCGCTGGAGGATAACGGCCGCGCCGTGGTGGTCGGCAGTTCGACGCTGGGCAAGGGCCTGGTGCAGACGATCGCGCCGCTGCCGGATGGCGGCGAACTGTTCGTGACCTGGAGCCGGGTGTTGGCGCCGGGCGGCTGGCCGATCCAGGGCCTGGGCGTGATGCCGCAGGTCTGCACCAGCCTGGGCGAGGACTCGCTGAAGCGTCAACTGACGGCGCTGGCGGCGGGCCAGCAGAGTTTCGCCCTCGCCCTGGCGCGGCACAACGCAGCCCGGGCGCAGTTGCCGGTGGCGCAAGTGGTGGACATCCGCAATGCCTGCCCGGCCGTGGAGGGCCGCGACGCGGACCTGGACGCAGCCGGGTTCCTGCTGGACCATCCGGCAGCCTATCAGGCGGCGTTGTCGCAACTGCCCGCGCCTTGACCAGCATTCCACAACAACCGGACCGTTGCCCGATCGGTTGAATGGCACAACCTTTGCTCACGCTGGGTTGCCTTGCATCGTGCTTGGCAACCCGCAGCAGGACGATTGCTGCCTGGCGCAGCGATAAGCCAGCGACACCGGAGGCAGATCCATGTCGTCAAAGGGCGAGGTGCCGACGATGGTCATCACGGGGGCGCATCCCCGGCTCTACAATCACGATCTCGCCCCCACCGCTCCGGCGGGCCGGACGTGGGGTGCGTTCAGCTTGTTCGCCATGTGGATGTCCGACGTGCATTCGGTCGGCGGCTACACCTTTGCCGCGAGCCTGTTCTTCCTTGGGCTGACGGGCTGGCAGGTACTGATCTCCATGCTGGTCGGCATCACGGCCGTCTACTTCCTGATGAACCTGATCGGCCGCCCTTCGCTGCGCTACGGCATCCCCTACCCCGTCATGGCGCGCGTCTCCTTCGGCGTGATGGGTGCGAACCTTGCGGCCGTCGTGCGCGGCGTCGTCGGCATCGTCTGGTACGGCGTGCAGACCTACTTCGCCTCCAAGGCGGTGCAGGTCCTCGTTATTACGCTGGCACCGTCCGCGGCGGATCTGACCCATGACAGCATCCTCGGTCTTTCGACTCTGGCCTGGTTCAGCTTTCTTTTCATGTGGTTCTTCCAGCTCGTGATCTTCCTCAGCGGCATGGAACGGATCCGCCGCTTCATCGATTTCTGCGGCCCCGTGGTCTATGTCGTGATGTTCGCCCTGGCGATCTGGATGCTGTGGCAGGCCGGGTTCTCGAGCCTCACGTTGCAGCTCAGCCCGCCGGCGTCGTCCAACGCCGCCACGGTCGGCGTGATGGCCAATGCGGCGATGCTGATCGTGGCCTACTTCTCCGCCCTTCTGCTGAACTTCGGCGACTTCGCCCGGTTCGGCAAAGACGAGAGGGCGATGAAGACCGGCAACCTTCTCGGTCTACCGCTCAACTTCCTCGTGTTCTCCATCATCACCGTGATCGTGACGGCGGGTACGCTCAAGGTGTTCGGCCAGGCGGTCATGGACCCGGTCCTGATCGTCGAGAAGATCGGCAACCCCGTCGTGGTCATCATCGGTTCGATCACCTTCATCGTGGCGACGATGGGCATCAATATCGTCGCCAACTTCGTGTCGCCGGCATACGACATCTCCAACCTCAGTCCGGAACGCATCAACTTCAGGATGGGCGGGCTGATTACCTCCATCCTCTCGGTCCTGGTGTGCCCATGGCTGTTCGTCGCCAGCCCGGCCGCCATCACGCTCTTCGTCAGTATCTTCGGCTCGGCTCTTGGACCGATGTTCGGCATCATGATTGCCGACTACTACTTGCTGAAAAAGGAAACGGTCACCGTGTCCGATCTGTACACGATGGCGCGCACCGGGACTTACAACTACGACGGCGGCTGGAACCGCAAGGCGCTGGTCGCCTTGGCCGTGTCGGCCGCGCTGTCGATCGGCCTGTCGCTGCTGGGCGCCTACGGCCTCATCTTCAATGTCGGCGACTGGGGTTGGCTCATCGGTGCGAGCGCGGGCGCGATCGTCTACCTCGGCATGTCGGGCCGGGCGAGCCCGGTCGGAGCCGTGGCCGCCGGCGATTGATAGGGCAGCGCCACCTTAGGCGAAGTGGCTCCAGCCCTTTCCGGCCAGAGGCAATGCAGCCCCGTCGGACCCAATCACGGTGACACCCTCACCCGCCGTGAACCGGCCGATGCGGGTCGCGCCCACCCCGCCCGGCGGCGGCTGACCAGGGGGGGCGGCGAGCAGCAACTCGTAATCGTCGCCGCCGATCCACGCCGTTTCGCGCCATTGCGGCCCGGCGGCGGCGGCCTGCCGGGAGAGCGGAATACGCGCCGCCTCGACCGTCGCCGCAACGCCGCTCGCCCGGCAGATGTGGCCGAGATCCTGGAACAGCCCATCGGACACGTCCATCGCGGCGTGCGCCCACCCGGCCATCGGGATGCCGAGCCGGGGCGTCGGCAGATCGTAGCGGCCCTTGAGGTATCCATCGGGGTCGGCCAGTTCGCCCCGCGCGGCATGCAGGCCCAGCACGCCGTCCCCGATCGTGCCGGTCACCCACAAATCGTCGCCGGGCTGTGCGCCCGAGCGCAGGATCGCGGCGCCCGGGGCCACATGGCCGATCGCGGTGAGCGACAGCGTGAGCGGGCCCGGCGTCTCCGTCGTGTCGCCGCCGAGCAGGACGACACCGAATGTCGCCTGGTCGGCCGCGAGCCCGGCCGCGAACCCGGCGAACCAATCCTCACCCAGCGCCCGCGGAACGGAGATCGTGATCAGGTAGGCGAACGGGGCGGCGCCCATTGCGGCAAGATCCGACAGGTTCACGCGCATCAGCTTGCGTGCGACCAAGCCGGGGGCGGTTCCGGGCAGGAAATGGACGCCCTCCACCATGGCGTCCGCAGTCATGACCAGCTCGCGGCCCGCAGGCGGCGCGAAAACGGCGGCATCGTCCGTCAGCCCTAGCGAACCGGGGCCGGCCAGCGGCTTGAAGTGGCGGGCGATTCGGGAGAACTCGGGCGGCAGCGTCAAGTCGTAGGCTCGAAATCCCTGGCCCGCAGCGCACGCGCCATCCGGTCCAGCAGGCCATTGGCCATGCGCGGCTCCTCGCCGGTGAAGAAACCGTGCGCGACGTCCAGGTACTCGTTGATCACCACCCGGGCGGGCGGCCCGTCGGCCATGCCGAACTCGGCGCCGGCGGCCCGCAGCAGCGCGCGCAACACCGGGTCCAGCCGCGCGAACGGCCAATCGGGCGGCAGCGACTCGGCAACCAGGCGGTCGAGCTGGTCCTGCTGCTGCACCGCCGTGCGTACGATGCGGCTGAACAGCTTCACGTCGGCGTCCGGCACCCGCCCTTCCTCGAACCCCCCGGTACCCGGCAGCTCCCCCAAGCGGTGGCGGATGAACTGGTCCACGATCGTCTCCACCGTGTCCCCGGTGTGCTCGGACTGGAACAGCGCCTGCACCGCGGCGACCCGGCTGGCGGTCCGCGGGCGGCTCTTTGGCGGTGGCTTCATCAGCCGGCCCCCAGTCGCCGCGCCGCATCGACTTGCCGCAGGGCGGCGACCGCGGCCTCCGCCCCCTTGTTGTGACCGTCCGCACCCGACCGCGCCACGGCCTGCGCCAACGTGTCCACCGTCAGCAAGCCAGTGCCGAGCGCGATCCCGTATTGCAGCGCCACATCCATCAGGCCGTTCATACTCGCCGCACAGATGAAGTCGTAATGGTCTGTTTCTCCACGAACGACGCAGCCGAGGGCGATGAAGCCGTCGAACCGCTGCGAACCCCGCAACGCGATCCGGATCGCCTGCGGCAGTTCGAACGCGCCGGCCACGTCCAGCACCGTATGGGTAGCGCCCGCCTCGCCCAGGATCCGCAAGGCGCCGTCGGTCATGCCGTGCACCACGCCCTGATAGTACGGCGCGCGCACCAGCAGCATCGCGGGCGGCGGCCCGGTGACGGCGGGGGCGACCGCGAGCGGCGCGTCGGCCGTGCTCATTCCAGCACACCGTCGATCGGCTGCTGGTCCACGATGTTGAGCCCGTACGCCTCCAGCCCGACCACGGTGCGGTGCGTGTTGGAGAGCAGCACCATGTCCTTGACCCCGAGGTCGACCAGGATCTGCGCTCCCACGCCGTAGTCCCGCAGCGACTGCAAGGGGCGCGGGCTGCCGGCCATCCGCCGCACCCGTTCGGACAGCGAGTTCGCCACCGCCTCGCGGATCAGCACGACCACGCCGCGTCCCTCGGCGGCGATCATCCGCATCGCGCCGTGCAGCGCGTTGGGGTGCGGCCCGCCCAGCATGTCGTTCAGCAGGTCGACCGCGTGCACCCGCACCAATGGCGGCTGCGGGCCGGACAGGTCCCCTTTGACCAGCACCAGGTGCTCGGCATACTCGACCGTGTTGGCGTAAACCAGCATTCGCCAATCACCGCCCTCGACATGCCCCAAAATGCCCTCGTGCACCCGGCGCACCAACTGCTCGGTCCGCCGGCGATGCCCGATCAGGCTCTCGATGGTGCCGAGCTTGAGGTTGTGATGCTGCGCGAAGGCGACCAGGTCCGGCAGGCGGGCCATCGAGCCATCGTCGTTCATGATCTCGCAGATCACGCCCGACGGGTTCAGCCCCGCCAGCCGGGCAATGTCCACGGCCGCCTCGGTATGCCCGGCGCGGATCAGCGTGCCGCCCTCCCGCGCCATCAGCGGGAACACGTGACCCGGCGTGGTGATATGGTCGCGCCCCATCTCCGAGTTGATCGCGACGGCCACCGTATGCGCCCGGTCATAGGCGGAGATCCCCGTCGTGACCCCATCCCGCGCCTCGATCGAAACGGTGAAGGCGGTCTGGTGCCGCGTGCCGTTGGCTTGCGCCATCAGGTGCAGGCCCAACTGGTCCACACGCTGCCGGGTCAGCGCCAGGCAGATCAGCCCACGCGCGTGGCGGGCCATGAAGTTGATCGCGTCCGGCGTCGCGAACTGGGCGGGAATGACGAGGTCGCCCTCGTTCTCCCGGTCCTCGTCGTCCACCAGGATGAACATCCGGCCGGAGCGCGCTTCCTCGATGATGTCGGCGGCGCTGCTGAGATAGTCGTGCAGGCTCGCTTGCTTTAGATCGCTCATACGGCGTCCTGTGCTGCTGTTTCGGCAAGGCGGGCCACGTAGCGGGCCAGGGTGTCGATCTCGATGTTCACCTTCGAACCGGGATGCAGCGCGCCGAGGTCGGTGTTGTCCAGCGTGTGCGGGATGATGTTCACGCCGAACACGTCACCTTCCACCTCATTGACCGTCAACGATATACCGTTCACGGCCACGCTGCCCTTTTGCGCGATGTAGCGGGACAATGCGGCCGGCACCTGGACGCGGAACCGGGTGGACCCGTTCTCCGGCGTGCGGGTTAGGATCTCCCCTACCCCGTCGACATGGCCCGAGACGATGTGGCCGCCCAGCTCGTCGCCGACCCGCAGCGCCCGCTCGAGGTTCACGCGCATGCCTTCCTGCCAGGTGCCCAGCACGGTGTGGGCCAGCGTCTCCGCCGAGGCGTCCACCGCGAACCAGTCCGGGCCGAGCGCCACCGCGGTCAGGCAGCAACCGGAGCAGGCGATGGAGGCGCCGATGGCCGGCGGATCGGGCCAGCTTGCCTCCACCACCAGCCGCATATCGCGCCCGGAAGCGATCGGCTCGACGCTGCGGACGCGGCCCACAGCGGTGATGATGCCGGTAAACATCAGGCGGCTTTCGCGAATGTGGTCAGCATGTCTTCCCCCACGGTACGGCTGCCGGTCCGCACGAAGCGGGGCATGCCAGCCAGATCCGTCACCCCGAACGCCTGCGCAGCGGGCCAGCCGTCGCCGCCGACGATGCGCGGAGCATGGAACCAGGCGATCCGGTCCACCAGCCCGTCGCGCAGCAATCCGGCCGCGACCTGTGCGCCACCCTCCACCAGCACCCGCGTCAACCCCGCATCGCCCAGCGCCGCGAACCCGGCGGCCAGATCCACCCCGCGCTCGCCGCCGGGAACGCCGAACAGGCGCACGCCCGCCCCGGTGAATGCCTCCAGCCGATCGGACGGCACGCCGCCGCGATGGATCATCCAGGTCGGGTCCGTTCGCGCCGTGGCGACCAGCTTGGCGGTCAGCCGCGTGCGAAGATGGCTGTCCACCACGATGCGTACGATCGGGCGGCTGCGGTATTGCGGGATGCGACACGTCAGCAACGGATCATCCGCCGCGACCGTGCCCACTCCGGCCAGCACCGCGTCACTCTGACCGCGTAACGCGTGGGCCATCTCGCGGGCTGCCGGGCCGGTGATCCACTGGCTCTCGCCGCTACGGGTGGCGATACGACCGTCCAGCGTGGTGGCGAGCTTGAGCGTGATCAGCGGGCGGCCGTGACGCACCCGGTGCAGGAACCCCTCCTGCAACGCGTCCGCCTCGGCGGTGAGCACGTCGGTGACGACCTCGATACCGGCGGCGCGCAGCCGGGCGATGCCGGCGCCGTTCACCCGGCGGTCCGGGTCGTTGCCGGCCACGATCACGCGCGCGACCCCCGCGGCGATCAGCGCCTCGGTGCAGGGCGGCGTCTGCCCGGTGTGGTTGCACGGCTCCAGCGTCACGTAGGCGTCGGCACCCCGTGCTGCCTCGCCCGCCATGGCAAGCGCCTCGGTCTCGGCATGGGGCCGCCCGCCCGGTGCGGTGCTGCCGCGCCCGACCACACGCCCATCCCGCACGATCACGCAGCCGACCGAGGGGTTCGGCCAGGTGACGCCCAGGCCACGCCGGGCCAAAGCCAGGGCAGCGCGCATGTGGGACGGTTCGATCATTCCCCGGATGTGGGCTCGTCGAGCGAGCCGACAAAGGCCTCGAAATCGCGCGCCTCGCGGAAGTCGCGGTAAACGCTGGCGAAGCGGACGTAAGCCACCGCGTCCACCTCCTTCAGCGTCTCCATCACCATCTCGCCCACCTGCTTGGAGGGGATGTCGGCCTCGCCGGACGCTTCAAGCTGGCGGACGATGCCGTTGATGATCAGCTCGATCCGGTCCTCGGTAATCGGGCGCTTGCGCAGCGCGATACGGATGGAGCGGGCGATCTTGTCACGGTCGAAGGCGACCCGGCGCCCGTCGGACTTCACCACCGTCAATTCGCGGAGCTGGACGCGCTCGATGGTGGTGAAACGCTGGCCGCACCCGGTGCAGAAGCGGCGGCGGCGGATCGCGGCTGCATCTTCGGTGGGGCGGCTATCCTTCACCTGCGAGTCGTCGTGGCCGCAGAAGGGACATCTCATGGCGGCACAAGGTCATGCCGGGGGCGGGCCGGGTCAACCCTTGGCGCACGCATCTACGCGGCCCGGCGCCGGCGCACGCGGCCAAGCAGCTCCCGGGCGTCGAACGCCCCGAGCGCCAGCCCGGCCGCCCCGTAGGCGAGCAGCCCGGCGCCGATCAGCACGGCCAACCCGCCCCAGCGCACGCCGCGCTCCATGGTCGCCGGGTCAAACCCGCGGGTCTGGATCAGCCAGAGCGTCGCCGCCATCGTGAGCGCGGCCAGCCCGATCCGCGGTAGCCGGCGGGCAAGCTGCGGATCCGGCCGGAGGAAGCCGCGGCGATACAGCACCACGGCCAGCGAGGTCACGTTGAAGATCGCGGCCAGGCTGGTCGCTAGCGCCGGGCCGACATGCTGCAGCGGGAGGAACAGAGCGAGATTGAGCGCAAAGTTCAGCACCAGCGTGATCATGCCGATGCGCACCGGCATCGTCGTGTCGCCACGGGCGAAGAAGGCCGGCGCCAGCACCTTCACCAGAACGAAAAACGGCAGCCCGAGCGCGTACGCCGCCAGCGACTGCGACGCGAGGTAGGCGGAGCTGAGCGGGAAGGCGCCGCGTTGGAACAACACGGCCAGGATCGGGTAGCCGGACACGATCAGCGCCAGCGCCGCCGGGACGGTGAGCACCAGCGCGTATTCCAGCGCGCGGTTCAGCGTGACGACCGCCGCCGCCGGGTCCGGCCCGCGCACCTGGCGGGACAGCAACGGCAGCAGCGCCGTGCCGACGGCCGCCCCGATGGTGCCGAGCGGGAGCTGGTTCACCCGGTCCGCATAATACAGCAGCGAAATCGCGCCGGGCGGCAGCAGGCTGCCCACGATCACGTCCACCACCTGGTTCAACTGCATCGCGGACGCGCCAATCAATCCCGGACCCATGCGGCGCAGCAGGATCCGCATCGCGGGCGTCAGCCGGGGGCGCGGCACCACCAGCCGCATGCCGGCGCGCCGGGTCGCCCAAACCAGCAGGGCCAGTTGCGCCACCCCCGCCAGCGACACGCCCCAGGCCAGCGCATGGCCGACGGTTGGAACGTACCGGGTCAGCCCGACCATGGCCGCAATCGAGCATAGGTTATAGAGCATGGGCGCGGCAGCGGCAGCGGCGAACTTGTCGAGCCCGTTCAGCACGCCGGACAGAAGGGCGGCCAGGCAGATCAGGATCAGGTAGGGGAAGGTGATCCGTGCGAGGTCCACGGCGAGCTGGAACTTGCCCGGCTGCTCCGTGAAGCCCGGCGCAAGGACGTGCATGATCGAGGGCATGAAAACCTCGCCCACCACGGTCAGGCCGAGCAGCCAGAAGGCGAGCACGCTGATTGCCTGTTGCGCGAAGCTCTTTGCTGCCTCGTGGCCTTCGGTGGCCAGCAGGCCGGTGAACTCCGGCACGAAGGCGGCGTTGAACGCCCCCTCGCCGAATAGCCGGCGGAACATGTTGGGCAGCTTGTTGGCGACGAAGAACGCGTCCGCCACACCGCCAGTACCCGCCAGGGCGGCGATCAGGATGTCACGCCCAAAGCCGAGCAGGCGGGACCCCATGGTCCAGCCGCCGACGGTGATGATGCCACGGAGCATGCGGCTGCTTAGCCCCTCGCGTGCTTCAAGGGGAGTGGGCTCCGGCTCTGGCTGCTTACTCGTCTGCTCCCGGCCGGGACAGCAGTGCACGCAAGGCATCGTCCACGGTCGCCTCACCGGCCAGCACTGCGGCGACCGCGGCGATGATCGGGCAGTCCACCCCGCCGGCGCGAGCCAGCAGCGCGGGCGCCGCAGCCATGCCCTCCACCGCCGCGCCGATTGCCGCGCGTGCGCCGGCCGGGGCCGCGCCCTGCCCGACCGCCAGGCCAAGCCGGTAGTTGCGGCTGGACGACCCGGCGCAGGTGAGCATCAAATCCCCCAGGCCGGACAGCCCGCTCACCGTCTCCCGCTGCCCGCCGAGCGCCACGGCCAGCCGTGCGATCTCGGCCAGCCCGCGGGTGACCAGGGCCGCGCGGGCGTTCTCACCCAGGCCAGCGCCGATCGCGATGCCGGCGGCGATGGCGATCACGTTCTTGGCCGCGCCCCCAACTTGCGCACCGACCGGGTCGCCGCTGCCGTAGAGCCGGTACGTCCGCGTGCCGAGCCGCTCGATCACCTCGCGCCGCAACGCCGGGTCGATGCCCGCCACCACGGCCGCGGCCGGAAGCGAGCGGGCGAGTTCGTGGGCGAAGTTCGGCCCGGTGAGGATGGCGGCTGGCCGGTCGGGCGCAACCGCGGCCACGATCTCCATCGGGAGGCGGTTGGTGTCCGTTTCCACCCCCTTCATGCACAGCACAAGCGGCGCCCGGGGCAGCCCAAACGCCAGTGCGCCCCGGAGATGCTGCACTGGCACCACCATCAGCGTGGTATCGGTGTTGGCGGGGATTTCGCCGGTGACGCGTACACCATCCGGCAGGCTTACGCCGGGCAGCCGCCGGCTCTGCCGCGAGGCGGCGATTGGCGCCGGGTCGCGCGCCCAAAGCGTCACCGCGTGGCCGGCCAGGGCGCAGTGCACGGCCAGCGCCGTCCCCCAGGCGCCGGCGCCGATGACCAGGATGCGGCTCACTCCGGGGTCACCCGCTCAGCCGACCATCCCTGGCCGGGTTCGCCGTCCCCCAACCGGTCGAGCAGGGCGGCCAACAGCGCGGGCCATTCCTCCTGCCAGCGGAAGGGCGGGTTGCGTACCAGCAAGCCGTTGCCATTCAGCCGCGCCGGATCGGTCGGTTCGCGCAGCCAAAGCTCGGCGGCCACCACGTCGCGCACGCCCCCCAACCGCACCGCCTCATGCAATGTGCGAACGGGCGCGCGATGCTTGATCGGATACCAGGCGGCGACGATCCCGGTCGGGAAACGGCGCGCCACCGTGGCCAGTGCGTCGGCCACCCGGGCGTGCTCGCCACCCGCTTCGTACGGGGGGTCGACCAGCACCAGCCCCCGCTTCGCACTCCCCGGGGGCAGCAACGCGCCGAGCGCCTGCCACCCGTCCCGCTCGTGCACCGCCACCTGCCGATCCCGACCGAACTCCCGGCGGAGCGAGCCCGCATCTTCGGGGTGGAGTTCGCAGCAGATCAACCGGTCCTCCGGGCGGAGCAGCGTGCGGATCAGCGCGGGCGAGCCGGGATACAACCCCTCCGACTCCACTAGCCCGACATAGTCGGCCAATGGCGGCGGTGGATGCGGCAACAGCCGGGCGATGCCGGCGTGCCACTCGCCGGTGCGCTCGGCCGGGCCCGACAGATCGTAGCGGCCAGCGCCGGCGTGCGTGTCCAGCACGGCGAATGGCGCCGGCTTGCGCAGCAACGCCCGCAACAGCCAGACCAGGAGGGCATGCTTGGTGCAATCGGCGAAATTGCCGGCGTGGAACGCGTGGCGGTAGTTCACGCAGCCGCCCCTCCTTCAACGCCCGCCATCTCGTCCAGCGGCCAGCGCGGGCGCGGCGCCGTGTCCAGCTTGTCCGCCAAGCCCAGCCGCAGCCGCTCGATACCGGCCCAGGCCACCATCACCGCGTTGTCTCCGCACAGGCGCAGCGGCGGCGCCACCATTGCCATGCCCCGCGCCTCGGCGACGCCCAGCAGCGCGGCCCGTACCGCCTGGTTTGCGGCCACGCCGCCGGCCACCACGAGCGCACCCGCGTCCGGCATTGCGTCCAGGGCATTGCTGGCGCGATCAGCCATCACTTCGGCCACTGCCGCCTGAAAACTCGCCGCGATGTCGGCCGCCGCGCGCTCGGACAGTGGCCCTGCCTTCGCCACCACCTGCGCCACCGCCGTCTTCAGCCCCGAGAACGAGAAATCGCAGCCGGGCCGGCGCAGCAGCGGGCGCGGGAACGGCCAGCGCCACGCATCACCCAGCGCGGCCAGTCGTTCGACATGGGGCCCGCCGGGCCAGGGCAGGCCGAGCAGCTTACCCACCTTGTCGAATGCCTCGCCCACGGCGTCGTCGATCGTGCCGCCCAAACGGTGATAGCGCCCGACTCCCCGGACGGCGACGCACTGGCAATGCCCGCCGCTCACCAGCAGCAATAGATACGGGAACGCCAGCCGATGCGTCAGCCGCGCCGTCAGCGCATGCGCCTCCAAGTGGTTCACCGCCACGAACGGCAGCCCGGCCGCCACTGCCACGCCCTTGCCGAACCCGCTGCCCACGATCAGCCCGCCGATCAGCCCAGGCCCCGTGCTCGCTGCCACCCCACCCAACCCCGGCGGGGCCAAGCCGGCGCGCGTTAAGACGCCGTTCACCAAGTCAGGCAGATGATGCAGGTGGGCGCGCGCCGCAATTTCGGGCACTACGCCGCCGAAGCGCGCGTGCTCGGTCTGGCTCAGCACGGCCTCGGCCAGAATAGTGCCGTCCGCGGCCAGCACGGCGGCCGCGGTTTCGTCGCAAGATGTCTCGATACCCAGGATGGGATTCATGGCCGGGCTTTCCATGTGAGGCCGACGTGTATAGGACGCCGGTTATGCCAGACGTGAACGCCCCCGCCAGCATTTACACGCCGCGGGTCCGCCCGCACGAGCGCGTGCTGCCGCTGCGGGTGGGAACCCGCGGTTCGCCGCTCGCCCTTGTGCAAACACGCTTTTTCCTGCAGCGGTTGCAAGGGTTCTGCCCCGTGCTGCGCGGCATGGACGTGTTCCAGGAACATGTGATCCGCACCACGGGCGACCGCGTGCAGGACCGTTCGTTGGCCGACATCGGCGGCAAGGGCCTGTTCGCGAAAGAAATCCACGAGGCGCTGGCCGACCGCCGCATCGATTTCGCCGTGCACAGCCTCAAGGACCTGGAGACGGCGCTCCCTCCCGGCATCGTGCTTGCCTGCACCCTGCGCCGCGAGGACGCACGCGACGCGCTGATCCTTGGCCCGCGTTGCGGCGAGCCTGACCCGGCGGATCCGTTCGACGCCTTGCCCACGGGTGCGGACATCGGCACCAACTCCGTCCGCCGCCAGGCGCAGCTCCTGCACGCCCGGCCGGACCTGCGCACCGTGCTGCTCCGCGGCAACGTGCAGGGCCGCATCAACAAGATCATGGCCGGGGACTGCACCGCCTCCTTCCTGGCACTCGCCGGCCTGCGCCGCCTCGGCATCGTAGGCAACCAGCCCGAGGGCTTGGCTATCTTGCCGCTCGACCCGGAAGCGATGGTGCCCTCCGCCGGGCAGGGCATCGTGGGGATCACGGTGCGGGAGGACGAGACCGAGCTGCTCGACCTGCTGTCCGGAATCGAGGACCCGCAGGCCCGTGCCGTCTCCACGGCCGAGCGCGCGCTGCTGGCCTTGCTGGACGGCTCCTGCCGAACCCCGATCGGTGGGTATGCGCGTTTCCTGCCCAACGGCCAGTTGCACCTGACGGGACTGGTGGCACGGGCGGACGGCTCGTTCCTGCTCAAGCGCAGCCTGCACGGCATTCCGGCGGACGCCGCTGCCCTTGGGGCGGAGCTGGGCCGCAGCCTGCGGGCCGACAGCCCCGACGATATCTTTGCGTGAGCGTACCGTGCTGGTCACCCGGCCCGAGCCAGGCGCCTCGGTGACGGCCGCCCGGTTGCAAGCGGAGGGGTGGCGGCCCGTGGTGGCGCCCTTCCTTGCCGTCCGGTCCGTTTGCGTGCCCTTGCCGCACCCGGCGCAAGTGCAGGCAGTGGTCGCGGCGAGCGGCAATGCAGTGGCACTGCCCGGCGCATATCACGGTCTGCCGTTGCTCGCCGTCGGTAACGCGACGGCGGCCCGTGCGCGCGCCGCCGGTTTCCGCCAGGTGCGCAGTGCGGATGGCGACGCGGCGGCGTTGACGGAGTTGGCGGTGCGCACCCTCGACCCGGCGCATGGGCCGCTCCTGCTCGCCACCGGCCGGGGCCAGGGCATGGCGCTGGCCAGGGGCCTGCGCCGGAGCGGCTTCGCGGTCCGCCGCCGCGCCATATATGCCGCCGCCCCGGTGCGCCGCTTCCCCGCGCAGGCGGCGGAGGCCGTGGCGAACGGGCTGCAGGCGGCGCTGTTCTTCTCCACCGAAACGGCCCATGCCTTCGTACATTGCCTGCCGAACTCATTGCGCACTTGCCTACGGTGCACCGATGCGGCTGTGATCGGGCAAGGGGCGGCGGAGGCGCTGCGGCACTTGCCGTGGCGCGCCGTCCGTGTCGCAGTACGGCCCACTCAGGACGAGGTTCTGGCTCTCCTATGACCGATGACGCTCCGAAGCCGGCAAATGAACCGGTGAAGCCAACTCCCCAAACGGCGACCACCGGCGCAAAGGGACCTCCGCCACCGGCCCGGCCTGGCAACGCGCCAATCGGCAGTCCGGTCCCGAGCGGCAGCGTACCGTCCCGGCCAACCGGCACACCCACGGCCGCCACTGCCAAGCCGGCGACGCCGCCCTTTTCCGGCAGCGCGTCCGCATCGATCCCGCCGTCCGGTAATCCGCCGCCGGACGGCTCCAGCCGTACTCCGTACCTGATCGCGATCGCCATCCTGGTCATCGCGCTGATTGCGGGCGCTATCTATGTCCTGCAAACGAACGGCGCATCGGCTGACCAACTCGCCCAACTGCAGAACAAGCTCGACTCGCTCAACCAGCGCACGGCCTCGCTCGAGGCGCGTCCGGTGCCGCAACCTCCACCGCCGCCTCCGCCGCCGCCCAACTTGCGGCCGCTCGAGCAGCGGCTGACGGCGCTTGAGAACAAGCCTGCCCCGGTGGCGCAGTTGGACCAGGCCGGACATGACGAGATCGCAGCTTTGGCCGGCCGCGTGGACGGGATCGCCGCACGCCAAACGCTGCTCGGCACGCAGGAGCAGACCGATTTCGGCCGGGCACAGCAGGAGCTGAAGGACGCCGTCGGCAAGGTGAACGACCAGGAGGCCGCCGATATCGGCAAGCTGGCGGATCAGGAGAAGGCCGACGTCGCCAAGCTCAACGATCAATTGGCCAGCGTCGGCACCCGGCTTGACGCGGCGGCCAAGGCGGCTGGCCAGATCGGCGCCATCGACGCCCGACAGGGCCGGCTGGCCCAGTTGCAGGCCGCATCCGGCGCGCTGGCCGCTGGCCGGCCGCTTGGCGCGATACCGAACGCACCCCCTGCCCTGGCGCAGTTCGCAACCAAGCCGGCGCCGACCGAGGCCGATCTACGCCTGTCCTTCGACCAGGCGGCAGCCGCGGCGCGGAAGGCCGGCCAGCCCTACGCGGACACGCAGCCCTTCCTGTCGCGGCTGTGGGACCGGGCACAGTCGGGCCTGGTCGTGCGCGAGGGAAGCCGCGTGATCGTGGGGGACGCCGTCTCGGGCGTGCTGGACTCCGCCAAGCAGCAGCTCGATGCGGGTGATGTCGCGGCGGCGGTGGCAGCGCTCGACGGGTTGGCCGGGCCGGCGGCACAGGCGATGGCGCCGTGGCGGGCGCAGGCCCAATCCTTGCTCGACGCCCGTGCGGCCCTGATTTCGGCGGCGCGCGGCTGATGAGCGCAACACTCCGGTTCCTCGTCGTCGCGATCATCCTGGTCGCATTCGGCTGGTGGCTGATGGACCTGCCCGGAACCGTCACCGTCGGCGTCGGCACCGTCACCATGACGGCGCCGACCTCGCTGGCGCTGCTGGCGGCGGTCGTCTTCGTCGTGGTGCTTTACATCCTGTTCGGCCTGCTGGTCGGATTGCTTCGCCTGCCGGGCCGCTCGCGCCGGCTGCGGCGGGAGCGCGACCGCAAGCGCGGCGATGTCGCCGTCACCCGCACCCTTCTCGCACTCGCCGGTGGCGATCCGGATGCGGCCCGCAGCGAGGCGCAACGTGGCCGCCGCTTGCTGGGCGACACGCCGCAGACGCTGTTGCTCGCCGCATACGCGGCGCGGCTCGGTGGTGACACGGAGAAGGCGGACGAGGCGTTCGACAAGCTGGCCGCACGCAAGGACGCCGGGTTCCTTGGCCTGCGTGGGCTATATCAAGGCGCAGTTGCACGCGGCGACTGGGATGCCGCGACGGCGCTGGCCCGGCAGGCGCGGGAGGTCAATCCAAACGCGCCCTGGCTACGGGCCGAGCAGGAGCGGCTCGCGATCCGTGCCGGGTCTTGGAAGGAAGCGTTGTCACTGGCCGGCAAGGGCACGCCCGTCGCCGCCATCGGCACCGCCGCAGCCGAGCAGGAAGCGGATGCCACCCAGGCAAGGCGCCTGGCGCACCAGGCCTGGCGGTCGGACCCGGGTTTCACGCCAGCGGCACTCGCCTATGCCCGCCGTCTGCGCGAGGCCGGGCGCGACAAACGTGCGCAGGACGTCTACCGCGTGAGCTGGAGCAAGAACCCCCATCCGGCGATCGGCGCTGCCGCCATGGAGGGCGGTGGCTTCATGTCCCGCGAGGGGCGGGCCGAGTGGTTGACGGCGGCGAACCCGACCCATCCGGAAAGCCTGTTCCTCCGCGCGCAGGCGGCGCTCGACTCCGGCAACCTGCCGCAGGCCAAACGGTTCGCTGAATCCGCACGGGATGCCGGGCTTGGCGAGCGGCGCGTATGGCTGCTGCTGGCCACGATCGCCAATCGCGAGGACGATCCGGCCGGGGCCGCGGACCTGCTCCGCCGCGCCACGACCGCCGAGCCCGACGCGCACTGGCAATGCGACGCCTGCGGCACGCCACAGCCCGAATGGCGGGCGGTTTGCAACCAATGCGGCGAGGCAGGCCGGATCACGTGGGGCTCGCATGCCAGCCGCAGTGGCCAACAGAACCTTATCGGGGCGGATACCGGGTTCGCGATCCTGCCTTAGCAGTGCGGCAGCGTCGGTAGGTAGTCCAACGGGTCCACCGCCCCGTCTGCCAACACGGCGAAGAACACGTGCGTGCCATACGTGACCCCGGTCCGCGCAACGTGGCCGAGCGGCTCGCCGGCGACGACGGTGTGTTTGCCCTCCGCAATCGCCGGCACGAGGTTGCCCAGGTGGGCGTAGAGCGTCGTCAAGCCGCCGGGGTGGCCAAGATGGACGGTGACGCCGCCAAGCCCCTGCCGCTTGATCACCAGCACCGTCCCGGCAGCCGCGGCGTGCACCAACGCGCCGGCGGGCGCCGGCAGGTCGATGCCGTTGTGGAACCCCGCCGGCGCGTGCGGCCCTACTGCATGCCGCCATCCGAACGGCGACGATACGCAGGCCGGTGAGACTGGCGGCTGCAGCAAGGGTTGGGCCAGGGCCGCGACGGGAAGGATCACGAGGGGGACTGCGCGAGCGAGCGACCGCATACGGCACTCTTAGCACGGCCTCGTCCTTAGCGCGTGCACCGTCCGCCCCGATCCCCTAGCCTTCCACCATGGTTCGTCTCCTGCTCCGCCGGCTGGTCCTGGCCATCCTTGTCTGCATGACCGTGTTGATCGTGGCCTTCGCGCTCACCCGCCTGTCCGGAGACGTCGCAGTCGCCATCGCCGGCCCGCAGGCGAGTGCCGCCGACATCGAGACCATCCGCCGCACCAATGGGCTGGACCGTCCTTTGCCCGAGCAGTTCCTGCATTGGGCGGAGGCCGCCGCCACGGGGGATTTCGGCCGTTCCTTCCTCTACCGCGAACCTGTGGGCGAGCTCGTCCGCCAGCGCCTGCCGGTCACGCTCACCCTCGGGATCTGCGGCCTCGCCGTGGCCCTGCTGGTCGCCGTCCCGCTCGGCATCATGGCGGCGGTGGCGGAGGGCACCTTGCTCGACCGGCTGCTCATGCTGGTCGCCCTGTTCGGCCAGGCCATCCCGTCCTTCTGGCTTGGGTTGCTGCTGATCATCTGGCTGGGGCTCGATCTCGGCTGGCTGCCGATCAACGGGCTGGACGACTGGACCGGCTATGTGCTGCCCGCCATCACCCTCGCCTTCTCCGCCATCCCCGCCATGATGCGGCTGACCCGCAGCGGCATGGTGGACGCCCTGCGCGCCGACTACATCCGCACCGCCCGCGCGAAGGGGCTGGGCCGGCTCAGCATCGTGGGCAAGCACGCGCTGCGCAATGCCGCGATGCCGCTGGTGGCGATCACCGCGGTGCAGCTCGGCTTCATGCTGGGCGGTTCGATCGTGGTGGAAGCCGTGTTCAACCTGCCGGGCCTTGGCTACCTGGCATGGGAAAGCATCAGCAAGAACGACTTCCCCGTGGTGCAGGCGGTCGTGCTCATCCTGGCCGTGCTCTACATCGGCCTGACGCTCGCGGCGGACCTGCTGAACGCCGTGCTCGACCCGCGGCTGCGCACGGCCTGACCGCGTGGTCGCGAAGTATCTCGGCCTGGCTATCCTGCTGTTCGCCCTCGCCACCGCCGCGTTCGGCCCTTCGCTGGTGCCGCATGACCCCTATACGCAGGACTTGTCGCAGCGCCTGGTCCCGCCTGCCTGGATGGAGGGCGGCTCCCCCGCGCACTGGCTCGGCACCGACCAGTTGGGCCGCGACTACCTGGCGCGGCTGGTGGCCGGGTCGCGCATCTCGCTGCTGATCGGGGCTGTGACGGTGCTGGTGTCGGGCGCGATCGGCCTGGCGCTCGGCATGGTCGGCGGCTTCTTCGGCGGCGTGGTGGACGAGGTGGTGATGTTCGCCATCACCTGCCGCCTCGCCATCCCGATCATCCTGGTGGCGTTGACGGCGGTGGCGCTGGTCGGCAGTTCGCTCACCGTGGTCGTGCTGACGCTCGGGCTGCTGTTGTGGGACCGGTTCGCCGTCGTCGCGCGCACCACCACGATGCAGGTGCGCACGCTCGACTACATCGCCGCGGCGCGTGCGGCCGGCGCCGGGTTGCCGCATATCCTGCTGCGGGAGGTGCTGCCCAACATCGCCCCCGCCCTGGTGATCGTGGCGACCCTCGAGGCAGCGCTGGCGATCCTGCTGGAGGCGGTGCTCTCCTTCCTCGGCCTGGGCGTGCCGCCGCCGCTGCCCTCCTGGGGGCTGATGATCGCCGAGGGACGGGACTACATGTTTTTCTCACCCTGGGTGATCACCGTCCCCGGGCTCGCGCTATTCGTGCTGGTGATGGGCATCAACCTGCTCGGCGACGGGCTGCGCCGGGCGTGAGCGGTCCGGTGCTGGAGGTGCACGACCTCCACGTCCGCTTTCCCGCCACCGAGCCGGTCCGAGGCGTCTCATTGGCGCTGCATCCCGGACAGACCCATTGCGTGGTGGGCGAGTCGGGGTCCGGCAAGTCGCTGACGGCGCTCTCCATCATGGGCCTGCTGCCGCGGGGAGCGCGCGCCGCCGGGTCGCTGCGGTTCGCGGGTGCGCCGATGCCAACCGGGCGCGCCCTGGCCCGGCTGCGCGGCGACAAGATCGCGATGATCTTCCAGGAGCCGATGACCAGCCTCAACCCGGCCTACACCATCGGCTCGCAACTGACGGAAGCCTGGCGCAAGCACCGCCCCGGCGGCCAGCGCGCGGCGGTAGACCGGGCGGCCGACGTGTTGCGCCGGGTCGGGATTGCGGCCGCCGGCGACCGGATGGGACAGTTTCCGCACCAGCTCTCTGGCGGGTTGCGGCAACGGGTGATGATCGCGATGGCGCTGATGTGCAGCCCCCAGGTGCTGGTGGCGGACGAGCCGACCACGGCGCTGGATGTGACAGTGCAGGCACAGATCCTGCGCCTGCTGGCCGGGTTGCAGGCCGAACTCGGGCTGGCGATGCTGCTGATCACACATGACCTCGGCGTCGTCGCGCGCGTGGCTGACCAGGTGTCCGTAATGTATGCCGGCGCAGTCGTGGAGAGTGCACCCGCGGCGGCCCTGTTTGCGCGCCCGGCCCACCCTTACACGCGCGGCCTGCTTGCCAGCGTCCCCGACCCGGCCCGCACCCGGCGTGGCGAACCGCTCGGCAGCATCCCCGGCCTGGTGCCGCGCCTCGCCCCCGCCTTTACCGGCTGTGCGTTCCGCGACCGCTGCCCCCACGCGATGCCGGACTGCGCCGGACCGGTGCCGCTGCGCACCGCCGAACCCGGCCATCACTACGCGTGTCTGCTGTGATCGCTGTCGAGGCCCGCGACGTCTCGCTCGCCTACCGCAGCCGTGGCCACCATTTGGTCGCGGTGGACCGGGTCTCGCTCGCGGTTCCGGAGGGCGCGGTGCTCGGCATCGTCGGCGAGTCGGGCTGCGGCAAGTCGAGCTTGGCGCGGTTGCTGCTGGGCCTGGCAGCGCCCGATGCCGGCGAGATCCGGTTGTTCGGCGCACCGGTTGCCACCCTCGGCCGGCGGGAGCGGGCGCGCCTGGTGCAGCCGGTGTTCCAGGATCCGCTATCCTCGCTCAACCCGCGCCGCCGGGTGCGCGACATCGTGGCCCTGCCGCTCGAAGTACAGGGGGAGACCGGTCGGGATGCCAAAGTTTTGGAGATGCTGGCCCGGGTCGGGCTCGGCGCCGACCTTGCCGCCCGCTACCCCGCGGAACTGTCCGGCGGGCAGCGGCAACGCGTGGCGATCGCGCGGGCCCTGGTGCTGCGGCCCCGCGTGGTGGTGTGCGACGAGCCCACCAGCGCGCTCGACGTCTCGGTGCAGGCGCAGATCTTGAACCTGCTGATGGAGCTGCGGCGGGAGTTGCGGCTGACCGTGGTGTTCATCAGCCATAACCTGGCCGTCGTGCAGCACGTGGCGGACACGGTGGCGGTGATGTACCTCGGCCGCATCGTCGAACGGGCCCCGGCGGAGCGGCTGTTCGCCGACGCGCAACACCCCTACACGCGGGCGCTGCTCGCCTCGGTGCTCACGGCCGAGCCGGGCTTGGGGCTGCCGGATGTGGGCTTGGGGGAGGCGATACCCGACCCGTCCAACATCCCAGGGGGTTGCCGCTTTCATCCGCGCTGCCCGGTGATGATCCCAGGGCGGTGCGACACACAGACGCCGGAAGCGGTCGAGCGGGAAGGCCGGATGGCGGAGTGCCTGCTGGCAGCGGAATGAGAGAACTCCCCTCCCGTGTGAGGGAGAGGAGTTCGGAGTTCAGCTCGGCAGCAGCACCGTGTCGATCACGTGGATCACGCCGTTCGACTGATACACGTTGGCGATCGTAACGTGCGCCACGTCACCCTTCTCGTCCGTCAGCGTGATGCCTTTGCCGGCCATCTTCGCGGTCAGCGTCTCGCCGGCCACCGTGGTCAGCGTGGCCGAGCCATGGCCGTCGCGGATCATCTTCGCCAGGTCAGCGCCGGTGATACGGCCAGCAACGACATGATACGTCAGCACCTTCGTCAGCGCCGCCTTGTTCTCCGGCTTCAGCAGCGTGTCCACCGTGCCGGGCGGCAGCTTCTGGAAGGCCTCGTTGGTCGGCGCGAACACGGTGAACGGGCCCGGGCTCTTGAGCGTGTCGACCAGGCCCGCCGCCTTGACGGCGGCAACGAGCGTGGTGTGGTCCTTGGAGTTCACCGCGTTGTCGACGATGTCCTTGGTCGGGTACATCGCAGCACCGCCGACCTTGGGATCGGTCAGCGCGAATGCAGGCACGGAGGCGGCGGCGACGCCCAAGGCAAGCAGAGCGGCACGTGTGTTGATACGCATGATCCGAGACCTCGTTGGGGTGTGATGGAGACAGCAACGCCCGCTTGGCCGCCAGCACTGGGACCACTCAACGAGGGGTGTTATTCAAGTGCGCAGGGACAAAGGCGGTTCGCATTGGCTATACGGCCAGATTGCGTGGCGGATGCAGGCCTCGTTGCTCCACCACGACAAACATCATCGGCCGTATTTACTTCCAGGTGGCGAGGAAGAAGCGCGGTAGCTCGTCCGGGAACGGCTTGAAGTTCAGTTGGCGGGAAAACGCGTAGGTCGTGACGTAGGTGTGCAGCGGCAGCCAATACATTTGGTCCGAGATCCGCCGCAAAGCCGCGGAATAGGCTTTGCGGCGTTCGTCCGGATCCGTCGTCGAGCCACCGGCGGCGACCATCTTCTGCAGATCGGGGTCACGCGCGTAATCGTTGGGGTTGCCGTCGAAGAAGAACGGCAGGATGGCCGACACGTCGTTGATGGAGTAGCTGCCCCAGGTGCCCGACGTCACCGGGTTCTGCCCGGCGATCGTGCGCTGCACCACGGCCCCCACCTGAAGCTGGCTCACCCTTGCGTTGATGCCGACTGCCTTGAGGTAGTTCTGGATCGCCCCGCTATATTGCGGCAGCACGTAGGTCACGAGCTCGGTGTCGAACCCGTCCGGATAACCGGCCTCGGCCAGCAGCTTCTTCGCGAGGTCCGGATCGTATTCGTATTTCGTGGCCACCGCCTGGTCGCAGCCGAACTGCGTGGGATAGCACGCGGCGTCCAGCACCCGGCTGCCGCCTTGCACCAATTGGCGCGCGATCGTCACCCGGTCGATGGCGTGGGCGATCGCCTGGCGCACCTTGAGCTTGGTCAGCGGGTTGTCCGCCCCGGTGCGGCCGGCCGCATCCATCTGCAGGTAGCCGATGCGCATGCTTTCCGCGCGCAGCGCCTGCAGCGTGGGGACGCGGCTGATGTTCTCGAACTGGTCGGGATTGAACTGCCAGATCCAGTCCGCCCGGCCGGAGAGGATGTCGGTGATCTCGGTCGTGGCGTCAGCGACCTCGTGGATGACGATCTTGGCGATGGCCGGGTGGCCCTTGGGGCCGTCGAAGTAATCGTCGTTGCGCTCCATGTCGATCTCGGACACGCCGTCGACCTTGGTGATCTTGTAGGGCCCCGTCCCCACCGGAGCCTTGCTGAAACCGTCGGGCCCGACGCGCTCGCGGTATGCCTTGGGCAGGATCGGCAATGTCATGGACATGTATTCGAGGGCGGCCGGGAAGATCCGTTTCAGCTTCACCCGCACATGCAGGTCGTCGATCTTCTCCGCTCCGGCGAGGTAGGCGTAGTTGGACGGCACCGCGACCTGCTTGTCCGTCAGTGCGGCGTTGATTGTGTAGACAACGTCATCGGCGGTGAACGGGCTGCCGTCGTGGAACTTCACGCCCGGTCGCAGCTCGAACACCCAGGTGGTGTCATCGGTCTGCGTCCAGGACGTGGCGAGCAGCGGCTTGATCTGGAACGTGTCCGGATCGCGGTAGATCAGTGTGTCCCACGCCTGGTGGGCCAGCACGAGCCCGGTGCGGAGCTGGTTGTAGTACGGGTCCACGTTCGGCACAGCGTCGCGCCACGCGATCCGCAACGTGTTCGCCGATTTCTGCGCCGAGGCCGGAGATGCGCCCAGCAGGAGGGCCAAGGGAACACAGGCCAGGAACCGCCACGCGCGCATCGCTCGAACCCTCGGACACCGATGCGGAGTCTAGGGTTCCAGAGCTTGGCCAACAAGCAACCGCAGCTAAGATGATGGACCGGCAACGATCACGTTTGGCCCGCGTTGACCCGGCAACGGCGATGGACGCCGCGCACAGGAGCCACCGCCATGCTTCGCTACGCTTTGATTTTCGCCGTGATCTCGGTCATCGCCGGCTTCTTCGGTTTCAGCGGCCTGTCTGCGGCCACGGCGGGGATTGCCAAGATCTTCTTCTTCATCGCCATCGCGATTTTCCTGCTGTTCGTCGTGCTGGCGATTGCCGGCATCAACGCGCTGTAGGGCAGACCTTTTCCCCCTCCCCTTGAGGGAGGGGATCGGGGGGAGGAGTGCACGCGCTCAGGGTATCCGCCGTGGCACCCGTCCCTCCCCCGAGAAGGGCAGAGGCGTCAGTAACCCGGCGGCGGCACAAACCCCCGCCAGGCTCGCTCCAGCCACCCCGCAACCGCAATCGTCATACGGTCCCCGTACAACGGCCCAACGATCTGTACGCCATACGGCAGCCCGCCCGCCGTCAGCGCGAGCGGCGCGACACTTGCCGGCAAGTGGAACCCGCACGTGATGCCCGCCCAGAACAGCAGGTCATTGTACGAAACGTCCTGCCCGCCCACGACCAGGCGCCGGGCGGACACATCACCCTCCGTCATGTGCTTCCACGTCGGCGCACCCAGCACCGGGCACAGCAGCACGTCCCAATCCTGGAAGAATGCCCCCCACGCCCGGCGCACCCGGTGGCGCCGCTCGTTCAGGCCCAACCACTCGGCATGGGTCATGTCCACCGCGCTCATCATCACCGCATTGGCGCTACGGTCACCCGGCGGCAGAGCGCGCAGGCGGGCGCGGGTGCGCTCGCGGTCCTCTTCGGTGGCCCGCCCGCTCAACGCCGCGAACAGCAGCTTGAGGTAGAGCCAATACGCGTCCTCCACGTCGAAGCCGGGCCGGGCGAACCGGTCCACCACGGCCCCTTCCCGCTCCAGCGCCGTCGCCAATTCCAGCAGGGAGGCGGTGATCGCCGGGTCGGTGATCTGGCCTGGCTGCTCCGCCCAAACGGCAACGCGCAGCCCCTTCAGCCCCGGCACGCGCGGCGGCGGCAACTGGAACCGCATCGCCGTCTCCGCCTCATCCGGGCCCGCCAACACGTCCAGCGCCAGCGCCAGGTCCTCGGCCGAGCGGGCCAGCGGACCGATGACCGAGATGTCCGTCCCCGCCGCATTCTCCGCCAGCGCATGCCCATACAGCGGCAGCAACGCGTGCGTCGGCTTGTGGCCGAACACGCCGCACGCATGGGCCGGCTGGCGCACCGAGCCGCCGATGTCGCTGCCCGCCTCGAGCCCCGTCAGCCCCGCCGCGACCGCCGCCGCCGAGCCGCCGGAGGAGCCGCCCGGCGTCGTCTCCAGATCCCACGGGTTGTTGGTGCGGCCGTAATTGGCGTTGAAGCTCTGCCACTCGCCGAGCCGGATCGGCACGTTGGTCTTGCCGAAGATCACGGCGCCTGCGGCCAGCAGCCGGTCCACCGCCAGCGCGTTCCGCTCCGCGATCTTGCCGTGATACTCGGGGATGCCCCAACTCGTCGGCAGCCCGGCAACGTTGAAGCTTTCCTTCACCGTCATCGGCACACCGTGCAGCGGCCCCGTGAGCGGCCCGCTATCGAGTGCGGCCGCCCGCGCCCGCGCCCGCTCGAAATCGCGCACCACGACGGCATTCAGCGCGCCATCGAACCGTTCGACACGCCCGATGAAATGGTTCAGCAGTTCGAGGCAGCCGACTTGGCGGTTGCGCACCGCGGCAGCGAGGAAGCTGGCGGAGGCGAAGGACAGGTCCATCCCGATTACCCCATCGTGGCGTTGAAGGCGCCGCCGTCCAGCAGCAGGTTCTGGCCGACGATGAACCCGGAGCCGGCTGCGCACAAGAAAACGCACGCGTCGCCGAACTCCGCCGGGTCCCCCGCACGCTGCGCCGGCGTTGCGGTCATGCGGGCGGCGATCTCCTCCTCCACGCTGCGTCCGGCCTTGGCAGCGGCCGCTGCGCTGTTGGCGCGCAGCCGGTCGGTCAGGAACGGACCCGGCAGCAGGTTGTTGATCGTGACGTTATGCCGCGCCACCTGCCGCGCCAGCCCGCCAACGAACCCGGTCAACCCCGCCCGCGCGCCGTTGCTCATGCCGAGCGTTGGGATCGGGGACTTCACCGACGCCGAGGTGATGTTGACGATGCGGCCGAACCGGCGATGGGTCATGCCGTCCACCACCGCTTTGATCAGCGCGATCGGCGTCAGCATATTGGCGTCCAGCGCGCGGATCCAGTCCGCCCGCTCCCAGTCGCGGAAGTCGCCCGGGGGCGGGCCGCCGGCATTGTTGACCAGGATGTCCGGCTGCGGGCACGCCGCCAGCGCCGCCGCCCGGCCGGCCTCGGTCGTGATGTCCCCTGGCACGGCGGTGACGGTGGCGCCCGTTGCCCCGCGGATCTCGGCCGCGGTCTGCTCCAGCGTCTCGGCAGCGCGGGCGGTGATGGTGACGCTTACCCCTTCCCGCGCCAGCGCCATGGCACAGGCCCGGCCAAGCCCCTTGCTGGCGGCGCAAACCAGGGCCGTGCGGCCGTGCAATCCCATGTCCATCGTTATGATCCCGCTGAGTGAGCGCGTGAGCTTACCCCGCTACGCCGAAAGCTCCAGCAGCATGGCTCGGACCGGTTCGGGCACCGGCTGCGGGCGCCGGGTCACGCGGTCCACATGCACGTGGACGAGGTGGCCTTGCGCTGCCGCCGTGTCGGCGTCGCCGCGGAACACCGCCAGTTCGTAGCGCACCGAACTCGACCCCAGACGCCCGAGCCGCATGCCGACCGTCACCAGGTCCGGAAACGCCACCTCGCCCAGGAAGCGGCACATCGTCTCGGCCACCATCCACATCGGGCCGTCCTGCAACCCGATCAGGCGGCGTTCGGCCAGCCATCCGGTCACCGCCGTGTCGAAATACGCGTAGTAGGTCGCGTTGTTCACGTGGCCGAATACGTCATTGTCGGCCCACCGCGTGGTGACCGGCCGAAAGGTGGTGAAATCTGCCCGACTGGCGCAGGTTCGAGCGATCGGGGAGCTTGATTGTGTGTCAACCATCATAGGACCATGGACAGCTTCGCAGCCTGGCGCTAGACGCCGCACGCCATGAAACAGGCAGCGGTACTTTCCTTCCTATTTTGCCTTTGGACCATATCGGCAGAGGCTCATGCGATCCTGATCGATAGCACGCCCGCAGTCGGGGGCAGCGTGCCTGCAGGGCAGGAGGCGGTGACGCTGAAATTCAATTCCCGCATCGACCGGGATCGGTCTCGCCTCACCCTCGTCACCGCCGACAAGACGCAGACCAAGCTGCCGATCGACGATTCCGGACCGCCCGACATCATGACCACGACAACGACGCTGGCGCCCGGTGACTACACCGTTCACTGGCAGGTGCTCGCCGTGGATGGCCATATCACCCGTGGTGACGTGCCCTTCACCGTGACTGCGCCGTAGTGCTCCGGCTCGGACAGGTGCTCCGCTTACGTCGGAGCACTATGGTGTTTTGCTGGGCCGGATCAGCCAACGGGCTGAAGTGCCCGTTGGTATCGGACCAGTAAATGTCGCTTCTCGTCGACCTGTTCGGCTACCTGGAGATCATCCTCCACGGGCTGGTGATCCTCAGCCAATCCATGGCGCTCGGCGGCGTCCTGTTCCTGGTGTTGCTGGCGCGCCCGTTCGCGCTCGAGCTGCCCGGTGGCGAGGGCATCGCACGGGTCACCCGCATCGTCGCGGGCTGGGCGGCCGTGGCCCTGGTGGTATGCGAAGGGCTGACGCTCGGGCTGCAGGCCTCCGTGCTGATCGACACGGTGGACCTCTCGCTGCTGAACGTGCTGGGCGCGGCTTTCGCGCAGGCGGGGCTGGTGAAATGTGCCGCCGCGCTGCTGTTGGCGCTTTGCCTGCTGTTCTGGCGTCGTACCCCGGCGGCTTTGCTCCTGGCCCTCGGCGCCGTCGAACTCGCCGCAGCGACGCTGTCCACCCACGCCGCCGCGCGGATGGAATACAGCCTGCCGTTGCTGGCGGTGGAGGCGCTGCACCAACTGGGCGCCGCGATCTGGGTCGGCGGCATACCCGCCTTCCTCATGGCCCTTGCCCGGGTGAATGACGGCGCATCATGGCGCCGCGTCGGGGCACGGTTCTCGCGCATGTCCATGGTTGGAGTAGGCTGCATCCTGCTGTCAGGCAGCGTGATGAGCGTGTTCTACATCGGCTCTTGGAGTGCCGCGTACGGCACTGCCTATGGTGTCATGGTCGGCGCCAAGATCGCGATGTTCGGCGCCTTGCTGCTGCTCGGCCTCGGCAACTTCCTCACCACCGAGCGGCTGCGGAGCAATCCCGGCACCTCCGTGCTGCGGATGAAGCGCTTCGCCGAGGTGGAGGTGGGGATCGGCATCTCGATCTTCTTCGCCGCCGCCTCGCTGACGTCCGTGCCCCCAGGCATCGATCTTACCCAGGATCGCGCATCTTGGGCCGAGATCGCGCAGCGCAACACCCCGGCCTGGCCGCGCATGACGTCGCCCGATCTGAACAGCCTCGCGCTGCTCTCGCTACAGAACACGCTGGACGCCCAGGCAGCGCAGCAGGCCAAGCAGGCGCCTCCCGCATCCATCCCTGGCTCCGGCGAGTTGTCGCCGCGCAACGCTGCGGACATTGCGTGGAGCGAGTACAACCACCACTGGGCCGGGTTGTTCGTGCTGCTGATGGGTGGCCTGGCGTTCCTGAACCAGGCCGGCGTGCGCTGGGCGCGGCACTGGCCGCTGACGTTGCTGGGGCTGGCCGCCTTCCTGCTGATCCGGTCGGACCCGGAGGTTTGGCCGATGGGCTATGTCGGCGTGATCGAGTCGCTGCGGGACGTGGAGGTTTTGCAGCACCGCATGTTCGTGCTGTTGATCGTCATCTTCGCCGTGTTCGAATGGGCCGTGCGCACCGGCCGGCTACGTTCGAAGGCGGCCACGCTGGTGTTTCCCCTGCTGTGTGCAGCCGGTGGCGCGCTGTTGCTCACCCACACCCACGCGATCGCCAACGTGAAGGATCAGTTGTTGATCGAGCTGACGCACACGCCCTTGGCGCTGGCTGGCATCGCGGCGGGGTGGGCCCGGTGGCTGGAACTGCGGGCCGATGGCCGGATCGCCCGGGTCGCCGGCTGGGTTTGGCCGGTTTGCTTCGTGTTCTGCGGCTTGTTGCTGTTGAACTACCGGGAGGCCTGAGCCCCTCAACTCCGCCGAAAGATCAGCGTCAGATTGTTGGCCGGCATCGCCACGACCTCCGGAGCCGAAAATCCGCACTCCGACGCACTCGCCGCGACCTCCTCCAGCAAGCGCAGCCCCCACTCCGGATTGCGTGCGCGCAGATCCGTGTCGAACGTCGCATTGCCCGGACCCATTGCCTCCCCCACGCGCCGGAACGGGCCGTAGATCACCAGGACCCCGTCCGGTCCGAGCACACGCCCCGACCCGGCGAGCAAACCGTTGGTTGCTGCCGGCGGGGCAATGTGGAGCATGTTGATGCAAAGCACGGCGTCAGCCTTGGTCATCGGCCACGACGACGACGACGCATCCAGCGGCACCGCCCGCCGCACATTGGCCAGCTCCTTCGTCCAAGCATCGATGCTGGCCCGGCGTCCGGCATCGGGGTCAGTCGGCTGCCAGTCCAACCCTGGCATCGATGCAGCGAAGAAGCTCACATGCTCCCCCGTCCCACTCGCCACCTCGAGCACCAGCCCCTGTTGTGGCAGGCACCGCTGCAGTTCGCGCATGATCGGCTCGCGGTTGCGCGCGGCCGACGGAGCGGTCAGGCGGGGATCCTTGCAGATGGCCTTGCTCCTCGGTGAGTGTTCGTCACTTTGAAGCCTGGAACGGATCGCCCGTCCACACAATCAGCACAAAGAGGTAGCACTAAAGTATGACCGTGTTCTTCACTGCCGACACGCATTTCGGCCACGGCGGCGCGCTCGGCCTGTATCACCGCCCGTTTGCCTCAGTGCCGGCGATGGATGCCGCCATGCTGGAAGGATGGCAGGCGGTGGTGGGCGCCGAGGACGACGTTTGGCACCTGGGGGATTCGCAGTCGGCCGCCGGGTGGACGCAGCCGGCTTGCTGGCCGCCCTACCCGGCCGCAAGCACTTGGTTACGGGCAACAACGATCTGGCCGCCGTCGCCGCCCTGCCCGGTTGGGCCAGCGTGCAGCCCTATGCGGAGATCGTGCTGGACGGCACCCTACTCGTGCTCTGCCATTATGCGTTCCGAACGTGGCGGGACATGGGCCGTAGCGCCTGGAACCTGCACGGCCACAGCCATGGCCGGCTCAAGCCGCTACCGCGTCAGGCCGATGTCGGCGTGGATGTGCGGCAGTTTCGCCCGGTGACGCTCGCCGAGATCACCGGGTTCCGTTAGCGCCTCATCCGATCGACCGCACGACACCGCCATCCACCCGCAAGTCGGCGCCCGACGTTGCGGACGCTTGCGGCGAGCAGGCGTAGACGACCATGTTCGCCACCTCCTCGACCGTCGCCAGCCGGCCGATCAACGAGGTCGGGCGGTGCTCAGCCACGAATTTGCGCCCGGCGGCGTCGACGTCCTCGGCGCCGAGCATCGCGGCCACGCCCTCGGACGCGGTAGGCCCGGGCAGCACGGCGTTGACCGTTACCCCCGTGTTGGCCAGCGATTCCGCCAACCCGCGCGAGATTGCGAGCTGCGCCGTCTTGGTCATGCCGTAATGCACCATGTCCTTCGGAATGTTCAGCCCCGACTCGCTCGAGATGAACACGATCCGCCCCCAGCCCTTCGCCACCATCCCGGGCGCATAAGCGCGCGACATGCGCACTCCACTCATGACATTGGCGTCGAAGAAGCGCTGCCACTCCGTATCGGGGATCTCGAGAAACGGCTGGAGTTTGAAGATCCCAAGATTGTTGACCAGGATGTCGGCGCTGGGCACCTGCCGCACCAGGGCGCCCACGCCGTCCGCAGTAGAGAGGTCGGCCGCGACTCCGCTCACCTGACAACCCGGCGCGTGCTCCTGCACCGCGGCGACAGCGCGCCCTACCCGGTCCGCAGTACGCCCGTTCACCGTCACAGCGGCACCGGCCTCCGCCAATCCCTTGGCAATGCCGAGCCCAATGCCGGCGGTGGACCCGGTCACGACCGCAGTTCGCCCAGACAAGTCGATCCTCATGGGCGCGCTTCTGCTTGCTGCGCCGTCCGCAAAATGCCGTTCCCGAGTGACATGCACGATCTCCGTTCAACCATTGGGCAACGAACTGGCGCATGTTTGGGATTTCCCAAACGTAAGGCATTTACCTCCCCGTCAACTTTCGGTGATAGACTGAGCCAGCATGCAAACGATCGGCTCTCTCAGCCCCGTATTAGTCACTGGAGCGAGCGGCTTCATCGGCGGACACATGCTGCGCCATCTCCGAAGCAACACACGCCACGACGCCATTCCCGCAACACGGGACGGGAGCATCGGCTCGCGCCGGCTCGATTTGCGGGACGTGTCCACTCTCCGCAGTGCCTTGACCGGCATTAAATCCGTCGTGCACTGCGCAGTGGGAAACCGGGCGGTGACCGTAGACGGTACACGCGCCTTGCTCGCCGCCTGCAGGGAGGCGGGTGTTCGCCGCTTCGTCCATATGAGTTCGGTCGCGGTCTACGGCACGGCAAGCGGCGCCGTCGTGGAGGAGACGCCCATGCTCCCGGCCGGCGGCAAGGGCTACGCAGCCTGGAAAGCAGCAGCGGAGCAGGCCTGCCTGCAACAACAAGGGCTCGAGGTGGTGCGTCTGCGCCCCGCCATCGTTTACGGGCCCGGCAGCAAACTTTGGATCGCAGACCTTGCAAGCCGCATCCGCTCCGGACAATGGGGAACGTTCGGCGAAGCGGGTGAGGGAACGTGCAATCTTGTCCACGTTTCGGACGTGGTTACGGCGGCCGAACAGGCGTTGGAGCGTCCCGATGTCGCCGGCGCCGTGTTCAATCTCAGCGGGACCGAGCCGATGACCTGGAACGGCTGGTTCAACTGCATGGCCGAAGCCCTGGCGGCGCCAAGATTGCGGCCGATCAGCTCAACGGAGTTGCGCCTCCGCGTTCTTGCCTCTCTGCCGCTCAAGGCAGCACGCCGGTTACGTCCAAAGTTCTCCGCTGGTCTCGCCACGTCTTGGCTGCAGGGTGCGCCGGCCGCTAGCGAACTGGAACTCTTCGCCCTGAAAGCCACCTATCCGATCGACGCCGCCAGAGCCGCTCTCCACTGGCAGCCGCAGATACGGATCGGCGACGGCCTGGCCGGCTGCATGCGCTGGCTCGAGCAGACATGACACAACCTGTTCGGGGCCTGATGCGCGATGGCTGAAATCCTGGCTTTCGGCACGAGCTTCTCTGACCTGGATACGGCGGGCGCGCTGGCCGCCATCGTCGCACGCCCGGTGGGCGCGCCGTTCGCCTATGTCTGTACGCCGAACGCGGTGCACGTCGTGAACTACGAGCGGGGCGAGGAGCGGTTTCGCGCCGGCATCGACGGGGCGTGGCTACGTTTATGCGATAGCCGGGTGGTGGCGCGGATTGCGTCCCTGGCGCTCGGCGTCCGGCTACCTTTGGCGTTGGGCAGCGACCTCACTCAGGCCATGGTTCAGCGCGGCGTGACCCCCGAGGACACAATCAGCGTCATCGGCGGTACCAGCGCGATGGAGTGCCGGCTGCGCAAGCGCCACGGCTGGCGCCGCCTCGCCCGGCACGATCCGCCGTACGGCTTCATCGACGACCCGGCGGAGGTGGCGCGCTGCATCGAGTTCGTGCTCGCCAACCCGGCGCGCTACGTGTTCCTCGCCTGCGGGGCGCCGCAATCCGAACTGCTCGGCCTTCGCATCGTGCAGCACGGCGGCGCCACCGGCACCGGCCTGTGCATCGGCGCGTCCCTCCTGTTCGCCACGGGGCTGCAAGCGCGTGCTCCACTGGCGATGCAACGCGCCGGCTTGGAGTGGCTGCACCGTTTGGTGCTGCAACCCCGCCGCATGGGCCGGCGGCTGGTGCAGAACCAGCTTCCACTTCTCTGGCTGGCCGCGCGGCACCGGGTGCGCCGGTGAGGGCGGGTAGGATCCTGGCCCAGATGGCGACCATGCCGTTCACCGATATTGCAACACTTACCGAGCGGCAGCCGATCCTGGTGCTCGCCCCCCATGCCGATGACGAGAGCCTCGGGGCTGGCGGCTTGATTATCCAGGCCTGCGCCGCTGGCCTGGACGTGCATGTCGCGATCCTGACCGACGGCACCAAGTCGCACCCAGCATCCCGGAGCTATCCAGCCGACCGCTTGCGTGCCGTGCGGGAGCACGAGGCGGCGGCGGCGGTGGCGGTGCTCGGTTTGCCCCCGGAGCGGTTGATTTTCCTGAACTATCCGGATGCAGCCGCGCCGCGCTGGGGCAAGGCGTTGCGGGACGCCGGCGACCGTCTGGCCGCGCTGCTGCGGGCGCGCGGTATCGCCAGCGTGTTTGCCAGTTGGCAGCACGATCCGCATTGCGACCATCTCGCCGCCCACCGGATCGCCGTCCGAGGCTGCCGCCTCACCGGCGCGCGCCTGCTCTCCTATGCGGTTTGGGGTTGGACCTTGCCGCCGAACCGTCCCTTGCCTTGGATGAAGGTCCGAGGCGTGCGGCTCGACATCACGGCCGAGTTGGCAGTCAAGCGCCGCGCCATCGCCTGCCACCGCTCGCAAACGACGGACCTGATCGCCGACGACCCCGCCGGGTTCACGGTGCCCCAAACGCTGCTCGACCTTTGCGACCGACCTTTCGAGGCGTTCCTGCGCATTCGTGGCTGACCCGGGGCGATCCGGTGGCTAATCTTCCCGTAATGGGGCGGGATGAACCAAGCCCGGGGGGACGAACGATGCCGCGACTCGCTTGCCTGACTGCCTCCACCCTCGCCGTGCTGCTGGTTGCCGGCCCAGCCTGGGCGGCGGACATCATTCTGTCGATGAACGACAACCACACGGTGCTCGACGACCAGGCCAACCAGGTTGCTGCCGACCCGCTCCGCCCTGACACGGTCGATCTGATCGACATCGGACAGGATCCGCCCCGTATCGTGGGCACCTTCGAAGTTCCGGGCTCCGTCGTCGGCCCGCCTTTCGCGGTGTGGATGGCGCCGGACTCGAGTTGGGCGATCCTGACCGCCGCCACCAAGGCCGATCCCACGGCCAAGTTCGGCATTGCTTCCGACGACCGCGTCTCCGTGCTGGACCTGACCACCAGCCCGCCGCATGTGACACAGACGCTGCACGCCGGCGCCGGCGCCACCACGATCCGCCTCTCGCCGGACGGCACGCTGGCCCTGGTGTGCAACCGGACCGAAGGCTCCGTCTCCGTATTCAGCGTGCACGACAAGCAGTTGGCGTCGTTAGGCAAGATCGATCTCGGGAAGCAGTCGGGGGCCAGCGGCGTCGCATTCGCGCCCGACGGCAAGACAGCCATCGTCAGCCGCCAGTTCGACAACCAGGTCAGCGTGCTCCACATCGACGGCACGTCCGTCACCGTGGACAAGCGCCCGATCACCACCGGCATGGCGCCCTACACGGTGGATATGACGCCCGACCTGAGCACGGCCGCAGTCTCGAACATGGGCCGTGGCGACGGCGATGCGGACACGGTCTCGCTGGTGGACATGACGCAGGTGCCGCCGCGCTCGGTGTTCAGCGTGTCGGTGGCAAGCGGGCCGGAGCCGGTGAAGTTCTCGCCCGATGGCAGGTTCCTCGCTGTGGGCGCGGAATACGGCACGCCGCTGACGCCATCGGCGCCGTTCTACCACGAACACGGCTTGGTTCAGATCTTCGCCGTGACAGGCCGCTCTCTCACGCTCGTCGCTACGGCGCCGATCGGCCGCTGGACCGAGGGGATCGCCTGGTCCCGCGACGACAAGACGCTCCTGGTGCAAGCGGATCGGGACCGCAAGATCAACGTGTTCGGCTTCGATGGTCACGCACTTACGGCAAAGCCGGACCTGGTTCCAACGGGCGGGCCAGTCGCTTTCGGCGTCCCCTGGCCCTGATCCCGCGACCCGCTCCCTAAGGGGAGCGGGAACCATACCGATTTATGCCGATGCGTATGGCATCCCGGTTTCGATCGGCAGTTCCGGATCCCGGCTCCACTCGTTCCACGACCCGAAATACATCCGCACATCCTGCACACCCGCTTCCCGCAACGCGATCAACGAGTTGGACGCCCGTGCTCCCTTGAAGCAGTAGAGGTAAACCGGTGTCTCCGGCGTGACGCCAACCGTGTGCAATTCGGCCAGCAACTCCTCGCGCGCCTTGAACATCGGGCCAGACGCCGTCGGCTTCATCAGCCGGTACCACTCCAGCCACTTCGCTCCAGGGATCCGCCCCTTACGTGGCGCGAAATCGGGTCCATACGGCGAGGACGACGTTCCGATCCACTCGTCCACGTCCCGCACGTCGAGCTTGATGATCCCGTCGTCACCGACCGCAGCCAGCATATCTTCCTTGTCGAGCATCATGTGCTCGCCCTCGCTGGACATTGGGAATGTCTTGGCCACCGGGTGCGGCACCTCGGTCGTCACCGGCATGCCGGCTGCCGTCCACGCCGCCAGGCCGCCATGCAGCACGTGGATTTTCTTGTATCCGAGGAACGCCAGCAGGTAGTAGCCGCGGCAGGACATGCCGAAGCCCGAGTTCATCGAACCCTCGTAGAACACCACCGTCTCATCGCCGCCGATGCCGGCCTTGCCGAATGCGTCGGTGAACTTCCCCTTCAACTCCGCCATGCCCTCCTTGGTGGACATCGCGAGATAGGTGAAGATTTCAAACATGTTCACCGCGCCGGCGATGTGCCCGGCGGCGTAGTTGTCCGGCGAACGGGTGTCGATGATCACGAGGTTGCCCGCATCCATCAGGCCAGACAGCTCGGCAGGCGATATCAGGATCTTGTCGAACATCTCTCTCACTCCTTCACGGTAGGGTCTGGTTAGTCGGCGTCCGTCATCCGGCTCAGTTCGGAGGCGAGGTGGCGGCCGGACGGCGTTATCATCGCGACGAAGTATCCCTCGCGCAGCCGGCGCTGCACGGGTGATCCAGTAATGAAGGCCTTCGCACCCGTATGCAGCATCGCCGCCTCGGTCGCCTGCAGCGTCAGTTCGCCCGTGCGCAGCCGCGCCTGCAGCAGATCGCGCATGTAGCCGGGCGCCGTCTCCCTCGGGGTTGCGGCCAGGCGCATGATGGTGGCGCGCAAATCGGCTAGCGCATCCTCGAAATACGGCGGGCGACGCGGCAGGAAGCGGTTGGTACGCTCCTGGCTGCCATCGGCCTGCACCATGGCGTCGATGCTGGCGCGGATCACACCCAGGCCCATCCCTGTCTGCAGCAGAATGAAACCAGGCCGGATACGCCCGATCATGTCGCCCAACGGATCCGCCAGCATCATGTCGTCGGCAATGAAGGCGCGTCGGAATCGCACGACGTACGTGCCGGTACCCTCGAGCGTGGAGAAATGCACGCTCTGCTTGATTTCCACGCCGGGCTGGCCGCATTGGACCATCGCCATCATGCGATGCGCGGGGTCCGCCGCGTCCTGGAACACGGTGCCGAACCAGTGGCCGTCGCCCAGGTTGCTGACCCAGGGCAACACGCCGGTCACGACATAGCCGCCATCCGCCCGAGTGGCCTTCAGCGCGAAATTCTCAATCCCCGACAATGCTTTGATCGGGTTGGACAACCCGGTTCCACCCAACAACGCCCCACTGGCGATGCCGGGCTGCAGCCGCTCGCGCAATGCCCCGTTTTCGGTGTTCTCCAGATACCATCCGCACGCATCCTGGCACCACGTGCAGAATGCGGTGGACATGCAGCGCGCGCCCACCTCCGCCATTGCGGCCATGGCGGCCCCGAGGTCGCGGTCGCCGGACAGGGCGAGGTGGCGGCTGAACACCCCCGCCTCGCCCATGCGGCGCATCGTCTCGGCCGGGTAGAACCCGGCATCAATCTCGTCCACCAGGGGCGCCAGTTCGGCATCCAATAGCCCCGGAAGCTCCGTCCCGAGCGCGGCGGGCGGGTAGGAATGGTCCATAGCCGGCACTCCCTGGTGGTGGTGGATCAGACCGTTTCGCAGTTTACCGGCACAGGCTTGCTGAAAGTGTTAGCGACCGGCGACCAAATGCGGGCATGGGCGACCAATGCGTCCAGCTCTTCCTTCGGCGCGTCCGCATCGAGGTGCACCTTCACGCGCACCGCATCGAACCCGACAGGCTTTGGGCTGGTGTCGCCCGTGCCCCAAACGGCAGTGATGTTGATGTCGGCCTCGAGTTCCAGCTCCAGCGACTTCACCGTGATGCCACGCGCGACCGCGTTCGCGTGGATCCCGACTGCGAGGCACGAGCCCAGCGCCGCCAATGACGCCTCGGACGGGTTCGGCGCCGTGTCGTCGCCTAGCAGCGCCGGCGGCTCGTCCACGATGTAGGGCGGCAGGTCGCGGATCATGTTGAGATGGCGAAAGCGTCCCTCGGCAATGGTCTTGCACTTAAGGGTCTTGACGGCCTGCGGATTGGCCCGGCCCTTGGCGATCAGTTCTTCGAGCCCGCCCTTGTCGATCGGGGCGAGGCACCCGGTCATGGCACCCGGGCCCTCAGGGTTAATCTTCGTTGCGGTGGCGCTCATGGTAGCGTTCCTTTGCTTTCGTGGATCCGGAGATACACCGGACGCCACGACCATACAGACCGGTCTGTCTTATTCAAACTGGAGTTGAGGTAAGCACACAGCATGCCAACTCACGCGCTTGCAGCGACAGGGCGACACTGCGAAGTTGCTGGCGTGAGTAATACCGCCGCAGACCTCGACCGAACCCAGCCTGCCCATGAGCGCATCGTCGAAGCCGCGCGGGATCTGTTTTGCCGCCAAGGTATCCACGCAACCGGGATCGATCGCATTCTGGCGGCAGCAGGCGCATCCAAGATGGCGCTCTACGGCCGTTTTGGTTCGAAGGACGCGTTACTGCGTGAAGTGCTAGCCCGCGAAGGCGCCGACTGGCGTGCCGGCTTCTTCGCCAGGGTGGATGCTGCGGGCCCAGACCCGATGCACCGCCTCCAATCGACGGCAAGCGCGATGGAGGGCTGGTACCGCGGCGGACGCTTCTACGGCTGCGCCTTCATGAACGCGATTGCCGAACACGACAAAAGCGAAACGTGGCTGCGCGAGATCGCCGCCGAACATCATGGCCATGTGCTGGCCTATCTGGGCGATCTATGCCGTAGCGCCGGATTAGCCGAACCGGCAATCGTGGCCAAGCAGATACTTCTGCTCATCGATGGTGCAACTGCTGCCCTAATGGTCACCAGTGATCCCGGCGTGCTCACCATCATGGGCCGCAACTTGGATGCCGTGCTCAACATGGCGGCGCGGTCGAGTGAACTAAACGAATAGCGCCGTCTCGGAGCCGATCGCCGGGGTGGACTGCTGGCCCTACGCTGCTGGTGACGCCGCGATCAACAGTTCGATCGGATCCCACGCATACGCGACCTGCGGCACTGCGACGCCCGCTACCCGTGTCGCCGACTCCGCCACCGGCCGCCCGCCGAGGCGCTGGTAGAACCACCGGCTCGGATTGTCCCGCAGCACCCAGAGAAACGCTGCCCGGCTGCCCGCCGCCGCCAGATGGGCCGCCCCCGTGCGGATCAACCGGCGGCCAACGCCCCGCTCCCGCCAGTCGTCCAGCACATAGAGCGTCTCGACCTCACCATCCACCCGCGCGCCGCCCGGCAATATCGAGCCAGTCCGCCCGACCGTGGTGTACCCGACCAGACGCGGCCCCGCCCCGCCCGGCACGTCCTGACCCGAAGCCACCGCCACGTACACGCCCGAACCGGCACGGATCTGGCGGTCGTAATACGCTGCTTGCCGGGTGACCGAGAGGCCAGCCAGGAAACCTTCGGGCAGGATCCCCGGGTAGGCACTCCGCCAGGCCGCCACGTGCACCGCGCCGATCAACGGCGCGTCCGAGGGCCGGGCGCGGCGGACCGCGATCACGGCGCACGCCGCTCCAGCACGGCGCCGAAAAACCCGTCAGTGCCATTACGCCGGGGCGTGAGCGACAGATACGGACCCGGCCCAGGCGCGTCGCTTCCGGGCCAGGCCGTCGCCAACGGCACCACCGTGAAGTCCGGATGGCGGGCAAGGAATGCGTCCACCTGCGCCTCGTTCTCCTCCAACAACAGCGAGCAGGTGGCGAACACCAAACGTCCGCCCGCCTTCACCAGCCGCGACGCATCGTCCAGGATCGCGGCTTGTTTGGGAAGCAACTCTTGCAGGTCGAGTTCCCTCAGCCGGGCGCGGGCATCTGGATTTCGCCGCCACGTGCCGGTGCCGGTGCAAGGTGCGTCCACCAGCACCCGGTCGAACGTGCCGGCGCGACGCTTGGCCCATTTGTCGCCGGCTACGATCAGGTGGCGTTCCACGTTGTGCACCCCCGCCCGGCGAAGGCGGCGCACCGCTCCTTCCAGCCGCTTGTCGTGTACGTCGCAGGCGACGATGTGGCCCTGGTTGCCCATCGCCATCGCGATCGCGAGCGTCTTCCCTCCGGCCCCGGCACACCAATCGGCGACCCGCATGTGCGGCCCGGCGCCCACCAGGGCCGCGACGAGTTGGCTGCCCTCATCCTGGATCTCCACCAGCCCGGACAGGAACGCCTTGCCGGACGTCACCAACCGCCGCCCGGCGATGCGCAGCCCCCAGGGCGAGATCGGCGTCGGCCCCGCTTCGATCCCTTCCTCCGCCAGTGCGGCCACGGCCTGCTCCCGGGTGCCACGCAAGGTATTTACCCGCAGGTCGAGCGGCGCCGCCGTTTCCATCGCGGCCAGTTCGGGCACCATCGTCTCACCGAACCGCGCCTGCAGATGCGGCAACAGCCAGTCCGGAATTTCCAGCCGCACTGCGTCGGTCATCGCCGGGTGCTCGAGCGTGTGGCCGGCGAGTTGCTCGGCTGCCGCAACCTCCTGCGCCAACATCGGCGCCGGGCCATACTGCCCACCGGAGTAGCTTTGTCGCACGCCGGCGACCGTCCAGCCCTCCAGGAGGAGCGAGGCCGCGGCCAGCATGCGCGGGGTCGGCGCCGTGCCGGCCCGTTCCAGCCACCAGGCCAGACGCCGCCGGGTGCGCAACACGCGCCATGCCCGGTCGGAGATCGCCCGGCGGTCACCCGAACCGATGAAGCGGCGGTTGCGGAAGAACTCGTTGGCGACGGCGTCGGCCGGGCGGCGGGGAAACGCGTCTACTTCGGTCAGCAGTTCGATGGCGCCGGCCAGCCTTGCAGCAGGCGTCACCCTTCTTGCCGGTAGTTCGGCGCCTCCCGCGTGATGGCCACGTCGTGCACGTGGCTCTCACGCAAGCCGGCGCCGGTGATGCGGCGGAACCGCGTGTTGGTCTGCAATTCGCCCACCGTGCTGCTGCCCGTGTATCCCATGCCGGCGCGCAGCCCGCCCACGAGCTGATGCACCACCGCCGAGACGGGGCCCTTGTAGCCGACCCGGCCCTCGATCCCTTCCGGAACCAGCTTCAGCGTATCCTTGATTTCCTGCTGGAAATACCGGTCCGCCGATCCGCGAGCCATTGCGCCGATGCTTCCCATCCCGCGGTAGGATTTATAGCTACGACCCTGGTATAGAAACACTTCCCCTGGCGCCTCGTCCGTCCCGGCCAGCACGCTGCCGACCATCACAGCGTCCGCTCCGGCTCCGATCGCCTTGACGATGTCGCCGCTGGTCCGCACGCCGCCATCCGCGATCGCCGGAGTATCGTGCTCCCGGCATGCCGCCGCTGTTTCCAGCACCGCGGTGAACTGGGGCACACCCACGCCCGCCACCACCCGCGTGGTGCAAATACTCCCAGGACCGATGCCGATCTTCACCGCGTCCGCGCCGGCGTTGATCAGCGCCAGCGCGCCCTCCGGCGTCGCCACATTGCCGGCAACGACTTGCACCCCGTTGCTCATACGCTTGATCTTGCCGACCGCCGAGAGCACCCCCGCAGAGTGCCCATGCGCCGTGTCGATCACCAGCACGTCCACCTCGGCCTCGATCAGCGCGCGGGCGCGGATCTCGCCGTCCTCCCCCACGCCGATCGCTGCTGCGACGCGGAGCCGGCCGAATTCGTCCTTGTTGGCGAGCGGGTGGGCCTGTGCCTTCTCCATGTCCTTGACCGTGATCAGCCCGACGCAGCGATAGGCGTCGTCCACCACCAAGAGTTTCTCCAGCCGGTTCTTGTGCAGCAGCCGCTTGGCTTCCTCGGGCGGCACGCCGTTGGTCACCGTGATCAGGTTCTCCCGCGTCATCAGTTCATAGACGCGGACGGAGGGATCGGTCGCGAACCGCACGTCCCGGTTAGTGAGGATGCCCACTAACCGCCCGTTCTCCCGTTCCACGACGGGCACGCCGCTGATCCGGTTCGCCGACATAAGCGCCCGCGCCTCCGCCAGCGTCTGATCCGGGTTGATCGTGAGCGGGTTGACCACCATGCCCGACTCGAACTTCTTGACCTGGCGCACCTGAAGCGCCTGCAGCACCGGTTCCAGGTTCTTATGGATGACGCCGATGCCACCGAGTTGCGCCATCGCGATGGCCATCGGCCCTTCCGTCACCGTATCCATCGCCGAGGATACCAGGGGCACGTTGAGCGAGATCGTGCGGGTGAAGCGGGTGCGTGTGTTCACCGTCCCCGGCAGCACCTCCGAGTAGCCTGGAACCACCAGGACGTCATCGAAGGTCAACGCCTCGAGGATCGGCGTGTCGATTCGGCGCGATGCTTCGTTGGTGTCGGGGGCCATGGCTCAAATCTCCCGCGGGGGTTCCGCGCCTTGGCAATCCGACATAGGGCGCGGCGCGGTGCCGCGCAAGTTATGGCCGCGTTGCGCTCCCGCCGGGTTACAGGCGGAACCCCTTGGCTACCACGTACATCTCGCTGGAATCCTTTCGGCTTGCCGGCGGCTTGGCGTGACGCACGCTGTTGAACGCGCGCTTCATCGGCTCCAGCAACTGCCGCTCGGATCCGCCTTGCAGCACCTTGGCCACGAATCCACCGCCCGGTGCGAGCACGCCCAGGGCGAAATCGAGCGCCAACTCGGCCAAGGCCACGATGCGGATGTGGTCGGTCGCAGTGTGCCCGGTGGTGTTGGGCGCCATGTCCGACAGCACCAGGTTGGCGGCTCCGCCCAATTCGGCGCGCAACCGGTCCGGCATGTCCGGTTCCTGAAAATCCCCCAGCAGGAAGCGCGCACCCGGCACCGCGTCCACCGGAAGCAGGTCCACCCCCACCACCGACCCGGCCCCGCGCTTGACCGCCACCTGGCTCCATCCTCCCGGCGCGGCGCCCAAATCGATGACCCGGGCGCCTTTCTGGATCAGCCCATACCGGTCATCCAACTCGATCAGCTTGAACGCGGCGCGCGACCGCCAGCCTTGCGCCTGGGCCGCCTGCACGTACGGATCGTTGAGCTGTCGCCGCAGCCACATCTGCTGCGCCGTGGTGCGTCCCTTCGCCGTGCGCAGCGAAACGTCCAGGCTGCGCGGCGCACCCGGCCCCTTCTTGACGGTCACGAGTGGCGGCGGGCGTGACGGATGAGGCGGAGCAGCATGCCCTCGCGCAGCCCCCGGTCGGCAACGGTCACGGCGGGCATCGGCCATAGAGTGTGGATGGCGCTGTAGATCGCACAGCCCGGCAGCACGAAATCTGCCCGTTCCGGCCCGACACAAGGGTGCGCCGCCAGCCGGTCGCGCCCCATCGCACGCAACGCCCACACCGCTCCCTGGGCTGCCGAGCGCGACAGCACCTGCCCGTCCACCTGCATGCGCCGGTAACGCTCCAAAGCCAGGAACTCGCCTGCCAGCGTCGTCACCGTGCCGCTGGTGCCGAGCATTTGCACACCGCCGTGCCGCAGCTCATCGCTGATCCGGTGCACCCGCTCAAAGGCGATCAGCCGGGCGGACACGTCCGCCACCATGGCCGTGAACCCCTCCTCGGTGAACACCCGGGCGCCATATTGTTCGGACAATCCAACAACGCCGACCGGCATGGACAGCGTGCCGATCAGCTCCGGGCGCTGGCCTGGCGTCAGCCGCACCCAGACCAACTCGGTGGATCCACCGCCGATGTCGAACAGCAGCGCCCGCCGCGCTTCCGTGGCGAGCAGCGGCGCGCAACCCTCGAGCGCCAGCTTGGCCTCCTCCCGGGTCGAGATCACGTCCAGTTGCAACCCGGTCTGCTTGGTGACCCGTTCCAGGAACTCCCCCGTGTTGCTTGCCCGGCGGCATGCCTCGGTCGCGATCGACCTCAATCCGTTGACTTCCCGCCGCGACAGCCGGTCGGCGCAGGCCTGCAGCGCGTCGAGCGCCCGATCCATTGCCTCGGGGCTCAGTTGACCTGACTGCCGCAACCCCTCGCCCAAACGCACCACCCGGCTGAAGCTTTCGAGCACCCGGAACCCTTGGGACGTGGGTGTGCCAACCAACAACCGGCAATTGTTGGTCCCGAGATCCACGGCCGCGAAAACAGGGCTGGTGAACCGGCGCGGGAGGGAGGCAGGCGCAAGATGCATCGTCATTCGAGTGTCAACCCATGACGCGCGAATGGAAAGCGTTTTACGTACGTATCCGAGATTTGTGTGTGCAGACGACACATTGCGTGGTCCGTCACCGGGTGGTATCAGCGCCGCCGCACCCTGATGGGGGATCGTCTAACGGTAGGACAGCAGACTCTGACTCTGCTTATCGTGGTTCG